>JAFRXO010000021.1 GCA_017443465.1 Bacteroidales bacterium
AATTATTTATCAGAAAAGCAATAGCTATCCGATTGAATTTCAAAAGGATAGCTATTTATTTTAAATGCCCAGCCTTTATCTGGAAGAATTTGTACAAAAAAGAGGATGACCTCAAGTCCTAAGACTTTTTAGTCACCCTCTCTTTTGTGTCTTGACAATCTGCTCCCGGGACCGGTGAAGCTTCAGCTCATAAGTCGCATCCGCTCAAATCGCTGCAACCGCACCGGTCCCGGGGAGAAGTAACTATAATCAGATAAATATCACCTCCCTGCCATGGAACAGGAAATTGCTCCCCGTCACATATTCACGGCAGGTCGGCGAGAACCTGTCTTCGACTGAGATGTGCTCATGACCGGCGAGGATGCACTTGAGCAGAGGCTCTTTTTTCAGGTACTCCATGAACTCCGAGGTGACCGGGTCTTCAAGCTGCCTCTTGAAGTCTCCGGTGACCTTCGGCAGGACACCGCTGGAAAGCGGGCCTTTCTCATTCCAGAACCGATGGGCGGCACGCCATATGTTGTCAGTGTAAAACGGGACGTGCATGCAGAGGACTATAGGCATCCCCTTCTTCACCTCCTCACGGAAACGCTTGACCTGCTGTTTGGTAACATATCCGTAAACATCATCCAGGGTAACGAAGTTCACTCCGTTCACGACCTGGGAATTGAGGCTTATGTCGAAAGGATAGACGCTCTGGAGCTTCTCCCGGGAATAGTCCTTGTATTTCTCTGTCTGTTCTTCCTTCGGTTCGCTGAGCCACATGTCCGAAGTGAACTCATGGTTGCCCAGGGAACCAGTCATTCCCTCACCGAAATATTTCCTTACAAGGTCGAAATTAGCTTCGCTCTGCCAGTCGATGAGGTCTCCCGTATGCAGCACATAGTCCACGTGCTGCTTCGCCCATGCGAGTGAGTCCCTCAGGGCTTCTTCCTGCCTGCCACCGAAAGTCTGGGTGCGTCTCTTGTTCAGGGTCTGCTTCTTCTCGTTCTCTCCGGGGTATGCCGCGGTCAGGTGGGTGTCGGAAATATGCAGGACCGAGAATGGCTTCTCGAGCCCGATTTCAACCGTAGAGTAGCACAATGCCAGCCTTTCGTACCCGCCACGCTCCGGGAACACCTCGGGTTTGTCTTCCGCCAGCAGAGGCAGCTTTGAAGTCGCGATCAAAGCACCGCCCCCAGCCAGGACCTTCATAAAATCTCTTCTTTCCATGATATGTTTTATTTCTACAAAAATAGGAAATAATAGAAAAACGCATATCTTTATAAGCACCAATTAAAAGCACTAAACACATATGGATAGGAGACAGTTCATAAAGGGTTCGGCGATTGCTATCGCTGCCGGCAGTACGATGTCAATTCCCGGTGCGGCCAGGTCGTCCAAGAAGTCAGCCGAGGACGCCGCATATCCATCCCCCCGCAAAGGTTCTGGCGTGGCAAAGGACTTCAAATACAACTCCGACGGCAAATTCAAGGTCCTTCAACTTACTGACACCCATGTAATTTACGGCGATCCAAGAAGCGAAAGGGCATATGAAAACGTAGGGAAGATGCTAGACCTCGAAAAGCCTGACCTGGTAATACACACAGGGGACATCATTTTCGGAGAACCGGCAGAAGAAGGTGCCCGCAAGGTACTTGGACTGATCGCTGACCGGAAGATTCCATTTGCAGTAGCGCTCGGCAACCACGACAGCCAGTTCGGCCTTGACCGAAAAGGCATATATGACGTCATCAGGGCCATTCCGTACAACATCAACACTCCTGCAGACAAAGGGATCGCGAAAGCGTCAAACGACGTGATAACCCTTTCCGGCGCAGAAGGGGTTGACAGGGTGCTTTACCTTTTCGACTCCGGAGACAGGATGGGAATAGCAGACGCAGGCTACGACAATGTCCATATCGACCAGATTGAGTGGTACGATGCGTACAGCAGGGAGTTCAAGGCCAAAAACGGAGGTAATCCGGTCAGTTCGCTGGCATTCTTCCATATACCTCCCGCCGAGTTTGACTATTGCCTCAGGCTTACTGATGACAAGGGTTGGAATTTCATCGGGCATATGGGCGAGCACATCGGATGTTCCAAACTCAATTCCGGTCTTTTCCAGGCAATGAAGATGAACGGAGACGTGCAGGCCATCGTATGCGGTCACGAGCACAATAACGATTTCGTGATGCAGTACAAAGGCATAATGCTGATCTACGGTCGCTTCAGCGGATGCGACACCGTTTACAATGACCTCAAGCCCAATGGAGCAAGGGTCTTCGAGTTCAGCCGGGGAGAAAGAGGATTCTACACATGGGTACGGCTGAACAGCGGGGAGGTAGAGCACAGGATCTTCCTCGACCCGCCGATGGAGAACAATTTCAAGGCCCACAAAGAGCCGAAATAAATCCGCTCTTTTCTATTCCGACAGCAGCTTGCGGGAGGCAAGGACGAGGAACATATAGTGGCTGGAGCCACCCCCGAGCACGTATTCGACCTGCTGCCAGAGGTAGGGCCACACCAGGAGTTCCGGGAAATCAGGACGGATGAGAGCCGTTCCTGAAACCACCCCGCCGGGGATGTAAGACCAGTCGGCCCTGTTCAGCCCGTATCCGACAGTGGCTGATTCAGAGCCCACTCCGGAGGCGAAGGACTGCTGGTTCGAGCCGGGATGGCATCCCAGCACGAAGTTCATGGCATTGACAAGGGGCTCGGCCGAGAATATGTCCGGGAAGGCATCTACGAGGAAATAATGGTTGTAACCGAATCTCTGTATCGTCCATCCGGCTCCCCATATGTCCGGGCGGTAAGGCACTCCGTACGGCGTCTCGGCGGTCTGGCGTGAAAGCTGGTCGCGGTACTCCAGAAGGGCCTCGCGGTAAGCCGCGAACTGCTTGCGGTACTTCTTGTCACCCTCGAGTGACTTTGCGAATGCGGCTGTGGACGAAGGATCCCTCCGGGCTCCGCTGACCACCTGGTCCCACCTGGACATCACGAAATCGAAATACTTCCGGTCCCCGGTAGTCCTGTAGAGCTCGATGGCCAGGTTGATCATCCCTCCGGCGTTGCGTTCATCGGCGGCAGTCCCCTCGAAAATCGTCCTGGCTATATCCAGGCAATGCACTGAAAGAGTGTCATTATGGCCTTTCAGCGCCCTGGAAACGGCAGCGAGGGAAGTAGCCGAAGAGAGGTCGCGTCCGTGTCCATATGTAAAGACCCAACGGTCATCCGCAGTTCCCGGGATGTTGTCCGTCATCGCGGAGGCATCTCCGAGCATTACATATTGGCGGAGATTCCTGCATATGATTCCGCGGTAGAGCCGACCGAGGGCCAGATAGCCGTTGACTGCGGTCAGGGCCCCGTTTTCGATCTGCTGCAGGAAGTCATTCTTCCCGTCCGGCTGATGTATCTCGGTCACATGTTTGTCGAAATCGATGCTCGTAACGTCGATATCCGGATGGAAGGCCTCCCATGCGCGTGTAAGTATGTAGCTTTCACCTAGTTGCGACTCGATGCGAAGATCGAAATCCCCGGCATCATGCCAGCCGCCGTTGCTCAGCAGATGACTGTTCTTTCCCACCGGAAGCGCCGAGCCGTCCCCTTCAAGCTGCACATATCCGTCGATATAATTTCCGACTGCCGCCATCTTGGCATCGTCCATATGGCAGACGTCATGCCAGACGCGGTACTTCTCCGCAACGCGCATATGGCACATCTGCACCGGAAGGAAGTACTCGATGACAGGCTGCCAGACGCCGCGGTCATAGACATCCCCTGCAATCTGGAAAACCGGAGACTCGCTGCCGCCGTAGCGCAGCACATATGCCCCAGGTTCCTTCACGTCCGTAAAATCCGCCTTTGCATATGTGTACCTCAGGAAGTTACCGTCCCATTTGCGGACGGCTACGGTTTTGACGATCTCTTCTCCATTGTCGGTGAACTTGACAAGCTTGGCAGACGGAAGCACGCTGTCCCTGCGGTCAAGCTCGATGACGGCAACTTTCTGCTGCGAAGGCATATAACCCACCTGGGAGACCTGCACCACCGGCTTGTACCTCCAGTCCTCAACCACATTAGGCTCGATGAACCACTTCACCGCACCCTTTGTAGCCCCAGAAGGAATCTCGGAACGAAGCACGAACCAGCCGGTGTTATGGTTCATCCTGCCGTCGTAAAGTTTCAGCGGCGCGGTCTCGGAAGTAATTGTAAACCGCATATATGGATCATCCGGACGGGATGTGAAGCGATGTCCGACTGCATATGGCTCGGCGACTATCCTGTCGGCTGTGAACGGGCTGTAATCGGTCAGGGCGTTGAAGCCGTCGAAGTCGGAATACGGCCGGCCTTTGATGTAGAAATCACCGAGGTTGTCGGTGTACGAGGTGCCTTCTTTCACAGGTCCGTTGGCCTGCTGGGGGTATATGCCCGACTTTCCGTCCATCAGGTAGGGCTTTCCGAAGACCCATCCAGGGAAGATCTCAAGGTTGAATCCGGCCTTTCCTATGAACTTCTCCGGAATGGGCTGGTCGAGATCTACGACTACCTCAAGTCCCTTTCCTTTCGGCGTGAGGGTCACAGAATAGGTGAGCTGGACATCCGGATAGAACATGGGGTTGAAACCGGTGGCGTGCCTGCTGGAGTCGGGATAGGCCAGGCGGGTCACAAGGCTCCCACCCTCCTGACTGCTTGAAAGCTTCTTAGGCACCGGCTGCCACTGCCCGGGGGTCTCGTCGAAACGGATGTCGCCGTTGGTGAAGACGCGTTTCCCGTGCATGATCACGCTGACTCCTCCCTGATGGCCCTCGGGATAGTAGTCGTTGAACAGCATTGCATCGACTCCGCCGCAGGTGAAATAACCTGAGTCGTTGAGTTTGAACTGCTGACCGTACACGACGGTGGCAAGCAGCGCCAGGAGAGCGCTCAAGAATATGCGTTTCATCTTCGGAAATGATTAATTTTCCCAAAGATAAGCATTTATATGACAATCTCGAAGGGGAGGGTTTTCTGCCAGAGGTCTATCTTGACGGTAATGGATGTCGAGGCGTAGTCTATCTGCACCGGAAGATCCTCCAGGTTCTCAGCACCCCAGTCATAGCCGGACTCTGCAATGAACTCCCCCAGGGCGAAAGACCTGAGCACTCCGGAGGAGTTGGTAATGTCCAGGCGCAGCGAATTATCCACCTGCCTGGGCACGCTCACAGGGGCCTTTCCTTCCTTCGAAGGCCAGACCGAAGCCGCGAACCGTCCGAAGGAAGGGCTGCCTGAGGTATCGTATCCGTCCACTCCCCCGCTCACTTCCACCAGGAACGGCCATCCGAGAGTCTTGTTGCCGCTTTCGGATATCTTGATGTCCAGGAGGCAGTAATTCTTGTTAAGCCTCAGGGTGTCGCGGAACCTCTCCCCGTCCAGGTCAATCCTATGGGCGCTCATCCAGACTTTGGGACACTGTGCCCCGGCAGTGATCTTCAGCCCGTATCCGGGAACGAAAAAGCCTTCCCCCGCATTTACGGCATATATCATTGTCTCCCCTCTGGGCACCTCCAGGTAATAGTCAAACTCCGCATCCTCCTTCCAGAGTGTGTCAGTATAGAAAAAACCGCTATTCCCGGAAACGGCCACTGTTACCGGGAAACGGCCCTGCCCGCGGAGATGGCCCAGGTCCAGTACCAGAAGACAAGGGCAGTCATCCCGGTCCTCCAGGACGCTGCAGCCTCCGCATGCAAGACCAAGAAGGACCAGGAATCCCGCCAGAATAAAAAGAAGGTTTCCTCTCGTGTCAGAAGACATATGTCAAGGCGACTATCAGCTCATCCGGAAGGAAGAACACCTTCTCACCCTTGTCGATGGTAAGGCCGCAGACAGGGCAGCTGTACTTCGTAAACTTGTCATATCCTCCCCAGACCCCGGCACCGAAGGTCGCGTTCAAGTGCTTGTTGATCATGTAAGTATAACCTCCGGAGAGGCTTCCGCCATAGCGCATTCCCTCCCGGGTCTCCTTGGAAAGTATTCCGCCGGAACTGTACTCCTCCAGCTGGGCCTTACCAGCGATCCACCATCCGGAATAGACATGCCATGGCCACCAGCGCATACCGGCGGACAGCCTTCTGCGCTTGTCCTGTTTCACGCCGTCGCCTTCCCCGAAGGTAAACGGATTGTACTTCCCTCCGGCCAGGACGCTCCAGTGCTGGGCCAATGCATATGACGCCTCGATGTTGATGGTCCCGAAATCCGCATAATCCGCCAGGTTAGTCGCAATCGAAACCTCCTGGGCTTGCATTCCGAACGTGGCCAGGAGGACCGCCGACACACAGAGAATCAACTTCTTCATTTCCTTATCAACGTTGTTTAATATCTTTCAAATACCTGGTTTATTACAGCCTTGCGGCTTGGATAGAGCTCCAGCAGCTTGGCCCTGAGCTTGTTCTTGTCGGTCACCTCCGGAGTGAGAGCCTTGAATATCTCCCCGCATTTCATTCCCCTCTCGTCCAGATAGCGGAAGATCTGGGGATGGAACCAGAAACTGTTCCCGAAATTCGGCATAGTCCCGCCGTAACGGTCGTTGTAGGTCTTGTTCTCCATGTAATAACCCCACATTTCACCAACCTCACAATAGCCGGCCCCGCTGGTCGTTCCATCCCCGTATGTTGTAAATCCATTTTCCACGAAGGACCTGAGGATGTAGGATATGTACTTGTCCCAGAAGTCCTTCCCCACCTGGGAGAAATGGCTCGCATGCGCCAGTTCATGGCAGGCTGCGGAATAGACCTGCGAATAATCATCACGGTCTTTCAGGCCGAGGGTGATATCCGGAAGGATGCTCTTGATAAGTCCGGCATAGTCACCCAGGAAGCCGCGCACGAGGGCATTGTCAACGACGGCTCCGTGCTTGAGCATGCAAGCGCTGCTGCTGCCCATCTTCTGGAACAGCCATATGCGCAGACCTTTCGGAGGAGCGGGTATGCCCAGGTCACCTCCCTCTTCGCAACGGGAGTACCAGTCATATGCAGTGTTGTTCACCACGCAGCGGGTAAAGAGTTTCCGGTCAGACTTACGTGTTATGGTCACGTCCTTCCCTTCGGCCGGACCGCCTCCCAGAGTAGAGAAAGAGGCGTGGGTCAGCACCATGTTGAAGCCTATGGAGAAGCCCTTTTCGTTCCTGAACAGAAGGCGGTAACGCAGTCTTGCCGAATATTTGACAGGGATCTCATAGTAGCCGTCACGGTCGGTGTAGGTCGAAGAGAATTTCACGAAAGCATTGCATGAGACCTTCACTCCCGCGACTCCGAAAGGCTCCCCGCCGTTCGCATTTCCGTCCACAATGGTTATCCTTCCTGATGGCTTGTGCCTTTCAGCCTTAGTCTGGGGTTCCAGAAAAGAGGTATTACCGGTCAGCCGGAAGGCTTCCCGTTCCACCTCCTGCCAGTCAACTCCGTCATCTGAACGCGTAACAGGGTCATTCTCTGTAATATAACACCTGTCCAGCGTTTCATAAACGAAGCCTGAGGGGAATTTGAAATCAGCCGGCACTACAGCGTACTGCCAGGTTATCTTCTCTTCAGGAAGGTCAGGATCGTGGTAGTAGTCCCCCTCCTTCAAGATCTCATAATCCATAGGATGGTCCAGAAGTTCCAGCCCCATGTCTTCCAGCACTTGGAGCTGGTCTTCATTCTTGGGCAGGAAACGTACATAGAGGTCCGTAGGTTCGAGGTCTACCCTGCCGGCCTTTGTCGGATAGAGGCTTTTCAAAGCCGCCTCCATGTTCTGCAGGGAATAAGGGTCATCGAGCTGCTTCCCTAGGACGATCTCCTCGTGGGCCAGCTCCTCAAGCCTGCCGTTCTCACCGGAGATAGAGGACAGAGAGTCCCCTTTCTCGCACGAGATCGCGATGACAGGCACAATCGCCAGAATTGGCAGAAAATCCAGAAAGTTCTTCATTTCGCGTACATTTTAAAGTCAGTCCGCGACAAAAGTAGAAGAGGCTTTCAGTTTAGGAAAAAAAGAAACGTTTATTTACAAAAACGCCATCTGAAGCGTGTCAGATGGCGTTTTTGATGGTCTGATGCCTCATGCAAATGTGTCATTCCAACCCGAAATATAGGCCCTGGATGCCACCGGAGGCAGATTATCCGTTTACAGATCCGGACTAAAAATATGTCACAGTCTTCTGCTCCACAGCAGAGATGAGGCTGTTGGCCAGGCGGCTCACTCCGAGGCGGAACAGATCGTTCCCGAGCCAATCCTTCCCGAGAACAGTGGAGACTATTGTGTAATAGCAGACTGCATCCATCGCGGAAGAGATACCGCCGGCAGCCTTGAATCCCACCTTGCGCCCGGTCTTCTCATAGAACTTCTTGATGCATGAGCACATCACATATGCCGCGGTCGGGGTGGCATTTACGCTTACCTTTCCGGTAGATGTCTTAATGAAATCGGCGCCTTCTTCCATGGCGAGGAATGAAGCATTGGCGATATTCTCCACGCTCACCAGGAGTCCGGTCTCAAGGATGACCTTCATTATGACCTTGCGGCCTTCTTTGGCAGCGGCAGCGTCAATAGCCTGGCGCATCTGGTGGATCTCGTTACGTGCAGCCAGGAAATCCCCTGCGAGGAAAGAGTTCAGGGCCAGCACTATATCGATTTCGTCCGCACCTGCCTCGACAGCCATCTCGCACTCCTTGACCTTCACTGCAAGGAAGCTCTGGGCTGAGGGGAAACAACTGGAGACCGTAGTGACGTGGACGGCAGGATTCTTCCTCTCATCCCTTACCACGGATGCGAAATTCGGATACACGCATATGGATGCAGGAAGAGGGTAGGAAGGGAAATCGACAGCGAGGTTATTGACCTTCTGCACCAGGTTCTGCACAGAGGCAATGGTGTCATTGGTGTGAAGGGTAGTGACATCCATGGCGGAGAAACAGCGCTTGAGCACTTCGGGGGAAGCGGCTCCTTCAACATTCGCCGCTATCACGTCGAGGCTGCGGCCAATCGCCTCGGCATCAGGAACATATCCGTACTTTGCAAAAATTTTATCCATATGTTTTCTGTATTAGTTGTCTTAAAACTTATCCTCGGACCTGTACTTTGAATCCCTCATCTATGAGTGGCTGCACAAGGGCAGTCATCTCCTCAACCGTAAACTTCTCAAGGTCGGAAGCCGGAGTCTCCCTGTCGATGGTATAGACCATGATCTCGCGGGGCGACACCCTACGCACAATATCCATCCACTGCGAAAGCATATGCGGATCGGAAGAGTCGAAATCAGGGCTCCTGAGGAACATCGTCTGTAGCACGAAATCCCCCTCGAACCTCAACATGCCTTCAACCGTCGCCTCGACACTGTAGCCCGGAGCAGGACAGTTGATCCTGCGCACGGCATCATCTGTGGGAGCATCCAGCTTGAGGATGGGATTATCCACCTTCCTGAGGGCCTGGAAAACCTGTTCCCTTCCAATCATGGTCGCATTGGTCAGGACGGAGACCTTGGCCCCTGGGCAAAGGGCATCCCTCAGAGAAAGGGTTATGTCGATGATTTCAGGGAATTCCGGGTTCAAAGTCGGCTCCCCGTCGCCTGAGAATGTAATCGAATCTATGCGGATCCCGCCGGCAGCACACTCTTCGAGCTTGGCCTTCAAGGCGTCTTCAAGCTCCACGGCTGTAGGAAGCCTCCTGTCATTACGTCCGTCCTTGTTCCAGCCGCATTCGCAATAGATGCAGTCGAAATTGCACAGTTTCCCATATCTCGGCAAAAGGTTGATCCCGAGAGACGAGCCCAGACGGCGGGAGCGGATCGGGCCGAAAACTATGTCTTCCCTCATCATGATGGCGATCCTGTTGTTTTTTCCGTGGTGGTCTTCAAGGTGTCGGGAGCGACTGTCATCCCGGGCCCTCTCCAAAGGGAGTCAGGGAGTACCGGTTCCGGGAATATGCGTCCGTATTTGTCGGTCTTCATGAATATGGTGTCCGGAAGCACTTCCTTCTCGAACAAGGTCTTGTACAGCAGCACATCGGGATTGTACTCGCGGCGCCTTCGAAGAGCTTCCTCTTCTTCAGCCTCAATCAGGGCAGCCTTCCGGATAGCCCTTTCCTGCCGGTCGAGTATGACGCTGGCCTGCTTGAGGATCTTGGCATACCTGTCCGGGTCATTCAGGTAATAATCTACGCTCTTGAGATAGTCTTCAGTAGTGTAGCCCCTGTTATTCAGTACGTATTCATAAAACTTCGAAGTGTCGGCTTTCGTCTTCGCATCCGGATTGAAAGTCATCCAGACGTCTGCCATGAAAAGGTCAGCATATACCTCGGCGAACTTGCCGCGCGGTATCACCTTCGCCCCGCGACCGCAGGACGCGACACCGGTCAGCAGGATGCCGAGCACTATGACATATGCCAGGGCCTTTTTCATCAGCTACCTGAGCTCGGCTCCGAATTCCTTGCGGAATGTGGTCATTATGCGGTTGACAGCGTTCTCGGTGTCGGTGTCGGTCAAGGTCCTGTCCTTGTCCTGGAGCACGAAACTCAAGGCATACTGCTTCTTTCCTGAGGGAATCTTGTCTCCGCGATAGACGTCGAACAGGGTAACATCCTTCAGTAGGTTCCTGGCCGACTTGAAAGCGGCACGGCGGAGGCTGGCGTAATCCACTTCCTCGTCGAGGAGGATAGCCAGATCCCTGCGGACCTCCGGGAAACGGGGCAGTTCGGTGAATTTGACCTTGTCCCTGCGGACGAGTTCAAAGAGGGTGTTCCAGTTGATTTCGGCGGCGAAAACCGGCTGCCTGACGTCGAATTTCCTTGCCAGAGACGGTTTGACAGTTCCCATGACTGCGAGTTGCGGCCCGTGTCCGGGAAGGCTGTAGACGACTCCCTCCGAGAATATGTCCGAAGGAGCCGGAGCCGTATTCATCTGCCATATGTCCGCTCCGAAGCGCCTGAGGAGAAGTTCTACATAACCCTTGAGGGCGAAATAGCTGCTCTTTCCGGGAGCCTCGCGCCATGTCTTGTCGGGAGTCCCGGAGATGAACATAGCATATGCAGGATGCTCTTCGTAGCCCTTCAAAGTGGTCCCGTCAGTTTCGGGAAGCCTCTGATAGACAGATCCGTACTCGAAGATCTTCATGTAAGTGACCTGACGGTTCAGGTTGTAGGCGATCACCTCGAGACCGCTCAGCAGCAGGGTCTGCCTCATAACGTTAAGGTCTGAGCTGAGGGGATTCACTATGTGGACGCAGCGCTCCGCCGGGAACGTGGTCAGTGAATCATATGCAGAAGCCTTGGTGAGCGAGTTGTTCATGGTTTCATTGAAACCGTTGGACACGAGGAAGTTGGAGATGCCGTTGCGGATGGCTTCGGGCTCCGGCTTGGGAGTCGCGTTGACGGACATCTTCATATGCATGGGCAGGTCGATGTTGTTGTAACCATATATGCGCAGGATCTCTTCCACTACGTCGCACGGGCGCTGGACATCGACCATATATGTCGGGGCAGCTATCTTCGCTCCGCCTTCGCGTTTCTCGAGGAAATCGTACTGGAGGAAGGTCAGAATCTTCTCGATGGTGTCATGGCCTATCTTCTTGCCTATGAATTCTTCCACCCAGTTGTAATCGAGATCGATCTCTTTCTTCGCGATGGGCTGCGGATAGGATTCGCGTACCTTACCTTTCACGCATCCGCCTGCGAGTTCCTGGATGAGAAGAGCGGCGCGCTTGGCGCCCAGGATGGCCATCTGCGGATCGCATCCCCTCTCGAACCTGTAGGATGCATCTGTCTGGAGGCCATGCTTCTTGGAGGTCTTGCGGATGGAACCCGGATCGAAATAAGCGCCTTCGATGAAGACGTTTTCGGTCTTGTCGGAAACGCCGGAATCTTCTCCGCCGAACACACCGGCGATGCACATCGGACCGCGGGCGTCGGCTATCACTATATCCTCCGGAAGCAATTCCCTTTCAACGCCGTCGAGGGTGCGGATCTTTTCTCCTGCGGCCGCACGGCGTACGATGACCTTTCCTCCGGAAACCTTGTCTGCATCAAAGGTGTGGAGGGGCTGTCCCATCTCCATGAGCACATAATTGGAGATATCGACTATGTTGTCTATCGGCCTCAGGCCTACGGAATTGAGCCTCTTCTGCATCCAGTCCGGAGAAGGGCCTGTCTTTACACCGGTCATGGTAATACCGACGTAGCGGGGGGATGCGGTGATGTCCTGGACATCGATGGGCATGGACTCCCCCTCACCCTCGGCAAACGCGGAAAGGTCGGGGAAATGAAGTTCGCAGGGGATGCCGCGGAGCTTCAGATAGGCATATAGGTCACGGGCGACTCCCCAGTGGGAGGCAACGTCGGCCCTGTTCGCGGTAATCTCGTACTCGATGACGGCTTCCGTCTTGATGCCGAGCCACTGCTTTGCGCTCATTCCCACAGGAGCGTCGGCTGGAAGGACCTTTATGCCTGAGTGGTCCGAGCCTATGCCCAGCTCATCGTCAGCGCAGATCATTCCATATGAATCGATTCCGCGAAGCTTGGACTTCTTGAGGCGAAGTCCTCCGGGCAGGACTGCTCCGACCCTGGCGAAGAGCACCTTCTGTCCCTTGGCCACATTGGGGGCGCCGCAGACTACGTCCTGCAGCTCTCCGCTCCCGTCATCCACCTTGGTGACATGCAGGTGATCCGAATTCGGATGCGGCTCGCATTCAACGACCTCGGCCACGACGACTCCTTCGAGACCGCCGGGAATCTCTTCTATTTCCTCTACCGAGTCAACCTCGATTCCGATCGAAGTCATTGCCTCAGCTACCTGCTGGGGAGTAAGGTCGCAATCAATATAATCCTTAAGCCATGAATAAGAGATTTTCATATCTTGATGTGTTTATTTTCCAATATCTTCCCTGGTGAACAGGGACTCCACGAATTCTTTCTTGTCAAATACCTTCAGGTCATCGATCCCCTCACCTATGCCTATGAACTTGATGGGGACCTTCATCTGGTCCACTATGCCGATGACGACTCCGCCCTTCGCGGTCCCGTCGAGCTTCGTGACGGCGAGCGAAGTAACGTCGGTAGCCCTGGAGAACTCCTTCGCCTGCTGGAAAGCGTTCTGCCCGGTAGAAGCGTCGAGGATCAGCAGCACGTCATGGGGAGCGTCAGGAACTACCTTGCGCATGACGTTACGGATCTTCGTAAGTTCGTTCATCAGGTCTATGCGGTTGTGAAGGCGCCCCGCAGTGTCTATCAGCACTACATCGGCTCCCTTAGCCACCGCGGAGGAAACGGTGTCATATGCCACGGCGGCCGGGTCCGCACCCATCTTCTGCCTGACTATGTCAACTCCGGCGCGGTCCGCCCATATCTGGAGCTGCTCCACTGCGGCGGCACGGAAAGTATCCGCAGCCCCCAGGACGACCTTCTTACCCTGGGCTTTCAGGGAGGAAGCGATCTTTCCTATGGTAGTGGTCTTTCCGACTCCGTTGACTCCAACGACAAGAATTACATATGGCTTCTTGGAGAAGTCGAAAGGCTGACCGGGTGAAGTTTCTCCTTCGACGTCGAGGAGTTTGCCGATCTCATCGCGAAGCACGTCCACGAGCTCATCCATGGACATATACTTGTCCCTCCGGATCCTGTCCTCGAGGTTGTCTATGACCTTCAGGGTAGTGTCTACGCCCATGTCAGAAGCCACAAGAGCCTCTTCAATAGCATCCAGGACGTCATCGTCAACCCTGGACTTCCCGGTGACGGCACGGGAAATCCTCTGGAAGAGATTCTCCCTGGTCTTCTTTACTCCTTTGTCGAAGATGCCCATAATGCTGTATATGATGTTAATCTTGCAAATATAACTATTTGCAGCCGCAAAAAAAACGGCGCAGCAGGAATATTTCCTTGCTGCGCCGTAATCCGATAACGGGGGGAATTACTTCTTCGCTTCGAAAAAGTCCTTCTCTTTCCCGACCTCGATCAGCTGCTCTACGAAAACGTATGCGCCGGTCTTGGGGGATTTCTCCATACGTATGCACTTGACCATGCTCTTAGCACCGGCCTTGGCTGCGAATGTAGCGACTGCTTTTTTTGCCATGAGTCTTTCCTCCTGTTATTACTTGATCTCGCGGTGAACGGTCACCTTGTGGAGATACGGATTATACTTCTTGAGCTCCATGCGGCCCGGAGTATTCTTCTTGTTCTTTACGGTGATGTACCTGGACATTCCGGGAACACCGCTGTTCTTCTGTTCTGTGCACTCGAGGATGACCTGCACCCTGTTGCCTTTTGCTTTCTTTGCCATGATGCCTTAATTTAAACGATGCCTACATAGCCCTTCTCCTGGGCCTTCTTGACACAGGCATCAAGCCCGTTCTTTTCAATGTCCCTGATACCCTTGGCCGAAACCCTGAGCGTCACGAACCTCTGTTCGCTCTCAGACCAGAACTTCTTGCGGCGAAGATTGATCTGGAAGGTGCGCTTAGTGCGGAGCTTGGAGTGGGCGACGTTGTTGCCGACCATCCTTTTCCTTCCGGTTATTTGACAAATCCTTGACATAATATTCTGTTTTTTGTTTTTATTCTCTTTGGGGGTGCAAATTTCGTAAGAAAATTCCTTAATCGCAAGGATTTCAGAGGAATTTGAAAAATCTGCTCCACCTGATGTTGTTCGGGAACTTGCGATTCCTGTCTGTCGAAAGCCAGATGACAGCCGGTCTTCCGACCACATGGTCCTCGGGTACGAAACCCCAGTACCTGGAATCCAGGGAGTTATGCCTGTTGTCCCCCATCATGAAATAATAATCTTGCTCAAATGTGTAACTGTCAGCCACTTTACCGTCGATGACAATCTGTCCGTCCTTGCGGGAGAGATCATGTCCTTCGTACACATCGATGATCCTTTCGTACAGCGGAAGGTTTTCCTCTGTAAGACTTACCGTTACGCCCTTCTTGGGAATCCATATCGGCCCGTACCAGTCACGCGTCCAACCTGTGCCCGACGTGAAGGGGAAGAGGGAAAGGTAGGTCTCCGGATAATCCGGCGGATATACATCGATATTGGGTTCCACCTCGACTACCGAGGACATTCCGGCTATCTCGTCGACCGCTGAAGAGGTCAGGGGCATTGCCGGATAACCCGGGAGATTCGGATCGAACCAGAGCTCAGCAGTGTTGAGGCCCATCTTTTCGAGGATCCTGGGATTGATGTGCTGACCGCTTGTCTTCACGGTGTAGCTCAACTGCACTCCCGGCCACACTTCCTGCTGTTGCCCGTTCACCCAGACCAGTCCGTCCCTGACTTCCAGGGAATCGCCCGCCACTGCAACGCATCTCTTCACGTAGTGGTCCTTCTTGTCCATCGGACGTGAAATGACAGGACCGTAATTGGAGATTGCGTAATCCCGGCTCGTCTGCCTCACAAGTGAGTAATAGTCTTCTGCCGGAAATTTGCTCAGGACGGTGTCTCCGTTTGGAAAACCGAACACCACATAGTCGCCTCTGCGGACTTCGCGGAATCCCTTAAGCCTCCTGTAAGGTGTCTGGATCAGAGTCGAATAGGACTCGTGTCCGAAGATCACATTGTGAGTGAAAGGGATGGTGAGCGGCGTCATGTTGATGCGCGGTCCCCACGTAAGCTTGTCTACGAACAGATGGTCTCCCGTGTAAAGGGAACTCTCCATCGACGATGAGGGAATCTTGAAGGCCTGGAAGAAGAAGGTGTTGATGAAAGTGACGACGATCACGGCGAAAATGATGGCATCGAGCCAGTCATTGGCCACATCGCGTTTCTCCCCCTCTTTGTAGCGTTTTTTCCAGAATGTCCAGTTGACTTTCTTCGTCACGCAGGCGTCAAAGACAACTATCAGTCCGAAAAGCCACCACCAGTTTCCGAGCCAGGCTACCCACAACACATAGAGGACTGACCAGAAGGCAGCCCGGGTCCACTTGTTGCGGGTGAATTCCCTCAGGCTCACAACAACTTATTTTACAGAGTTGATTATGGCCTCGAAAGCCTGGGGATTGTTCATCGCGAGGTCAGCAAGCACCTTACGGTTGAGACCGATGTTCTCCTTGGCAAGCCTTCCGATGAACTGGGAGTAATTCATACCATACTGACGTGCAGCGGCATTGATCCTCTGGATCCAGAGGGCACGGAATTCGCCCTTCTTGCGCTTGCGGTCACGGTAAGCATAAGTAAGTCCTTTCTCGTAGGTGTTCTTTGCTACGGTCCAGACGTTCTTCCTCGAGAGGAAATTACCTTTGGTCCTCTTGAGAATCTTCTTGCGCCTCGCCCTGGAGGCGACTGAATTAACTGATCTTGGCATTTTGTTTTTGATTCTGGAGGCAGTGGTGCCGCTGTGGGGCACACTTCTGACTGCGTTCCAAGTTTAACATTAATGAATTTACAGGACCAGAAGTTCTTTTACCCTTCCGAGATCATCCTTGTCGAGGATCGCGAAATGGTCAAGATTGCGTTTCTGCTTCTTGGTCTTCTTGGTGAGGATGTGGCTGTGATAAGCATGCTTCCTCTTGATCTTGCCCGTTCCGGTAAGCGTGAAACGCTTTTTGGCACCGGAGTTGGTCTTAAGCTTTGGCATTTTGTTAAAATTTTAAAAATATTGAGCCCGCAACCACTGCGGAATCATTTCTTCTTTATAGGAGCGATCATTATATTCATCCTCTTACCCTCGAGAACAGGCATATGTTCGGTCCTGCCATACTCTTCGAGTTCAACCGCAAAACGAAGGAGCTGCTTTTCTCCCTGGTCCTTGAACATGATCGACCTGCCCCTGAAAAAGATAGTGGCTTTCACCTTGGCTCCCTCCTGCAGGAATCCCCTTGCGTGGGCGAGCTTGAATTGGAAATCGTGTTCATCGGTGTTGGGACCGAAACGGATCTCCTTGATAACCACCTTGGAAGCATTGGCCTTCATCTCCTTCGCCTTCTTCTTCTGCTGATAGACGTACTTCTGGTAGTCAAGGATCTTGCACACGGGGGGATCTGCCTTGGCGCTGATCTCCACCAGATCAAGACCCTGTTCATCAGCCATCGCCTTCGCAGCAGAGAGCGGATAGATGCCGGGATTCTCGATGTTGTCTCCTACAAGGCGAACCTGGGGTGCCCTGATTTCATCATTGATCCTCGGTCCCTCATCCCCGTTGGAATGGGCGTTGGTCCGGGCGCCGTTGTTACCGGCTGAAGGTCTGGTCGCATTAGACGGCTTGAAGCTGCTGAAATGCGGTTTGTAAGGTGTAGCGATAAATTATCCTCCTTATTATTAATTAAACATATAATCAGCCCTGAAGGTGAAGTTCTTCGTCGATCTTCGACTTGAACCACTTCAGGAAATCTTCTTTTTTCACGACTCCCGCATCTGCGCCTTCGTAACGGATCGACACGGTCCCGTCAGCAGCCTCTTTCTCTCCGATAATCAGCAGCACAGGCACCCTGAGCAAGGCAATCTCGCGGATCCTCTTTCCGAGGGTTTCGTTGCGGTCGTCTATGGAAGCGCGAATTTCGGAATTTTTCAGCAATTCGCAAACTTTTTCGGCATATTCCGCATATTTTTCGCTGACTGGCAGCACTTTCACCTGGTCGGGCGACAACCACAGCGGAAGGTGTCCGGCAGTGTGCTCGAGCAGCACGGCAGTGAATCTTTCGATGGATCCGAAGGGGGCCCTGTGGATCATCACGGGACGCTTCTTGGAGCCGTCGGTATCGGTGTACTCAAGCTGGAAACGCTCCGGAAGATTGTAGTCAACCTGGATAGTACCCAGCTGCCACTCCCTTCCGAGGGCATCTTTGACCATGAAGTCGAGCTTCGGGCCATAGAACGCGGCCTCGCCGTACTTCACTACTGCCGGGAGTCCCTTTTCAGCCGCGGACTCGATGATGGCCCTTTCAGCCTTCTCCCAGTTCTCTTCGCTGCCTATGTATTTGCTGCGGTCCTTCTTGTCGCGAAGCGAAATCTGCGCGGTGAACTTGTCGAACTTGAAGACGTCGAACACGTACTGTATCAGGTCGATAACCTTCTTGAACTCATCCTTGAGCTGGTCGGGACGGACGTACATATGCGCATCATCCTGGGTGAAGGAACGGACCCTGGTCAGTCCGTGGAGCTCTCCGCTCTGCTCGTAACGGTAAACGGTCCCGAACTCGGCCAGACGGATAGGAAGATCCTTGTAGGACCTGGGCTCAGAGGCGAATATCTCGCAGTGATGCGGGCAGTTCATAGGTTTGAGCATGTACTCCTCGCCTTCCTGCGGGGTCTTTATCGGCTGGAAGGAATCCTTCCCGTACTTGGCCCAGTGCCCTGAAGTGACATAAAGCTGCTTGCTGCCGATGTGCGGGGAAACTACCTGCAGATAGCCCTGCTCAAGGAGCTTCTTGCGGAGGAATGACTCGAGCTGATAACGCATGGAGGCGCCACGGGGAAGCCACAGCGGAAGTCCGAGGCCGACCTTCGAAGAGAAGGTGAACAGCTTCATCTCCTTGCCGAGCTTGCGGTGGTCCCTCTTCTTGGCCTCTTCGAGGAGGACGAGATATTCATCCAGCATCGACTTCTTCGGGAAGGTGATACCATATATCCTGGTAAGCTGGTCGCGGTTCTGGTCGCCACGCCAGTATGCTCCGGCGATGGAAGTCAGTTTCACGGCCTTGATAGGAGCCGTGCTCATCAGGTGAGGACCGCGGCAAAGGTCGGTGAAAGATCCGTTCTCGTAGAAAGTAATGCTTCCGTCAGGAAGTTCCGAGATCAGTTCGCACTTGTACTGGTCGCCTTTGCCTGAGAAATATTCCATCGCATCGGCCTTGGAAACGCTGGTCCTCTTGAGGGTCTCGCCTGTCCTGGCCAGCTCAAGCATCTTCTTCTCGATCTTGGGAAGGTCTGCGTCGGTGATCTGTACGCCCTCCCCCGGATCGACATCGTAATAGAATCCATTGTCAACTGCGGGTCCGATCCCGAACTTGATGCCAGGATAGAAGAACTGCAGGGCTTCCGCCATCAGGTGTGACGAAGTGTGCCAGAAGACCCTCTTCGCTCCTTCATCCTCCCACTTGAGGAACTTGACGGAAGAATCAGCCGTGATGGGGCGGGTGAGGTCAACCACCTCGCCGTCTCCGGCAGAATCATCGTCAGCAGCCTTAACCTCGACTGCAAGCACCTCACGAGCAAGTCCCTCACTGAGACTCTTCGCTATTTCATAACCGCTCACGCCTTCATTGTACTGGCGTACGCTTCCATCTGGAAAAGTAATGTCGATCATAATCTCAAACCAAGATTGTCATATAATTATAGTCCAACTTGCAAATTTAGCTATTCAGCACGACCTGTGCAAATCGAAGGCCCTTTTCATTTTTTTGTCCCTAAAAAAGCTGGATTCCGTGAATTTTGAGTATATTTAAAGACTGAAACAAAAAACACATTTAATCACAATAACATGTTTTCTAACAACCACCCTAAAATAGGAATCAGGCCTATCATCGACGGACGCCGCATGGGTGTCCGCGAATCACTCGAAGACATGACCATGGGAATGGCCATACATTTAGCCGAACTCTACGCCAAGAACCTGAGGTACAGCGACGGCTGTCCGGTAGAATGCTGCATCGCAGACACCACTATCGGCGGCGTAGACGAATCCGCGGCCGCAGCTGAGAAATTCAAAGCCAACAACGTAGGCGCAGTCATATCCGTGACCCCATGCTGGTGCTACGGAGCCGAGACCACCGACATGGATCCCATGATGCCCAAAGCCATATGGGGCTTCAACGGCACTGAGCGTCCCGGTGCGGTCTATCTCGCATGCGCACTTGCCGTCCACAGCCAGCAAGGCACCCCGGCCTTCGGCATATATGGCCGTGATGTTCAGGACAATACCGCCACCGGCATCACCCCAGACGTGGAAGAGAAACTCCTCCGCTGGGGCCGCGCTGCAGTTGCGGTAATGCAGATGAGGGGCAAATCCTACCTCTCCATCGGAACCGTGTCCATGGGTATCGCCGGCTCCATCCCGAACCCCGACTTTTTCCGCGAATGGCTCGGAATGAGGAACGAATATGTCGACTGCTCCGAAATCATCCGCAGGGTGAATATGGGCATATATGACCATGAAGAATATGAGAAGGCCCTCGCATGGGTGAACAAATATTGCAAACCCAATGAGGGCGAAGACCATAACACACCCAAGCTGCAGTACAACAGGGAGGAATGCGAAGAAGTCTGGGCATATTCAATCAAGATGGCCCTGATTTTCCGCGACCTGATGCACGGCAATCCGAAACTGGCAGAAATGGGCTTCGTAGAAGAGTCCTGCGGCCACAACGCCATTACCGGTGGTTTCCAGGGACAGAGGCAGTGGACCGATTTTATGACCAACGGAGATTTCGCAGAGGCAATAATCAACACCTCCTTCGACTGGAACGGTCCCCGTGAGGCTATCCCGTTCGCCACGGAGAATGACACCCTCAACGGCACCTCGATGATGCTCATGCACCTTCTGACCAACCGCGGACAGATGTTCTCGGACGTCAGGACCTATTGGTCACCTGAGGCCTATAAGAGGGTTACCGGCAAAGATCTTACCGGCATAGGTGCCCCAGGATTCCTGCACCTCCACAATTCAGGAGCCACTACCCTGGATGCTACCGGCGAGATGAAAGCAGCCGACGGAACTCCCGAGATGAAGCATTTCTGGGAAGTCGGAGAAAAGGACATGGAAGCCTGCCTCAAGGCCACCCACTGGTATCAGGCGGACCGCTTCTACTTCCACGGCGGCGGCTATTCCTCACAGTTCGTCTCCAAGGGCGGAATGCCCCTGACTATGTGCCGCCTCAACCTGGTCAAGGGCCTCGGTCCTGTTCTCCAGCTCGCAGAAGGATGGTCAGTGGACATCGACCCGGAAGCATTCGAGATCATCAACAAGCGCACCGACCCGACCTGGCCGACCACTTTCTTCACTCCGAGGCTCACCGGAAACGGTCCGTTCAAGGATGTCTATTCAGTGATGAACTGCTGGGGCGCCAACCACGGAGCCATTACATACGGACACATCGGTGCCGACCTGATTACCCTGGCTTCGATGCTCAGGATTCCGGTCTGCATGCACAATGTGCCTGAGGACAAGATCTACCGTCCTTCTACTTGGGACGCCTTTGGAATGGACAAGGAAGGTGCTGATTACCGCGCCTGCCAGACTTTCGGCCCGCTCTACCGCTAAAAAGGCGGACACCCAATTCACTTTTAAAGGGATGACTGATAAGTCCATCGGACTTCGAGGTCATCCCTTCTTTTATTCAGTCGTTCTCCGGCAGGTCATCCTGGCAAACCCGTGGCTTTTGGGAGGTGCATGGGGTGTCCGGGGGCGTGTCCACCCCCGGACACGGGTAGGGGGAGGGGCCCGACGGATACAAGTTCCCGCTTGCGGGGACGCAGGAAACGTTGGGAGGGGCCGGAGCGAAGCGGAGTTCCCCGGACACCCCATGCACCTCCCAAGGACCCTCAAGCTCCTACGGCTACTTGGAGTCGTCAGGCTGCGGGAGACCGAGGTCTTTGAATGTACGCGGTGCAGGGACTCCGGGAAGCGGCTTGCGGTCTTTGAGCTGCTCGAGAGCAACCTCTATGGCCTTCTCCAGCTGCTGGTCCTTCCCCGAAAACTCTTGGACAGGATCATTGTCGACATAGATGTCCGGTTCGACTCCATAGTTCTCCACTATCCACTCACCGGTCTTGGCGTCATAGTTCGTGAAGAAAGGAACGCGTACGTCAGTCCCGTCGATGTACGGCAGCGGGCCGCTGATTCCTACGATGCCTCCCCAAGTGCGGGTACCGATGACCGTTCCCAGGTTGTTGGCCTTGAAACGCCACGGGAAGAGGTCGCCGTCCGATGCCGAATACTTGTCGATAAGAAGCACTTTAGGACCTGTCTGGGTGCCTTCAGGAACCGGAGAAACCTTCGTGGAGCCACGACGCATGGTCATATTGTAAGCCGTCCTCTGAAGCCTCTCGATAATCATAGGTGAGACATTTCCGCCACCGTTGGACCTGTCATCTATGATCAGGGCCTCCTTGGTAAGCTGAGGATAGTACAGGCGCACGAACTCATTGAGACCTTCGGGTCCCATGTCCGGGATGTAGATGTAGCCGACGCGGCCGCCGGATTTCTCCTCAACGGTCTTGAGATTCTTCATCACCCACTGGTTGTGATAAAGCATATACTCATCAGCTATAGGCTTGATTACCACTTTCTTCCCTCCCTTGGATGCTGAAGTGTTCACAGTCAGCTCGGTCAGGACGCCAGCCTTACCGCGGAGAAGTTCATATATGTTCGACACCGTGTTGACGGGAACTCCGTCTATGGCTGTGATGTAGTTCCCTTCTTTCACTCCTACGCCCGGCTCGGTGAGAGGAGAACGCAGTTCGCTCCTGTATGACTCGCCGGGGAGTATCTCGTCGATACGGAAGAAACCGCTCTTGTCCCGGCTGAGCTTCGCCCCAAGCAGGCCCATGGAAATCTTCTCGGGCTTAGGATAGGCACCCGGACTGACATATGCATGGCCTGTAGCGACCTCGGAGATCATCTCGCCGATCACATAATTCAGGTCGAGCCTCGTCTTGACATATGGTACGAGCTGAGCATATTTAGCCTTGATTGCATTCCAGTCGCGTCCGTTCATATTCTTCAGATAATAACCGTCGCGGAAAGCCCTCCACACTTCGTCGAATATCTGGGCCCATTCCTCGCTCCAGTCCACGATAGCGGTCAGATGGCTGATATCCACCGGATTCTCGAGATTCACCCGGTCGGCCGGGAAGTTCGCAACATAGTAATTGTTCCCTTTGTAGAACAGGGCTTTCTTGCTTCCGAACGATGCGGAGAAGGCAGCATCGGCCACCTTGGACTCCTTCTGGGTAGCGAAGTCGAAGACCATGGTAGAGCCGCGGGAGCTGAACCACAGTTTCTTGCCGTCGCAGAACCATCCCCTCGAAGAACCATCGGAGAGTGGGAGTTTGATTATCCTGTCGACTATACCGTCGGCATCGACCTCGACCGAAGCCTTGCCGGCTTCAGAACCCTTGTCGCTCCCCTTGTCACCGGCCTTGTCTCCACCCTTTCCGGCGTCGGCCTTCTTCTCCGGTTCAGCCTGGACTTCCTGATCGGAAGGAAGCATCGGGGAAGGAGTGTCCTTGCCCAGAATGGCAAGATAAACCCCGCCCATATTACTATATGAATAATTCCATTCCACCTGGCTGTAAGTAGGACGCAGGTCGCGGTAGGAACCGAAAATCAAATACTTGCCATCAGAGGAGAAAACCGGGGAGTAGGAATCGTAGAGGTTCTCGGTGACCTGGATCTCCTTTCCGGAAGCGATATTGTAAACGAACACTACGCTCATGTCGTTCTCCGAAGGCTTGGTGTAAGCGAGCCATTTCGAATCCGGGGAAACGGACACTCCGCGGAATTCAGCCTCGGGATTCTGCATCAGCACCTTCTTGGACTTCGAAGCGAAATCCAAAGCCACCAGCCTGTTCTCACGGTCGGTGTATAATATGGTCTTTCCGTCAGGAGTCCACTGCAGCGACCGGATATATGTGTCGTTATCCTTGGTCAGCTGAACCGGGTCACCCCCGTCGGAGGGGCTGGCCCAGACCTCAGTCTCCCCGGTAATGTCGCTGATGTAAGCTATCCACTTGCCGTCAGGGCTCCAGTCAGCGCCACGCTCGTTGGCTCCGGAAGTGCGGGTGATGTTCCTGGTGACACCCTGTCCTACCGGAACGTCGAAGACCTCGCCGCGGGCGGTAACGGCCATCCTCTTCCCGGAAGACGGGATGCTGACGGCGGTAATGTTCCTGGAAACATTTACCTGTGAGGGCCTTGCCTGCACATCCTCAGCCCCCAGGGTAATGCTGACCTTGGTCGACTTGCGGGTCGAAGGATCAAAGCGCCAGATCCATCCGCCCTGCTCATAGACTATGGTCTTCCCGTCGGTGCTGGGGAACTTGACATCGTAATCGGTGTGGTCCGTCACCTTGGTAACCTTGCCGCTGGCGGGATCAACGCTGAAGAGGTTCATGGTCATATCCCTGTCGGAGGCGAAAAAGATCTCCTTGCCGACCCACATAGGGAATATGTCCTGCGCATTGTTCTCCACTATCCTCTTCACCTTCTTCGCCTTTGTGTCATATGTCCATATGTCGTCGGCCATTCCGCCGCGATAGTATTTCCAGGTACGGAACTCGCGCATCACCCTGTTGTAGGCCAGGGTTTTGCCGTCCGGTGACCATGAGCAGAAGCCTCCCTCCGGTAGGGGAATCTCCTCGGGCATGCCGCCTTCCGCCGGTACTATCCAGAGCTTTCCTTGGAAGCCGTCCCCGATACGGTTGCGGTAAACGATCCCGGAACCATCAGGAGTCCAGCACATTACGATGTTATTGGGTCCCATCCTGTCGCCCATGTCGTCACGCGAGTTGGTGGATGTGAACGTCAGCCTCCTGGGCTCACCACCCTCAGACGGCATGACATAGACTTCACGGTTACCGTCGTACTCCGCGGTGAACGCTATTTTCTTCCCGTCAGGAGAATATCGGGCGAAAGCTTCGAAACCGATATGCGATGTGAGCCTCCGCGCCAGACCGCCTGAAACCGGGACCGTCCATATGTCTCCTGCATATGAAAATGCGATTTCACTGCCATTGGTAGAGGGGAACCTGAGAAGACGGGCTTCCTCCTGCGCGGATTTCGCGTCGATAACGGAGAAGAGAGCCGCAACGAGAATTATCAATATCTTTTTCATGCCTAAATATAAGACTTTTTTGTAACTTTGTAATTCACAAAACCTATTCACTGACTCTAAATGGAAAAGATCAACAACAGTATAATCAGGAACGAAGCCGGAAAGGACGGGCTCATCCTGGGGCTGGTAACTATTTTATTCATGCTTGCTTCCCAGTTTGCAGGGAAGATAGACAGTCCCGCCCTCACCGGAGTCCTGGGATTCTTCCTCTGGCTCGCCAAATTCCTGGGATGCATATTCCTGATGCGTTTCTTCATGAAAAAGCTTGTGGCCGGATATGACGGCGTGATCGGTGCAGATACCTTCCGTCTGGGAGTCTGGATCGCCCTTTTCTCCGCAATCATCTGCTCCGCCTTCACCCTGATAAATATGCTTTACATATCTCCGGACTCCCTTTCGGAGACATTCGACCAGCTCTTCGAGCAGATGGGCCCGATGCTGGATTCCAACTCCCAGGAGGCCCTTACCGCCATGGAGCCCAAGATGCCGGTCATATCTTTCTTCACCACCATTATATACTGCTTCCTTTTCGGAGTAATCCTCTCCGCCATCCTCTCGAAGAACATTCCGAAGGCCGACCCCTTCGCCGAGGTAGAAGCAGATGACGACGACGATATTTAGCAGCATATGACTTATCCACTCGATATTTCCATCATAGTACCTTTCCTCAACGAGAACGAGTCGCTTCCCGAGCTTACGCAGTGGATAGCGAAGGTAATGTCCGGGGAAGGATACACATATGAGATCATAATGGTCGATGACGGGAGCCGCGACGGGTCCTGGGACACTGTAAAGGCCCTTTCAGCGGAGAATCCGGCCATTCACGGCATCCGCTTCAGGCGCAATTACGGAAAGTCCGCAGCCCTGTACGAGGGGTTCAAGATGGCGCAGGGCGAAATAGTCGTGACAATGGATGCCGACCTTCAGGACTCCCCCGAAGAGATCCCCGAAATGCGCAGGATGATCCTGGAGGAAGGTTACGACCTGGTGTCGGGCTGGAAGCAGCACCGTCAGGACAACAAGCTCACCAAGAACCTGCCGTCAAAGCTCTACAACGCTACCGCAAGGCTGGTCACGGGAATATCCCTTCACGATATGAACTGCGGGCTGAAGGCCTACAGGAACGAGGTGGTGAAAAACATAGAGGTTTACAGCGAGATGCACCGCTATATCCCCTACCTCGCCAAAAACGCCGGGTTCGACAAGATCGGGGAGAAGCCGGTTTTCCACCAGAAACGGAAATACGGCAAGAGCAAGTTCGGGATGAACCGCTTCGTGAACGGGCTGCTGGACCTGATTTCCCTCTCATTTCTGAGCACCTTCGGGAAGAAGCCTATGCATTTCTTCGGCTATCCGGGCCTGCTGATGTTCGTAGTGGGATTCATCATGACCATATGGATAATCGTAGCGAAGCTGGTGCACCAGGCGCAGGGCGTCCACTACAGGGCGGTCACTGACCAACCGCTGTTCTACCTGGCCCTTGTGGCCGTAGTGCTGGGATTCCTCCTCTTCCTCGCCGGATTCATATGCGAGATGATCTCCCGCTCCTCCTCAGGCCGCAACGACTACCAGATCAAGGAGACGTTCTAAAGTCCTCTCGCCCAAGGCATGACGAGAGCGGGAGGAAGCTGCTTTTCGAGGAGGCTTTTCATATAATCCATATATGGGGCTACATGGTTGAAGAACATGTAGTAGCCGTCGCACAGGGCGTTCAGGCCGGTCTCGCCGGAATCCGTCTTGTTGAAACGGTGCTTCGGGCATTCCCCGGAGCAGGCGAAGAGATACTTGCAGCCGCGGCATTTGCGGGGAAGGGTGTTGCGCTTGTCTATGCCGAACTTGACCTGCGCAGGGGACGCCATCATCTCCCTTATGCTTGATTCACATATGTTTCCAAGGCTCATTCCGGAATACACGAAGTGGTCGCAGGGGTAAAGGTCCCCGTTGTGCTCTATCACCGAGTTGCCTCCGCAGGTCTGCGCGAAAACACAGGTTCCGCACTGGACTCCACACCAGTTCGCAAGCGCCGCGTCGAAAGTGATTACGAAGCACCTGCCAACGTCATTGCGCACCCAGTAATCGAATATGTCGCACAGGAATTTCCCGAATGCAACGGAGCTGACCGACCAGGGCGCCAGCAGGGCGTTTTCTTCATATGGACTGACAATGTGGGGGCGGGCGCGTTTGTCGGGCTTACCGTCCGCGCGGAGCGGATACTTCACATGCTCGACCACGGGCATGAACTGCATATAATTGCTGCCCAGCGACTTGAGGAACTGGTAGATCTCCAGTCCCCTGCCCTCCGATGCGCTGTTTACGGTCGACATCGTGTTGAACTGCGCTCCGGCATCCTGAAGCATATGCAAACCGCGGATTACCTTGTCGAAAGTCGGGGCGCCACCCTTGTCTTTCCGGAACCGGTCATGGACGTCCCTGGGACCGTCTATGGAAATTCCTGTCAGGAATCCGTTTTCTGCGAGGAACCTGGCCCATTCCCTGGTAATGAGCGTGCCGTTGGTCTGGATGGTGTTGAGGACCTTTTTTCCTCCGGCATATCGCTTCTGGAACTCCAGGGCCTTCCGGTAGAAGTCCAGGCCGAGAATCAGGGGCTCCCCTCCGTGCCAGTTGAAAGAGACCTCTTCCACATCATTCGCATTGATATACTCCCTCACCACGGTCTCGAGCATCTCCTCGGTCATCCTGGGCTCACGCCCTCCGTATATGCTGGATTTGTCGAGATAGTAGCAGTAACTGCAGTCCAGGTTGCACAGCGAACCGGCCGGCTTGAGCATGATGTTGAACGCCATCGGGCCTGAAAGCCTGACGGCGTCCTGAAGGGTAATGGTCTTATTGAAACTGTCTGAGCGCACCTCCGGACGTCAGTTTGCGACTTCACAGAGGAACTTGATCCTGACCAGGCGGATCTCCTCTTCCGTAAAGTCCCCTCCAAGGGCGGCGACCGCCTCTTCCACAGAATCAGAGGCTGCTTCATCGCGGAAATAGGCGTAGATCTCGTCCACCACATCCTCGTCCAGGTTCTCCTCAATATAATAATTGATGTCAAGTTTGGCCCCGGCGGAAACTATGGCTTCGATCTCACTGATCAGTTCATCCATGTCAAGGTCCTTGGCGGCAGCAATGTCCTCCAACTCCATCCTTCTGTCTATACTTTGGATGATGAAGATCTTGTTGGCGGACTTCTTGGGAGGAGCCTTAAGGACAAAGTCCTCAGGACGCTCTATCTCATTCTCCTCCACATATTTCGCTATGAGCTTGATGAACTCTTCCCCGAATTTCTGGGCCTTTCCGGCGCCGACTCCCTGGCAGCGCCTGAGCTCCTCGAGGGTTATCGGATACATTATGCTCATATCCGCGAGTGACGGATCGGAGAATATGATCCAAGGCTGGAGATGAAGCTTCCTGGACATGTCGCGGCGGAGATCCTTCAGCATCGAAAGGAGGATCTGGTCTCCCCCGGCGGAACCGCTCTTGGCCACCGACTCCATTGCGGCATCATCGTCATCATCCCCGCTTCCGGCCTCCACCTTTGTGGCATCAGGGAGCATGAGAGGGCTTGGAGCCGCCCTGAAACCACGGCCGCTGTCGGTGACATGGATCAGCCCGAATTTCTCTATCTCCTTGTAAATGAAATGGAGGATAAGTCCCTGGTGCATGAGCATGCACCAGAATTTGGCATCATGCTCCTTTCCGGCTCCAAAGAACGGCAACTGGTCATGGTGGTAGGACTTGATCAGGGAATTGGAATTCCCCGCCAGGATGGCCGCCAGGTGTTCCATCTTGAAATGCTCGGGAAGGGACTCCACAAGGTCTATGAGAAGGCACATCTCCTTGCTCCTGTCCACCTTCTTCTTAGGATAGAGGCAGTTGTCGCACGCCCCGCAGTTGTCCTCCGGATAATCTTCTCCGAAATAATTGAGAAGCACCTTGCGGCGGCAGTCGGATGTCTCGGCATATGCTATGGTCTCATTGAGGAGCTGCTGTCCGATTTCCTGCTCGGCAACCTGCTTCCCCTGCATGAATTTCTCGAGTTTCTGGATGTCCTTGTAACTGTAAAAAGTTATGCACTGCCCGTCCTGTCCGTCGCGTCCGGCACGTCCGGTTTCCTGGTAATAGCCTTCCAGGCTCTTTGGAATGTCATAGTGGATGACGAAACGGACATCCGGCTTGTCGATTCCCATTCCGAAGGCGATCGTAGCCACTATAACGTCCACGTCCTCCATCAGGAACCGGTCCTGGTTGTCGGCCCTGGTCTTGGCATCGAGACCGGCGTGGTAAGGAAGGGCTTTGATTCCGTTAAGACACAAGAGATCAGCCAGTTCCTCCACCTTCTTCCTGGAGAGGCAATAGATGATTCCGGACTTCCCGGGATTCTGCTTTATGTACTTGACTATCTGTTTCTCCGGATCGACCTTCTCCCTTACTTCATAGTAGAGGTTCGGCCTGTTGAAGGAGGACTTGAACACCGTGGCATCCTCTATCCCGAGGTTCTTCAGGATGTCATGCTGCACCTTCGGCGTAGCTGTAGCAGTGAGTGCTATCACCGGGGCATTCCCGATGACACTGATGATCTCCCTGATACGCCTGTATTCAGGCCTGAAGTCATGCCCCCACTCGGAGATACAATGCGCCTCGTCAACTGCATAGAACGAGATCTTTATCTCCTTGAGCAAGGCTATGTTCTCGTCTTTCGTGAGGGACTCGGGAGCAACGTAGAGAAGCCTCGTAACCCCGGTGACAAGGTCCTGTCTGACGGCGCTTATGGCTGCCTTGTTGAGAGAGGAGTTCAGGAAGTGGGCAATGCCTTCATTTCCGGAAACGAAACCGCGTATCGCATCCACCTGGTTCTTCATAAGGGAGATGAGCGGGGATATGACGATCGCAGTCCCTTCCATAAGAAGGGCCGGCAGCTGATAGCACAAGGATTTACCACCCCCAGTAGGCATCAGCACGAAAGAGTTCTTTCCTTCGAGCAGGTTGTCGATGATTGCCTTCTGGTTTCCCTTGAAAGAATCGTAGCCGAAAAATTCTTTCAACTTGGAATGGATGGCAGATGAGTCGGTCATATCAATCAGTTTGGTAGCTAAATTTAAGACGTTTTTTTGACATTTCAAAATCCCCGGCAAATTAAAATGGGGTTTTTATAGCCTATTACAATAAAAATTGCGATATTTGCAAGACGGCCCGCGTTGGGTCAATGACTTGATTAGTATTTGTTTAAAAAACGTTTTTATATGAAATTCATCAAATTGACAGCGGCAGTGCTCATTTTCTCTGTCGCAGTTGCTTGCAACTCAGCTAAAAACAACGAAGCAGCACCCAGTGGGGACGATGCAGCGGTAGCGGAAGGAAATATCAATCCCAAGAGCCTTCTCCCATCCAAAAAGCAGGTTGATTCCGTATCATATCTCGTCGGTATCAACTTCGGAAGCTTTATCAAGGGATACGATTTCGGCGACCTGGATTTCGCGCAGGTAAAGAAGGGAATGATGGACTTCATCAATGCCAAAGGCGACCAGCAGGACACCAACTTCGTTAAGCAGTTCAAGATCGATCCCAACAAGATGAATGAACTCTTCAACGACTATCTCCAGAAACGCCGCCTTTACAGGAGCGCGCTCAACATTGAGAAAGAGGACAAGTTCCTCGCAGAGTTCAAGACCAAGGAAGGATACCAGACCAGTGAGACCGGCCTCATCTATTCCATCGTCACTCCCGGCGACGATGTAAAGGCTGTCGACTCCAGGGACACCGTGCTTGTCAAGTACGTTGGCACCCGTCCTGATGGAACCGTATTCGACCAGACCACAGACGAGCCCATCAGCTTCGCTCTCAACCAGGTCATCCCCGGCTGGACCGAGGGTCTGAAGCTCATCGGACAGGGCGGAAAGGCCATCCTGGTCATTCCCTCCAACCTTGCATATGGCGAAATGGGAAATGCAGGCATCGAGCCCAACACTCCCCTCAAGTTCGAGGTCGATCTCGTAAAGGTCAGCCCCTTCGTAGAGCCTGAAAAGTAAGGACCGAGATGCCGAACTTTGAGATAGAAGGTACACTGCGGCGGAAACTCCAGGCTCAATCCGGGAGATCCGCCCGCGGCGACTGGGCAAAACAGGAATTCGTCCTGGAATACCCGGACGGGAACTTCAATTCCGAGGTATGCATCACAGCCTGGGGACAGGACAAAGTCTCCGAGCTCGACCGGTTCAATGAGGGCGACCTCCTGAAGGTGTCGTTCAACATCCGCGCCCGCGAATACAACGGACGCTGGTACAACGACCTCCGCGCATGGAAGATAAGCCCCGCACAACCCCAGGTCCAGGCGGCTCCGGCACAAGCATATGCCGCGCCTGCCCCATCATATGACAATCCCGCACCTTCCGCTCCGGCTCCTTCATATGAAGACATGCCGGCGGAAGATACGAGCGTGGACGACCTCCCGTTCTAGCAGAATAATACTCACAATCAAAAACCACATAAAATGGCAGAAAAGAAAAACGGAAACATCGTTGGTATCATCACGATGATTTTCTTGTTCGGAATGATCGCATTCGTTACGAACCTCGCAGCTCCTATCGGCAACATCTGGAAAATGCAGCCCCAGATCGCCGGCTCCAACACCCTCGGAATGATGGGTAACGCGATGAACTTCCTCGCTTACCTCTTCATGGGTATCCCGGCAGGAAACATGCTCAAGAAGTTCGGGTACAAGAAGACGGCCCTCATCGCTATCGCAGTCGGCCTCCTCGGAGTATTCGTACAGTTCCTCTCCGGAGTTGTCGGAGCATGGCCGACCAACTTCATCACCTATCTCCTCGGTGCGTTCATCTCCGGATTCTCCGTCTGCATGCTCAACACCGTGGTCAACCCGATGCTCAACCTGCTCGGCGGCGGTGGAAAGAAGGGCAACCAGTACATCCAGTACGGTGGAACTTTCAACTCCCTCATGGCTACCCTTACTCCTATGCTCGTAGGTATGATGATCGGCACCCTCACCCCGAAGACCGCCATCACTGACGTGAACCCGGTTCTCTTCCTCGCAATGGGTGTATTCGCGCTTGCATTCCTCATCCTCCTCTTCATCCCGATCAGCGATCCTGAGCAGAACGAAGAAGGTGAGGCTGTCAGCCCCATGAAATTCAAACACTTCATCTGGGGAATCATCGCCATCTTCGTCTATGTAGGTGTCGAGGTAGGTATTCCCGGAACCCTCAATTTCTATCTGGCCGACAGTTCAGCCAAGGGCGCGGGCCTGCTGCCCGAGGTAGCCGTCAGGACAGCCGGATTCGTCGCAGGTACCTACTGGCTCCTCATGCTCGTAGGTCGTCTGGTCTCCAGCTTCATCTCCGGAAAGGTATCCAGCAAGACCCAGCTCACCTGCGTAGCTTCCGTAGCTATCATCCTCGTGCTCTGCGCAATGTTCATCAGCCCGAGCGTACAGACCAAGTTCCCGGCCTTCACCGGTAACGGCTTCGCAATGGTCACCGTTCCCCTCTCGGCCCTCCTTCTCGTCCTCTGCGGTCTTTGCACCTCTGTCATGTGGGGCGCAATCTTCAACCTTGCAGTTGAAGGCCTCGGCAAATCTACCGCTCAGGCTTCAGGTATCTTCATGATGATGGTAGTCGGCGGAGGTATCCTCCCCGTCATCCAGAACGCCATCGCTGACAAGGCCGGCTACATGCCCAGCTACTGGGTGATCGTCGCAGGTCTCGCACTTATCCTCTACTTCGCCGCCATCGGCTCCAAGGTAAACAAACCCAGGGCATAAGCATATGAATGAGCAAGTCGTTATAGGAATAGATATAGGCGGACAGACCTCCAAATGCGGCATCGTTGATGCACGCGGAACTGTCCTCGCACAGACTGTTGTACGTTCCGACAACCACACTGACGTAAAGGACTACATCGCCGAACTGGCTTCTGCACTTCGCAAGCTCATCGCCGATGCAGACGCTGAAGGTTCCATCCGCGGAATCGGAGTAGGCGCTCCCAATGCCAACTACTACACCGGTGAGATTGAGAATGCAGTCAACCTGACCTGGGGCGTCAACGGACACATTCCGTTTGCAAAGTTGCTTTCAAAGGCCATGGGAGGCCTTCCGGTAGCACTTACCAATGATGCAAACGCCGCAGCCATGGGTGAGATGACCTATGGCGCCGCAAAGGGAATGAAGAACTTCATCATGATCACCCTCGGCACCGGAGTCGGCAGCGGAATCGTAATCGACGGCAAAATGGTTTATGGCCATGACGGATTCGCAGGAGAGCTCGGACACACTTGTGTCGTACGCCACAACGGACGTCCCTGCAACTGCGGCAAGACCGGTTGCCTCGAGGCTTACTGCTCAGCAATGGGAGTAGCCCGCACCGCACGCGAATGGCTCGACATGAGCGATGAGCCCTCCGAGCTCCGCAGCCTGGACAAGATCACCTCCAAGGACGTCTTTGACGCAGCCAAGAACGGAGACAAACTGGCAATCAGGATCTTCGAGTACACCGGCACCATCCTCGGACAGGCTTTCGCAGATTTCATCCAGTTCTCTTCACCCGAGGCCATAGTCCTCTTCGGCGGTCTTGCACATGCCAAGGAGTTCCTCACGGACCCGATCCAGAAGGCTATGAACGCCAATGTACTCCCACTGTGGAGAGACAAGATCAGGCTTATCTACTCACAGCTGAAAGAGTCCGACGCAGCCATCCTGGGTGCATCGGCCCTCGCCTGGGAACTGTAATAAGAGTTCTTTATCGGAGAATGACTCCCCGCGGTCAGGAATTCCTGTACTCGCTGGGAGTCATTCCCGTATGTGCCTTGAAGAATTTGTAGAAGACGCTCTGGTTCGGGAAATTCAGCCTGTAGACTATTTCCTTTATGTTGGAACCTGAATACTTCAACATGTTCTTGGCCTCAAGGATGACAAATGCGTCGATCCAGTCAGGACCGGAACGGCCACTCACCTGCTTGACCAGTTTGGAAAGGTATTTCGGAGTGAGGTTCAGCTTCTGGGCATAGAACCCCATCCCCCTTTCTGAAGCATGATACTCAGTCACCAGGTCAAGGAAATTCCTGAACACCCTGTGGGCACGGGAGGAGTCCCCGGTTATCACATCCACCCTGGCAACTGCCAGCTTGTCAGTCCAGAGAGAAGCAATCAGGTAGAAGATCGATGAAAGGAGGGACCCCATGATGTCCTTCTTATGAACGAGGTCTCGCCCAAGGACTTCCCTGATTGTCAGGAGATACCTTGACAGGATCTGGATGTCAGACCATGACAACTCCACATATGGATGATTCAGGATGGACAGGCTCTCCACGACGAGCTTGTTGAAATCGAAGTGGATGTTGCCGACATAATCTTTGGACATGGCGACAACTACGATCTTGGTGTCTTTCTCTTCCTCCAGGTCCTTGATGCTGTCATCGATCCTGATAATGTTGCCGGGAGTGAAGAAAATCATCGCATTGCCGGTGATATCATAATGGTTTAGGTCTATGTCGACACCGAGTCCCGCCTTGGCAGATACGACGAACATAGCCATATATCCGTCAAAACGGAAAGGAAACTGGAAGGTAGTGTGATCTCCGGAGTACTGGATTTCAGCCACGAAGAAATCATCGCCCAAACCGGAAGAATCCGCGAATGACAATGCGGATCTCAGTTCGGGTATGCTGACATAATGTAAAGAAGAATCCATTTTGAATAGCCTGGTTAAAACATTACAAAAATACAAAAAGTTTTCAATTTATCGCAATCTTTCGCAAAATTCTACCTTTTGACAATAAATGCATGAAAAATGCTAACTTTTGAGCGAATAATGGCAATTATTTTGCAGTGGAAGCGTCGCGCAAACAAAGAATGAAAATTAGACCAAATGATAATAACTATACAGCATATGATTTCAAAAAGATTGTTGATTTCTCTTCTGGTTCTTTCGCTTCTGCCCCTCCGTTCGGGAGCACAGCGCACACTGACCCTCGAGGAGTGCAGGCAGATGGCGATCCAGGAAGATGAGAACCTGAAGCAGGCCAGGACGAAGTACGAAATGGCGGGGTATGACAAGAAGATAGCCCTCGCGAATTATTTCCCGAACATCAGCGCAACCGGCGCTTACATGTATAACAGCCACGACATCTCGCTGATCAGCGACGAGGCCTCAATGAAGCTTCAGAACCTGGGAACAGCGATGTCGGAGCAGCTCGGCACGGCGATGCAGAATTTCCAGCAGGGACTGACCCAGGCCATTATGTCGAATCCGGCTGCGGCAATGGAGTTCGCATCCAGCCCGATGTGGCAGACAGTTGCTGGAGCTATATCTTCTCTGTCCACTGACGAAATGGCAGCGGCGGTGAATGCCTTGGGCACCAAAATGGATGACGCCCTTCATCTGGACATCACGAATGTCTGGCTGGCAGGCGTTTCCCTCCAGCAACCCGTATTCATGGGAGGAAAGATAATCGCGGCCAACAAGATCGCCGCCCTGGCACAGGAGCTCCAGCGCTCCCAGTATGACCAGAAATACGAAGAGACCCTCGTAACCCTTGACCAGAGTTACTGGCAGGTCGTTTCCCTCGCAAATAAGCTGAAACTCGCCCAGGCATATGCAGACCTTCTCCATGACATGGAGCACAATGTACGCATATCCATAAACGAGGGCGTAGCTACCGAGTCCGACGGACTCCAGATAAAGGTGAAGGCCAACGAAGCCGACATGCTCAAGACACGTGCACAGAACGGACTCACCCTCTCCAAGATGCTTCTCTGCAAACAGATCGGACTCGACCTTAACACCCCGGTCACACTTGCCGACGAGAATCTCGACAAGATCCCCGCCCCGCAGATGACTCCTGAAAAAGACATGGAAAGCATATACTCCGACAGGCCCGAGACAAGAAGCCTCGAACTGGCATCACAGATATATGAAAAGAAAGTGGACGTAGCCAGGGCCGACATGCTGCCTCAGGTAGCCCTCGTCGCTAACTATATGTGGACTAATCCAAACTCAGTCAACGGATTCCAGAACAAGTTCGGAGGAATGTTCAGCGCCGGAGTGATGCTCAAGGTCCCCATCTTCCACGGCTTCGAAGCCCTTCAGAAGACCAGGAAGGCCAAGGCTGAGGCTACCCTTTACCAAAGCCAGCTCGAGGACGCGAAGAATCTCATAAACCTCCAGGTAAACCAACTCCGCAAGCAGCAGGGAGAGGCATATGAAAAACTCATCATGGCCGAGAGCAACCTGGAAAATGCAGAAGAGAACCTGCGCAAGGCAACGGTAGGATTCAATGAAGGTGTCGTGGAGACCCTTGTAACCCTTCAGGCGCAGACCGCATGGCTCCAGGCACAGTCAGAGTACATAGACGCAGGCATAGAACTCCAGATGAACAATGTCAATCTCATGAAGGCGGAAGGAAACTACACATCCGACCTCGAGCCTGCAACAAAGTAGAATTATAAAAGAACAAACGATATGTCAGAGAAAAAACAAAACTACAACCTGGTAATCGGCGTTATCGCCCTGCTGAGCATCATAGTGCTCATCGCACTTATAGGTTATTTCGTCTCCAAGCCCAAGCCCCTGATCATCCAGGGTGAGGCCGAGGCCTCCGAATACCGGGTATCCGGGAAAGTCCCCGGAAGGATTGAGGAACTGTATGTCAAAGAAGGCCAGATGGTCCGCAAAGGCGACACCATCGCATTCATAGACTCCCCCGAAGTAAGGGCCAAGATGGCCCAGGCACAGGGCGCAGTCAAGTCTGCCGAGGCGCAGAACCTCAAGGCCCGCAACGGAGCCCGCAAGGAGCAGATCCAGGGAGCCTATGAACTCTGGCAGCAGGCTCAGGTCCAGGAAGACGTCATGCGCAAATCCTTCGAAAGGGTGAAGAACCTCTACGACCAGAAGGTAATCTCCGCGCAGAAATATGACGAGACAAAGGCAAAGTACGACGCTTCAGTTGCCCAGACCAGGGCCGCCAAGAGCCAGTACGACATGGCCGTAGAAGGCGCCAGGGTTGAAGACCGCATGGCTGCCCAGGGTCTGGTTGACAGAGCCATGGGTGCTATGCAGGAAGTTGAAGGCTATATGGGTGAGCTTTACCTCACATCCCCTGCTGACGGAATCGTCTCCGAAGTCTACCCAAAGGTCGGAGAACTGGTAGGAACCGGCTCTCCTGTCATCTCCGTGACCGACCTCGCAGACTCCTGGTTCACCTTCAATGTCCGCGAAGACTACCTCCACGGTCTTTCACAGGGTGACGAGATTACGGTTATAGTTCCCGCCCTCGACGGCACCGAGGTTACCGCCACAGTCAACTATCTTGCAGTCCGCGAGTCCTACGCCACCTGGAAAGCCACAAAAGAAACCGGAATGTATGACGCCAAGACTTTCGAAGTACGGGCTGTTCCCAACACTGAAGTCAAGGGCCTGCGCCCTGGCATGACAGCGATAGTAAAGGCTACTAAGAAGAAATAATCCATGGGAGTATGGAATTACATATGGGCAGTAATCCGCCGCGAATTCCGCATCATACAGGAGCATCCGATCTATATCTTCGGATCCGTCGGCGTGATGCTGTTCATCGCCCTGTTTTTCTTCACCTTTTTTAAAGGTGGCCTCCCACAGGACCTGCCCATCGGAGTCGTAGATAATGACAACTCCTCGGTTTCCAGGAATTTCCGCAGGCAGCTCGACGCTACGCAGCTTGGAAGGGTAATCGAATTCGACGATTTCTCCCAGGCAAGGCTGGAGATGCAGAAAGGGAAGATCGCAGGATTCTGCGTTATTCCCAAGAACATGTATTCAGACCTGCTTTCCAACCGCCAGCCCTCGATCACATTCTACGTGAACGGACTCTACTTCGTCAGCGGGGCACTGGCCTACAAGGATCTCCTGACAATGGTAAACCTCACCAACGGAGCTGTCCAGAGGGAGGTACTCAGGGCCAGGGGCGTCCCTGACAACCAGATAATGGGGCTCATCCGCCCAATAGACATCGACACTCACCAGATAGGGAACGTTTACACCAACTACGGCTATTACCTGTCAAACATAATGATCCCTGGCACCCTTGAGCTGGTGATCATAATAATGATCATCTACACTCTGGGAATGGAACTCAAGTACGAGACTTCCAGGCATCTGGTAAAGACAGCGGGAGATTCCATCTTCAACGTGCTTGCAGGAAAGCTGGCCATATACACCGTCCTGTTCTCTGCGATAGGGCTGCTCCTGATCCTGGCGATGTACGACTGGCTGAAATTCCCGATGCAAGGCTCAATCTGGAACATGTTCCTGGCCATCATCCTCCTGGTCCTTTCCAGCGAAGCGGTAGCTGTGTTCCTCTTCGGATGCCTTCCCGTACCGCGTCTCGCCCTCTCCGTAGGAGCACTCTACAGCGTCCTGGGATTCTCGCTTTCAGGATTCACCCTGCCCCTCGAAGCCATGGTTCCATGGATCAGGGGACTCGCAGAAGCCTTCCCGCTTAGGCATTACTACCTGTTCTACGTCCAGGAGGACATTTTCGGGGCCGGATTCGCAGGATGGTGGCCTGAGGCGATCCATATGCTTTTATTCCTCTTGGTGCCTCTCGTGATACTGCCAAGGCTCAAAGGAGCGTTCATCAACCAGAATTTCCCGAAAGAGTAAAAGATGAAAGAGAAAAAGACATTTTTCGGGCAATGGCTCCAGGATTTCTGGGGCATATGCACACATGAACTCCGGCAGATATTCAGCGACTGGGGCGTGATGCTCATATTCTTCGTGGCAGGACTTGCATATCCTCTCCTGTACAACGTGCTCTACATGCGCGGAGTCCTCAACGAGACTCCGATAGCCATTGTGGATGAAGCCGCGTGCCCTGAAAGCAGGAGATATATACGTGAGCTGGATGCCACCAGAGAGGTGAAGGTCGCCTGGAAATGCATCAATATGGCTGAAGCGCAGAAGCTCATGCAGGAGCGCAAAGTAAAGGGCGTAGTCCTCTTCCCGTCGGATTTCGGACAGAAACTGGCGCACAATGAGACCGCCGTCCTTTCAATCTACGCGGACATGAGTTCCTTCCTGTACTACAAGAATCTGCTCATGGCGTCCAACTTCGTGATGCTCAATGAAGTAGGTTCGATACAGATTGAGCGCTACAATGCCTTGGGCTACACCGGACAGGAATCCTTCCAGCTGACAAAGCCACTCCTGTACGAAGAAAACAACCCGTACAACAGGGCATTCTCATACAACTTCTTCCTGGTAACGGCAATCCTCCTGCTCATCATCCAGCAGACCATGTTCTACGGAATGTCAATGCTGGTCGGCACTCAGAGGGAGAAGAACCTCAGCTTTGCCTCACTTCCAGACAGGCTCTCAGGACATGGAGTCGGAAGGGTCGTCCTGGGACGTGGAGCCGCCTACTGGCTGGTCTATATGGCAGTGTCCCTGTACATCGTGTTCATCGTTCCCGCCATATTCGGCCTGCCTCAGAGAGGAAACTACTGGGATGTAATCCTGCTGATCCTCTTCTTCGTGACCGACTGCGTCTTCTTCAGCGAGACATGGAGCACATTGATATCCCGCAGGGAAACCGTATTCGTCCTCTTCCTGGTAGTCTCCCCTGTCTGCCTCTTCCTTACCGGAACATCCTGGCCGACAACGAGTTTCACTAAGTTCTGGAAACTGGTTTCCTACATTTTCCCGGGGACATTCGGCGTCCAGGCCTTCCTCAACATGAACACCGCAGGAGGAGATCTCAGTGCCGCATTCACCCAGATGTTCTACATGACCATCCAGACAGTCGTTTACTACTTCCTGGCAACCAACTGCCTCTACCTCGAGAACTGGGTCATCAACCACAAGAGGGAACTCCTGGAACTCAGGGAGAAGATTGACGAGAAACGCGGACTGGACAGGGAAGAAAACGCTTACATAATCGGAGGAGAGAAGTCCCTGAAAAGAGTCAGGGCCGAAAGACAGAAATTACTTTCCGAAGAGACCGATGATTAGGAAAACTGCCGCAGTTCAATTACTTTTGCAATCAAAGCAAATAAGATATGAACCTGCGGCATTTTTTCCTGACCGGACTTTCCGCCATCCTTCTGGCGGCATGCACATCTGACAATCATTCACAAACAAGGGGCGCCGGCATCTACCCCGGATCGCCCGATGAATATGACGGTCCGCTTCCGGCCAACGCCGGCAATGATTTGAGGAACCTCGCTCTCATGCGCGCAGCATGGGCCTCATCGAGCATCGACTACAATCTTACCGCCCAGCTCGCGACTGACGGAATCCTCTCCGAGACAAGGCCTTACATTCTTGAGACCATTACTTCGAACGGCATTGTTCCCAAGAATATGAGGGAGAAACTCCTGGACAATCACAGGAACACCCGGGTGGACCTCAGGGGTAACCCACCCTTCGTTATATTCCATTTCATCAACGGAATGCCTCCTCAGGCAGACAGGATGACCGCAGATGCCACATTCTTATCTGGCCCCGACGGAAGACGCAGCCCTGCCCAGGCTGTTTTCGAAGCATCGCAGGACGGACAGGAATGGTTCCCCTTCGAAGGCGGTTCGTATCCATGGTACAAGGCCACTTTTCCTGAAACAGGACTCGTAAATGTCCGCGAAGTGAACTTCATCAAGGACGGACATTCGCTTCAGTTCGCATATGACAACAGGCACGAGAACTCCTACCGGAACGATGACGAGGTCGAAATCCTCACTTCGAAACACTTCAACAGCTGCTGGATGAGCGAGGGGAACAGCGATGAATGGCTCTACATCGACCTCGGAAAGAAATCCTCACTCGAGAAGGTCATCCTCCGCTGGATCAACAAGGCAGTCGAAGGACGTATCCTCATCTCTGACGATGCAGCTTCATGGAATGAAGCGGCCAGCCTTCCCGGAGGAGATGACCTCACCGATGAAATCGCCCTCAAGGGCAAAGCCCGTTACGTGAAAGTCGAAATGAAGAGCAGCGCCGACGGGAACAACTTCATCCTCAGTGAGATGGAGGTTCTCGGACGCGGAGGTATGGCATATGCGGCACAGGAGGCCCCGAAGGCATGTAACGGCACTCTTGAGCTCCGCAGGGGCGCCTGGATGCTCCGTCGGGCAGAAGGCAACGAGGCCGGAGAAAACATCTCCACCACAGCATATGACCCCAAGGGATGGCTTCCCGCAACGGTCCCCGGCACGGTGACCGCATCATATGAAAACATCGGAGCCATTCCGAGGATCAACTATGACATGGACCAGCTCCAGATTTCGGAGTCTTACTTCCTGAGTGATTTCTGGTACAGGGACACTTTCACCGTCCCTGAGGATTTCGGAGGCAGGACTGTAATGCTGGAGTTCGACGGAATCAACTGGAAAGCAGACATATACCTCAACGGGACATATGTCGGGAGCATCGACGGATGCTTCACTGACGCCAAGTTCGACGTCACCGGCCTGGTACGCAAAGGAGAGGAGAACGCACTCGCGGTCCTGATCCACCAGAACGCCAACCCGGGCGCGGTGAAAGAGACCGGCTATGACAAGTCCGAGACCAACGGAGGCATCCTGGGTGCCGACAACCCGACCTTCCACGCCACGATCGGCTGGGACTGGATACCTACCGTTCGCGGACGCGACATAGGCATATGGAATGATGTCCGCCTCACGTCGCATGAAAGCGGAGTCACAATCGATGACGTATTCATAGACACTGACCTACCGCTCCCCTCAACGGCATATGCCGACCTCTCCACCCGCGTAAGCCTCACGAATCACTCAGCAGAGGACCGCAGCGGCAAAATCTCCGTCAGCTACGGGCCGCTTTCATATGCGAAAGATGTAGTACTCAAAGGTGGGGAATCCGTGACATATGAGCTTGAGACCCAGAGATTTGACAATCCAAAGCTTTGGTGGCCGGCCGGCTACGGGGAACCATCGCTCTACGATGTGACAGTTTCTTTCTTCGCCGATGGCAAGAGCCCTGAGACCTTCTGCTTCAAGTCCGGAGTCAGGGAGATGTCCTACACCATCGAGAACGGCATCCTGGACATGTTCATTAACGGGAGGCGTTTCATAGGTAACGGCGGCAACTGGGGATTCCCGGAGATCTACCAGAATTACCGTGCCCGCGAATACGATGCGGCTGTGGCCTATCATGCCGACATGGGCTTCAACATGATCCGCAACTGGGTCGGAATGACCGGAGACAAGGAATTCTATGAAGCCTGTGACCGCCACGGAGTGACCGTCTGGCAGGATTTCTGGCTGGCGAACCCGGCTGACGGTCCAGATCCTGACAGGCGCACACCATTTATGACAGCAGCTGCCTCTATGGTGAAGATGGCTCACACCCATCCGAGCATAGCCCTCTATTGCGGGCGCAACGAGGGCTTCCCGCCGACTGACCTCAACGGCAGCCTTAAGGAACTGGTGGATTCCCTCCACCCTGGAATCATCTACATCCCAAGTTCAGCAGACGAGGTGGTTACGGGTCACGGGCCTTACAGGGCGCTTTCCGCGAAAGAGTACTTTACTTTCAAGAACGGCGCCGACCATTTCCACAGCGAGAGGGGCATGCCGAATGTCCCGAATCCGGAAAGCCTGGCAATGATGCTACGTGAGGAGAACCAGTGGCCGCAGGGAGAAGCCTGGGGACACCATGATTACATACGAAGCGGCGCACAGAGCTGCGGGTCCTTCAATCAACTGATCGAAGATGCTTTCGGCCCGTCTTCCAGCATGGAGGAGTTCGCGGCCAGGGCACAGTGGCTCAACTATGATGGCTACAGGGCGATGTTCGAGTCCCGCAGCGCCCACAGGATGGGACTCCTGCTGTGGATGAGCCATCCGACATGGCCGTCCATGGTCTGGCAGACATATGATTATTACCTCGACCCGACAGCGGCGTACTTCGGCTCCAAGAAGGGCTGTGCTCCGCTGAGGATCCAGTTCAATCCGGTCAGCTCGAAGGTGGAGGTCGTGAACCTCAGCGCCGGTGACCGTACAGGCCTCACCGCCCGCGCCAAGCTCCTGAACTGCGACGGTTCGGTTGCATATGAGACTTCCGCCTCGCTTGACAGCCGTGAGGACAGCACCGTAGAGCTGATGGAACTCAAGCCTGTTGACGGGCTTTCAAGGAACTATTACATCCAGTTGGAACTGCTTTCAGGTGACGAGCTCCTGGCGGACAATTTCTACTGGCAGGACCTGAGCGGGAAGGGCGACTTCAAGGAGATAGCCTCCCTGCCGAAGGCTGAGATTAAGGTAAGTACTTCGCGAGAAGCTGATTCCGAGGGGATGCACGTGATCAAGGCACGGATCAGCAACATTTCGCAGTCCCCTGCACCGATGGTCAGGCTGTGCCTCAAAGACGGGAAGGACAAGGAAAGAATACTCCCGGTCTTCTACCAGGACAACTACTTCCACCTCCTCGCAGGAGAGTCTAAAGAAGTCCTGATCCGCTACAAAGAGGAAGACGCACATGGCGGCCGGCCTCTCGTAGAAGCCTCTGTCCTGCTCTGACGAAGGGTTTTCGAGGCTTATTCCAGCTGTCTCCTATGCGCGTCCCCCGTATTTTCCCTGTTTTACGGGGGGGCGTGAAGTCATTTCTTTCCAAAACAGTGTTTTTAGCTGCGCGACCCCTCTGAATCGCTAAATCTACAGGGGTCGTGAAGTCATTTCTTTCCAGGGCCGCTGCTCCCCGGACCGGGCGCGCCTCATGCGTCGCCGGCAGGGCAGGACTTCGCTCCGCCGGCTCGACGGCGGACTCCTCCTTTTTGGCCCGCTCCTGATGGAGCAGTCCAACAGTCGTCAGACAAACGCCGTCGCGGGACACCGACTCCGCTCGTCCTGCCGGGAACCTGCCGTCTCCAAATCGGCGCGTCCCGGTCCGGGGAGCAGCAATTAAAAAGCGGTCTTCCCCTCACCCTTTGCCATAGAATGGCTCTAGGGAGTAAAATTCTCATTCCGTCGCAATCCTGCCAGGTCGAAGGGGCATTTCCGTGCGACAGAATGGCCCTAGAGTGGAAATCCTCATTCTGTCGCATTCGACCATTTTCATATGAAGACAATGATGTATTGAATTTCACATAACTATTTTATAGTTTTGGAAGTTGTTAACCACTTCAAGTCATGAAATTCAGACAACTGAGACGCACAATAAAAAGGCAACTCCCTTATTTTAAACGCAGTATTATAATTAATAAATCTTCACTAATAATAAATATTTTTTATAAGAAACATCTTTTCTATTGGGGGATACTACCTGCTCTGGAGTATGCTGGATGGAATATTGAGAAACTTGAAAATGGACAATGGCGAGTTTTTTATTCAGAGCGAGGAGAAATAACGAATTTGTGTTTTTACTCGACAGAAGAAGAAGCCTGCTCTGCATTCTTTGATAGAATTAAATGATATGTCTGTAAATAAAACAATTATCATCCTATTCCTTTTTCTTTGCACACGAATGTATTCGCAGGATGTTTCTGCCCAATTAGCATTCAGTTACAAAGGATCCACACCGATTTTGACTATAAAGTACCAGAACAATACTGACCAGGACATTTACTTTCTATCATACTTTACTCCAATCCAAAATTATCCGGGATTCTATATGGAAAAGATATTGGTGGACTATGCAGACAACCCGGGCAAGATGGTGTATGTATATGAGGATATAACAGATCAAATTGTTGAAAGATTAGCTGATTCACATAAGGATGATTGGTTTTCAGTGTCTTTCTCTCCTCCGGAAATACTGTTACCTGAATATTGTTTATTGGATGTTAAAGATATTGATAATGCCGGATCATCAGATGATGAATTATATTCTGGTATTAATTACGATTTGAATGCCGTTTATGACTACTTGAGAGCAGTGGACGGCACTCCATGGAAAAAAGAATGTATGGAGACATTTCATCCAGAACAGGAGAAAACATATTTTACTGCTGAGTACGTGATGGAAAAACAGCAGTATTTCATTTTCATTGCTAAAAGAGGAATCATTAATCAAGAAATCGATCTTCGTGGTTTCAAGATTCTTGGTGGGTCTTTCCTTTTCAATTTCTCGCCTGGGGACTTACCAGCGTCAATTATTTCAGGTTTAAACGTTGGCATTCCTGTCTCCGCCCAACTCCCTGAGATAGTTAATGGGTACAAGCTTTACCATGGCCCTGTTAAACACAACACTATACAGTTAATATTCCAATAAAGTGAAGCCGCCGCACCCCGGACCGGGCGCAGAGCTAGATTCCTCTGCCGGATTCGCGGATTGCGGTGCGAAGACGGGAATTGAATTCTGAGGCTGCTGAAAGGGCCTCGAGCGTGAGGTGCATCCGCCATCTCCAGTAATGCCGCGGCACGGAAGGATCGTTTATCCTTTCGTCAGCGGGGTTCCCGGCGTACGCGAGCCCTGCATCAGTTGAAAGCCAGTCCTGGAGAGGGAGTATGGCCAGCATTGAAGGCGATTCGAGGTGCTGCCCGACAATCTCCCTGCAGAGCTGAGGCCCGCATTGAACAGGAGCCTCCCCTTCATGGTGAAGGACATCGCACCAGAATGATTCCGCTACCCGGGAATTTTCTTCCCACCAACCCCTGAGGGTAGATGTGTCATGGGTTCCGGTAGCACAGACTGAGTAATAAGGATAGGCCGATGTATCACCGAAGGCTTCTCCGAACTTCTTCGGCATCCTCTGGATCTCCAGTGAGAGGATATTCATCGAACGCATTACCTCAGGCACGCATCCGGGCACCATTCCGAGATCCTCCCCGCACGCGAGCATATGCGTGGAATCAACAAGGGCGGGAAGCTTTTCCAGGGCCGACCGTTTCCAGAAGTCTTCATGCCTGTGATAGAAAAAGTCTTCATGGAGCCTGTCATATGCCTGACGCATCTCCGGAGAGAGAGCCTTGTATCCCTCTGAGTCCTGTCCGCATATGCAGGGGTGGTAGCATCCTTTGCGGCGGGGATCCTCAATGAAGAGTTCCCTATCCCGCACGACGTCAAAGCCCATGGCCGCGAGTTCTTTCCCGCTGTAAGGCAGGGCCGGGGTAAAATGTCCCAGAAGGGCATCACCGCAGGACGCGGGAATGTCCCATATGCGGAAAAATCCCAGGATGTGGTCGATCCTGAAAGCGTCGAAATACTCCTGCATCTTTGCCAGACGGGCCTTCCACCAGGCATATCCGTCCTGGGCCATCTTCTCCCAGTTATATATGGGGAAGCCCCAGTTCTGGCCCTTCCGTGAGAAACTGTCAGGAGGTGCGCCCGTCAGGGAATCCTGCAGGAAGAGAGAGGGGTGCTGCCAGACATCCACACTGTCCATGCAGACTCCTATCGGGATGTCTCCCTTGAGCGCGACCCCGCGGGAATGGGCATATGCTGCAGCTTCTTTCAGCTGGGAATCCGCCACGAACTGCTCGAAGCAATAGAATTCGTAGTCGAAGACATTCTTCCTGCAGTAATTGTCTATCTTACGGGCACCATATGTACTGTAATTACCCCACTTGCGGAAATCGGGAGTCCCGAACTCATCCCGGAGCATACACCAGGCCGCATATGGCTTGAGCCAGGCCGCATTCACCTTGCAGAAGTCCCGGAATTCCGGCATCTCCGCTATCTTGCGCCCGTGTTCCCTGAACCAGGATTTCAGGAGCCTCCTCTTTTCCTGGTTCACTCGCTCGTAATCAAGCGTTTCCAGTGAATTAAGCTCCTTACGGAGTTCCTTGTACTCCTTGTTGATCCTGACCCCGGCGGCGGGCAGGTTGATGTACTGGGGATGAAGGGCGAAAGAGGATATCGCGTTGTAAGGATAGGAATCTTTCCATGTGCCCGAGGCGGATGTGTCGTTTACAGGAAGGAGCTGGATCACGTCCTGTCCTGTCTCGGCAGCCCAGTCGGCCAGTTTCTTTATGTCCAGGAACTCTCCTACCCCGAAACTGTCTTCGCTCCTGAGCGAGAAAACGGGGACGGATGTACCGGTACCCCTCCAGCGTGGCACATCGAACCGGGGAGCTATATCCGAAACTATCAGGCGCACATCCCGGGGCGGGACATATGCCAAACAATGGTTATCTCCCTTCTCCCAGGCTTTCACTGCCTTGGTCTCCTTGTCGATGATTACGAACTTATATTCGAACGGACGGCTGACATTGAGTGTCAAGTCCCATACAGGGAAACGCACGTCTCCCAGCGGCATTGCCTTCTTCCAGTCATTGAAAAGTGGTCCGCTTCCAGTGATGGCAAGGCATTCGTCCTGCCTTACTACGGGAAAAGGCACGATGAATGTTACATTGCCCGCCCCGGTCATGAATCCCGGCTTTCGCGCTGACCGTGTAGCAGGACGGCGGAAGACCACATCAGTGAACATAGAAGACCAGAACGGAGATTCCGCAGGCCTGTCCTGCCATTTTGCACGGACGTCAAGCACCTTTGGAACGGATACTGACGGCACAAGCAGCCTGTGTTTCCCCCAGTCCCTGCGGACAGGCACTCCGTCCTTCAGGACCTCGAAACAGAATGAGTGAAGACGGCCGAAATCCAGTCCATCTATATCCACACTCCATCTTCCCGGAGAAACGCATTCCATCGGATAGGATACCTTTCCGAAATTTACGGCAAGGGTCTCCCGGGGCTGGGTATAGTATTCAAGGGAAATGCGAAGTATCATGGCCGGCTCAGACTATCTTCTCCCTGAGATACTTCCAGGCAACTACAGGTACTACTACCGACACTATGCATGCAGCAATCCAGAACAGGGCAACTGCAGTGAAGTTGTACTCGACTCCGTCCGATCCGCCCTGGATCAGGAATCCGCTGATAATGTCCTGAAGTCCCGCTGCCACATAGCTGGAGATGCCGACTATGCCAAGGGCAGCTCCGGTGGCCTTTCTGGGCACTATATCAAGAGCCATCAGTCCTCCCACTATGCAATAGACCACACCGATCGCCAGGCTGAAGACACCGACGTAAACTATGTTCATCACCGCAGATCCGCCCAGGAACATGAACGCGCACAGGGCAGCGAGGCAGACTGCACCGGAAAGGGCCACAGGCAGGGCGCGGTTACCATGGAAGACCTTGTCGGAAAGCCATCCGGAAAGGACCGTCCCGGCGATTCCGAATGACTCCGAGAACCCGATTATCCAGGCCGCCTGGGTCAGGGAGAATCCTTTCGCTTTCTGAAGGAAAAGCACTCCCCAGTTGGACAGGCCGTATTGGGTGATATAGACGAAGGAGCACGAAAGGGCGATTATCCATATGCCCGGATGCCTGATTACGTGCTTCTGGAGCTCCTTGGTCGGCATGGAGTCGGATTTGCGCATCTTCTCGCCGGAGAGTTCCTGTACCGATGGAAGACCGCAGCTTTCAGGAGTGTCGCTTACGAAGATATATATCACAGCGGCGCCTGCGAGTCCTCCCAACATGGCGAATAAGAATCCATACTGCCATCCGAATGCCGCGACTACGGCTCCGGTAAGGACCATCGACAGGAATTTGCCGAGATATGGAGTGGAACATACTATGCTGTAGAAAGTTCCCCTGGTACGCAGCGGGAACCAGCGGGACAGGCTTATGACGGCTGGAGGTGCCCCCATGGACTGGACCCAGCCGTTGGCGCACCACGTCACTGTGAACAATATGAAGAGCACCAGGGAGGATATCCCCAGCGTACTCTGTGTGAGTCCCAAAATGCCCATCACCAGATTCAGCAGGGCGGAAATGACCAGTCCTGCTCCCATGAAACGGCGGATGTTGCAATAATCGGCCAGAAAGCCGTTCATGAATTTGCCTACTGCATATGCGAAGAGAAGGGCTGAGCCGATCACTCCGAGCTGTGATGCGGTGAGGATCCCGCCGTCGATTACCGGCTGTTTGACGACGCTGAGGGTCATCCGGCAGATATAATACAGGCTGTAAGCAACTGTGATGCCCCAGAAAGTCTTGTTCCTCAGACTCTTGTAAGTCTGGTCAACCTGATCCGCGGGGACCTTTGCCTCTGACGGCTTGCTGATCCTGAAGTAATTGTATAACCTCATTCGGGCGCTATTACATATGAACGTACAAATTTAGAAAAGATGCAGGAATTATACTAACTTAGCAACTGTGAAAGCACTGAACAGGGAAATCCTCAGGCTCGCCCTTCCGAGCATCCTGGCCAACATCAGCATCCCGCTGGTGGGAATGGTGGACATGGCCGTAGCCGGTCACCTGGGAGGCGCCGCTGCCGTCCTGATAGGTGCTCTTACAGTCGGATCCACCCTCTTCGACCTCCTCTACTGGAACTTCGCTTTCCTGAGGGCAGGGACAGGTGGAAGCACCGCCCAGGCCTTCGGAAGGGGCGACAAGGCAGAGCAGGCAGCCATCTTCATCAGGGCAGCCATAACCGGACTGCTCGCCGGCCTGCTCCTGGTAGCCATCCAATGGCCCTTCCTCAAACTGGCTTTCGCAGTGATCCACTGCACTCCTGAGGTACAGGAACTCGCCACCCGGTATTTCATGATCAGGATATGGGCCGCTCCGGCTGCTCTCTCCCTGATGGCTTTCAAAGGCTGGTTCATCGGGATGCAGGACAGCGTCAGTCCCATGATCGCGGACCTCCTGGTCCTCTCCGTAAATGCGGCGGCAAGCATATGCATGGCTTTCGGCGTTCCGGCTCTCGGAATACCTGCAATGGGGTTTGACGGCATCGCGGCCGGTACTATTTTCGCCCAATACACCACTCTGGCTTTCAGCATCCTGGTGGTAGCGTTCAAATACAAGAAAGTATTCAGGGATATAGACTTCGAGGATGTGAGGCGGGCTTTCGCCCCGAGAGCGATGAAGGAATTCTTCTCCCTCAACGGGGACCTCCTGGTGCGCAGTCTGTGCTTCATGGTGGTCTATACCGGATTCACGGCCATATCCGCCCGCTACGGGGACGTACTCTTAGCTTCCGGGGCGCTAATCATGAAGATAATGATGCTCTTCAGTTTCTTCACCGACGGCTTCGCATATGCAGGAGAGGCCCTGACCGGACGCTTCATAGGCGAGGAACAACGCGAAATGGTCAGCAAGACGATACGGAACGTATTCATATGGAGCATGTCCATAGCCGCCCTGTTCATGGTGATGAACGCCTGCCTGAGCGTCCCGATGTTCCGGATATTCACTTCCGACGTTACGGTGATTGAGGCCTCAAGCAAGTTCGTGCCGTGGATTGTCCTGATGCCCCTGCTGGGATGCCCGGCATTCACATGGGACGGGATTTACGTAGGTGCGACCCTGACACGCCCGCTGAGAAACTCTTCCCTCTTCTTTGTCGCGATTTCAGTAATAGTCTGGATAGCAGGAATTTCCATAATGAACTCTTCCTTCGGACTCCCGGCCCTGTCCTTCGGGCCGGATCCCGGACCGGGTGAGCCGGGACACTACGGTTTCATGGCCATGCACGTCTTGTTCATCGCGTACATGGTCCATCTCCTGGTCCGCTGTATCTATCTGACTGTCTACTGGAGGAGACGCCGGATGTAGTCTGAGGGCAGGTCGCACCGACAAACCTTCCGCTTCGCTCCATCCTTCCCACGGGATGTCGAGACGTCATACTAACAAGTTTGTCCTCCGCTCTCCATCCCGTGGGCCCCTCCCTCTCAACGAAGCCGAGGGCGGCTACGGGTTTGTCGTTGCGACCTGCCCTCGGACTACCAACTATTTTTCCAGTTCCGGAAGAATGAGGTCCCAGACGGCATCCAGAACCTTCTGAAGGTTCCTGGCGCTCTCCGTGACTATTACGACCGCATCCTGGTCAGGCATGACAATGATGTACTGGCCCTGGGCTCCGTCTGCACGGACAGCATTGTGACGGCAGCGCCACATCTGGTAGCAATAACCCTGCACCCAGTCGGAATTGTCCTTGTTAAGCCTGGAATTCGGGACATCCTCGGGACGGATGCCTGAAGGCTGGCACGGAACCTTGTACGTGGTCATCTGTTCCACCCAGTCGGCAGGAATGACCTGGCGTCCCTTGTATTTGCCGCCATTCAGCAGGGTCTGGCCCATCTTGGCCATGTCCTCAGTCTTGAGGAACAGTCCCCAGCCGCCACAGTTGATACCCTCGGGACTCTCGTCGAAACGGGGCTTCTCTATCCCCAGCGGTTCCCAGAGCCTCGGAGTCAGGTAATCGTTCACCTTCTCCCCGGTGACCTTCTGGACTATAGCCGAAAGCATATAGGTCGCCATGCTGTTGTAGATGTAATAGGTGCCAGGTTTCCTCGGAACCGGTGCGGAAAGGAAACCTTCGACCCAGGAACCGTTTCCGTCCCTGGTCTGAGCCCTGGGCTCTTTTTCCATTCCGACGTTCATCGTAAGCAAGTCCTTCACCTTCACTTCCTTCATATTCTCGTCGATATTCTCGGGAAGACGGTCAGGGAAGAAGGAAATGAGTTTATCCTCTACGGTCAGTTTGCCCTCGGAAATGGCGAAACCGACAGCCGTCGCCGTAAAAGTCTTACTGACGGAGAACATCACATGCGGCTTGTCGGGAGCGCCTTCTCCCATCCATTTCTCGGCAAGGACCTTTCCATGCTGGAGTACCATCACACTGTGGAGATGCCAGTTGGTGTCCTTTTCGGATTCAGCCACGAACTTTTCAACGGCATCGGTAAGACTCGCGGAAGCCTTTCCCCTGGGGAGGTCAAGGCTGGAGGGCTTGCAGGCGGCCGACAGAACCAGAACCGCCAGGGCAAGGAATAGTCTCGATTTCATATTATTCTTTCTTAGAAGTGATTACTTGGCACGGCCGACCAGTTTCATCGTAAAGCGGCGGAGCATTTCATATGCCACCCCATCGCAGGACTTCGAAGCAGAGGCGAGTCCTTTTTCACATAGGCTGAGAATCTCGCGCTCCGCATCCTGCGGGATCTCCAGCAAATCATATATGCTTTTGACGCGGGCGATCTTGGCAGCACGCCGCGCGGAAGCTTCCGGAGAAGGATCCGCAATCACATCCTCCGCAGGCATATGCATGGCATCCAGGAAGTCAGCCCTGATCTCGGGAGAGGCTTTCTCCATGGCACGGGTGACGAGCCAGGTCTTCTTTCCCATTATGATGTCCCCGCCGATAGGCTTCCCGAATTCCTCCACATTGCCATATGTGTCCAGCAGGTCATCGGTTATCTGGAAGGCCAGTCCGGTCTGGAAAGCATAATCGTAGAGATTGGCCACATCCTTTTCGGAGGCGCCGCCGATGATGGCTCCCACTGCCGCAGAGCACCCCAGGAGAACTGCAGTCTTGAGGGATATCATCTTCATGTATTCCTCCATGGTAACATCGTCACGGCCTTCGAAATCAGTGTCCATCTGCTGCCCGTCGCAGACCTCCCGTGCAGTGCGGGTAAATACGTCGAGCACGGTGGGAAGGACCTTCGGAGGTGCCATCGCAATCCTCCTGAAGCTCTCGATACAGAGTTCGTCGCCGGAGAGGATTCCGGTGACTTCAGACCACTTCTTCCAGACTGTCTCCTTACCCCTGCGCAACGGGGAATTGTCCATTATGTCATCGTGGATGAGGGTGAAATTGTGGAAGAACTCCAGTCCTATGGCAGGCTCGGTAACGCTTTCATCGAAATCGTGTTTCCAAAGGGAATATATGAGAAGGCAGAGCTTCGGACGGAGTCTCTTGCCTCCAAGTGAAATCATATATCTCAAAGGATCATACAGCCCCTTCGGTTCCTCGGGGAATGTGGCATCCGAAAAAATCCGGTCGACAATCGCTTCTATCTTCGCATCGGGAATCATTGGCTCAGTGTTTTAGTAAACAAATATAACTCTTTTTATTAACTTTGCCACCTAATCAGCTTTTATGGGGGTAAAGATTGAAGGCACAGCGACTGTAGTCAAAAATGCGGGAAGCCATTTCTTGCTTTCCGAGCTGCCTGCATGGAATCCATTTCCCGCCCTCCTTAAAGGCAAAGTGAGGCTCAGGGGATCCGACTCCACCAACCCGGTAGCCGTAGGCGACAAGGTAAGGTACAGCTATGACCAGGATCCCACTGTGGAAAATCCCGCATCGATTGTCGAAGTGCTGGACAGGAAGAACTACCTGGTGAGGCGCTCCACCAACCTGTCGAGGCAGACCCACGTTGTCGCGGCCAATATCGACATGGCATATGTCATTGTCTCCCTGTTCTTTCCGGAGATCAAGCTCCCCTTCCTGGACCGCATCCTGGTCACCTGCGAAGTATATGGGGTGCCTGTGACGATAGTCCTCAACAAGATTGACCTGTACGCAGGAGAAGTGCCCGAAGCGATAGAGCATTTCATGGAAATCTACCGTGGAGCCGGCTACGAAGTAATCGCCACTTCATGCAAGGACGGAAGCGGGATCGACATGGTCAGGGAAAGATGCAAGGACAGGATCAATCTCTTCTGCGGGGAATCCGGAGTCGGGAAATCATCGCTTATCAAGGCCATCGACCCGGCCCTGTCCCCTAAGATCGGAAAGATTTCAGCAGCACACCTCCAGGGACGCCACACCACATCCCTTTACGAGATGTACAACATCTCGACGGGCGGATGCATAATAGACAGCCCCGGTCTCAGGGGATTCGGCCTAGTGGACCTGAAGAAAGAAGAGATAGCCACCTACTTCCCGGAGATGCTGAAAGTGGCGGACGGCTGCCGCTTCACTCCCTGCACCCACACCCACGAACCCGGATGTGCAGTAAAGGCCGCTCTCGAAGCGGGGACCATCTCCCCCGAGAGGTACTCATCCTACATGGGAATGCTTGAAGACGACCGCAAATTCAGATAGGACATATGGACAGCAAGGAACTGGAAATAATGGCTCCGGCCGGCAATTTCGAATGCCTCGCGGCAGCGATCGAAGGAGGTGCGGACTCCGTGTATTTCGGGGTCGGGAACCTCAATATGCGCTCAGGATCGGCGAAGAATTTCGCTCCGGAGGACCTCGATGAGGTCGTAAGCAAATGCCACCGCAATTCAGTAAAGGCCTATATGACCCTGAACATCACTCTTTACCAGAGCGACCTGGAGAGCATGCGGAGAACTCTGGATGCCGCCAAGGCTGCCGGAGTGGATGCGATTATAGCATCGGACATGGCCTGCATCGCATATTGCCGCAAGATCGGACTCGAGGTCCACATCTCCACCCAGCTGAGCATATCCAATGCCGAGTCCCTGAGATTCTATTCGCAGTTCGCAGATGTCGTGGTACTGGCCCGCGAGGTTTCGCTCGCACAGGTCAAGGAAATCCACCGGACGATAGAAGAAGAAAACATATGCGGTCCTTCCGGACGACAGGTCAGGCTCGAGATGTTCGCCCACGGTGCCTTTTGCATGGCGGTGTCAGGCAAATGCTACCTATCCCTGATGACATATGGAAAGTCTTCGAACCGGGGCGAATGCATGCAGGTCTGCAGGCACGGCTACATGGTCACCGACATTAAAAGCGGGAACCAGCTCAACATAGACAACGAGTACATAATGTCTCCGAAGGACCTGTGTACCATAGAGTTCATGGACAGGTTCATAGACGCCGGGGTAAAGGTCTTCAAGATAGAGGGAAGGGCGCGCAGTGCCGAGTACGTACGCAGGACTGCTGAATGCTACCGTGCCGCGGCGGATGCAGTCTGCAACGGCACCTACACCCGGGAACTCAAGAGCAGCCTGAAAGGAAAACTGGCCGAAGTGTTCAACAGGGGCTTCTGGGACGGCTATTATCTCGGCGCAAAGCTCGGGGAATGGTCGGAGGTCTATGGCAGCCAGGCTACCCGCAAGAAAATCTATTGCGGCCTGATAACCAATTGGTTCGACCGGATCAAAGTAGCCGAAATCGAGGTTACCGCCACTCCCCTCCGCAAAGGGGACGAGATTATGGTGACAGGCGCCACCACAGGAGCGATACTGATGAAAGTCGAGGACCTGAGGGTCAACCTGAAAGATGCGGACATATGCCCGCAAGGCACCCCGTGCTCCGTACGCATTCCGCCTGAAATGCTGGAAAAAATCCCCGGAGGAAGGTTCCGCCGGGGAGATAAAGTCTTCATATGGACGAAGCAGGAAGAGGAGTAATCCCCTACTGCTCGTCAACGGAGTTGTCGCCGTCTTTGTAGTAATACTCTATGTCGCGGCCGAAAAGGTCCCGGCCTCCGAAGATGAATCCACCTCCGTCATTGCGCCTCCTGGAATCCGCATAGAAATCCCTATGGTCGGCATAATAGCCTGAACCTGAGGCATTGTCCGCTGCCTCGGCTATGATGCGGTTGCGTGTGTGGCGGAAAAGCCTCCAGCAGAACCAGAGAAGGCAGAAGGTCAGGATAAGGTTGAGCGATTCGCTCAGGCCGCTGACGAAACAGATAGTGTCATATGCCCCGTGAAGCAAGACGGGATAAAGCCACATCTTCCATCTGGCGGAGGATTTCTCCTTCTCATCCCAGCTGAAATGCTGGCGGGAGTAGTAATAACCCATCACTATGGCAAAGGCGAAATGGCCGGGGACGGCCAGGAATGCCCTGCTGACACTTACCGCGAACCAGCCTGCACCTGCGCTCAGCACGTAGAGAAGGTTTTCGAAGGTAGCGAAGCCCAGTCCTACCGAAGCGGCATAGACCAGACCGTCATAACGCTCGTCAAAGTCCCTGCAGTTACGGAGCAGGAGCCAGAGCATTATCAGCTTGGCCGACTCCTCGGGGATTGCCGCACCGAAAAACGCAGTCTTGATGGATTCGAGGATGGTCGTTGGTTCCTGGGTGAATGCTCCGAGGGTCATCAGCGGCCCGGAGATCATCGTCGAAACGAAGGTGGAGATTCCGCCGAAGAGGAAACCCTTGAATACCAGATTGGTAGGCTCAGGGGTGATGTCCCTGGAGTAAACGTACCAGAACAGGATCAGAGCCGGCAGGACGGCTGCGAGGAAAATCGTAAACATATGCTAGAATAAGAAACGAGAGGAAATCATTTCAAAACAGCCTCTGTTTGGTGAGGGCTTCCCTCAGGGCATCGTCGTAGCGAAGGCGGACCTGGATTCCGGCAGTCTGCCAGAAATAGCGTACCGCAATCTCTTCTTCTATGAATGGGATTATTTCATCCTTTTTCAGTAGCAGGAACTGTTCCTTGTCCATCTCCAGAGCCTTGCGGAGAGCCTCCAGCTCAGATGACATATTCTCTGCAAGTCCGTCTTTCTCAAGCTGTTCCTTCATCTGGTCGAACAGTGCCCTGGCGCTGGAACGGTAATCGAAGTCCCGGCCCTTGGCGTACTGGACGAAGTCGCTGTACTCTTCATCGCCGAAACGGAACCACGTCGAAGGCGAGTTGTCATATGCCTTGAGACTGGATTCGACAGGGGTGATGCTCCGGTGGGCGCTGACATATTTCATGGCGTACTGCTCGATGATGCCGTTCACAACGAGAGAGTAGGTCAGGCGGCTGTAAGAATGTGCCTTGAGGGTGTCGTCAGGAGTGATTCCTCCTCCGTCGCGGACCTTCCTTCCTCCGACAGTGGTGAATTCATGGGTAAGCGAATCCGGGATGTGCCCCACGCTTCCGTCCTCGTTGCGGTGGGCATAGTCAATGGCCTGGACGCACCGTCCGCTCGGGGTGTAATATTTTGCAATGGTAACCTTGAGCTGTCCGTTGTAGGGAAGGGGCTGGATGCCCTGGACAAGGCCTTTCCCGAAGGTCCTCTGTCCCATAATGGTCGCCCTGTCGAGGTCCTGGAGGGCTCCGGAAACGATCTCGGAAGCCGAAGCTGTACCGGAATTGACCAGGACTACTATAGGCATCCTGGTGTCAACGGGATCCATTACAGTCTTGTAGACCATCTCTCGGGAGTTGTTATTCCCCTTCTGGCTTACTACCGTGGATCCCTTCGGGACGAACAGGGAGACTATCTTTACAGCCTCGGAAAGCAGTCCTCCGCCATTGCCCCTGAGGTCATAATAAAGAACCTTCATTCCCTTGGACTTCAGGTCAAGGAATGCACTCCGAACATCTTCGGCGACGTTTTCAGTGAACCCTGTCTGGAGGATGTAGCCGGTTGTGTCATTCAGCATGCCGTAGTACTCCACATCCGGAAGATGGATCCTCTCACGGAGCACTACCACATCCACAGTGTCCCCCGTCCAGACCTTCTTGACCTTGAATGTCACCTTGGTTCCGGGCTTGCCCTTCATCCTGTCACTCGACTCCGACGCCGTGAGGCCATGGGTCGAGACCCCGTCTATGGCGAGGATCTCATCGCCGCATCTGAGTCCGTATTTCTCCGCCGGGGAGCCCTTGTACGGCTCATTGATAAGCACGTTTCCGTTCTTGTCAGGCTTGTAGATGATCGCGCCGATTCCTCCATATGACTTGTTAAGCATCATCTGGAGGTCTTCATTCTCTTCCTCAGGGATATATACCGTGTAGGGGTCCAGATTCTCCAGCATAGCATCTATCCCCGCGCGCTCGATCCTGTCGATCGGAAGGGAGTCCACATAATTCATGTTAAGCTGCTGGAGCAGGGCCGTCTGGATCTCAATCCACTTCCCCATCCTGAAGCCCTTGCTCTGGGCTCCCGAAGGGATGATCCAAAGGAGCATAAGGGCCGCTATAACCGTATATTTTGCCGTTTTCATGACTTTTCGTATATTTCACAAAGTTAAATAAAATTGGACATTAATGAAAATTACGTTCGCTACGGCAAACCTCGGGAAACTCCGCGAAGCCGGTGAGATCCTGGGAGAGGGATGGGAGCTTCTAAGCAGTGCAGAGGCCGGCGTAACCGAAGATATCCCGGAAAACGGACAGACCTTGAAGGAAAATTCCCTGGCTAAGGCCGAATATCTCTACAAGGCTACCGGGCTGGACTGCTTTGCAGATGACACCGGACTGGAAGTCGATATGCTGGATGGCGCGCCCGGAGTGCATACAGCGAGATATGCCGGAGGGGAAGGTCATGATTTCCAGGCAAATATGGACAAACTGCTCCAGGATATGGCTGCCAAGGAGCGCCTGGCCGCAGAGAAAGGTAAGGCCGCTCCTTCACGCACAGCCCGTTTCCACAGCATTGTGACCCTGATCCTGGGAGGAAAGACTTATTTCTTTGAGGGGACACTCGAGGGGTTGATAGCGGACGCCAAGGCAGGATGCGGAGGTTTCGGGTATGACCCTGTCTTCATCCCATTCGCCATTCCGGACCCGGAGGGCATCCTGGTACCCAACACCCGTAATCTCACCCTTGCGGAAATCCCTGAAGAGGACAAGAATGCCATTTCACACAGAGGGAGCGCACTGCGCGCCATGGCAGCCTTCCTCCAGGACAAATAAAATGACTGTTAACTCGGAACTCATTGTCCTGAATGTCACCAGATTCAGGGAAAATTCGATAGTCCTTCACGGCCTGACCAAGGAGTGGGGACGGGTCGGGCTCATGGTCAGCACAAAGGGGCACAACAGCTATTTCCAACCCATGAACATCCTGGAGGCCGATGTGACGGTGAACCCCAGGACGACCCTGTGGCATGCAAGGAATTTCAGCATATGCTCTCCCCTGGTCGGGATACGCAGCGACCTGAAGAAGAACAGCATCACAATGTTCATGAGCGAAGTCCTGTTCAAGACCGTGAAAGAGACCGGAAGGGACAATGGCATATATGACTTGTGCCGGCAGTCGGTTTTCACCCTGGATGCGCTCGAGACGGATTTCTCGAACTTCCACCTGTACTTCCTCCTGGAACTGGCGGCGGCACTCGGCTTCTCCCCGGATTTCGACAGCCTGGCCCCATTCGCGGGGGACAACCTGATGAAACTGGAAGCCATGATGCAATGCAATCTGGCGGAATCCCTCCTCATCCCGATGAACGGGACGGAGAGATCCGAAATAGCCGAGAGCATTATCCGCTACATAGCCTTCCACTCAGAATCACCGGTGAACATCAAGTCCCTGGCCGTCCTGAGGGAGCTGTCTGCATCTGCATATTAACGCTCCCGAACCGCTAAAGGTCGTCGATGGGATTCCGGCCGGATGTGCTGGTGGAACCGATCAGAGAAGCTGTGTACTTGAGGATTACGTGCCAGGTGGCCTGCTCTTTCACGTCAGCGTCCAGGGAAATCCTCCCGTTAGGAAGGTCATAGACCGCCAGGTTGCTTCCCGGGGTTGTCTTCGGCTCGATACCGTATTTCTGGGTAAGGGAAGCCTGAAGATTGTCATATGATTTCTCAAGGGCGTTCCAGTCAGTAATTACCGGGAAATCCACCCTGACCTCCTGGACGGAATTGTACCCTGTGGGAGTCACTTTGCAGCCGCTGTAACCTGCGAAGTCTCCGACATATGAGCCGCTCCCGGAATTCCTGAATCCGGCCTTGACCAGCTCGTCTCCGAAAGCCGAAAGCGTCCCGGTAATCGGGATCCCCTTGAATGTGAGAGGAGTAGTGGGAGTCGCAGAAGGGACGGTAGTGGAAGGGGCCGTGGACGTAGTCTCCTTTTTATCCTTTCCGATTCCAAGTTCATTCTCAATCTCGGAAACAATATCCTTGAGGTCCTTGTCAGAGCCATTGTCCTTCGGAGAGAGCCAGCCCCCCGATTCAGAGGATGATGACGAACCACCCATTCCTCCGGGGAGTTTGATGACACTCCCCATCTGGCTCGTACAAAGCCTTACAAGCAGGAAAACGATAACAAGGACAAACAGTAACCTTAAAATCTTTTTCATCGCAGTATGTTATTAATTATCAGATCCTTAGTTTGATTCCAATCTTGGATATCAGCCAGGTGATGAATATCACTATGGCGGTAAGCACCAATGCATTCAACAGCCCGAGGCCACCGTGGTACAGAGGTTTTATATACAGGCCAAGCATCCCTTGGACCGGAAGCATTATATATGGAATCAGGTAGCATGTAAGCGTCGCGGTTCCCGCAGGCTTGATCGGACCGAGCCAGTCAGTACGCCTGGCTACATCGCATATGTAGTACAAGAGGGCGAAGAACGGGAAGTACATCGCAGTGCATACGAAGAACCACGTCGGAGTCGCCTTGATCTTGGATATGATCCAGAATTTGTGGCTCACGAAGAAGGCGGCAAGCATCACCAGGCCTGCGATCAGGCAGAACAGGATCAGGTCACCCGGTTTTTTGCTCTTCTGCATTACCACTGTCAGCAGGACTCCCGAAAAGCACAAGGCATTGCTGGTCCATCCGAACAGGGGGAAATCGCCCAGGAAACCGCCCGGGATAGCCCAGTTAAGCACGCAGGCGGTCACTACAAAGAACCACATTGCGGCCACTATCTCGAGTTTCCTAAAGGAAAGCAGGTAGAGTAAGGCACAGAAGAGATAAGCCCAGCCGATGAGTCCAAGGATGCCCCACCAATGGAATGCGAAAGGCTCCTTTCCGTTGAAAACGAAATAGAGGAAAACCAGCAGCCCGACGCCCAGGGCCCTCAGGATATAGAACGGCCAGCGCTTGGGATAATCATTCCATATCAGGATGAAAGCCACCGCCATGAGGATCTCGTACCAGCGGTATGAGAGCATAGCTCCGTCCGAACTGTAATACGACAGGTTGACCATGAAGACTCCCATCACCAGGAGGGCCAGGCTCCGCATTAAAATATGTCCGACGATGGACATGATGCTGTCGCCCCTGTCAATCCTCTTCCCTATCGCCAGGGGGATGGAAAGGCCGACGGCGAAAAGGAAGGCCGGGAAGACTATGTCAGCCAGACCGAGCATATCCTCCTTCGCAGCGGCATGATGCATCCAATGGGGTATGCCGGACATCCCGGCATAAAAATTCACGAAGAGCATCATTACCATTGTAATGGCCCTGAATGCGTCAACCGAGGCAACGCGGCTTTTGTTTATAGCTGTTTCCATATATGTGTTTATTTAAAGCCCGTCGGACGAAGTCCTGACCTTGGATCCGACCTGGGCATATAAAAGCATAAGTATTTCTCCCGCAAGTACAAGATACCATGCAATGCGCCATGAGCCGAGCGTGTCTGCCAGCAGCCCCTGCAGAAGGGGAAGCACGGCACCACCCAGGACTCCTATCATGAAGACTCCCGAAGCGGCAGAGGTGTATTTCCCGAGGCGGGCAGTTGACAAGGTGAAGATCGCGCCCCACATTATCGAGTGGAAGAGTCCCACGGCTGTGAGCACCCACGGATTGTCAAGCAGGATGGCCGCCACAACCAGCACGGCTGCGGAACAGGTAGTGAAGGTGAGCTGCGTCCTGGGGCTGATCCTGCTAAGCAGGCTGCCTGTAGTACGGCCTATCAGCATTCCTCCCCAGTAAAGGGTCGCGAGGAGCGCCGGACTGGCAATTCCCTTGTCTATCGCGTACATATTGATATTCGCACCTACACAGGTCTCGACTCCTACATAGAAGAAAATCGCCACGACTCCGAGAGTCAGATGGCTGAAGGACCATATGCTCTTCTCCAGTTTCTTTCCGGTGTCGTTCCTCGTCCCCTCTATGTCAGGAAGGGCCAGGCGCGACAGGATGACCAGGACTGTCGCCATAATGGCTGCAAGGCATATGAACGGAATTGTTAGCTGGCTGATCTTAACGTCAGACATCGCCACTCCGCTGAACACCACTCCGGTCACGAAGTACGGGGCTATGGTAGTTCCTACCGAATTGGCGGTTCCTCCTATTGCCAGACGCTGTACAGACTGGGTCCCGGGAATCGAGCAGGCGCAAAGATATGGATTGATAACTACCTGGAGGACAGTCGCTGAACCGCCTGTAACGAATGATCCGACAAGGAAGATCAGGAAGCCCAGCGGGATGACGAATTTCCCGGCATTCATCACCGAATCGGGAAAATGCACTGTGTACCAGGAAGAGAGGAAGAAGAGGGTAAGTCCTGCGGCCATCATTCCGACTCCGCGCAGGAGAGTCACCTTGTAACCTTTGGAATTCACCCAGGAAGACCCCACCGGACCGAATATCGGATAAGCGAGGAACCAGCTGAATGTAATCAGGGTAGCAAAGGTGTTCCTGAAATTGCCGGCATTCTTGAGGAATGCTTCTTTCAAGGGGGCCTGGAACTGGGAGTTGACGGTCGTCAGGAATCCTATTACGAAGAACAGGAACACCATCGACACGAACGGGCCGACGTAACTTGTTTTCTTTACTGACATGACTCAGGTTTTAAAAGTGATGCTGCCTCTTTGTCCAATATGATGGTAGTGTCCGGATGAAGCTGAAGAGCGGAAGCGGGAACCCCCTCTGTAGCAGGGCCTTCCACCATGGCTTTAACAGCCTCTGCCTTGGAGCGGCCTTTGGCTGCAAGGACCAGTTTCCGGGCTGCGAGGATGTCGGCGATACCTATAGTCACGCCGCCCAGCCTCACGTCGTCCGGAGTCCCGGTCTCCCTGCGGATCCTCTCTTCCAGTTCTGGCGACATGTCTGACACCCTGCATCCGGATTCAAAAGAGGAACCCGGCTGGTTGAAGCCCAGATGGGCGTTTTCACCCAGGCCCAGAAGGATGAAATCCATCCCTCCCCTACGGATTATCTCCTCCATGAAACGGTCACAGTCCCGGGAGAAATCATCGGAGACTGTGGGGAGCATAAGGAAGTTCCGATCGTCTATGTCCAACGGGTCGATTACCTGGGTCTTCAGCATTGTGTAACAGGCCCCTGAATAATCCCTGGGGACATTGACTACCTCATCTATCCCGAAAAAAGTAACCTCGGAAAGAACAGGAGCCGAAACTCGGCACCGGTTCACAAGGCACCTGTGCACCTCCAGTGTGGTACGGCCTGTAGAAAGCCCGATCACGGAATCAGGTTTCGAGACTATCTGCCCGAGGATAGCTTCAGCGGCCATCCTGTCCACATCACCCGGGGAATTCAAGACAATTACTTTCATGGCTATTTATCCATTGCGACTGCAGCAGCGCCGAGCAGTCCGGCAAAACGGGGATCCAAGGCGGTGATTACAACTCCGCCGGTAACGAAGCGCATTGTGTCACGGTTCATCTGAGTTTTGCACGTTTTTGTACTAAGAAGTCTCGACCTGCGGCTTAGGCGGGCGTCCGCGCTTGCCCTTGGTTGACTTCCTGGAAGTGTAGGTGGGGCGGCAGCCCTCCGGAATCTCGAAGCCGAAGGCATCGCAGATGGTCACTTGGTCTCCGACGAACGGCGTGATGAACTTGCGGTGTCCGTCATGCTCGATGCAGCGGATGGTCTGCATCTCCTCGAGGATGGATGCCATTGACGGGAAGGCCTTTGTCAGTTCCGGTTTGGTGTCTCGGATGTGCCGGATGTATGATGCAAGTATCAGGGCCACGAAGCAAATGAACATCCTTCCGTGCTTTGATGACTCGGTGCAGACCCTCAAACGGTCCTCTCCCAAGGGTCCCTTCTGCAACATGAAGGTCTTCTCCTGCTCGTCCCTCATCCCGTACCGGCTCTTCGCCTCCATCGGGTCAAGGTCAAGGCCAAGGGTCTTGCTGGCGAAGAAGCCGCTCGTGAGCGTAGCTTTCTTGACGGCGTCCTTGTCAACCTCGAAGGAACGCACCTTGCCGCTCTTCCAGAAGGCAATCTTGATGAAGTTGTTCTCCTTGCGGAAGGTGTCCCGGTCTTCCTTGGGAACCGGCTTGCCGGCCTCGTAGACAGCCTGGACAACCTCTGACTGCGTGGTGATGGCCATCTGCACCCTCGCGAGGTCATCCGCGCGCTTGTGGATGTCGAAGTACAGGTTGAGCTTCAGGCGGTCGGCCTTGATGACATGCCCGCCGTTGCCCTGCACCTGATAGTCAAGGTCGTACTGCTTGTAGAACAGGTTGGTGTCCTTCGAGAAGGTCATCCCTTCCGGAACACCCGTGGAGAGGTCTATGGACTTGATGGCCTTCAGAGCCTCCCCCTGGCCGCACTTGACACTGGATATGACCTTCTGGTTCTTGGCGATATACACCTCGAGGTTCTTCAGCGACTCGTATCCGCGGTCTGTGATGAGG
>JAFRXO010000022.1 GCA_017443465.1 Bacteroidales bacterium
GATATTCAGTATGCCGTTACCCAGGACTGGGAGACTTCCCTGGAGCCCTGCCGCCCGGGTGTCGTCGGGTTCGCCGACAAGGCGTTCAAGTCCGCCCTTCTGGACATCGCCGACGCCGACGGTGACGGCGAGATATCCCTGGAAGAGGCGGAAGCCGTGCACGAGATAGACATCTCCGGCAGGGGAGTGAAGGACCTGACGGGGCTGGAGGCGTTCAGGAACCTCGAGGTCTTCGACGGCCACGACAACGGCATCGTGAACGCGGACGTCTTCGGCAGGCTGCGTTACCTGAGGTGGTTCAACATCAAGGGCAACCCGGACCTCGAGTCGTTCGACCTCACCGGATGCACCATATACTTCGACAGGTGCCTGTTCGACACCAGCGAGAAGCTGCACTACAAGACCCTGCTGCGCCAGTTGAACGTCACCTTCGAGTGTGACCCCTATAGTACCTGCGCCGAGCACATAGTGGACACCAGGACGTCGACCGACTGGTCGCACCACAAGAACATGATACAGATACACAAGCATACGACCGGGGACGGGAAGAAGGCAGTCGTCCTGTCCGGACTGGGCTGGCTCGATGTGGACATCGAGGACGGGTCATTCCACAGGGGCATGCGCGACATGCTGGACTTCCTTTACTATAAGCATCCGAATATCTACACCCACAAGGACGAACTCGACATATACATCATGGAGTACGTATCCGAAAGCAGAGAGCGGTTCGTCTTTCCTCCGGACGACCATCTGGAGGATTACGCGAAAGAACTTCAGGATAAGTATATTGAATGGCAATATTCTCATCATTCATCAGCGATGGCAGCTCTTTATCCTGATTATGACGGAGTGGTGCTATCCGCTAGTATGGATTTACATCCTAACGTCAAGCAATATCCGTTACGTACTTCGGGATATCCAGGAATAGCTATAACCTCTAGACCTGAGCTCCATAATATGTTCCTGTACAAGTTCAACCTTTCCGTGGCTCTCGACAAGGACACCATGGGCTGCTACGCCAGAAGAGACGACACCTTCGAGAACAGGAAGCAATACGAGTTCAACACATACACCCGACAGATCAATGAGCTTTTCGGATGGCAGTAGCCGCCGGTGATTTCTGGTCAAAACGGGAAGAATCGGGCCATGAAAGGCAAGGAACTTCCCGTTTTGTTGTTAAATTTCCTGCTCAGGATGACTATTATGGGATCGTTATGCTTGTTGTACTCATTTCAGTACCTAATTTTTAACTTGTAAGACTTTTTATTATTTTTGTCTTTGATAATAAGACAAACAATGGCAAGAACAATCACTGTCACAATCGGCCCCCATTTTGAGGAGTATATTCAAGACCGTATCGCAGAAGGAAGATATAATAACACAAGCGAAATGATCCGGGCGGCCCTCCGTCATCTTGAAGAGGATGAAAGAAAGATATCGGCTTTCTGTGCTGCAATCGACGAGGGGGATGCCAGCCCGGACGTGGAAAACTTCGACGGCGAAATCTTCATTCAAGAAATGAAAGAGGGGTGGAGGAAAAGGAATGGATAGATTCATCTTGTCCAAACGCGCCAGAAAAGACCTTCTGGACATAGGTGACTATACCGTCGACAAATGGTCAGAACAACAGGCGGAGACTTATGTCAGGATGCTTCTGGAAGAATGTTCCACTTTGTCTTTGAAACCGTTATTGGGCCGTTCGTATGACCTTTACCGTCCGGGTCTTAGAGGATATCCGTGCGGCAGGCACGTGATCTTTTATCGTATTTTGTCAAGGGACAAAGTCCGTATTGTCCGCATTCTTCACGAACGCATGGATTTCCCCAGGCATTTGTGATTTGCCCGTAAATCAGGATTCCGGCCCGCCTTTCTTTTTCGATATCGGCCAGTTCGGATTTCGTTCCTTTCCTTTGACCGGGGAAAGCCTTCTGATCTGCGGCAGATTCCTTCCGCAGACCGATTCGACCGTTCTTACGATTTCCTTGCACCGTTCAAGGGGGATGCGTATCCCGACCCCTGCTTTAAGGACAAGGTCCAGACCCGGGTTGCCGTCATAGAAGAGCGAGGTCAAATGGAATTGGGTCCCTCTCTCATGACAGAAAGCGATGAACGCCACAAGTGGTTTCTGGTGAGGTTAACGGAGAAGCCATTTCCAGACCGGTACCACGTCTATCTTGAGACCGTCCCGTTCAATGGTCTCTTCCTGGTCGTAGGTGACGATCAGCGCCTGGTCCAATTTGAACGACCTGTTGAAACTCACGAGAGTCCCCACCTCACGGTCGAGGGTCTCCTGGGAAGAAAGGTCATAGGAAACCTGGATGGCCATCTTTTGTTCAGGAATATAGAAATCCAGGTCCACGTCGCGCCGTTTGTAGTAGAACAGGCGCGGTTCCTCGGGATTCCAGAAACGCTTTCTGAGCCGTAGCGCGACGATGTTCTCCAGCAGCTTCGTCTCCCCCTTGTAAAGATAGAGGTTCAGGAGCCCGTTGTCGATGAAATAGCGCTTGCGAAGCGTCTCCTGTTCCGAGTCGGGCGAGGAATAATTGGGGATGGAGTAGATGAGGTAACTCTCCTCCAGGTACTCCAGGTAGTCTTTCACCGTGGGGGTGCTGATCTTCTCCCCGGAGGATTTGATTACATGTTCGAAACGCGTGATGGAAGTGGGTTGCATCACGTTGTCCGCTACTTTCCGGACCAGGAGCCGCAGCTGTCGGTCGTTCCGGATCTTGTGCCGGGTGATGATGTCACCCATCAGGATCCGCTGCAGAAGGCTGGTGAGCCATTCGCGTTTCCCGACGAGAGGGAACGATTCGGCGAAACCGCCGTTGAAGAAATAGTCGTCGAAGCGTCTCCTCACCTCCAGCCTGGTATCGGGCTCGTATTCCCAGTTCGGTCCGGGATGGACGCCGTGGTATGACAGGTATTCCCGCCAGGAGAAGGGGAATACCTCGCGGATGACGAAACTCCCTCCCAGCGAGGATGCGATTTCCTTGCTGAGCATCCTGGCATTGCTGCCTGTGACCATCACCCGGAACCCGGACTCGGCCAGACGGCGGACGAACTTTTCCCAACCGTCCACGTTTTGGATTTCGTCGAGATAAACCAGCGGCTTCCCGGGGCCGTACATCTCCTGGTGACAGTCAATGGTCAGCCCGAGTTCTTTAGACATGATATCCGTGATGCGTTCATCTTCGAAGTTGACGTATAGGCAGTCCTGGAACGTCACCTTTGCGGCGGATACCCGTTCTTGTATATCCTGGAACAGCAACCAGGATTTGCCGGCCCGCCGGACACCCACGTTTACGTAGCACATGGCATCCTCGTATGATACCGGACGTTTCACAAGTTTCACTTGGGAGATTTCGCGTTGCTTCTCACCGATGATGGTTTTGATGATTCCCTTATCCATATCATTCTAAACTATACTTTGCAAAAATAAGAAAATATTTTGAAGTATATTTCAAAATATCGTGAATAAATATCAAACTATGATTGAGAGAAAGGTCGGTCATGCAGTGCAAGGTGGCAGCCGTGGACGATCCAGATGCCCGTCTGTAGCCGCCGGTGATTTCTGGACTTTTCCCCTTTTTATGGATTTTCCATAAAAAAATATAATTTTGTAAAAAAACAAAGCCATGCCGCCACGCGACGTATTTATAAACCCTTTCATACTTAAAGCCGTCATACCCGATGAGTTCTTCTGCGACCGCCAATCAGAGACTGACAATCTGATCGGACTGCTTAAGAACGGCAACAATGTCGTCCTGAAATCCGAGAGGCGCGTAGGCAAGACAGCCCTACTGCACCATATGCTCGGAGACAAACGTGTAGCGGGCGTCTACGACACCTATTTCGTCGATATCTTCAACACCGAGAACGAAAGACAGTTCGCCGGGAGACTGGCGACGGCCCTTTTCAAGGGGAACGTGTCCGTTCCGTTCCGCGAGAAGCTGCTCGCGCTGCTCGGCAGGTTCAGGATCGATCTTTCCCCGGACCTTCTTACAGGCTTCGTCAAGCCCTCAGTCTCCTTCGACGGCGCAGCCGTCCCGGATTATCGCGGGGGCATAGAGTCAATGTTCGACCTGCTGGAAAAGACCGGCCGCCCGGCGATCGTCGTTTTCGACGAGTTCCAGCAGATAGAGGATTATCCCGAGAAGCGTCTCTCCGCCACGCTGAGGACACGGATACAGAACCTCAATCATGTCGGCTTCGTCTTCTCTGGTAGTGAAAGACGGCTGCTCGACCATATCTTCAACACGTCCACCGAGCCGTTTTACCGGAGCTGTACGGACATGGAACTCCGTAAGATCCAGAAGGACGTGTACGTCGACTTCACGTCAAGGATGTTCGGGAAATACGGGAAAAGCGTAGACAAGGAATCCGTATCTGATCTGTACGACCTTCTCTACGGATACACCTCTTATCTGAACACAGTTCTCAACCATTCTTTCATGAGGACGCGCGAACGCGGATTCTGCGGATCGGAGACGATACTGGATTCCCTGTCGGACTGCATTTCCGGCAAAGACCTCGACTTCCACAATACCTACTTCGGCCTCTCCTCCCAGTCGCGTAGCTTCCTAAAGGGGCTCGCCGTCCGGAGGGGTTCCTCCTCGATCACTTCGGCAGCCTTCCTGGAGTCCTGCTCCCTGACAGCCTCACAAGCCCAGACGGCCGCCGGGACACTCGTCGGGAGAGGGCTCAAGGACAGACACGTCGTGAAGGATCCCCGTACTGGAGTCTTTTCCATTGACAACCGGTTCTTCGAGATCTGGATCCGTAATATGATGGGTCAGTCGCTCGGTTCGCAACTGTCGCAAGCTTCGGACTTTGTCAGGGAAGACCCCAGGGACGGCTTGCGGAAAGATTTCCCGTCTGTCTCGTTCTTCTCGAAGGAGGAAGCCGGGACATATGATAAATACGGCAGGCTACTGCAGCCCTTCGTCACTGAATCGATAGACAGGAAGATTACCGGTTACCTTGTGCAGAAAGGCCCGGATGGCAAACCATGGTCCCTCCCCGTGGAAGACTGCATGGCCCTCATGGAGGGGATCCTGTCCCTGCCGGTCAGGAAGGGGGAGAACCATCCTCTGTCAGAAGAGGAGAAGAAGGTCCTTGCGGGTGGAGGAATACTTGAAATCGGCAACAAGCTGTTCCAGTTCGACCTTCCTTCCATGATGGTCAGGCGCCGCTACAGGACGAAATCCAGGAGCAAGACCCCGGGATTCGGATCCGGAGACCAGTGAGAC
>JAFRXO010000023.1 GCA_017443465.1 Bacteroidales bacterium
AACGAACGTCTTTCCAGTTCTTCGGAATCGCTGGAAATACCTCGATGACTCCGCTTTGGCTCTGGAGCAGCATCTCCTGGACGCCGGAAGCGAAAGCAAAGTTACCTTCCAACGTGAACGGACGGTAAACATACCGGGTTTTTCCGCTCTTCGTCTGATCGCCATTGACATGGAAGGAATTCCGCAGGACAAAGCAGGAAGCGAACGATCTCAACGCCTCGGCCGCCTCCTCTCCGTGGCCGGCACGTGCTTCGAGGTTGGCCAGCCAGGCGTAGGAATAACCGGTCCACCAATCCGGTCCATTCGCGTGCAGGCGGGCCAGGGTCGCATCGATGATCTTTCCCGATTCCGGGCCCTGACTCTTGTCCAACAGCCCCAGGGGATGAATGGCCAATGCATGGGAGAAATGGCGGTGTGAGACGTTGTAGGGGTGTCCAGGAGCGATCGCAAGACCGCCCTCCTCATCGAGGGCGAAATCCGGCATCTGTTCGCCGCAGCGTTTCCAGCGGGCCGCCTCTTCACTGCGTCCGAGCGCATCGGCCATTTCCGATGCCGCAGAGAAGACGAAGCGCATGAGTGATAGATCAAAATTGGTGATTTCGGTGAACCATGCTTCGAAGTGATTATCGTGTATTTCGGGGCTGGAACTGTATTCAAGGGTACGGACTCCGTCCTCCCGGACAATGGACTGCTGTTCCAGGAAAACAGCTACATCCTGAATAAACGGATAGGCACGGTCACGCAGGAAATCCGGATCGGCAGAATACTTCCAATGCAGGTAAAAATGCTGCGACAGCCAGGCGGAAGTCGTCTGCGAAAAACCGTACATCACCCAGTTGCTGCCTAGTGCTTTTCCAAGAAGGGTGCACACACCCGGGGTATTGAGTCCTTCCTTGCCGAAGAACGTACGGGTGAAGTCTTTATACGTATCCCGCTGTGTCCAGAGCGTATTCAGGTAGCCCAGTTCTTCGGTCAGCCGGTTGCCGGAATAGGCCGGCCAGTAGCTCAACTGGGTGTTCAGGTCGTGGTGGAAATCGCCTCGCCAGGGGGGGAGTTTGCCGTCATCGGCCGTCCAGACCGACCGAAGCGAAATGGGATAGGAATTCTCCCGGGCAGCGGAGCCGAACTTATAGATCTCCCGGTCATACTCACGCTGGATCAGCGAGTCCGGAACAGAAACGACGGATTCCGCCCAAAAGCCTTTCCAATAGTTCAGATGATGCTTATACGCCTTGTCAGGGCCCAGCCTGAAGGCCTTGTCAACCTCCTCCGAAGCATTCTGCCCCGAAAGAGAGGATGTGATGCTCCAAACACCGACAAGCCGTTTCCCGCTCCGTTTCCAGCGAAGGGTTACGTCATAGGAGAAATCCCCGTATCCACACTGGTGATAAGTAATCCGGTTCCCTTCCCGACGGACATCCCCTTGAGGGTATCCAAGAAGTTGAAGGGATCTTTTCGCCGGCTTCCCCTTTCCGGAATAGACAGGTGGAACAATCTGGATTTCAGATGAATCCGGCAGGTTGTCAAAAACGACCCAGCCGACCGGAGCATCCGCCTGGACAAAGGTACGAAGACGGACGCCACTCTGCCAGTTGACCTCACAGAGTGCGTTTTTCAGGAATAGACGGGAGTCCTTTACGGGACCCCATCCAGCCGTATTGACCTCGAGGGCGGCGCCAGGAATTTTCGAGGGCGCGGGATCCGTGTTCCGGAATTTCTCAAGCACTTCATCGTACGCTCCGCTTCGGATATGGGCCTTGATCCAATCGAAGGAATAATGGTCCCCTTGATGGGACTCACTCGGACGCAGGTCCCAAAGGTCAATCCGGTCGAGGGAGAGGCGCAGCTGCTCTCCGCGTTGCCAGACCAGTTCGCCGACAGTCGCATTCCCAAGAGGCATCGCCTCGTCCCAAACCGTCGCCAGGTCCTTGAAACAAAGATCACTCTCCGAAGATTCGACGGGGAAATGAGCACATCCGGCTGAGAGAAACGAACAAGCAAGAAGAGAAAGAAGGAACGGTCTTTTCATCTGATAAGTTGATTAGATATTTCCTCCTCCGGGAAACAATGCAACACGGATCAGCCCTCTGCGGGAGCGTCGATGCGGAGTTCCGGATGACGGTCCGAGGAACGGGCGAAGAGCCAGGCGATCAGGATCGCCGCGATGCAGAGCCCCACGAACATCAGCTCGACCTCGACGGCCCCTTTCTGGCGGAAAGCCAGGTCGGCCGCCTCGCCGACAGCGCTGCCGAGAATCACGCCGGCCAGCATCTTGAAGGAGAGCAGGCCGATGTTCTGGACCCAGTAGACCAGCGAATAGGCCGTTCCGAGCACTTTCTCGGGGACTACTTTCGGAACCGACGGCCAGAGGGCGGCCGGGACCAGCGAATAGCCGAAGCCGAGGAAGACCATGCTCAGGTATCCGAAGAAAGGAACACCCGCGGGGGCGAAGGCCAGCAGGATATGGGCCGCGAAAGCCAGCAGGGAACCGATGATCATCAGCCGTGTCCCCTTACCCTTCTTGTCGACCAGCATGCCGAACACCGGAGAGAAGATCACCGAGGCGAACGGCAGCATGGACACCATCCATCCGGCCGCTTCCGATGGAATGTTGAAGCGCGGAATCAGGATCGAACCGGCGAATTTCTTGAACGCCACGATGCTGCTGTAGAAGAGCACGCAGAGGAGGGCGAGCAGGATGAAGTTCTTGTTGCCCAGCACCTTCCATACGTCGGAAAGCTTGAACTTGTCCTCTTCGGCCGTCTCGACCTTGTCGGTCGTGCCCTCGATCTTGTCGAAGCGGGCATCCAGGGCGACGAACACGGCCCATAGCAGGACTCCGAGAGCAATGAGCCCGACACCGAAGGCGGCGGGTTTCGCCACTTCCGTGACACTGTAGACATGGTTCGCCTGTTCGATGACCAGCCGGGGAGAGATGACCAGGGCGAGGGCCGTACCGAGCCGGGCGATCGAGAGCTGGAGTCCCATGGCAAGGGCCATCGGGCCGTGCTTGAACCACTTGGCGATCGACCGGGTCACGGCCGTTCCGGCGATCTCGCTTCCGAGACCGAAGAGCATACACCCGACATAGGCGATCTTCAGGGACTTCTCCGGCGGGAATCCGGACTTGATCGCATAGAGGACCATCAGGGCCCCGATGAGGATCAGGGCGATGAAGATCGAACCCGTGATGCGCACCCCCCAGCGGTCCAGCATGATACCGCAGATCACCAGGCCGCCGAAGACACAGAGGACCGAATAGCCGCTCGTATACATCCCGTAGCCGACGGCATCCCAGCCGAGGTCGGTCATCGCGGGATTCTCAAAGAGGTAGGAGATGCTCGAGAACATGTCGTCGAAGAAGAACGACGCGAACATCGGGACGACGAGACATGCCAGGGCCAGCCAGCAGAGGGAGGCGTTTACTTTTCCGTATTTGCGAGCCATTATTTCTGGATGTTAGGGAGTTCCAGGCCGAGACTGCGTTTCTTGTCCAGGGCCTTCAGATAGATGGCGATCAGCAGGGCGGCGACGCCGAATCCGGCGAAGATCAGGAGCGGAATCGTGTAATTGTAGGGGATGAACTCGGCGCCGGCTGCCTTGGCGGCGATGACGTCGGGATTGGAGGCGTTCGAGGAAGACAGGACGCTGCCGATCAGGAGCGGAACGAAGCAGAGACCGATGTTCTGGACCCAGAAGATCAGGCAGTAGGCGGAACCGAGGATTTTCTCGTCGATGATCTTCGGAACGGAAGGCCAGAGGGCTGCCGGGACCAGCGAGAAGCTCACGCCGAGGATGACGATGGTCGCGAAAGCGATGACGCGGGAATGGGTCGCGGGCACGACGAATGCGAAGATCAGGTGGCATACGATCAGGAGCATCGCCCCCCAGATCAGCATCGTGGCGCCTTTTCCCTTGGTGTCCAGATAACGGCCCAGGAAGGGGGTGAGGGCGGCGGCTCCGATCGGGAACCAGCGGAAAATATCGGAAGCGGTCTTCGCGGAAATGCCGTCCAGATTGCACTGGAGCATGTTCGCTCCGTAACGCTGGAACGGGAAGATGGCGCTGTAATAGAGCACGCAGAGAAGGGCGACGACCCAGAAACTGCGGGAGGAGAAGATCTTGCCGAGGTCGGCGACTTTGAATTCCTCATCCGGGTCCGCCTGGTCCGTCTTGATCCCCGCCTCGACCAGCTGCCGGTCGAACTTGGAGTCCATGAAAGTGAAGATGATGTAGTTGATCAGGCCGATCAGCAGGAGGACGGTGCAGAAACCGACCGGAGCCGCCACACTGCCGAGTTTCGCGGCAATCAGCGGGCTGATCGAGAAGATCGCGAAGACGCCGACCCGGGCGATAGCCATCTCGATGCCCATCGCCATTGCCATCTCCTTGCCCTTGAACCACTTGGCGATCGCCTTGGAGACGGTCGTACCGGCCATCTCGCAGCCGCAGCCGAAGATCATGAATCCGAGGGCGGCCATCTTGGCGCTGCCGGGCATCGCGGTCCACCAGGATCCGAGCCACTGGCAGAAACCGGTGGTCTGGAACCAGTCGCTGATGCCGACGTACTTGATGGAGGCTCCCAGGAGCATCATCGAAGCGGAGAGGACGCCGGTAAACCGGATGCCCATCTTGTCGAGGATGATACCCGCCAGGATGAGGAAACCGCAGACATTGAGGATATACTCCGCACTGGCATAGGTTCCGAAAACAGTCGGGGACCAGCCGCGCTGCTGTTCGACCAGGGCCTGGAGCGGGGACATGACGTCGACGAACATGTACCCGAAAAACATCATCAGGGCGATCAGGATGAGGGCGATCCAGCGGAGGGCCGGATTATCATTCATGAATCTGTACACTTTTTCAGACATAGCTATCGCATTTAATTATATTTCGACTGTGAACCGCTAAGTTAATCAAAAAATTCGTAACTTCGCCCACGACTAGTTGAAATAAGATGTATACGATATTGGACAGGGTCGATTCACCGAAGGATCTCAAGGATCTGACCCTCGATGAATTGAGGAACCTGTGCGGGGAAATCAGGGATTACATGATCCAGTGCACTTCCCGGAATCCGGGGCACCTGGGATCGAGTCTCGGGAGCGTGGAACTGATCGTCGCCCTACATTATATATATAATACGCCTGCCGACAAGCTCGTTTTCGATGTCGGACACCAGGCCTATGCCCATAAGATCCTGACCGGACGCCGGGAGGCTTTCAAGAAGGTCCGGACCCGGGACGGGATCAGCGGTTTCCCGAAACGGGGAGAGAGTCCCTATGACGCCTTCGGGACGGGGCACTCTTCCACGTCCATCTCCGCCGCGCTCGGTTTCGCCGAAGCCGCCCGGATCGCGGGCACGGGCGAAAAAGCCGTCGCCGTCATCGGGGACGGAGCCCTGACCGGCGGACTCGCCTGGGAGGGCCTCAACAATGCGGGGTCCAGCAAGGCCGACCTCCTGGTCATCCTCAACGACAACGACATCTCCATCGACAAGAATCTCGGCGGGATCCACAATTACCTGCTGAACCTGACCACGGACCCGACCTACAACAAGGTCAAGAGCCGGATCTGGGACTCCCTCGGGGAGAGCAAGCTCCGGGAATGGATCCAGAAGCGGGTCACCGATACGAAATCCAACCTCGTGCGGAATTCCGGCGGCGCCGTCTTCGAAGCCCTGGGATTCCGGTACTTCGGGCCCGTCGACGGCAACGACCTCGAACAGGTCATCAAGACGCTCCGCCGCCTGAAGGACCTTCCCGGTCCCCGCATCCTCCACTGCCACACCCGGAAAGGAAAGGGATTCGCCCCGGCCGAGGCCGATCCGACCATCTGGCACGCACCGGGACGCTTCGATCCCGAGACGGGCGTCCGGATCAAGTCCGAAAAGAAAGCGGACCGGTTCCAGGACGTTTTCGGCGAGGTCCTCACCGACCTGGCCGGGAAAGATCCGAAAGTCGTCGGGATCACCCCTGCGATGGCCTCCGGCTGCGGGATGTCCCGTTTCGCGGAAGCCTGCCCCGACCGTTTCTTCGACGTCGGCATCGAAGAGGAGCACGCCGTCACCTTCTCCGCAGGCCTCGCCGCCGGCGGGATGAAACCCTTCTGCAACATCTACTCCTCCTTCTCCCAGCGCGCCTACGACCAGATCATCCACGACGTCGCCCTGCAGAACCTGCCCGTCATCCTCTGCCTGGACCGGGCCGGACTCGTCGGAGAGGACGGAGCGACCCACAACGGCTGCTTCGACCTTGCAGCGTACCGGAGCATCCCGAACTGCATCCTGTCCGCCCCGCGGGATGAACTGGAACTGAAGAACCTGATGTACACGGCCTTGCAGCTCAAGACGGGGCCGATGTTCATCCGCTATCCCCGTGGCGGCGGGGAGGGAAGGGCGTGGCGGAACGAGCCCTATCACTTCCTCGAACCGGGCAAGGGGGAAAAACTCCTCGACGGACGGAAAGTCGCCGTCCTGGCCCTCGGTCCCGCCGCGAACCGCGCGAAGGAGGCCGCCCTCGCCTGTGAACAGGAATTCGGCCTGCGGCCCGCCGTCTACGACCTCCGCTATCTCAAGCCGCTCGACGCCTCGATCCTTGAAGAGGCGGGCACCTTCGAATCGATCCTCACCGTCGAAGACGGATGCATGAAGGGAGGCCTGTTCGGAGCGGTCAGCGAATACTTTGCCGGAAGGGCCCGGAAAGGGGTCATCAAGGCCGTCGGAATCCCCGACCGTTTCATTCTCCACGACAGCCAGGCCGCCCAGCGGCGGGAATGCAGTCTGGACAGGGACGGACTCTTTGAGATTTTGACGGATATGATGAAAATTTAACGAAAAAAGTTTGCAGATTCGGAAAATCTGTCTATCTTTGCAGTCCCTTTCAGAGATTGAAGAGAGGATATCGAGCGCCGATATAGCTCAGTTGGCCAGAGCACGTGATTTGTAATCTCGGGGTCGTGGGTTCGAATCCCTCTATCGGCTCAAAGCCGGTAAGTCGGAAAGGAAATTTTGGGAGGTTCGCATAGTGGCAATTGCGGCGGACTGTAAATCCGCTCCCTCAGGGTTCGGTGGTTCGAGTCCACCACCTCCCACCAGACAGGCGGAAGTAGCTCAGTTGGTAGAGCATCAGCCTTCCAAGCTGAGGGTCGCGAGTTCGAACCTCGTTTTCCGCTCGAAAAGCCGGTGTAGCTCAGGGGTAGAGCGCATCCTTGGTAAGGATGAGGTCGTGAGTTCAATTCCCACCACCGGCTCATTTTTTTTGCAACAACTTTAAACATAATATTATGGCAAAAGAAACATTCCAAAGAACCAAACCGCATGTCAACATCGGTACTATCGGCCATGTTGACCACGGCAAGACCACTCTTACTGCAGCCATCACCAAGGTGCTCGCAGAGAGGGTTGCAGGCAACGAGACCCACCTCAAGTCTTTCGACCAGATCGACAACGCTCCTGAGGAGAAGGCTCGTGGTATAACCATCAATGCTTCTCACGTAGAGTACGAGACCGCTTCGCGTCACTATGCACACGTTGACTGCCCGGGCCACGCTGACTACGTCAAGAACATGGTTACCGGTGCTGCCCAGATGGACGGTGCTATCCTGGTTGTCGCTTCTACCGACGGCCCGATGCCCCAGACCCGTGAGCACATCCTTCTCGCCCGCCAGGTGAACGTCCCGAAGATCCTCGTCTTCATGAACAAGGTCGACCTTGTTGACGACGTCGAGATGCTTGACCTCGTTGAGATGGAAATCCGTGACCTCCTTGGCTTCTACAAATTCGATGAGGACTGCCCGATCATCCGCGGCTCCGCCCTCGGCGCCCTCAACGGCGAGAAAGAATGGGAAGACAAAGTCATGGAACTCATGGACGCAGTTGACGAGTATATTCCTACTCCTGTCCGTGACAACGAGAAGCCCTTCCTGATGCCTATCGAGGACATCTTCTCCATCACCGGCCGCGGTACCGTCGTTACCGGTCGTATCGAGAGGGGAACCATCCACGTCAATGACGCAGTCGAGATCGTCGGCTTCAGTGACAAGCCCCGCAACACCGTCTGCACCGGCGTCGAGATGTTCCGCAAGCTCCTTGACCAGGGTGAGGCTGGTGACAATGTAGGTCTCCTCCTCCGTGGTGTTGACAAGAAGGACGTCAAGAGAGGCGAGGTTATTGCCAAGCCCGGCACCGTTACCCCGCACACTGAGTTCACCGCTCAGATCTACGTCCTCAAGAAAGAGGAAGGTGGTCGTCACACTCCGTTCCACAACCACTATCGCCCGCAGTTCTTCATCCGTACACTTGACGTGACCGGTGAGATCATGCTGCCCGAGGGAGTTGAGATGGTTATGCCTGGAGATAACGTCCAGATCACCGTTAAGCTCATCACTCCTGTTGCCATCAACGAAGGTCTGCAGTTCGCTATCCGTGAAGGCGGCCGTACCGTAGGTGCAGGACAGGTCATCAAGATCGAGGAGTAAAATCCGAAGGGGAATAGAACAAGGGTAGTTCAGCGGTCTCCAAAACCGTCGATGAGGGTTCGAATCCTTCTTCCCCTGCAAAATATATCAAAGGTTACGATTTGGTAATTGTTTAACAGGCCCCGTGAGAGCTTCCCAATTCGCGGAGTCCATTAAATGCAAAGATGAGTAAGTTCATTAACTATTGCAAAGAGTCCTACAAAGAGCTCGTCAAGAAGGTCACCTGGCCGTCATGGTCAAAGCTGCAGAATTCTGCAAGCCTTGTCATCGTCGCCACATTGATCCTCGCTGCTGCGCTGTTTGTAATGGATTATGCTTTCCAACACCTGATGACGCTGATCTACACATTGTAATTTTCGATTACCATGGGTGAAAAGAAATGGTATGTTCTTCGGACTGCGGGAGGCAAGGAGAAGAAAGCTCAGGAACATCTCGAGAAAGAGATAGAGCGGAGCGGCCTTAAAGACCAGGTAGGCCAGATACTGGTTCCGGTCAAGAAAGAAATCGTGACCAAGAACGGGAAGAGAAAAGCTGTTGACAAGCTTCTCTTTCCGGGATATGTCCTGATGGAGGCTGAGCTCAGCGGAGATCTTGAGTACATTATCCGAAATCTCGTTCCGGGAATGTCCGGATTCCTCACTGAAAACAGATCGGTGAAATCATCGTCCCAGAAAGAAAGGATTCCCATCCCCCTCCGCGATGAGGAGGTAAGGAGGATCCTCGGACAGCAGGATGAAAACGCCAACGGACCGGTTGAGACGGAAGTAAACTACGAAGTAGGAGATTCTGTCAAGATTACCGACGGACCATTCAGCGGTTTCAACGGCACTGTGGACGAAATCATCGAAGACAGAAGCAAACTCAAAGTAATAGTTGTGATCTTCGGCAGGAAGACCCTGCTTGAACTCGGCTTTACACAAGTAACTAAAGAGTAAAAACAATGGCAAAAGAAGTTACCGGATTCATTAAGCTCCAGATTAAAGCGGGAGCCGCCAATCCAGCACCTCCGGTAGGACCTGCCCTCGGTTCCAAAGGCTTGAACATTATGGACTTCTGCAAGCAGTTCAATGCTGCTACGCAGGCACAGGCAGGAAAGATCCTCCCAGTGGTGATTACAGTCTATTCCGACAAGACTTTCTCCTTCGTCGTCAAGCAGTCTCCAGTAGCCGTCTCCCTCAAAGAGGCCGCTAAACTGCAGAAAGCCTCCGGCGAGCCCAACAGAAAGAAGGTCGCTTCCATTACTTGGGACCAGGTCAAGGCCATCGCTAGCGAGAAGATGTCCGACCTCAACGCATTCACTCTGGAATCAGCCATGAGGATGGTTGCGGGCACAGCTAGGAGCATGGGTATAACAGTCACCGGACAATTCCCCTCTGACATTTAATTCCGCAGGCATATGAGCAAATTAACTAAAAACGAGAAAGCGGTCATTGAAAAATACGACCAGCACAAGCTTTATCCACTTGCTGAGGCTTGCGGGATCCTTAAAGAAATCACCTACACCAAGTTCGACGCTACGGTGGAAATTACCACCAATCTGGGTGTTGACCCCCGTAAGGCCAACCAGATGATCCGTGGCGTGGTCACCCTTCCCCACGGAACGGGTAAGACCGTCAGGGTACTCGTACTCTGCACCCCGGACAAGAATGACGAAGCTACTGCAGCCGGCGCCGACTATGTCGGACTCGATGACTACATCGAGAAGATCAAGGGCGGCTGGACTGACATCGACGTCATCATATGTACTCCTTCCGTCATGGGTAAGGTTGGTCCTATCGGCCGTATCCTCGGTCCGCGCGGCCTCATGCCGAACCCCAAGACCGGTACTGTAACTATGGATATCGCTCAGGCAGTCAAGGCTGTCAAGGCCGGTAAGATCGACTTCAAGGTTGACAAGACCGGTATTATCCACGCCGGAATCGGCAAGATCTCCTTCACTCCGGAGCAGATCCGTCAGAACGCAGCTGAGATGCTCAACGCAATCCTCAAGCTGAAGCCTCAGGCACTTAAGGGCACCTATCTCAAGAGCGCAACCCTTTGCACTACTATGAGTCCGGCTGTCAAGATAGATGTCAAGGATTTCATGAACGCAGGTGTTGAGAAATAAAACTACCGGATTATGAAAAAAGAACAGAAAGATCAGGTATTGGCAGCAATCTCAGCCGACATCCAGAAATATCCTCACTTCTACATCACGGACATCACCGGCCTGAATGCCGGGCAGACCTTCACCCTGCGTCGCGAATGCTTCAACCAGGGCATCAAGCTCACCGTTGTCAAGAACACCTTCCTTGAGCTCATACTCAAGGGAATGAACAGCGAAGAGGCTCTCAACCTCATTCCCGCTCTCAAGGGCAACACGGCGATCATGTTCTGTGAGAACCCCAACGCTCCTGCAAAGCTCATCAAGGACTTCCAGAAGAAAGGACTTGAGAAGCCGGCCCTCAAGGCTGCATATGTTCAGGAATGCGCTTATCTCGGAGCAGACAAGCTTGACACCCTCATCGCTGTCAAATCCAGGGAAGAACTCATCGCGGACATCGTGGCACTCCTGCAGTCTCCTGCACGCAATGTCATCTCCGCTCTTCAGAATGCCGGCTCTACTATCGCAGGCATCGTGAAGACCCTTTCAGAAAAAGAAGAAAAATAATCAATAACAATTTAAACAAACAACAATTATGGCAGACATTAAAGCACTTGCAGAAGAGTTGGTTAACCTCTCTGTGAAAGACGTTCAGGAACTTGCCAACGTCCTCGAAAACGAGTATGGCATCAAGCCGGCCGCCGCTGCTGTTGCAGTAGCTGGTCCCGCCGCCGCAGCTGAAGCAGCTGCTCCCGCAGAACAGACTGAATTCGACGTTGTCCTCAAATCATTCGGACAGGCTAAGCTTGGAGTCATCAAGGCTGTCAAGGAAGCCCTCGGACTCGGACTTAAAGAGGCCAAGGATCTTGTTGACAAGGCAGGTACCGAACCCACCACTTTGAAGGAGAAAGTTTCCAAGGCTGAGGCTGAGGAGCTCAAGAGCAAACTCGAAGAAGCCGGAGCAGAAGTTGAGGTTAAATAACTTCATTCTTCCCCTCTGACGAGGACATTCTTAGGTTTAGAGCCAACGGCGGCTCTAAACCTTTTTGTCGTATTTTAGTTTTTCTCCATTTCAAAGGCAGACCATGTCAAAAAAGACCAGTTCAAAGCGAATTAATTTCGCGACATCAAACATCCTGGAATATCCTGATCTGCTTGAGGTTCAGCTGAAATCGTTTAAAGACTTTTTCCAGCTGGAGACCTCGCCTGAAAACAGGAAAGACGAAGGCCTGTACAAGGTCTTCCAGGAAACTTTTCCAATCGAAGATACGCGGAGCAACTACAAACTCGAGTTCATCGATTATTTCATCGATCCTCCGCAGTACTCGATTGTCGAATGTCTTGAGAGAGGACTCACCTACAACGTTCCTCTGAAGGCAAAGCTCCGCCTTTCATGCACCGATCCGGAACACGAGGATTTCGATACCAGGGTACAGGATGTGTACCTGGGTAACATCCCGTACATGACCCCCGCCGGAACATTCATCATCAACGGGTCGGAAAGAATCATAGTTTCACAGCTCCACCGCTCCCCCGGCGTGTTCTTCGACCAGAGCATGCACGCGAACGGAACGAAGCTCTATTCAGCCAGGATCATCCCCTTCAAGGGTTCCTGGATTGAATTTGCGACTGACATCAACAATGTCATGTTCGCATACATCGACCGTAAGAAGAAGCTTCCGGTCACTACCCTTCTCAGGGCTATCGGCTTCAACGCCGACAAGGACATCATCGATATCTTCGGGCTTGCCGACGAGGTCAAGGCTGACGAGAAGACCCTCAGGGCAAACCTGGGAAGGAGTCTCGCCGCCAAGGTCCTCAAGACCTGGACTGAAGACTTCGAGGACGAGGACACTGGCGAGGTCATCCCGATCGAGAGGACAATCTCCATCGTTGAAAGGGGTGAAGTACTTGATGATGACACCATTGCCAAGATCCTTGACACAGATGTGAAGACCATCCTTCTCCAGAAAGATGAGGAGAACTCCAACGAGTACGCCATCATTTACAACACTCTCCAGAAGGATCCGACCAACACTGAAATCGAGGCTGTCAACTACATCTACAAGCAGCTCCGCAATTCGGAACCGCCCGATGAGGCAACCGCAAGGGACGTCATCGACAAGCTCTTCTTCTCCGAGAAGAGATACGACCTCGGCGAGGTTGGAAGATACCGTCTCAACAAGAAGCTCGGACTCGCTACGGATCCCGCCACAAGGGTCCTGACGAAGAACGACATCATCGAGATCATCAAGTACCTTATCCAGCTGATCAACTCGAAGGCTACAGTCGATGACATCGACCATCTGAGCAACAGGCGTGTCCGTACCGTCGGTGAGCAGCTTGCAAACCAGTTCAGCGTAGGCCTCTCCAGGATGGCCAGGACCATCAGGGAAAGGATGAACGTCAGGGATTCTGAGCAGTTCAACCCGATAGAGCTCATCAACGCGAAGACCCTGTCTTCAGTTATCAACTCTTTCTTCGGAACGAGCCAGCTCTCTCAGTTCATGGACCAGACCAACCCGCTTGCCGAGATCACTCACAAGAGGCGTCTGTCCGCTCTCGGCCCCGGAGGTCTCTCCAGGGACAGGGCTGGATTCGAGGTCAGGGACGTGCACTACACCCACTATGGCCGCATATGTCCTATCGAGTCTCCTGAAGGCCCGAACATCGGTCTTATCTCCTCTCTGTGCGTATATGCCCGCATCAACGAACTCGGATTCATCGAGACCCCGTACCGCGACGTCAACGAAGGTAAGGTGGATCTTTCCGACAAGGGCTGGCACTATATGACCGCTGAAGAGGAAGAGAGCAAGAAGGTTTCCCTCGCCAACATCAAGATGGACAAGGATGGAAATATCCTCGCAGACCGCATCCAGTGCCGTCTGGAGGCTGACTTCCCTGTCGTCTCGAAGGAAAATGTAGATTACATGGATGTGGCTCCGAACCAGATGGCTTCAGTCGCCGCATCGCTTATCCCCTTCCTGGAGCATGACGACGCCCACCGTGCCCTCATGGGTGCGAACATGATGCGTCAGGCTATTCCTCTCCTCAGGCCCGAGGCCCCAATCGTGGGTACCGGACTTGAAGAGCGCGTCTGCCTCGACTCCAGGACTCAGTACAGGGCCGCCCGCGACGGTGTCGTCACATATGTCGACGCCCGCGAGATCCGCGTCAAATACGACATGACCGATGAGGAAAAGTTCGTGAGCTTCCGTCCGGAAGAGACTGTATATCATATGCCTATCTTCCGCAGGACGAACCAGAGCACGACCGTTACCCTCAAGCCTGTCGTACGCAAGGGAGACAGGATCAAGGCTGGTCAGGTACTGACTGAAGGATATGCCACCCAGAACGGAGAGCTTGCCCTCGGAAGGAACCTCAAGGTCGCATTCATGCCTTGGAAGGGTTACAACTACGAGGACGCTATCGTGCTTTCCGAAGAGATGGTCAAGTGGGATATTCTCACTTCCGTCCATGTCGATGAATTCCTGACCGAGGTCAGGGAGACCAAGCGCGGAACCGAGGAACTCACTTCCGACATCCCGAACGTCAGCGAGGACGCTACGAAGGACCTCGACGAAAGAGGTATCATCCGTATCGGCGCACACGTCGAGCCGGGCGACATCCTCGTCGGAAAGATCACTCCCAAGGGAGAAAGCGATCCCTCACCTGAGGAGAAACTCCTCAAGGCAATATTCGGAGACAAGGCCGGAGATGTCAAGGATGCTTCTCTGAAAGCCAATCCTTCACTCAACGGTACAGTCATCAAGACCGCTCTCTACTCGAAGGCATCAACCTCCGGAAAGAGGGGCTCCAAATCCGAAAGCAAGACCAGGATCGAGCTCCGCGAAGAGCAGTTCAAGGACCAGGTACAGAAGCTCCGCGCACAGTTCATAGACAAGCTCATAGTTCTCACCAAGGGCCACAAGAGCGCCGGAATCAGCGACCTCTATGGAGTAGAACTCATCCCGAAGGGGAAAGAGATCACTGCAGAGGCTCTCAAGAGCATCGAGAACTACGAGAACGTGAACTCCAACAAGTGGACGACCGACAAGAACGCCAACAACTCCATCCGTGACCTCATCAACAACTACTGCATAGCATGGAAGACTGCAGATGCAGAGTGCAAGAGGGAGATCGACAAGATCAAGGTCGGAGACGAGCTTCCCAACGCGGTTATGAAGATCGCAAAGGTCTATGTAGCCAAGAAGAGGAAGATCACAGTCGGTGACAAGATGGCCGGACGCCACGGAAACAAGGGTATCGTGGCCAAGATCGTCCGCCAGGAAGACATGCCGTTCATGGAAGACGGAACTCCTGTCGACATCGTACTCAACCCGCTGGGTGTACCTTCGCGTATGAACCTGGGACAGATCTACGAGACCGTCCTCGGATGGGCAGGCAAGGAACTCGGGCTCAAGTTTGCGACCCCGATTTTCGACGGTGCCTCACTCGATGAGATCTGCAAGTACACAGACAAGGCAGGACTCCCCCGCTACGGCAAGAGCCACCTCCGCGACGGAGGTACAGGCGACTGGTTCGACCAGTGGGCTACTGTCGGAGTCATCTATATGATCAAGCTTGACCATATGGTTGACGACAAGATGCACGCCCGCTCCATAGGCCCGTATTCTCTCATCACCCAGCAGCCTCTCGGCGGTAAAGCCCAGTTCGGAGGCCAGAGGTTCGGAGAGATGGAGGTCTGGGCTCTTGAAGCCTTCGGCGCATCCAACGCACTTCAGGAAATCCTTACCGTCAAGTCCGACGACGTGGCCGGAAGGACGAAGACATATGAAGCTATCGTCAAGGGAGAGGCCATGCCTACACCGGGCATCCCCGAATCCCTGAATGTCCTCCTGCACGAGCTCCGCGGACTCGGCCTGAAGGTCTCTCTGGAGTAAAACGTCCCACACAATCCTACACAACCGAATACAATGCCTAATTTCAACAATAACAGAGACTCACGCGTAAAGAATAACTTCGCGCACATCAGCATCTCGCTCGCGTCCCCCGAGGACATCACCGCCCGTTCATATGGCGAGGTCCTCAAGCCGGAAACGGTCAACTACAGGACGTACAAACCAGAGCGCGACGGTCTGTTCTGCGAGAAGATATTCGGTCCCACGAAGGACTACGAGTGCTACTGCGGCAAGTACAAAGGTATCCGCTATCAAGGCATAGTCTGCGACAGGTGCGGTGTTGAAGTCACCCAGAAGAAAGTGCGCAGGGAGAGGACAGGACACATAACCCTCACCGTCCCCGTTGCACACATATGGTACTTCAAGTCCAACCCCAACAAGATCGGAGCCATGCTCGGGATTCCCTCAAAGAAGCTCGAGTCGGTCATCTACTACGAGAAATACGTGGTAATCAACCCGGGAAAGGCCTACAGGATCGAAAAGGACGGCACTGAAGAACTCAGGATACCCTACCAGAAACTCGACCTCCTCTCCGAAGAAGAGTACCTCGACGCACTCGACTCGGTTCCGGAGAACGACAGCCTTCCCAACGGCGATCCCGACAAGTTCGTGGCCAAGATGGGTGCAGAGGGTCTTTACGACCTCCTCGCCGGCATCGATGTGCCCGCCCTTGCAAGGGAACTCCGCGCAAAGATGGCTAAAGAGACCTCACAGCAGCGCAAGACCGAACTCCTCAAGAGGCTGACCGTAGTCAAGTGGTTCCTCGAATCCAACGGCAGGAACAAGCCGGAGTGGATGATCATGAAGGTTATCTCAGTGATTCCTCCCGATCTCCGTCCGCTCGTTCCCCTCGATGGAGGACGCTTTGCTACATCCGACCTCAACGACCTGTACAGGAGGGTCATCATCCGCAACAACCGCCTGAAGAAGCTCATCGAGATCAATGCACCGGAAGTCATCCTGCGCAACGAGAAACGAATGCTTCAGGAATCCGTTGACTCCCTCTTCGACAACTCCAAGAAGGTCAGCGCAGTCAAGAGCGAATCCAACAGGCCGCTCAAGTCCCTTTCCGACAGCCTCAAGGGCAAGCAGGGACGCTTCCGCCATAACCTCCTCGGAAAGAGGGTCGACTACTCGGCCCGTTCCGTCATCGTGGTCGGACCTGAGCTGAAGATGCACGAATGCGGTCTTCCGCAGGACATGGCCGCCGAGCTTTACAAGCCCTTCGTGATCCGCAAACTCATCGAGAGGGGTATCGTAAAGACCGTGAAGTCAGCCAAGAAGATAGTGGACCGCAGGGATCCCATGATCTGGGATATCCTCGAGAACGTGATGAAAGGACACCCCGTCCTCCTCAACCGTGCTCCTACCCTGCACAGGCTCGGTATCCAGGCCTATCAGCCGAAGATGATCTCCGGAAAGGCCATCCAGCTCCATCCTCTTGCATGTACCCCGTTCAACGCCGACTTCGACGGTGACCAGATGGCAGTCCATCTGCCGCTTGGGAATGCTGCCGTAATGGAGGCCCAGATCCTCATGCTCGGATCGCAGAACATCCTCAACCCGGCCAACGGATCTCCTATCACCGTTCCTTCACAGGACATGGTCCTCGGACTGTACTACATTACGAAGGTACGCCCGGGTGCAAAGGGAGAAGGGATGAACTTCTACGGTCCTGAAGAGGTCATCATCGCTTTCGACGAGAAAGTGATCGACCTCCACGCAAAAATCAACGTCCGCCTGCCTAAAGACAAGCAGGACCCCTCCAAGGGCGAGCATATGGTCACTACGACCGCTGGCCGCATCATCATGAACCAGTTCGTTCCTGATGAAGTACCGTACGTAAACGAGCTCGTCGGCAAGAAGGCTCTCCGTAAGATCATCACCGATGTCATCAAGAACACCGGTGTCACCCGTACCGCCAACTTCCTTGACGATATCAAGAACCTCGGATACCTCGAAGCCTTCAAGGCTGGTATCTCCTTCAACCTCGGAGATGTGCTCATCCCATCTGAGAAGAGCAAACTCATCGACGACGGTTTCAAGAAGGTCGAAGATATCAAGGGGAACTACGAGATGGGATTCATCACCGACAACGAGCGTTACAACAAAGTCATCGACCTCTGGTCCTCCATCGACAACAAACTCATGGGAATCGTGGAGAAGCAGATTTCAGCTGACCAGCAGGGCTTCAACCCTGTCTACATGATGCTCGACTCCGGCGCCCGGGGATCCACCCAGCAGATCAAGCAGCTCTGCGGTATGCGTGGTCTTATGGCAAAGCCCCAGAAATCAGGTGCTTCCGGAAATGAAATTATCGAAAACCCGATTACGTCCAACCTCAAGGAGGGTATGACGGTGCTCGAGTACTTCATCTCCACCCACGGAGCCCGTAAGGGTCTGGCCGACACCGCCCTCAAGACTGCTGACGCAGGTTACCTCACCAGGAGGCTCGTGGACGTTTCCCACGAAGTCATCATCACCGAGGAAGACTGCGGCACCCTCAGGGGACTTATCGCTACGGCCATCAAGAACAAGGACGAAGTTGTGGAATCCCTCGGAGAGAGGATTCTCGGACGTGTCCCCGTACACGACATCTACAACCCGCTCAACGGAGAGATTATCGTCAAGGCCGGGGATGAGATCCGCGAAAAGGCTGCAGAACTGATCGACACCCTTCCGATTGAATCGGTCGAGATCCGTTCAGTCCTCACCTGCGAATCCCGCAAGGGCGTCTGCGCAAAGTGCTACGGAAGGAACCTCGCTACGAGCCGCCTCGTAGAGCAGGGCGAAGTCGTGGGAGTTATCGCAGCCCAGTCAATCGGCGAGCCTGGTACTCAGCTTACACTGAGGACCTTCCACGTCGGAGGTACTGCTTCTTCCACTGCAGCCGACTCCTCTATCGAGTCCAAGTACGACGGTAAGATCCAGTTCACTGACCTGCGCACGATCAAGCGTGTCACTGGTGACTCCGAGCAGGAAGTCATCGTCAGCCGCATGACTGAACTCCGCATCCTTGACGAGAACACCGGTATTACCTATTCGGCATACGATGTTCCTTACGGCTCAGTGCTCTACAAGCATGACGGCGACAAGGTCAAGAAGGGAGACCTCATCTGCGAATGGGATCCTTACAACGCTATCACAATCGTCGAGAAAGGCGGTATCGTCCGCTTCGAGAACCTCATCAACGGTGTTACCTATCGTGAAGAGATCGCCGATGAAATCTCGATCAACAGGGACAAGGTCATCATCGAGTCCAAGGACAAGACGAAGAACCCGATCCTCCATATCGTGGACCAGGAAGGCGAAAGTCTCAGGCAGATCAACCTCCCGGTCGGTGCACACGTCCTCTTCAACGATGGTGCAGAAGTCAAGACCGGAGACATCCTCATCAAGATTCCGCGTGCCATCGGAAAGTCGACCGACATCACAGGAGGTCTTCCCCGAGTCACCGAACTCTTCGAGGCCAGGACTCCTTCCGATGCTGCAATCCTTTCCGAGATCAACGGAGAAATCCTCATGGGCAAGGTCAAGAGAGGAAACCAGGAAATCGTGGTCAAGAATCCTTCAGGGTTCGAGAAACATTATCTCGTACCTCTGACAAAGCAGATTCTCGTCCAGGAGAACGACTACGTCAGGGCCGGAACAAGGCTTTCGGACGGTGGCATCTCCCCGACCAACATCCTCGATATCCTCGGACCGGTCAAGGCTCAGGAGTACATCGTCAACGAGGTGCAGGCTGTCTATAGGCTTCAGGGTGTGAAGATCAATGACAAGCACTTTGAGATCATAGTCCGCCAGATGATGCGCAAGGTCCAGATTACAGACCCGGGAGACACGGACTTCCTCAACGAGGAACTCGTGGACAAATGGGACTTCATGGACAACAACGACCGCATTTACGGCAAGTTCTTCGTTGTTGACCACGCAGACTCCCAGCGCTGGGGCGATGGAGACATCGTCGATGCAAGGGAACTGCGCAACGAGAACGAATCGCTTACACGCCAGGGCAAGAAGACCATGGTTGTCCGCGAGGCCAAGCCGGCTACATCCAAGCTGGTCCTCCAGGGTATCACCAGGGCTGCCCTCCACACGAACAGCTTCATCTCCGCAGCATCCTTCCAGGAGACTACGAAGGTCCTCAGCGAAGCCGCTATCCGCGCCCGCATGGACGGACTCGAAGGCCTCAAGGAGAATGTCATATGCGGACATCCGATTCCGGCAGGAACCGGTCTGAAGCAGTACACCGACATAGTAGTCAGCAGCAAAGACGACTATGCCCAGGCGATGAACGAGCTGTAATCAGACGAATTATCACTATCTTTGCTGAGCCGGGGAAAAATCCTCCGGCTCAGTTTATTATGTACAGACGACTCATCGCTTTCTGCGCAGCAGCAATCATGCTGGCATCCGCATGTACACAGGATTATCCGCAAAGGCCCGCCCCTTCCCCCAGGCAGGCTGCATGGCAGGATCTGGAGTACTATATGTTCTGCCATTTCGGGCCGAACACATTCACCAACAAGGAATGGGGACTAGGAAATGAAGATCCTGCGGTCTTCAATCCCACAGACCTGGACTGCCGCCAATGGGCGCGGATAGCAAAGGCTGCCGGAATGAAGGGAATCATAATCACTGCCAAGCACCATGACGGCTTCTGCCTCTGGCCATCGGCCCAGTCCACACACACGGTAGCACAGAGCATATGGAAGGACGGGAAAGGCGATGTCCTCAAAGAACTCAGCGAGGCCTGCAAGGCAGAAGGTCTCCTTTTCGGAGTCTATGTCTCCCCCTGGGACAGGAATCATCCCACATATGGGACACCCGAGTACAATAAGGTATATGCCCAGACGCTGCGCGAGGTGCACACAGGCTACGGAAAAATCTTCGAACAGTGGTTCGACGGAGCCAACGGAGAAGGCCCGAACGGGAAAAAGCAGACATATGACTGGGATCTCTTCCACAGCGTCGTCCGCGAACTCAGCCCCGACTGCGTCATGTTCAGCGACGTAGGGCCGGACATCAGGTGGATAGGCAATGAAAGCGGCTATGTCGGAGAGACCAACTGGAATACCATCAACACTGAAGGATTCACCCCGGGAGCCGGCGCCCCAGCACGGAATGTCCTGAACCAGGGAGAGATAGACGGAGCCGAGTGGATTCCCGGAGAGGTTGACGTCAGCATACGCCCGGGATGGTTCTACAGCCCTGATACCGATGACAAGGTCAAGTCTACCGAGAAACTGATGGAGATCTGGTTCTCCTCGGTGGGACGCGGCAGCAACCTTCTTCTTAATGTACCTCCGGACCGCAGGGGAAAGATCCATCCCGCGGACTCCGCTGCCCTTATGAACTTCAAGGCCGCCCGTGACAAGGCATTCGCAACCGACCTTGCAAAAGACGCCAAGATCAGGGCAAAGCGCAAGGGAATTAATGAAATCACCCTCGACCTCAAGTGGGGCCAGGAGATCCAGGCCGGCATCCTCGAGCTGAGGGAAGACCTGGCCAACGGACAGTATGCCAGCTCTTTCCGTGCGGAAAGCATATCTCCGGACGGCACTGCCACTCCTCTTTGCGAAGGTACCACTATCGGCCATAAGAGGCTCCTGGCTTTCGAGCCTGCAAAGACATCCCACATCAGGGTTACAGTCTCAACCATGGGCCCCACTTCAGTTGAAGCATCCGTATTTCCTCCAATCAAATAAATCCATGCACAAGTTCCAGGCACTTATCCTTGCTATCGCGCTGGTCTCCTGCAAGGGACCTGTCGAAAGGATCACCATATCAAATGAGACGGCGGCCGACAGGACTGACGAGCAGTTCGTCGTGAAGCGTTCCGACCTCAGGATAGGCAAAAGCGAACTCCTGCCCGTACTCAGCCTGAACGGCACTCCCCTGCCTTCCCAGACAGACGACATGGACGGGAACGGCATATGGGATGAACTCGCATTCGAGGTCTCAGTGCCCGCGGGGAGTTCAGTAAGTCTCGGAGTCAAGTGGGTCCCAGCCGCGGAAGTGCCTCAGTTCGAGCCACGTACTAACATCAGATATGGCAAGCTTTCCGAGCCTGGGAAGCTTGTTGAGATGGCATATGACAGTCATGACAAGTACGAGATTTCCCAGAGGAAAGGCCCATACCCCTATCAGATGGACGGCCCGGGATGGGAAAATGACAGGATTGCCATGCGTATTTACATCGACGGGCGGAACAGCCGCGACATCACTGCCAAGAAAACCGAAAGGATGGTCCTGGATACCGTTGGCATAGGTCCCAACGGCAATCCTCTCTATACCTACAAGAACATGCGCGACTGGGGATATGACATCCTCGCCGTCTCCGGTTCTTTCGGCCCGGGAGGGATTGCCCTTGAGCGCGACGGAAGGCTCATCCGCCTCGGACTGGAGAACAAGGACAGCCTCGACGTTATCGAAAAGACCGAATTCCGCCACATATGCGAGGGTCCGGTCCGCTCGGCATTCAGGATGACATATACGGACTGGAACATTGGCGGTGAAGACAGGACTGACCTTTCAGAGCTCATTACCATATGGGCGGGAAGGAATGGCTATGAGGAGGAAATCACTATCGGGAAGATTCCCGAGGGATGCAACATCGTAACCGGAATCGTGAACAGCAAGCTCACGACCGACCCCATTGAGGAGAAGATGGAAGGAATGACTGCGATGTACACTTTCGACCGTCAGAGCGTTGACGGACAGTTCCTTCTGGGAATGGGCCTCCTGATTCCCACAGATGAGTTCCAGGGTACATCCTATGCCCCGAACTTCCGTCCAGGCATACGTGACACCTGGGTGGCGCGCCTGAAACCGTCTGCAGACGGAAAATACCGCTACAATGTGTACAACGGATGGGAGCATGGGGTTGAGCCATTCACTGATGCAGCCTCTTTCGGCAAAATGCTGGGAAAAGAAGCGGTGCGTATGACTCGTCCGCTGAAGATCGTACTTGAATAGATAAAGCTGAGAATGAGAAGACTGGCAATTGCGGCGATAGTGCTGATTTCCTCTTTTTGTGCATATGCACAGGAAGAAGACCGCCTGTGGATCGAGGCCAGATGGAATTTCGATCAGGAGATAAGTGAGGGCAAATGGAATGGAGAAGCCCGGGCTGATTTCCTTAACCTGCAACTGTCCAAGCATTTCTCTGACAAGATCTACTTCCGCTTCAGGCAGAGGCTGGTGAACAAGATCGATTTCAACCACGATATCCTCAGCGCTACCGATTTCCTCTGGGTCACATGGAAGGCGACTCCGAAGCTGTCATTTACCTTGGGAAAACAGCCCATCTTCATCGGGGGATATGAATATGATGCCGCCCCTATCGATGTCTATTACTGGGGCAAGTTCTGCCTGGGGCTGCGTCAGTATTATGCTCCCGGGATTTCCGCCGATTATGAAGTCAGTCCTGGCCAGCATATAGCCGTCCAGGTCAACGAGTCTTCCCTGGTGGATCCCTACACGGGGAGATTCTCCTACAACATCGAGTGGAGCGGGAAGCTGTTCCCCTGGTGGAACACCTTATGGAGCATGAATATCCTGGAAAACGAGGACAGGGGTAACCTGGGCATCGTTTCCCTCGGTAACAGGATGATATTCGGACCCTTGGCGGTCGATCTGGACTTCATCAACAGGGCTTCACGCAGGCAGAAGAATTATCTCTCTGACTGGTCTGCGATCACGAAGATAATCTACAATGTGGGCCATTTCGACCTGTGTTCGAAGGCGGGATATGAGAAGAATTCCGCAGAGAACGTCGATGCGGACGGCCTGACATATGACATAACCGTCCCTGCAGGAGAGGAGTACATATATGCCGGTGCCGGGATTGAATGCTTCCCGCTCAAAGAGAGGAACCTGCGCCTTCACCTGGCATATTACTGGGATTCAGACCACAACCACAGGCACAATGTCGTCCTCGGAGTGACCTACAAGTTCACCCTGACAAAATTATAACACTATCCATATGTCTCTTCTCTGCATGCTTCTGGCAGCGTCGATAAGCGTCAATCCATTTATCGGGGCTTCCACAAGCATAGACGCAGCCGGCGTCTTCCACGGCCTGGGAAAGACCTATCCCGGTGCCACAGCCCCATTTGGAATGGTCCAATGCAGTCCCCAGACCATTACGGGAGGCGACAACGGCCCGGGATACAGCTATGAGCACAAGACCATCGAGGGATTCTCCATGATGCAACTCAGCGGCACGGGCTGGTACGGAGACATGGGCAACCTGCTTACCATGCCTACCACCGGCGAGTTGAAGGTCACGGCAGGCTCGGAGAAGGAAAAGACCGATGGATGGAGGTCTTTATATGACAAATCATCCGAGGAGGCGGATGCGGGCTATTACAAGGTCTTCCTCTCCGACTACGGGATCCTAGCGGAATGTACGGCTACTCCACATTGCGGCGCCTTGAGATTTACCTATCCCGACTGTGATGCTTCGCGCATCCAGATAGACCTGGCACGGCGAGTCGGCGGGAAGGCAGATGAGGAATATGTCGAGATCGCAGGACGAAAGGCTGTCAGGGGCTGGATAAAATGTTCCCCGAAAGGAGGTGGATGGGGACATGGAAAAGGCAATGTCTCCTATACTCTCTACTACTACATAAAATTCAGCAAGCCATTGAAGGACTTTGGCTTCTGGAACGGAGACCAAGTGGTGAGGGGCATTAAGCATATGCAAGGCGAGCATATAGGTTTCTTCACTGAGTTCGCCACGAAGAAGGACAGGCCCGTCACCATGAAGACCGCCCTTTCCCTGGTTGACGGAAAAGGGGCACGGAAGAATTACAATGCAGAGGCGAGGGGCCGCACTTTTGACAGGATGCTGGCATCAACTCAGAAGGCCTGGCAGAAAGCCCTTTCCGTGATTGAAATCGAAACCGATGATGAAGACCTCAGGACGATATTCTACACGGCGCTTTATCATACCATGCTAGATCCGAGAGACATTACCGACGTGGACGGGCGATACTGGAGCGCGGATGGAATCCACAAGTCTAAAGCTTTCCATAAACGTACTGTATTCAGCGGATGGGATGTGTTCCGGAGCCAGTTCCCGCTCCAGACCATAATCAATCCGGGGATGGTCAATGACCTCCTGAACTCACTCATCACCCTTGCGGAGGACTCCGGGAAGGGCTATTTTGAGAGATGGGAGATGCTCAATGCCTACTCAGGATGTATGCTGGGCAATCCGGCAATTAGCGTCCTTGCCGATGCCTATGCAAAAGGGATCCGCGGTTATGACACTGAAAAGGCGTTTGAGATCGCCGTCAGGACCAGCGAGAAGTTCCAAGGTACATTCCGGTCGATATCGGATGTCCTGGAGTATTCCTATTCCGATTGGTGCCTGGCCGTCTATGCAAGGGCTATAGGCAAGGATGCCGAGGCTGACCATTATCTCAGGCGGAGCCTCCGCTATCGCGATATCTTCAACCCTGAGACCGGCTGGTTCCAGCCCAAGGATGAGAATGGCAATTGGGTGCCGTACCCCGAGAAGGGCCGCCTGACGCAGAATTTCGGATGCATCGAGTCGAACCCTTACCAGCAGGGCTGGTTCGTTCCGCACGACTGGGATGCCTTCGTCGATATGCTCGGCGGCAGGGAGACCGCGCTGGCGGATCTGGAGCATATGTTTGAGAACACTCCCCGGAATTATTGCTGGAACGACTATTACAACCACGCCAATGAACCGGTGCATTTCCTGCCATTCCTTTTCAACCGCCTGGGAAGGCCGGATCTGACCCAGTACTGGACACGTGACATATGCCGAAATGCCTATCACAACAGCGTGGAAGGTCTTGTAGGCAATGAAGATGTCGGTCAGATGAGCGCGTGGTATGTCCTCGCCTCTATCGGAATACACCCAGTCTGCCCGGGAGATACGCGGTACGAACTTACGAGCCCCGTTTTCAAGCGGGTCACTATCCATCTTCCGAATGGGAAGGATTTCAGCATAGAGGCCCCGGACAATTCGGACGAAAATAACTACATATCATCCGCCAGCCTCAACGGCAAACCCCTGGGCAGGAGATACATCGACCATTCGGAAATACTTTCAGGAGGCACACTTACACTGAATATGTCTTCTGAACCCGCCATATGATTAATTAGAATATTTATAAAATACATATGCAATGAAAAGGATCGTTATTATTTCAATGCTGGCCTTGATGACAGCGCTGACCGTATCCTGCAGCCGCAAAGCGGGCAGGTGGTCTGAAGAAAAAGCCAACGAATGGTATTATTCGCAGGACTGGCCTGTAGGAGTGAATTATATCCCCGGCTACGCGGTAAATCCTATAGAATGGTGGCAGGAAAGCACTTTCAATCCATCTGTCATTGATTGGGAGCTTGGAATTGCCCAAGACCTCGGCCTCAATGTGGTGAGGATTTTCCTGAATGACCTGGTGTATTTCGATGATCCTAAGGGATTCAAGGGCAGGCTGAACCAGTTTCTTGACATATGCGAAAAGCACGGAATCAAGGCGATAGTGACATTCTACACCAACGGCGGCAAGATCCGCGAGCCCAAGCTCGGTCCCCAGCCGGAGCCGACTCCGGGCATCCACAATCCGTGCTGGGTTCCCTCTCCCGGTCCGGCAGTGCTGGCTGATCCCGCCCAGTGGCCGAAACAGAAGAAGTACGTACAGGACCTGCTGAGGACTTTCAAGAACGATTCGCGCATCTATCTCTGGCACCTTTTCAATGAGCCTTCATGGGGCACCCGCAATGGAGAGGAGATCCTCCCGTTCATGAGGGAAGAGTTCAAATGGGCCAGGCAGGTCAATCCTTCGCAGCCTCTGAGCGCTCCGTTCGACAATATGAACAACCATCCGCGGATGCAATACCCTGTGTTCAGTTTCCTCGGGGAGAACGTGGATGTCATAACCTTCCACAGTTACAACGACCCAGACTTGGTGCAGACCACATGCATTGACAAGTTCAAGCAGTACGGCCGCCCGGTCATATGTACGGAATGGCTTGCAAGGCCGGCTGGTTCTACTGTGGAGGGAGTCCTTCCGCTCCTGAAGGAAAACAACATCGGTGCGGTGAACTTCGGCCTCTTCAAGAACAAGACCCAGACCTACCTTAACTGGTCGAGCAAGGCCGGCGATCCCGATCCGGAGCTCTGGCTCCACGACCTTCTCTTCGAGGACGGCACTCCCTACCGCGAAGCCGAAACTGCCCTCATCCGCGAGCTCACAGCCGACAAAACCATGACCCGGCCGTAGCTGTGACCCCTTTATTTTCTTTTAACTACGGGGGTCGTGCATTCCTCCGCATTGCTCCCCGGACCGGTACGGTTGGAACTATTGCTTTCGAGCGGAGGCTGCTCTCCTCCGGAAGCCTTCGCTCCGCTCATCCCTCCCACGCCTAAAAGGCGCGGGCCCCTCCCGTTCACGTGGTCACGGGCGACCACGGGCTCCGGAGGAGACAGCCTGCCGCATCGAAATACATAAAACTGGAATAATTAACTCACCCGGACAGAGGAGCGGCGATTGAGGGCCCCTGTTGTGCAAGATTATGCCTGTTTTTGTGTACAAATGAGACCTTATGACCCCATTCGTACATGTTTTAACGTTTTGTTGTGCGCAACCAGGATCTTTTATAAAACGTAGTGACTATTTCAAATACATTTTAGGGATGTTCTATAAATTAACTTGTTAACAATTAGAGATTTACTTTGATATTTCAGTAAAAAGTCGTTCCTTTGTAGTAGAAATCATACAGAATCATGCAGAAAACTACAATATACCGCAAGCCGATGGGCGAGAACC
>JAFRXO010000024.1 GCA_017443465.1 Bacteroidales bacterium
GAGCCGAATTACCGGCTTTCGGAAAGCAGTATCTCATTCGACGCCAGGAAGGATATTGAAGGTTGGCAGACTGGTCCCACGGATGGTTTCGCTCCGTCAGTCGTTCTAGAAGGATCTCTGGGGAAACTTCATAGCCGCCCTATTCCTTTCTGGAAGGATTACGGGATCAAGGATGCGCCTTTCGAGGTCCATCCCGGACAGGAAGCTGACACAGTCGTGGCCAAGCTTCCCTACAACATGCAGATGACCCCTATCCTCCTTGTCGAGGATGAGACTGGAGGCCACAGGATACTGATCGAGACCGATCATTCCTTTGTTGGTATCGAGTGTCTTCGTGCCGAGTACATCACCAAGGCCGGAGCGCGGGAATATGAGTCACTCGGATGGTTGAATGGAATGAGAATCATCCTGACAGTTGAACACGGAGCCAAAGTGACCGGGGTGAAATATCGCGAGACTGGGTATGACACCGTGGCCGAAGGTCGTTTCAACTGCGAGGATCCTTTCTTCAACAAGTTCTGGGAGAAGGGTTTGCGTACGATATATGTCAATGCCCGTGACAATTTCTTTGACTGCCCCGAGCGAGAGCGGGGGCAGTGGTGGGGAGACATAGTGACCATCCTCGGTGAGAGTTTTTACACTTATACCCCTTCCCTGCATGCCCTTATCCGTAAAGGCATCAGGGAACTTGCCGATTGGCAGAGGCCGGATGATATCCTGTTCTCTCCAATCCCTGGTAACTACGGTGTTGAGCTTCCCTGCCAGATGCTGGCTGCCATTGGAGTTTACGGTTTCTGGAACTACTACATGAATACGGGCGACAGGGCCACCATTGAATATGTCCTGCCAGCGATCAAGAAGTATCTGGAGACATACAAGGTGGGCGAAGACGGGCTTCTGGAGTGGCATGACGGCGACTGGAACTGGGGCGACTGGGGTGATAACAAGGACATGCGCCTGCTTCAGAACATGTGGTATGTCCTGGCTCTCCAGTCAGTCACTAACATGGAAGACATGCTTGGTGAGATTGTAACCGGTAGGGTCTACCGTGGCCGCATGAACAATCTCAAGGACGCTATCAACCGTGTCGCTTGGACCGGTACCTGCTATCGTCATCCGGATTACAAAGGCGAGACAGACGATCGCGTACAGGCCCTTGCTGTCGTGGCCGAAATAGCTTGGAAAGATAAGTATGACGCTATTTTCGAGGTCCTCAAAAAAGAGGAGCATGCCAGCCCTTACATGGAGAAATATGTGATGGAAGCTCTGTTCCGCATCGGACATGGGGACTATGCCCTTGAGCGCGAGCGCAAGAGGTATGATTTCATAGTGAACCATCCGGACTACGACACCTTGTTTGAAGGTTGGGATGTGGGAGTGAATGGCGACTGGAACTGCGGGAGCGTGAACCACGCTTGGAGTGGCGGTCCCCTGGCCGTGCTGCCGGCGAAAATGCTCGGAATAGCGCCTATCCAGGCTGGTTGGAGGAGGTTCTCAATATCGCCTGACGAGCATATATTCAATGACTGCAGCCTTTCCTTCCCGACTGTCAAGGGAACGGTGGCCGTGTCCTTTAA
>JAFRXO010000025.1 GCA_017443465.1 Bacteroidales bacterium
CCGGCGCCTTCGTTGATCGTCATGAATCCTTCCCTTGTCGTCTTCGACAGAGTGTATGCTACTCTCGCATAGATATCCTTCGCCACGAATTCATACAGAAGTTCGCCTCCGTAAGAGTCACCACGCCCAATGTCAACGTTTTTCTCCCATTCGGAAAGCGCCCCGCTGAACAGGGTTTGCGCATATTTGTAATAGATCATGTTCTCCATGTGCTTGTCGAACAGGGAGAGGGAGACGGTGCTGTGCTTGAAAGTGGTCAGGATGCCGAAATTGGCCTGCATGGCCGTCTCCGGCAGGACCCTGTCAATCGAAGGGACCATCATGTCGAGTGACCATCCGACCGGAAGACCTTCCATCGTGTGGTAATACTGCACGGTCCGGTCGAAAGTAGCTTCCAAGGCCAGATGCCTGGAAATATCCCACCGGCTGGAGACGCCGATCTCGGGGTCGAAGCGCTTATTTTCCTTGCTTTTCACGAAATAACTGTTTCCCCGGACATTGACCCGTACCTGAAACTTGTCGGGGATGGAATAAGAACCTTGAACATATGCCGAAGTGATGCCTACCTTCTTGCTTATATTGACATACGAGATCTGGCCGGGAGCAAAGGTCGCTGACCGGAACTTAACTCCGTAATCAAACTGCAGTTTACCCCGGGTATAGCGATGGCGGTCGACCGACAGGCTGAACTCTTCAAGGTCGCTTTTTAGGGACAACTGGTTCAGGACTCCGCGATAGGTCTTCTCCTGTTCTTGATAGCTTCCGAACCGGGTCCAAGAAAGGGCAATGTCAGTATTCGACATGCTCCTCTCGTTGTGGTACGCCAGGCGACCTACGCGGTTCTGCCATCCCATGGCATCGTCCGCACCATCCCAGGAAGTGAACGAATAATTGTCCTCGCTTCCCATGAAACTTGCGACAAGACTGTTTCGGGGAGAGATCTCCCAGCGTATCTTTCCGTACAGGTCTCCAACTCCGGCAGTGAAGTCAGATATTCCACCGACAAGGTTCTTCAGTGCCCCTCGCGCCGCCTTGTACTCCCAAGTCAGGGGCGACACGCGTGCGGAGACCGAATATGACAGTCCGGGCAAGATAGGTCCCTCGACGGATGCCGAAGCAAGGAACGTATTAAGGGCTGCGGACGCATGGGTGCGGACTGTGGACGGGTCTTTTGTGACAATCTTCAGATGCGAGGACGTGAAATTGCCCTGGGACCCCTCGAAGCCTCCCTTGGACAGGCTGGCTGACTCTATGATGTCCTGCGGGATCACCGTGGTAAGGCCAAGTATGTGTGAATAACCATACACGGGAACCCCGTCAAGGGAAAACAGGTTGTTGCCCATGTTTCCTCCACGCACGAAGATCGCGGAGGACCCGTCCGCTCCCGTAGCCACGCCCGGAAGGCTCTGCACCCATTTGATAGGGTCTCCTTCGCCCATCGGGGAGGCCATTACGCGTATGGCATGAGCCGTTGCCTTCAGTTCTCCCAAGGCTCTTCCCACGCGCCTCGAATCAGTGAAGACCGCTGCATTTAGGGTATCAAGCAATGTCTCCTCGAGCATGCTGTTCTCTGGATCCTGGGCATAGGAATGGCTCTGCGGGATAGCAAAGGCAAGCGCAAATACGGAAATGAAAACAACTATTCTATTGATCCGGATCATAGGGGATTGGAGAAATCGTATATGATATCAGGAGTTATGGCCAAAGGTATTCTCTTCTCGGTCGAAGTCGCGAAGATACCGGCGCCTCCCTTGACATTCGAGTAGATGTTTTCCCTCATGTAAATGGACATTTCCGTCATGTCTGCCGACCCTTTATTCTGACGTCTCAGTTGGAAAAGTGCTTCTTCAAAATACATGTTATAAGTGTCGGATACATATTTGAAAACTATGTATCCATCCGAAAAGGAAGGCTCATATTCTTTATTCAAAAGGACACACTCGATATCCGTCAAATACTCGTGCAATTCACGGTATCTCAATATATTTTCGGAGAAGTTATGATCCGCATTTGCCAGTGCCGTGAATTCCTTATCGATTTTTTGCATATCAAAAATATCGCACCATATTTCTACTACCCCGAAGAATGCAGAAGTATCTTCTATCCTAACGAAACGATTGTAAATAGGATATCCATCTAAATCGCGATAAAAGGACAGATATGTAGGGTAACTGTATTCTCCGTATACAAAAGGAGAAGTCGTGGGAATGAGTGGCGCTTTATAAACTTCATCCGTTATTGTGAAGTCGTCAATATGGTCTTCAGGATACCAGCATCCTGATGTACAACAAATCTTGTCTGCAAGCTCATACTCTCCAGTATCAGGATTTAGTCTCTCGCCATAAACCCATATATGCTTCCCAAGTTCATGAGGATTAGGGGTACCGCTATAATCAAGAACGGTAGGATAGCTAAACCACGTAGTATGTTTACTGTATAATGGTTCCCCATCGGGAACGATAGGACGTAATCTCCTGACCCGGTCATCCTTATTCACTGCCTCACCGCCGTGTTCGTGAATGGTTACAAGATCGGGCATCGTATCCTCGGCATATATCAGATCGAATCCGGGAACCTCTACCTCTAGTCGATACTTGTGGAGGGGAACCGCAGTGTAGTCCAGCCTCCAAATGCCGTCGGCATCTCTTTTGAACTCTCCGACAGTTTGAGATTCGGTCAGGTCAATGAGCCTGGCTACCGCTTCGGTGAGTTCTTCCGCGGCTGATTCAGAAGCCCCTTGGGAAAAAGACAATAGGAGTTCCTGTCCAGGCGTGTCACAAAGGACACACTCAACTACGACAGTCCGATCCCCCGCATCAAGGATGACGTCTTTCACGCACGAGGGCACAATACCCGACAATAATGCCAGACATATGATCCTGATAGAACGACCTGGGGAATAACGTGAAGCTTGTTTCATAATCAATCGCTACAAGGTTAATGGACTCCGTTGTTTTCAAATATAAGTAAATTTCTCAAAATAAGGACAAAACGGGATTGAAGTTGATATTCTTTATCCCGTGTCTCGCACGCTTCAATTTCACCTACTGGGGAGAATAATCCGTTCTTAGAATTCCACCCGCCAGCTGAAGTTGGGCATGATGGGCAGCATGGCGAGCTGCTGCCAGGTCTCCGTCTTCGAATCGAAATAGAGCATGAACGGGTTGAAGTGATTAGTGACGTTGCAGATGCCGACATTGACTTCGTGGGCAACTCTGCCGGTGGTGAAGGAGAACTGGTACCCGAGGTCAAGCCTCAAGACCATCGGCATTTGATAGTTGTTCACCCCTGAAAAATAGTCTGCCGTCCATTCCGCTCCGGGAATGGTCATATCATACTTCTGCGCCACCCCGTTCTCCCAATTCCCGCTCTGCAGGGTGAAGGCTGCACTGGCGCCCTTCCACTGGGCAAAGGCATTGAGTACATGGCGGCGGTCGAACCTGGCGTTGAACACCCCGCCGTCACAGATGCTCGGGAACCCGCGCCTGTCCGTACGCGACAAGGTGTAGGATGTGCGGGTATAAAAGTCCCCGTTCTGGTACTCGTGCAGGAACTCCAGTCCGTACGACCGACCCTGTCCCTGATCTACGTTGTCTTCCCAGTCGGCCATGCCGCCGCTGAACAAAGACTGTGAATACTTGTAGTACACCAGGTTCTCCATCCACTTGAAGAATCCGCCGAGCGATACGGAGTGGTGGCCGATGTCGGCGGACAAGCCGAGATTGCCTTGGAGTATGCTCTCCGGATCGACTTGTCTTCCCGAAGGGACTATCATATCGAGGCTCCAGCCCACGGGTAACCCTTCTAGCGTGTGGTAATACTGAACAAGCCTGTCCACACTGCTCTCGATAGCGAAGTGGGGTCCCAGATGCCATTTGGCTGATACTCCCGCCTCGGGGTTGATATCCATCCCTCCGTTCTTGAAATTGAAGAAGGCGCTGCCACGTAGGTATCCCTTGAGGTCGAGCCGTTCGGGGACGGCATAGTCTGCCTGGACGTAGGCGTTTGCCATCAGGGTCCAGGCGGCGTTGTGCACTGACGCGACCCTTCCGGGGTGGAACAGCGCGCCGCGGAGCCGGGAGCCCCACGACAGGGTCGAGCTCCCGGCGCCTGTGCGCCGCCAGTCCGCCGCCGCCGATATCTCAGTCAGGTCGGAGTTGAGCCTCAGATGATTGGTCTCTTCGCGGAATATCCTGTCCTGCTTCTGCAAACTGCCGTAGTGGTTGACGAAGAAAGAGAAATCCCTGCTAGTCTCGCCCTTCGATCTGTACCGCACCTGCCCGAAGGCATTGTTCCATCCCATCGTATCACGCGAGTCCTCATCCGGAGTGAAGTAATAATAGTCAGCGCTTCCCATTCCGGAGAAGTCCAGCGTGCTGCCACCATCCAAAGCTACATGCACCTTGCCATAAAGGTCTCCCACGCCTGCGCTGAAATTGTCCAACCCGCCGAGAATCTCTGGAAGCATTCTTCTCACTGCCCTGTATTCGAGGGCGATGGGCGAAGCCCGCAGAGAAGCCATATAAGACACCTTGTCATTTATCGTTCCCTCGTGGTTTGCGCTCACGAGGAAATTGTTAAGTGCGACGCTCGTGCTCCGTTCCCTTCCCGGATTCCTCGAAACTACCTTCAGATGCGAGGCGGTGAAATTGCTCTCCGAGCCTTCGAACCCGCCCTTCGATACGGTAACTTCACCCATCGCTGAAGTAGGGACTATCGTCGTCAGCCCGAGCAGATGCGAGAATCCATATACCGGCACTCCGTCTATCGAAAACAGGTTGTTGCCCATATTGCCGCCACGGACATAGAACGCCGATGAACCGTCGGCCCCTGTCGTGATGCCAGGAAGCCCTTGCACCCACTTGACAGGATCGCCCTCTCCGAGCGGCGAAGCGACCGACCGGATACCCTTCATGTCCGTGCTGAGGCCGCCTATCGTCCTCGCCACCTTGCGGGTGTCGATCTTGATGGCGGCGCGCAACGTGTCCTGAAGCTCCACTTCCTGGGCATAGGATGCATTCCCTGCCACAAGGAGAATGAGAACAAGTAAGGCAGGGCGTTTCATAAACTATAATTGGGTGCCGGAATGTCCAGCGATTTATAATCCCATCCTCGAATCCACGGCAACTTCTTTATTGTCATAGCCCCTAAAATACCGATCCCTCCTTTGATGTTGGAATTTATATTATCCCGGAAATAGATCGAATCCATCTTCCTTGATTCCTGCAGTTGCTGTAATTGGATGGCATCTCTTAAATAAACATCATAACTCTCGGAGAGTGAAGTGCAGACAAGGTAACCTTGAAGATTATAAGGCTCCAGTCCTTCGACAGACAAGAAACTGCCCACGAAACTTCCAGATATGAGAAACCAGTCAGAGAACCCATCTTCTGGCGATTCCATACATAAAAAACGCCGGTATATCTGTTCTCCTTCCAATTGCGGATACAGCCCAGTTTCAAATCGGAAACTGCTATAGACGCCTTGTGAGACTGTTATCTTTTCTGGGATGTAAGTCTTATTGGTTAAATTGAAGGAGTCCACCCAAGGATAATCCGTACAAATCTCTTCTGCTAATTCTCGCTTGCCTGCTGTCTCGTTGTAGTTCAGTGCATACATCCACAGATGTTTAGGACTCGATTTGAAGCGGAATGTCATCCCGACAAAACTATCCCCATATTTACAATCGGTGTCGTTATAGGACCATTCCCGATTGTACTCCCAATTCTTCACTTCAATCTCGGGGATTGCCGGCATCGTGTCTTCCGCATAAATGAGGTCGTGTCCGGAAACCCTTATCTCCAGACGGTATTCGTGCTCCGGGATGGCAGCATAGTCAAGTATCCACTCCCTCCCTTCATTGTGTGAAAACAATCCGACAGTTTTACCCTCCGTCTTGTCGATTAGTTCCACCTCCGCATCGGTGATCGGAGTCATTTCTGAATATGACGGCGGCTTTGAAAAGAAAAGCCTCAGTGTTTGTGGAGACTCGTTGCACAATACGCAGTCGACCACCACCATCGGTTCCTCCCCGGGATCCAGCATCAATTCCTGGACGCAGGAAACAGAGAAGAGGAGTGTCAAGCACAAAAGCGAAAAAGCGTGTTTCATACCATAGAAACTCTTAATTCTAAATTATACTGCGTGTCAATTGGAGAATCCGCACTAAATTGACCCCCTCAATCCGCACCTAATTGACCCCCTTTATCTTTTTCTTTCATCAAAATTTGAAATGCAGGGTGTAGGGATGAAAAACCGCACTAGCCTGCATTCCATTTAGGATTTCTCTTTTAAGACCAGGGGGTCACTTTGCAGCGGACACGGGGGTCACTATGAAAACGGACGAAGAGGGTCACTTTGCAGCGGAATTTCCACACTGTGCCCGAAAAAGTGTTTTGAAACAAAAACACTCCCCACAGTGAGTGTTGCACTTAATTCAGTTATTCTGGTCTTTTAGAATTCCACCCGCCAGCTGAAGTTTGGGAGGATGGGCAGCAAGGCGATCTCCTTCCAGGACTCCGTGCGCGTGTCGAAGTAGAGCATGAAGGGGTTGAAGTGGTTGGTGACGTTGCAGACACCCAGGTTCAAGGTATGCTCCAGACGGCCCGTACGGAAATATTTCTGCCAGCCAAGGTCCAGGCGGAACACGGTGGGCATGTGGTAGTTGTTCACCCCGGCGTAGTAGTCCGCTGTCCAGAATGATTCAGCCAGATAAGGTAGTTCGTATGTTTCAGCCGCGCCGTTCTCCCAGTGTCCGCTCTGCAGGATGAGCGTGGCCGTGAAGCCGCGCCATTGTGCCGTGGCGTTCAGCACGTGCCGGCGGTCGAAGCGTGCGTGGAACGGCTTGCCGTCATAGAAGGACGGGAAGTCCTGGCGTGTCGTTTTCGACAGCGTGTACGATACCCGGGCATACCAGTCCTGCTGATAGAATTCATACAGGGCCTCGAGCCCATAGGAGAGGCCGTTGCCTGTTTCTACATTGTTCTCCCATTCCGCCAGGGCGCCGCTAAACAGCGTCTGGGCGTATTTGTAGTACACCAGGTTCTCCATCCGTTTGTAGAAGCCGCCCAGCGAGAAGGAATGAGGCCCGAAGCGGCCGGACAGGCCAGCGTTCACTTGCCTGGCATATTCCGGGGCGAGGATGTTGCCCGACGGTACGACCATGTCCAGCGACCAGCCTACCGGCAGGCCTTCCAGGGTATGGTAGTACTGCGCCATCCGGTCGTAGGTGGCCTCCAGGGCAAGGTGGGGCGAGATGTACCATTTCGCCGACACGCTCAATTCCGGATCTACCTGACTCTCAAACATGCCCTCCTGCCATTGATGCGCGATACCCGGGGCAAGGCCGGAAAGCATGGAAAGGTTGCGGTAATAGTTGAGCCGGGCGGAGGCCTTCAGCGAGACCAAGTCCGGGATGGCGTACTCCGCCTGCAGCCATGCCGTGCCCAGCATCGTGTTCACCATGCGCGTCTGCTCGCCGACCTGTCCCGGCGCAAACCGGGCATAACGCATGTTGAATCCCTCGTCCAGAGTAAACCGCACTCCGAGCCGGTGCCGGAAGCCTGCCTTGA
>JAFRXO010000026.1 GCA_017443465.1 Bacteroidales bacterium
CTTTCTTGCGGTTTCCCTTGTAGTACATGTCAAGATAGAGACTGATGGTCCCGCCGTCGAGGACTTTCTCCCGGATCCGGACGGGTTCCTTAACTTTGATTTCCTTTTTCGTTTTTGCCATTTCCAACCTTTATTTTCGTATCGTTGCCGATGTTAATATATTGTGTATCAGGTAGTTAAACCACTAGCGCAAATATAATACAAACGGGACAAAAACGAGACAGAACCAGCAAAAATGAATGAAAAAATCCGATATTGTAGCAATCATAGGAAACCCGGTGATACTCGCCTAACGTGCTGATGCTTCTGAGATTACATAGCACACTTGGCGTATCGTTTCCGATTGTTTTCCTCGCTACAAGAAATTTTCCTATTTTTGTCATATGCTTTCCAGGAAGACAAGATACGCAATAATGGCTCTTACTGCCCTTGCCCGAAAATATGGCGAGGGGCCTGTCGCAATGCCCTCGATCGCTAAAGAAAAGAGTATCCCCCTCCGTTTCCTGGAAGGAATCCTGCTTCAATTGAGGAAGAAGGGTATAGTGGACAGCACCCGTGGCGTTGAAGGAGGCTATTTCCTCGTTAAGAAGCCATCCGAAGTGAACATCGCAGAGGTCGTAGAAGAGATGGAGGGCTCAGTCCGCTTTGTCTCATGCATTGATTTATGCGGGGAAGATACCGGCTGCGAGTTCGGATGGGACATGGAAACATGCAATATCCGGAAGGTCTTTTCCAAGATACATCAGACAGTCACACAGGAACTTAAGGGCACTACCCTGCAGGACCTCGTCTAATTTACTTCAACAGTTATTTTGAAAGTCCACTTTTTTAGTGTAGATTTGCGTCTGATTAATCTACACTAAAAGGATGTACTTTAAACCTGAGACACCTATGAAGAAACTGCTGGCAGTAACGATGATATTATCATTACTGCCAGCAACCATTTCCTGCCATAAGAAAACGCCTCCTCCGCAGGAAATACAAGAATTGAAAGGGAATATATCCATATCAGGAGCATTCGCCCTATATCCCCTGGCAGTCCAATGGACAAACGAATTCTCTGAAAGGAACCCGCAGGTCCGGATCGACATTTCAGCCGGAGGTGCTGGAAAAGGAATGACTGACGTCCTCAACGGGATGGTGGATTTCGCGATGCTGTCAAGGGACCTGCATGATGAAGAAAGAGAAAAGGGAGCGATAGATTTCATCGTTGGAAGGGACGCCGTCCTCCCGATGGTGAATGCATCCAACCCACTCATCAGCAAGATCCTGGAGAAAGGAATCACCAATGATGATGCCTACAAGATCTGGGTCAGCGGCGAGTACAAAACCTGGGGACAGTTCCTGGGGACGAGTGACAAGAACCCGATCAAGGTTTACACCCGCTCAGACGCCTGCGGGGCTGCTCAGACCTTTGCAGCCTGGTTCAAGTCCCAGCAGGACGACCTCGGCGGGACGGCTGTTTTCGGTGATCCGGGAATCGCCAAGGCCGTAAGCGAAGATCCCAATGGAATCGGCTTCAACAATGTAGCATATGCCTTTGACAGTCAGACTTCTCGTCCTGTCGAAGGCCTTTACATCCTCCCCGTAGATTCTGACAAAGACGGCAGGATTTCTCCACAAGAGAGATTCTATGACAACAAGGAACAACTGGTAAGGGCCGTCGAGGCTGACAAGTACCCCGCTCCCCCGGCCCGAAGCCTTTATCTCATCTCTAAAGGAGTCCCGACTGATTCTACAAAGGTAGAGTTCCTGAGATATGTCCTCGGAGAAGGACAGAGTTTCAATGAACCGAGCGGTTATGTACAGGTCGCCGAAGATGCGAAAGCAAGGTCATTCCAGTTGTTGGATTCCGCAACCGGGCAGGATTCCCTGAAGAAGAACAGCACATCCGGGATAGTGACCCTTTTCATAGGTCTGGCAGCACTTCTGTTTATCCTTCTGATCGTTCCATCTTTCATGAAGACGCTTTCAGCACGAAGGGTTTACCGGCAGAGGCTTTCAGGGATCGTGATGTTCATCCTGACAATAGCCTCGGTAGTCCTCGTCCTGGCCATGCTGGGAGGACTTCTTGTAAAGAGCCTCCCGATATTGAAAGAAAACAGCCTCTGGGACCTGCTGACGTCATCAGAATGGAAACCATCGGCAAGGAAGTTCGGGTTCGCATCTTTCATCATGGGAACCATAGCCGTGACCATATGCTCAATCCTGATATCCCTGCCGCTTTCACTTCTCACAGCCGTATACCTCACCGAATATTCCCACAAGACAGTCCGGAAGATTGTCTACCCGGCACTTGATATCCTCGCAGCACTCCCCTCCGTCATCTATGGTGTCTGGGGCATCCTGATGCTGATCCCGATATTCGGCTATTCCCTGATTACGGGATCCCTGGTGCTCAGCGTCATGGTCCTGCCGATTCTGATCAGCCTTTTCGTGGAGATCTTCTCCACTGTAAGCCGCGACCTAAGGGATGCGTCCACCTCTCTAGGAGCCACAAAATGGCAGACTACCAGGAAGGTGGTCATACGCAAATCCCTTCCCGGCATATTCGCAGCGACAGTCCTCGCCCTATCGAAATGCGCTGGAGAAACGATAGCGGTAATGATGGTGTGCGGAAGCCTGGCACAGATGCCCACTTCGCTGTCAAGTTCATTCTACACCCTTCCCGCCCTGATCGGAAACAATTACGGGGAAATGGCCTCTATCCCCCTCTATGAGTCGGCGATAATGTTCGCGGCCCTGATCCTCATGGTTATAGTCCTCATTTTCAACATCCTCTCAAGAGTCATACTCTACAGGATCCAGAAAAACAGCCAGTAATGAAAAAACTGAAAAGCAAATACATAGAAGAGTACGTGATGCGGGGCCTTATGGTCCTCGCCACCATTCTGGTCCTGCTGTTCGTAGCGAGCATCATATGGACGATATTCTCGAAGGGAGTGAAATCACTGTCATGGGACCTCGTCACGAAGCTCCCCGGAAAGGACTGGAACACAGCGGAAGACGGAGGATTCCTGAATGCGATACTGGGTTCCCTGATGATAGTTCTTCCCGCAGCAGTCATAGGCGCCTGCGTCAGCATCCCGGTGGTTTTCTACATGACAATGTACAAAAGGAGGGCGAGCCGCCTGTCCTACATTGCTCGGCTTGCATATGACATACTTTTCGGAATCCCGTCCATAGTCTATGGCGCTTTCGCCTTCACTATCATGGTCCTGGTCGGAATGAGGGCTTCGGTAATGGGAGGTATCCTGGTAACCACCCTTCTGATCATCCCCATAATGATCCGATCCGGAGACGAGATCGCCAAGACAGTCCCGGATGAAATGGTAGAAGCCGCATATTCCCTGGGAGCTACAAAATGGGAGACATTGAAAGTAGTTCTCAGACAGATACTTCCTGGGATGGTTACCGCTTTCCTCCTCGCAGTGGGAAAGGCTATTGGAGACGCCGCTTCTGTAATGTTCACGGCTGGATTCTCCGATCAGCTGGCCACGTCCCTTTCAGATCCCTCGGCCACCTTGCCGCTCGCCATATTCAACTGGATAACGATGCCCGACCCATTCCCGGACAGGGCATATGCAGCGGCGCTTGTGCTTACTATCATTGTGTTGCTCCTCAGCCTTACAAGCCGCATCATCACGAGGAGGATCACGAAGAACAACCTGTAACGGATAAATAGAAAAACTCATGGAAGATAACAACATGAAAAGCGTTCCTCTCATCGTAGAGAACCTGAACCTGTCAATAGAGGGGAACCAGATACTTAAAAATGTGAATCTGACGTTCCCGAACAACAAGATCACCTGCATTGTGGGGCCTTCCGGATGCGGCAAAAGTACCCTCCTCAAGACTCTCAACAGGCTTCATGAGACCACTGACTACCTTGAAGTCGACGGACGCGTACTGCTCGACGGGAAAGACATAATCACGGCCAGGGACACCGACCTGATCGAACTCAGGAGAAGGATCGGCCTCGTCCCCCAGAAACCATGCCCTCTTCCTATGTCCATATATGAAAATGTGGCATATGGCTGCAGGATCCACGGATTGCACCGACGTAAGAAAGAGATGTCCAGGACCGTGGAGAAGTACCTCACCGAAGTCGGGCTCTGGGACGAAGTGAAAGACCGTCTCCATGCCCCTGCAAACCGCCTCTCCCTTGGCCAGCAGCAGAGGCTGTGCCTTGCGAGGAGCCTTGCAATCGAACCGGATTTCATCCTTGCGGACGAGGCGACCAGCGCCCTCGATCCGGTGTCCAGCAAAACAATCGAGAACCTGTTTGTAAAGCTCAAGGAGAAATATTCCATCATAATGGTCACCCACACCCTTCCCCAGGCCCTGAGGATAGCCGACTACGCTGTCTTTCTGTATATTGGAGAGGTAATCGAGACCGGGGATGCAAAGCAGATGTTCAACAACCCGAAGGAGGAGCTGACCCGCAAGTATCTCCAGGGAGTGTTCTCCTGATGTAACTGAAACGCAAAATACGATATCATATGATTAACAACCTGACACATCTCAGGGACCTCGAAGCCGAATCGATCTACATCCTCAGGGAAGTCGCCGCACAGTTTGAGAAGCCGTGCATCCTCTTCTCCGGAGGAAAGGACTCCATAGTCCTCACATATCTGGCTTACAAGGCCTTCTATCCTGCCAAGATTCCATTCCCACTGGTCCATATAGACACCGGGCACAATTTTCCCGAGACCCTCACTTACCGTGATGACCTTGTAAAGAAGTTGGGAGCCGACCTGGTCGTAGGCTATGTCCAAGACTCCATCGACCAGGGTAAGGTCCGCGAAGAAACGGGTTACAATGCCAGCCGCAACAAACTCCAGACAGTGACCCTGCTGGACACGCTAGCGGATCATAAGTTCGATGCAGCCCTGGGCGGAGCCCGCAGGGACGAGGAAAAGGCCAGGGCCAAAGAAAGGATATTCTCCCACAGGGATGAGTTCGGCCAGTGGAATCCGAAGAACCAGAGACCTGAACTCTGGAGCCTCTACAATGCCCGGAAAGAGATGGGCGAGCACTTCAGGGTGTTTCCGATCAGCAACTGGACTGAAATGGATGTGTGGCAATACATTTACCAGGAGGGAATCGTCCTTCCGAGCCTGTACTATACACACAGGAGAAAGGCATTTTTCAGAGACGGCCAGTGGCTGGCGGCAGATCCGGATGTAATCCCCCGCCGACCGGAGGAGGAGGTAGTGGAACTGGATGTCAGATGCAGGACGATAGGAGATGTCACATGTACCGGCCTGACCTTGTCAAAGGCACATTCCGTTGAGGACATAATCGGCGAAATAGCTGCGACAAGGGTTACCGAAAGAGGTGGCAGGGCCGATGACAAACGGTCTGAAACCGCAATGGAAGACCGAAAGAAGCAGGGGTATTTTTAATGGCTGGAGAAAAGAATATGGAGAACAAAGGCTATTTGGACATGCAGCTGCTCCGGCTCAGTACCGCCGGAAGCGTAGATGACGGGAAGAGCACCCTCATAGGAAGACTGCTATATGACTCGAAATCAATCTTCGAAGACCAGCTCCTGGCCATTGAAGAGGCTTCGCGAAGCCGTGGCAACGAGGAAGTCAACCTGGCCCTCCTGACCGACGGACTGCGCGCAGAAAGGGAACAGGGCATCACTATCGACGTCGCGTACCGCTATTTCGCAACGCCGAAGAGGAAATTCATCATTGCTGACACACCGGGACATATCCAGTACACCAGGAACATGGTGACCGGCGCTTCTACATGTGACCTGGCAGTCATCCTGGTAGATGCGAGACATGGGATAATGGAGCAGACTGTCCGGCATTCCTACATCGCTTCACTTCTTGCCATTAGGGAAGTAGTGGTTGCCGTAAACAAGATGGACCTGGTAGATTTCAGCGAAGAGGTTTTCCGGGACATAAAAGAGGCTTACTACAAGATGGTCAAGGACTTCTCCCTCGACATGGGGAACATCACTTTCATTCCGATGTCGGCAAAATTCGGAGACAACGTAGTAAACCGCTCTGAAAGGATACCATGGTATGAAGGACCTTCCCTTCTGACTTTCCTTGAGACAGTCCCTCTCCCCCATCCTGAGGAAGACAGGCTACGCCTTCCGGTCCAATACGTAATCCGCCCGATATCGGACAGATTCCCGGATTTCCGCGGATATGCAGGAAGGATCTCAGCCGGAGAGATAACAGTCGGAGACAAGGTCAAGGCATATCCTTCCGAACTCTCATCCGAAGTCACCGGAATCTACCTTGGAGAGAAGTCTCTTGAAAAGGCTGTCTGCGGAGAATCAGTCGGCATCACCCTCAAGGATGACATAGACATCAGCCGGGGCGATGTGATCGTTTCGGGAAAAGGAGTACAGCCCGGAGTCGCCCAGAGCTTCGAGATAGATGTTTGCTGGTTCCGCAATTCTCCGCTGGTCCCCGGCAAACGCTATACGGTACGCCACGCGACACAGGATACGGTTGGAGTCGTCAAAAGCATTGAATACAAAGTAGATATCTCTACCCAGGAGAAGATTTACGACACAGACAAACTTGTGATGAACGACATCGCAAGAGTCCATCTCCGCACAGCCTCACCGCTGATATTCGACCGCTACAAGGAAAACCGGACAATGGGCTCCCTCATTTTCATTGACGACACCAACGACACAGTCGGAGCCGGAATGATAGTTTGTGAACTATAACATTCACCCAGATATGACCAAAGAAGAAAAGAAATCTCTTGCCGGACATATGAATTCATTGTTCATTTCCGAAGAAAAAGAGAAAGGGACAAGAGATGCGATAGCATGGGCCCTGTCCACATATGGCCGGGAGGCTGCCCTGTCTTCAAGCCTGAGTTTCGAGGACCAGCTGATAACGGCGCTGATGGTTGAGACGGACAAGGATGCATCACGGATATTCACGCTGGATACAGGAAGACAGTTCCCCGAAACATATGAACTGATAGACCGCACCGAGGTGACTTTCGGAATCCGGATAGAAGTGTTCTTCCCAGACTACAGGAAGATCCAGCATATGATTAAGGAAAACGGAATCAATCTCTTCTATGACAGCGTTGAAAAACGCCATCTCTGCTGCAATATCCGCAAGATAGAGCCTCTCAAAAGGGCCCTTGAAGGGACAGAAGTCTGGATTACCGGAATCCGCCGCAGCCAGTCAGTTACAAGGAAGGACATGCAGATGGTCGAATACGACGAGGCCGACGATGTCATCAAGCTCAATCCCCTCCTCCTCTGGGAAGAAGATGAAGTCAAAGCATATGTCAAAAAGAAAGGGATACCTTACAACAGACTTCACGACAAGGGATTTCCGAGCATAGGATGCCAGCCGTGCACAAGGGCTGTCAAGCCGGGAGAAGATGTCCGCGCCGGACGGTGGTGGTGGGAAGACCCCCTCCACCGCGAATGCGGACTCCACGCCAGGGATTAATAAAAGGCTCCTTTAACGGGGCCTTTTATTTTATCTATTTCGTAACTAACTTTGGTGACCATATGTAAATGCCACCAACATGAAGAAAACGGATTCAAGACTGGAACGGATCTCCAGGATGGAGGCTGCCTACGATGAGGTAACCGGCATGATGGGCAAGATGGGTGAGGCGGTCAACACTCACAAAGACTTCAAAAGCAAATTTGAAGAGCTGAAGGAATATATGGATTCGGGACAATGGCAGAAGGATTATGAGGCCGATGAAGCCGGAAAGATCCCTGCATATGTAAAGAGAGGCGTCCTGTCCCAGGATGGGTTGTACGACCTTCTGCAAGACGTAGATGATGCCCTCGGGAAAACTCACGAAGCCACTATGCCTGACTCCAATATAGCCTCGGCAGAAGACATGGAACACGCCATCCGGCAAGCCGGGATCATCCCCTTTTTCACGAACGCAATTCCCGGTTATTCCATCCAGGAACTCACTGCCCCGGGGTTCTGGTTCGGGGGCGAAGAGGACTCTCTCGGTCCATGGGACTGGAAGATCCATTGCATACAGTGCGGCGACATCGCATATGGCAAATTCCTTTGCGGCGGGAAGGCCGCTTTCGCGACGATACCGTTGTACCGCGAACTGATGAACGTCCGGCGCGCGGCGTATGAACCTGATGAGAATGGACGGAAAGTACTGGACCTCCTTGACAGGCAGGGCACGGTGACCATGAGGGAAATCAGGACAATGCTGAAAGTAAAGAAGGCGGCAGCAGACACTGTGATAAGGAAACTTGAGCACCAGTGCAGGGTGGTGACGGGCGACATGCTAAGGGTATATAAAGGCCCTGAACTGAGCTATAAGGGCTGGCAGACAGCCTCTTTCTGCACTCCGGATGCACTCTTTGAAGATGAAGGGATCACTCTTGACACCGGGCACTCCCCCGACGAGTCCCTGGAGATACTGATTGAACATATTTCCGGCCTCCTGCCAGGAAAAGCAACCCGGGAGCAGATCCTGAAAGTGCTTAAGTAAACTTCATTGCTCCCTGTGTACATGGATGTCTCAAAGTACATAATTGACAACAAGGAAGCGACTCTCCATCAATCCCGGCAATCATTTCGTTGACGCCACCCGGCGCTGTGCAAAAGGCATTTTATCAATTTTATAGCTTAATACCATGCGTAGAATCACCCTTGCAATTGCAGCATTATCAATGCTTTTGTCCTGTAACGGAAGACCTGATACGGCCCTTCTTGAGAAGGCGGGGCATAATGCGGAACAGGCCAACGAGGCATTCGCCAGAAGCCAGAAGTTCGTGGAAGGCTGGCTTTCAGTTTCAGATGAGCAGACGGGCCTAATACCCAGGAACCTGAGGGGAGATTTCTATTGGAATGCGCAGGATGCCGCTGCGGACAACTATCCGTTCATGGTAATCACCACGTTCTTCACAGACAAGGACCTCTACAATGGAAGGATGCTGGAAATGCTTGAGACTGAGACCAGACTGACATCCTGCCTGGGCGCATGTCCTGCGACATATGACCTGAGGAACCACGAACTGCAAGATAATCCGGTCGATACGAGCAACGTCATATTCGGATCGGCGGAATATATGAAAGACGGACTGATGCCGATTACCGAAATCCTCGGGAAGACCCCATGGACAGCCAGGATGATATCAATCCTAGATGACCTCCACAAGCTTGTCACCGTAGCGAAAGACATCCGTGGAGAGTATTACGGAAACTCCCAGGTCATAGAAGTAAACGGGGATCTTCTCCAGGTCCTCTCCAGGGTTTACTGGATGACCGGTGAGGAAAAGTATCTCGACTGGGCCATCGAAATCGGAGATTATTATCTTCTTGGCGACAAGAATCCGGCTGATTCAGACAGGATCAGGCTAAGGGACCACGGATGTGAGTTCATCCTTGGATTGTGCGAACTGTACGCGGCTGTCAACACCGCAAGGCCGGAAAAGAAAGCCCAGTACCAGAAGCCGCTCCATCACCTGCTTGACCAGGTGCTTGCAACCGGAAGGAATGAGCATGGATTGTTCTACGATGAGATCAACCCAGCCACCGGCGAAGTCCTTAAAGAGCATCTCGCAGACACGTGGGGATACACTCTGGACGGCTATTACACAGTTTATTGCATAGACGGCACCGAGGAGTACAAAGACGCCATTTACAAGATCTTCGGCAATCTGAACCAGTTCTATCGGAATCATGATTGGGAAGGAAACATGGACGGCTACGCTGACGCCATTGAAAGCGCCCTGAACCTGTACAACAGGGAAAGGTCTGAAGAAGCCGCAAGCTGGATAGACAGCGAGATCAAGGTGATGTTTTCTTTCCAGCAGGACAATGGCATCATCCAGGAATGGCACGGTGACGGTAACTTTGCCAGGACGGCCATAATGTACGCCCTCTGGAAAACACAGGGAACCCATGTCACCCCCTGGAGGGACGACGTGAAATGGGGTGCCGAAGAATACAAAGGCGGCATCCTTCTTTCTCTGACCGCCGGCAAGGATTGGAACGGGAAGCTGTACTTTGACACCCAGAGGCACAAGGAGAACCTCAACCTGCCGTTTGACTGGGCCAGGATCAATCAGTTCCCCGAATGGTTCACCGTTGAAAGGGACAAGAAATATGCTGTCACTGTCAACGGGGAAACCACTTCCCATTCTGGGGAAGAACTGGCTTCCGGGCTGGACATGTCAATCGCTCCCGGAGAAACCACAGTTATCACAGTCAGGAAGAAATGATTACACATATGCTTAAGTTAATGAATATTAAATCTTTGAGTATCGTATCAGCGGCTATGGCGGTGATGATGGCCATGCCTGCCGAGGCGCAGTCCCAGAAGGGGCCCAGGATGATAGAAAGCCGCAATAATGCCAATGCGACTACATGGACCACACGGGAAACCATGACCCTTGACCGTTTCCCGGGGTTCAAGCTCCGCAAGCTTGATCCGGCGGCCGATGAATATGGCGGATGGACGAATATATCCTGGGAAGCTACAGGCTTCTTCCGCACCCAGAAGGAAGGAGACCGCTGGTGGCTCGTGGATCCGGCCGGACACCCTTACATATTCAAAGGCTTGGCGTGCTTTACTACCGGAGGTTCTGACAGGCAGAAACAGGCCCTGAAAGACAAGTTCGGTTCTAAGGAAAACTGGGCGGCAAAAGATATGGATATGCTCCGCAGCCAGGGCTTCAACGGCCTCGGAGCATGGTCGGACACCGAAACCGTACGGAACAGCGACAGGCCCATGCCTTACACGGTAATCGTCAGTCCTATGAGCAAATACCGCAGCGTTCATATAGCACGCTACGGCGGAAAATACCTCCAGCACGGATGGCAGAACTACCGTTTCGACCTCGCTATGGTCTTCGATCCGGAATTCGACGAATTCGTAGAGAAGGAGGTATCCAAGATAGCGGCATACAAGGATGATCCCTGGCTGGTCGGATACTTCACCGACAACGAGATACCGTGGGTTAACGATGCCCTCGACAGGCACCTGACCCTCCTCGCGCATGATGAACCGGCATATCTCGCCGTCCGCAAATGGTTCGATGAAAGGAAAGGCAAGGACGCCCGCGTGGAAGACATTACACCCGAGGACCGTTTAGCATTCACGGCTTTCTACCTGGAAACCTACCTGTCCAAAGTGACGTCCGTCCTGCGCAAGTACGACCCAAATCACCTCTATCTCGGATGCCGGTTCAACCAATGGAGGGAAGAGCTCCGCAATCCGGCGATGTTCGAAGTCGCCGGCAAGTACATGGACGTGATTTCCGTCAATCTCTATCAACGCTGGACCCCGGTGCAGGAGGAAATCACAAACTTTGGCAAATGGTCCGGGAAACCCTTCATGGTCACCGAGTTCTACACTAAGGGTGAAGACTCCGGACTGCCTAACAAGACCGGCGCGGGATGGAACGTGCACACGCAGGAAGACAGGGGCTGGTTCTACCAGAACTATGTCCTGGCCCTTCTGGAAAGCAAATGCTGTGTTGGCTGGCACTGGTTCAGGTATATGGACAATGATCCTGAGGACTTAAACACCGATCCATCCAACCGGGACTCCAACAAAGGCATAGTCCGTTGGAACTTCGAGCCGTACGAGGTGCCGCTCGTACAGATGAAACAATTGAATGACAGGACATTCAGGATAATTGAATATCTGGATTCAGCCCAGAATCAGTATCGGAGGCTCTAAGGAGCCTGCGTCTTCCTGATCTTCCACCGGGCATAACCCGGATGCCGGAACAACTGGCACATCCACCACAAGCAGGTCCAGGTCCTGATCTGCGTCTCCGGACAAGGCTGGTACCAGGAATGGGGCAAGCCTGCAGTTAAGATGACCCCCGGGACTGTAATCGCCATCCCTGCAGAGGTCAAACACTGGCACGGCGCGGCCAAGGACAGCTGGTTCCAGCACCTCACCTACCACACATCCGTCCAGGAAGGAGCTTCAAACGAGTGGCTTGAGCCTGTTTCCGACGAACAATACTTATCACTATAAAGCGGCCGGAGATTTACCAGGAGTATTTTACGGCATGCCAGACTGCGACGAATTCCTCGATCGTAAGGTAACCGTCAAAGTTGAACTGGACGTCTGAGTTATAGGATGACGTCCCGGAGAATACTTTGCCGTCTTTTACGTTGGCAATTACATCAGAGTTATAGATGGAGGTCCCCTTGAAGATCTTCCCGTCACGGATGGTCATAATGATATCGGAACTGTAGCTTCCTGTCCCTTTGTAGACCTTTCCGTCCTTGATGTTGTACAGCACTTCGCTCGAATAGGATCCGTTCGCCTTGTAGATACGGTTCCCCTTGATGTTACATATGACGTCGCTGTTATATGTAGAAGTCTTCCTGTACACCTTGGAGTCCTTTACGGTGCAGATCACATCGCTGTTGTAGCGCCCCGTCCCTTTGAAGACTTTTACGACAAGGCTGGTACTGCCGGAGAAGAGTGCAGACATGATGGCAAATGATAAAAGGATAGCTTTCATAGGCAGGTTTACATGATTTCGGCGCCATAGCTTTTGACTGCATTGGACAGAGGCACTTTACCAACTTCGGTGTCATACATGATTATTAGCGTGTTGGGACTGAACTCTTCTGCACCGGACATTTTAGTTACGGAATCTTCATGTCCGAAACGTGTGAAAATGTTCACGATAGAGCTGTTAGACGAAACCTTTTCTTCAGATGAGATGGTGTTCTCGTCAATAACATGGAAGGCATATGTCTTCCCTTGCTGATAATTGCTGTCGTCTTCGCCAAGACTGCGGTTGTTGTCCCACTCGGCATTGGTAAAAAATGTGACGGATGCCCGGTAAATGACATAGTGCCAGCTATCGAGGATATCCCCGGACATATTCCTGATGAAACCGATGCCATTCCGGGCAAACTCCATGACAGATTCCGGAGTGGCACGATGGGATTCAATAACACCTGCGGTCCTGTACTGGACTTCGGACAAGACCCACGGGCCTAGCAGGTTGATTTTCGCCCCGGTGAAATCCCTATAGTCCCCTGGATCCATCTTCTCGCAGGTGGAAGCAGAGAAAACAACGGCGGAGATAGCCAGAATGAAGGCGATGTACTTTTTCATGGCAGTACTTTTGTTTTCGTTTTTTTGCAAAAAAACTGCCAGAGACAAGATTAATGAATAAGCAGATAAATTGGAATTTATCTTCTTTGGGAAGCGTTTTTTGATCTAAATATCGGAGCCCATCAGGACAACTTCATGCCCATTCGAAGTTTTCCTTTCCGGCCCCGATCTCAAAATGGCATTTTACGATGCCGAGGTCATAGTACAGATAGCCTTTACCGGCAAGTGAGAAGACCGTCTCCGCCTTTACCTTGTTCCCGTCCCTAAGCGCGAATTTGAATTTCTGCTGGTTCAGCGCAGTCGGAGCGAGAAGGGCAGCTTCCATTCCAGCTTTGAACCATTCGGGAACCTCGCCATCAGCCTCGTAGAACTTCTCAATGGGTTTCAACGGATGCTGCTTGCCTCCATCGATGCCGTATCCAAGCGCGATGACGCAGTGGACGGTCTCTCCCTCTGAGAGTGATATCACCTCATCAATCTCCTTGAAGGTCAGGCCGACCCAGCAGGTATTAAGCCCGAGGGTCTGGGCCAGAAGGACCAGATGCTCGCCGTAGTAGCCAATCTTTTCCTCAATATCCTTTCCCTTTCTACCGGCCATCACAAAGTAGTTCTTCACTCCTGAGAAGGCTCCATACTTGAGGATGCCGCTGGAGAAAGCCTTGGGTTCGTCAAGGACCAGCTGGATATGAAGACCGCTCTCCCCGTTCAGTGATTCTATACGGCTGCGAAGCGTTGCGATTATGGATGCCTCGATGGGCTTGTCAGTGTATTTGCGGACCGCATGGCGGGTCTTGATAGCGTCAATAAGTTTCATCTGAAGTATCATTAAGATTAAAATTTCGATTTATCGAACTTATGCAATATAATACTTGATCTTGAAATACTGAAATATCACTCTGGAGTCCAGATTTCACTCAGGTCCACCAATTCGACGTCTTTGCAACGTCCGCATCGTCCACATCCAGCGCAGGAAAATGCCATAGTGCATTCAGCGCAACGATGGATGTTGTACCTTGGATGATAAAGCTCTTCCGGAGTAAGAAGAGTACCATATTCCGGGTCATACAGATTGAATTGGACAGGACCGAAATAGTGGCTCAATCCGGACCGGAATGCCTGATGGAGCTGCGTCCTCTGGTCCGGGATCCGATAGCTGCGACCGTCTCTGATGAAAACCTCTCCGGTGGAATCGAAGGCGAAGTTCACTCTGTGCCGGGCACAGGCATCGCTGATCTGCTTGACCCATTCGTAGCGGCATGGCCTGAGGCCACCATAGGCTTCGCCGCCCAGGTCAATGTGTTCGATTTGTCCGGAGGAAAGGGCCGGTTCAATGTCAATAGGACCAATAAGGGGAGAAAGGTTCATGCCCTTGTGCCTGGCGGGGATGTCCCGTAGGATGGGCCAGCGCCCGTCAAAGGCGCGCTGGTTCTCGCAGGTGACATTGAGTTGTACGTTTTCATAACCATCGCCCCAGTCTTGCGGAAGATGATCCGCCATACGGAGTGCCCGTTTGGTGAGGATGTAGAATTTCACGTCAGAGCGATAGCGGATGATGCGCCACATCTCTTCCCGCCAGGGATCGGCCTCTTCAAGAAAAGTGTCAGAGGTCATATTCACCCGCACCCAATGACCCGGAGGTACCTTGAAATTCCCTTTCCGGTCCCTTTCCATTGGCTTGGAGAAATTCTTGGTACGGAAGATATCCGTAGACTGCCCCGGAACCTTGTGGGTTTTATCCAGCACGAACATATAACAGTTGGCACAGCCTTCACTGTACTTGCTGCATCCGTGCCACGGGTTCCAAGACTTGAGGTCGATCATCCTAAAGCTTCTTTGCAGATTTCTTCACTTTCAGGAAAGTGCTACACGCGCTACCTCTCCAACTCTTTGATACACCATGAAAAAGCCGCGGCAAGCCGTTTATCGCCGTCCTTAAAATGGTTCCCGGGATTCCAGACGAGGGTGCAGTTATCACCTCCAAGCTGGGTATTAAGCAGTTCGTATTCGCCCCGTACCCTGTCGCCTACTCGTGCAAAAGCCCGATTCTTCACATGCTCTTCCTGGTCTCCCAGACTCAGATACACCTTTGCAGCCTTTACCGGATGCGCTTTTGCAAAGTCCGGCCAGTCCTTGATCCAAAGGGATGGAGAAGCGGCGGCGATGGCGTCAAAACGTTCCGTCAGCGAGGAGGACCAGAGGGCAAACAGGCCGCCCAAAGAGTAACCTCCAAGAATAACGGGCAGTTTTCCGTATTCTTTTTCAAGTACAGGCAGAAGCGATTCAGTCACAAAGCGAAGTGTCTCGCCGGCCTTGGTTCCCACTTCCGGTTTCCGGCTGATTGCGTCATCGTGCCAGGGAGTCAGGTCCAGGTCCCAGTCGAACACTTGGAATGCCGCAAGGACGAAAGGAATGCCGGTTGTTTCAGCAATCAGTCCTCCCGTCCGCTCGAAGATACTGCGCTCGTGTTCCCCAAGCGTCTGGATAAGTATATATCTTGGGTTGACAGAGCCTGAAATAAAGCACTCCCTGCTGTCTATAATGGAAGTCTTTACAATATCCATTTTATCATCATTTCAAGCACTTCAGGTGCAATAGTCTCTTCGATCTTCTTGTACTCGGCCACTGCACCGGTGGTGCAATGCTGGAACATATGATTCAATCCTTCAACTACCTCGACCCGCGTTTCCGGGTTCACCGGCAATCCGGATCTCAATGCCCCGATATTGCTTTCGGGCTCCACCTGCCGGTCCTTGCTCCCGTTGAGTGCAAGAACGGGGCACTTGATCCGGTCCAGAAGCGGACGCATATCCAATGAAAGGAAATATCTCATATATGGGGTCCGAAGCTGCATGACAACCGCCTGGTAATTCTGCGCCAGGGCATCCGGAAGGCCTCTCCCGGCAGCCGAAGGCATCGGCTTGTCTGAAACGCAGGCATCAAAAGCCTCTTTCAGCAGGGACAGGTAATTCCGCACGATCTCTTCCGGTACGCCGGCTTCCGAAAGGGCAAGGGAATTCTGCCATATGAGCACTTCCGCACCGGACACAACGCCACCGGCGAGGCTGATGATGAAATCGGCATGGCCTTCTGCTGCCAGCATCATGGCGATCGATCCTCCTTCGCTGTGTCCAAGGACACCGACCCTGTCAAAACGATCCTTCAAAAGCGTGACGCCGGCAAGCGCATCCTCTTTGAAGTCCTCAGTAGTACAGTTAACCACATCGCCCTCAGACTTTCCGATGCCGCGGTCATCATAGCGCAGAGTAGCGACCCCGGCGCGGGCGAAAGCATCAGCTATCACGGCAAAAGGCTTATGTTCAAATATTTCCTCATCACGATTCTGAAGTCCGCTGCCGGTGACCAAAATCAGGACGGGTGTCTCCCGGGTGTAATTCTCCGGCAACGTAAGGGTGCCGCTGAGAACTGCTTCACCATTAGTAAAAGTCACCTCCTCCTGAGTGTAAGGGAAAGGTCCTGCTGGAGTCTGCGGACGGTTCACCTTAGGAGCTCCCGGAGTGAGTGTCAACGGAAATGAAGTTCCTGCCTGGTTGAAAGTCCCGACCATCTTCTTCACCATCCAAAGGCCCTCATAAGTAGCTCCGGCAGAAGGAATCTTAATTGTAACCGAGCCGGTAGAGGAACGCTCAACTTCAATGGGAATCCCTTTAGCTCCCTGGTCGGGAGAATCCATCGAAGGCTTCCCCTCATCCAGATGGAAGACAAGGGTCAGTTTCGTGCCATGGACATCGATCTTCCCGGACCAGGTCCCAGTCTGTGCACGGCTTGAAAATGCAGCGGCAAGCAGGACAAGCAGTAGCGCAATCTTCTTTCTCATACTGACGAATATAATAAATAGTTCGTATTTTTGTCCCACAAACAAGACATATGCAGTACAGGAATCTAACGACATCTGAAATATCATCACTGGAAGCCTCTGGATGCACGGCCAGGGACTGGTCCCGTGTACTTACTTCGGCAAAGAGCCTCGACGCATCGCGTTTCAGCTGCGTAAACTTCATAGGCGAAGTACACTTCGGTTCATTTGACAAGGACTTCAGCTTCCCCGGTAACGTCATCAAACCGGCAGGGATCCGGAATGCGACGCTGGGCAACGTGACGGTACATGACAACTGCCTCATAGAGAACATTTCAAACTACATCTCCAATTACGAGATCGGAGAGGGATCATGCATCGAAAACGTCGACCTGATGTATGTCGACGGAGAAAGCACATTCGGCAACGGCGTTGAAGTTTCCGTCATGAGCGAGACCGGAGGCCGCGAAGTACGTATCCACGAAAGGCTGGGTGCACAGATGGCATATGTCCTGACCATCTACCGTCACCGTCCTGAGCTGGTCTCCCGCCTGAACGCCCTGGCGACAGCATATGCCTCTTCCAGGAAGAGTTCAACGGGAGTCGTCGGAAGTCATGTCACCATACGTAACACCCGCTACATCAACGGAGTCCGGATCGGAGACCATGCTGTAGTCAGCGGCGCCAGCCGGTTGCGGAACGGGACGATCGTGAGCAACGGAACGGCTCCGGTGTGCATCGGTCACGGAGTTATTGCAGACGATTTCATCATATGCAGCGGTTCCTCCATCGAGGACAACACCACGATATGCCGCTGTTTCATAGGCCAGAGCTGCCATTTCGGGCATGGTTACAGTGCGACCGATTCCCTGTTTTTCTCCAACTGCCAAGGCGAAAACGGAGAGGCATGCGCCATCTTTGCAGGCCCGTTCACCGTCACCCATCACAAGAGCACCCTGCTGATAGCAGGCATGTTCTCGTTCATGAACGCCGGGAGCGGCTCCAACCAGAGCAACCATATGTACAAGTTGGGTCCCATCCACCAGGGAATCCTGGAACGCGGGGCCAAGACGGCTTCGGATTCCTACATCCTGTGGCCTTCCCGCGTCGGAGCCTTCTCCCTTGTGATGGGACGTCACGTAACTCATTCCGACACCACCAACCTTCCGTTTTCATACCTAATCGAACAGCAGAACACGACATATCTGGCGCCAGGAGTGAATCTCAGGAGTGTGGGCACAATCCGGGATGCCCAGAAATGGCCCAAAAGGGACGCCCGCAAGGATCCCGACCGCCTTGACTGCATAAACTACAATCTTCTGAGCCCATTCACCATCCAGAAGATGATCAAGGGCATCAAGCTGCTCCACAACCTGCAGTATTCCTCAGGCGAACTGTCAGACGAATATGCCTATCACAGCACGAAAATCAAGAACAGTTCTCTTAAGAAGGGCCTTGAGCTTTACAGGACGGCTATCATCAAGTTCTTGGGCAACTCATTGATCAAGAGGCTGGAACATCTCCCCTCCGGAGCATCTGACAAGGAAATACAAGATGCGATGAAGCCAGACACCACCATCGGGACCGGGCACTGGGTGGACCTGAGCGGCATGATAGCCCCGAAATCCGTGATAGAGGACGTAATGAGCCGGATCGAAAGCGGCGAGATCGGTTCAATCGATGAGATCAACTCCACCTTTGCCGAAATCCACAGGAATTACTACACATATGAATGGACCTGGGCATATGACGAATATAAGGACTTCTTCGGAATCGATCCCGTAACGATAACCGCCGCCGATGTCATCTCAATCGTAGAGCAGTGGAAAGAGGCAGTCATCGGCCTAGACAAAACCATATATGAAGATGCACGCAAGGAATTCAGCCTGGCGTCAATGACCGGCTTCGGAGCCGACGGGACCAAAGAAGACAAGGAGATGGATTTTGAACAGGTCCGCGGAGACTTCGAATCAAATGCCTTTGTTACAGCTGTCCAGGAGCATATCAAAGCCAAGGAAGCACTCGGCAACGAACTGATTTCCAGATTGTCCCGATAAAGGATCTTTATTTCTCCCTGACACTTTTCCCGCTGATGTGTTCGGGGGTGAATTCAAGGACAAGGGCGCGCGGACCGCATCCAGCTTGTGCCCTTCCCGGGCGCAGTGGAAGTAAATCTTCCCGCCAACCGAAACGAAATTGAGTGGAACCGCATATGGATAGCCTCCGTCACCGATGACGGAAAGGAATCCCCTGTAGGCGGTGTCAAGTATCCTCATGCACTCATCCTGAGGCAGTTCCTGTTTGAACCGGCGCATCGGCCGGAATGCTGTTCCCTGGTCCATCCGGCTGAGTGCTACCTCTTGTAATTGTCTTTGTCCTTTGTGATTATCGGCTTGCCGTCGGAATCAAGCAGAGGGGTAAGTCCTCCGCCATAACCGCGGTGCACAAAGAGATAATTCACTCCGGTTTCCCTGTCGACTACTACGAGCGCATCTGTAAACAAATTCAGGCTATCCTTTCCCTGGATATCAAATCTGTCAAGTGCCATATGTGATAAGTGTTTTTACAAATATAACATTTCCGGGTAAACTAATCATTCGTATATTTGTCAAAAGCCACATTATTTTTCAATAACCATATGCGTAAATTCTTGTATGTCATCGCAGTGTTATCCGCTTCATTCCTCTCAGCGGCGCAAGATTACAGGCCCAACCTTCCATGGGCTGACATCTCCGGCCAGACGGAACGCCATGTTATAATAGCCCGGGGCACTCCGGACCTCTATAACGGCCATCCGACAACCCTGCTTCTCGAGGATGGCAAGACAATGCTCTGCACGTGGTCCAAAGGCCATGGCGGAGTAGCGGCTTTCATTGGATTCAGCCACGATTCAGGCCTCACCTGGGACGTCCAGGACGCCCCCAAAGAGTGGGAAGGCCTCGTAAACTGCCCGAGCATATACCAGATGGAAGACAAGTCAGGCAAGAAGCGCATCTTTGTTTTCGCCACTGTCTCAAGCGGCCGCCCATATCGGGACATGGGATATTCCTGCAGTGATGACGGGGGCAGGACATGGAGCCGTGTCAAGATACTTGGCAAACCATGCGTCATGGCTTTTACCAGCATCGTCCGCTTGAAAAACGGAGACTACCTCGGCCTGTACCACAGCCGCGGAGACGAAAAGTATCCCCTGAAACTCTGGCAGGCAGTCTCGCATGACGGAGGCCTGAACTGGGATGAATCCACACTCGTCGGCGAGTATGCGGGGAAATCTCCATGCGAGCCATGCGGCTTCTACTCACCCGACGGCAAGACCATCCTCTGCCTGGCAAGGGAGAACCAGCGCAAGGGATGTGCCCTTATGATGACCTCAAAAGATGAGGGAAAGACCTGGAGTCCACTCACAGAGACCCCCTGGGGCCTTACCGGTGACCGTCATCAGGCACTTTACCTGCCGGACGGAAGGATTATCTCGGTCTTCCGCGACATGGCCTTGAACAGTCCCACTAAAGGGCATTTCGTAGCCTGGGTCGGCACATGGGCTGACATTATCGACGGCAGGTCCGGACAGTACAAAGTCAAGCTGCTCCACAGCTACGCAGGTCCTGACTGCGGTTATCCCGGCCTGGAACTCCTCCCGGACGGAACGATAGCCGCCACGACATACATCAAATACAACCCAGGAGACGAGAAACATTCCGTAGTGTCAGTCCGCTTCAAGATCGACGAACTGGACGCACTGTTCAAGAAATAAACGGCCAGGCAACGGTGATTACCGTACGCCCGCGATCATAGGAGCTCCTGGATACTCTGCTCCATCTGTTCGGGTGAAACGGTGGGCTCGAAACGGGCGACTACGTTGCCTTTCCTGTCGACAAGGAACTTGGTGAAATTCCACTTGATGTCGGGATTCGAGGCATAGTCAGGGTTGGACCGTGAGAGCATCTTGTCCATGAACTGGCCTCTTTCACTGTCTCCGAAACCTGCAAAGGGTTTCTCGGAATAGAGCCATTTGAATATCGGCGTGGCATTCTCACCGTTAACTTCCACCTTGTCCATCAAAGGGAATGTAACACCGTAATTGAGGCGGCAGAATTCAGCTATCTCTTCATTGGTCCCGGGTTCCTGATGCCCGAACTGATCGCACGGGAAACCTATGACTACCAGGCCTTTATCCTTATATTTCTGATACAGTGCCTCGAGCCCGTCGTACTGAGGTGTGAAGCCGCATTTGGAGGCTGTGTTGACGATCAGCAGGACATTTCCCTTATAAGAGGAAAAGGCGACACCGTCACCAGAATTGGATACAGCTGTGAATCCGTACAGGGGCGAAGAAGTCCTCGAATTGCATGCAGTGAAAAGGATGGCAAGCGCTGCCACGACCAGGAGAATATTCTTTTTCATATGACTCATAGGTTTGATTTACAAATATATGCATTATTCCACTTTTCTCCTTAATTTCATATCTTTGTGTCTGGACGGACATTTACACGTTCTGCTTCGAAGAATATTAAGCGATTTTGCATATGAAAAGAATGCTTCTAATACTGCTCTGCAGCCTCTTTCCGCTAATTACATATGCTCAGGTAACAGAGGAGGACCAGTATTTCAAGGTAGATTATATCCAGTCACTTATGAAGAAAGTGACTGACTGGCAGCTGAATCATCTCGTATTCGAATCCGGTGGCGGCCTGGGAAACATGGAAAAGGTCCGCAATGACGGATGGATCCGGGGAACGCTGTACGTGGGAGTCATGGCTACCTACCAGTCAACCGGGGATCCGAAATATCTTAAGGCTTGCAAGGATTTCGCAGCGGGCAACGGATATAAAATTGGTCCGATTACAAGGCATGCGGATCATCAGACTGTCGGACAAGTCTATCTAGAACTGTATGACATTGAGCAAGATGAGAAGTACATAAAGGACCTGAAAGATGCCTTTGACCTGATGTACAACGAGCCGAAACGCGGCCCGGTCGCCGGCTGGAGCAAGAGCCTGAACTGGAGCTGGAGCGACGCATTGTTCATGGCACCACCGTCCATAGCCAGATTATATAAGAACACCAGGGACGAAAAATACATCGATCTCCTGAATATGTATTATTGGGATACATATGATTACCTGTATGATAAGAAGGAGCACCTTTTCTACAGGGATGACAGGTACATATACTCGAAGGACGGGAAAGCGAAAACCATGTCCGGGAAAAAGGTCTTCTGGCTCAGGGGCAATGCATGGGTCATCGGCGGACTGGCCAGGGTCCTTGACAACCTGACCCCGAAAGACAAGGGCTATGACAAGTTCCTGGCCCTGTACAAAGAAATGGCTGACAGATTCCTCGAATTACAGCAGATCGACGGCCTGTGGAGGCCTAGCATGCTTGAACCTAAGCAATTCCCCGAAAAAGAGACCAGTGGTAGCAGCTTCGCCTGTTTCGCCCTCGCATGGGGCCTGAACAAGGGAATCCTGGACAAGGAGAAATTCCTGGTCCCGACGATGAGGGCATGGCAGAGCCTTACTGAATGTGTCGATTCGGAAGGGATGCTGAGATGGGTCCAGCTGACAGGTCATGACCCCCAGCACATCAAATCTACCGACACGATGGAATACGGCGTAGGCGCTTTCCTCCTGGCAGCACGTGAGATGTACAAAATGGCCTTCATCAATTCTGTCTCGAAACGGTACCGCGAAGACAGCATATTCTGATTGATCCTGCCTGAAGCGCAGTAATTTGGAAAGTAAGGAATTAATCACTTACTTTGTCTAGAGACGGGAAGGAACCCGTCCAAAGCTTAACTTATGCAAATAATTCACCTGTTGCCATGAAAAGAATCAGAGTTTTCGCCCCGGCTTCCATCGCAAACCTGGGCTGTGGCTTCGACATTATGGGCCTCGCCCTCGACGAAGTCGGTGATATCCTTGAGATTACACTGAGCGAAGGTGATGGCCTCACTATAAAGAACGAATCGGGAGTGCCCCTTCCGGACGATATAGAGCAGAATGTCATTACCCCCGTCGTCCGCAAGTTCATGGAGATGACAGGGAACAAAGCACAGGTTGACGTCGTCATCCAGAAGAAGATCTATCCGGGATCCGGAATCGGTTCATCCTCAGCATCCAGCGCAGCCGCAGCAGTGGGAATGAATGCCCTCTACGGAGAGCCGCTCAGCGAAGAAGACGTAGTCATATGCGCAATGGAGGGAGAGAACCTCGCCAGCGGCGGATATCACGCTGACAACGCCGCTCCGGCAGTCATGGGAGGAATAGTCCTGATCAGGGGTTACGAGCCTCTCGACATAATCAAGCTCCCTGTCCCCGGAGACTTCTATTGCTCAGTGATCCATCCCAAACTGGTCGTTTCCACCAAGGAGGCCAGAAGCATACTCCCGAAGAAAGTCCCCCTCCATGATGCAATAACCCAGTGGGGAAATGTAGGAGGCCTGGTCGCAGGCCTGTGCAGCGGGAACATCGGACTAGTCGGACGGAGCATGAGGGACACGATAGCCGAGCCCTACAGGAAGGACTTCATCCCGGGCTTCGATGAACTCCGCGAGAAAGTCCTTGCGACAGGCGCCCTCGCGATGAACATCGCCGGATCAGGCCCGTCAGTCTTCTCGCTTGCATCCAGGAACGACATCGCCAAGAAGGCAGGCCAGGTGATGAACAGGCACTTCGATGCCCTCGGGATCCCCTACGAGAGCTATGTAGTCAAAGTGTCCAACAAGGGTACAAGGCTGATTGCTTAAAACTTAGACATGCCAATCTCATGAACTACTACAGCACTGGCAAAGCATCTCCTCCGGTTGACCTGAGGACTGCGGTAGTGCATTCCCTCGCACCTGACAAAGGCCTCTACATGCCCGAGAGGATTCCGGCTCTCCCCTCCTCGTTCTTCGAGGAAATACCGCATATGTCCCTTGTGGAGATTGGGCAGAATGTGGCTTTTGCCCTGTTCGGAGAAGATGTCCCGAAAGCAGACCTCGACAGGATAGTCAGGGAAGCTCTCACCTTTGACTGCCCGATCGTACCGGTAGAAAAGGATATCTACGCACTGGAGCTCTTCCATGGGCCGACACTTGCATTCAAGGATGTAGGAGCCAGGTTCATGGCAAAACTCCTGGGGTACCTCCTTTCTCACGGCACAGCTTCACAGGGAGGCGAAGTGAATGTACTGGTCGCAACCTCCGGAGACACCGGAAGCGCCATCGCAAACGGATTCCTGGGAGTTGAAGGCATACACGTCTGGGTCCTCTATCCCAGCGGCAGGGTAAGTCCGATGCAGGAGAGCCAGTTCACCACCCTCGGAGGCAACATCACCGCCGTCGAGGTGAACGGATCATTCGATGACTGCCAGGCGCTCGTCAAAGCCGCATTCATGGACAAAGAGCTGAACAGCAGGATGTTCCTGACCTCAGCCAACTCCATCAACCTTGCAAGGTTGCTTCCTCAGTCGTTCTACTACTTCGGAGCATATGCAAGCCTCCGCAGGCAGGGACGCAGCGAAGACGTAGTCATATGCGTGCCCTCCGGAAACTTCGGGAACATATGCTCAGGACTGATTGCCAAGAGGATGGGACTGCCCGTCAGCAGGTTCATCGCCGCGAACAATTCGAACGACGTATTCTTCCAGTACCTCCGGAGCGGAAAATATTCTCCACGCCCGTCGGTTACTACATATGCCAACGCAATGGACGTGGGCGCACCCAGCAATTTCGCAAGGATCCTGGACCTGTACGGGTACAGCCACGAAAGGATCACTGAAGACATCGAAGGAGGAGTAGTCTCTGACAGCCAGATACTTTCTACCATACGCGAATGCTGGAAGAAGAACTCCTACCTCCTCGACCCGCACGGAGCATGCGGCTACAAAGTCCTGTCCGAAGGGCTTAGGCCCGGAGAAGTCGGCGTCTTCCTGGAGACAGCTCATCCCGCCAAATTCCTCTCCACCGTCAAGGATGCCATCCGGGAAGATGTTCCCATCCCGGAAAGACTGCTTGCATTCTCCAGGGGAAAGAAAGTGAGTGTCCCTCTCGAAAACGACTTCAACGCTTTCAAGAAGACACTTTTGGACAGCCTGAAATAGCCATAGCTACACTCGCAGGAAGATCTTCTTTTTCATCATCAGGTACAGCAGGCCCCAGACCAGAAGTCCATGGACCGTATGGCGCACGAGACCGAACCAGTGCGGGTCGGATATATATTGCTTCAGGCCCGTAGTCAGGTGGTTTGTTACGCTGAAGAAATCACATATGTAGCCGATGAAATAGATGAATATGGCATTCAGTCCGAATGGCAGCAGCCAGTCGAGTCCCTTCCAGCGCCGGCAGTCTACTATCCAGTAGATCACTCCGAGGAGCATGAAACTTATTCCGCTGGTAACCAGCGTCATAGAGCTTGTCCATATGTATTTGTTGAGGGGCATCTGAAGGCTCCAGAGCTTGCCGGCGGCATACATTGCCGCGCCGAATACCAGCAGCATCAAAGTCTTCCGGATGCCGGTATCCTCCATCTTGAACAGGCCTTTGCCCTCCCCTTTCAGGATCTCACCGGCGAACATCCCGGTCATCACGGTTACTATGAAATTCATGCTGCTCAGGAGCCATGTGTATCTGGCCTCCTTGAAATAGAATCCGCCGCCGTCCTCGGTCAGATATGCATGGTCGCAATGGCTCCCCAGGACAACCCGGTCTACCCATTCACAGAGGTTATGCTGCCCGAAGTCACCGCCTCCGAAGCCATCCGGGGTGCGCACGAACATCAACAGAGCCCAATAACCGACAAGAAGCGCCCCGGCGATCCAAACCTGGGTCCTCGGCTTGAAATTCATATAAAAGACTGCGGCGAATCCATATCCTACAGCGATGGACTGAAGGGTGTTGCTGAACCACTTGAATCTGGCGAAGTCATATTTCAGCAGGTTGCCCTGGCAGATCATTCCCATGATCCATAGCACCAGGACACGGCGGAAAATACGCCAGTACATCTGCTTCCTTGTGCGTCCCTGGGCCTCATACTTGGAAAAAGCGAACGGGATAGCCGTACCTGAGCAGAACAGGAAGAGAGGCATGATCCAATCGTGGAGGGTCAGGGTGTTGCTTCCGAAAGGATTATGATGCCACTGGCCCTGAAGCCATTCCATCCCCGGCATAAGCTGGCAGAACTCGACCATCCATGCCGTAAAAACAGTAAGGAAAAACATGTTCAGTCCCCGCAGGACATCCAGAGACTTCAGCCTTTCGTTCATATCTATTCTCATTTACTTTTCACAAATATACAAAGAGAGCCTAAAATTCGTATATTAGTGGCAGACTCTTACAATTCTTATCATATGAAAACACGTTTTTTGCTATTATTCTTGTTTGCTGCATTTTCTACGCAGTTGGCTATCGCCCAGGAAAAACATGTTGACGAATCATTCAAGGTACCGGCCCATCCGCGCATCCTCCTTTTGAAAGGTGAAGAAAAGGCGCTTATGCGTAATATCCGCAAAGACGCCATATGGACTGAGGTCCATAATTCCATCATCCAGCAGGCTGACGCAATGCTCGACCTGCCCGTAGAGGAACGCATCAAACAGGGAAAGCGCCTGCTCCACGTGAGCCAGTCAGTCCTTAAGAGGGTGTTCTTCTGGAGCTATGCCTACCGCATGACCGGCGACATGAAATACGTAAAACGCGCTGAGAAAGAGATGCTTAAGGTGGCAACCTTCTCGGATTGGAATCCCAGCCATTTCCTCGATGTCGGCGAGATGACCATGGCCATGGCTATCGGCTACGACTGGCTTTACGACCGTCTGCCTGCGACAACCAGGAAGATCATCGAAGACGCAATCCTCGAGAAAGGCTTCGAAGCATCATATAATAATGCCCATAACAGTTTCCTCCGCATCAACAGCAACTGGAACCAGGTCTGCAACGGCGGCCTGACCTACGGCGCTATCGCCATATGGGACAAAGCCCCGGTCGAATCCGCAAAGATCATCAACAGGGCCATCGACACTATCAATCTGCCCATGGACCTGTACGCTCCGGACGGAGCCTATCCGGAAGGAGCAAGCTACTGGTCATATGGAACGACCTTCAACGCCCTCTTCCTAAGTGCCCTGGACCGTGTTTTCCATTCAGACTTCGGCCTGTGCTCGAAACCCGGCTTCCTCCAGTCGAGCCAGTTCCTTCTGCATATGACCACTCCTGCTCTCAACGTCCTCTGCCATTCAGACAGCGGTTCAAAAGCTTCTTTCCAGGGCGCCCTGTTCTGGTTCTACCAGAAGACCAACGATCCTTCCATACTGTACTGGCTGCCCAAACTCTACGAGCGCGACGGAGTGAAAGGACTCAGTTCCGACCGCTATGCCCCTGCTACCCTTATCTGGGGAGCAGCCTATCCTCTGTCGTCGGAAAGGGTTGCTCCCAAGGCACTTGTCTGGTATGGCGGCGGCATCAACCCCGTCTATTGCGTCCGTTCCGACTGGTCGGATAACGGGACCTATCTGGGAGTGAAATGGGGAACTCCATCGTACAGCCACGGTCATATGGATGCGGGCAGTTTCACATATGAGAATGACGGGGTAAAATGGGCATTCTCCCTGGGAAGCGACAATTATCTGAGGCTTGAATCTGCAGGAGTCGACCTGTGGAACCTCACTCAGAACTCCTCCCGCTGGGATGCTCTCCGCTATAACAACCTCTCTCATAACACCCTGGCTTTCAACCTGAAGCATCAGGTCACAGCCAACATAAGCCATTTCGCATGCGACTCCATGCGTCTGGCAGGTCTCGGAGAAGTCATCCTTGAGCGTGGTTACTGCAAGAATGACGAGATCATAGACAAGCCGAACCAGCAGGGCGCGGTGTCTGACATTACCAAACTCTACTACAAGCAGGTTGAAAAGGTCCGCAGGGGCGTTTCGCTTGTGGACAAGAAGGTCGCAGTAATTGAAGACGAGGTCACTGCCGGCAGATTCTTCACTATGATGACCTGGACGATGGTAACTGAAGCAACGGCTACTGTCCTGTCGGACAATCTCCTGCTGCTTGAAAAAGACGGGAAGAAGCTGTACGTAAAGGTCGAATCCCCCACCCCGATCCGCTGGTGCAACCATCCTGCAGAATCCCGTTTCACTTTCGACAGCCCGAATCCCGGAATTACCATCGTCAGCTTCGACACTGACCTGAAGATGAACCAGAAGCACAACATCAAGGTTTACCTAATTCCTGACGAGAACAAAGAGGTCAACTACACCTCAGTGATGTGATTCACACTGGATAACAGCTTCACTATGAAAACTTTCCGCTTTATATTGATGGCAGGTCTGCTATTGACTGCATGCAGTCCTTCAGGCCAGGTAAAGAAAAAGGTCGCAGCCCCCTTGAAAGACAAGGTCCTTCAGCTGGCAGAAGCCAACCTGACCGAGAAGCCTGTCACCGTAACAGCCGCCTATTGCGACCGGAGCGCGGGTACCATCCACGACTTCTACTCAGAAGGCGACTACTGGTGGCCTAACCCGGATGATCCCGACGGACCATATATCCGCCGCGACGGAGAGACCAATCCGGATAATTTCGTGGCCCACCGCCACGCCATGGTCCGCTTCAGCCAGATTGTAGGCAACCTGACTTCAGCCTATCTGCTCACGGGTGACAAAAAATATGTCGATGCCGTCATTCCGCACGTACGCGCCTGGTTCATGGATCCCGAGACAATGATGAATCCCAACCTGCTTTATGCCCAGGCCATCAAGGGAGTAACCATCGGGCGTGGTGTAGGAGTAATCGACACTGTCCGCCTCATAGAGGTCAGCCAGTCATTGATCAGGCTCCACGAAGCCGGAGTTCTGCCTCAGGATGTTTACGAGGGATCACGCAAGTGGTTCGCAGACTACCTCGAGTGGCTGACGACACACAAGAACGGCGTGGATGAGATGAAAGCCAAGAACAACCACGGTACATGCTGGGCGCTCCAGGCTGCTAGTTTCGCCCAATATGCCGGAAGGACTGACATAGTGGACCTGTGCAAGGACCGTTACAAGAACATATTCCTTCCCACCCAGATGGCCACGGACGGCAGCTTCCCGCAGGAACTGGCCCGTACAAAGCCATATGGCTATTCGCTCTTCAACCTCGACGCAATGGCCGGGCTCTGCCAGATCCTATCCACTCCGGAAGATGACCTGTGGGACTACACCACCCCGGATGGCAAGAATATGCGGAAAGGCCTGGAATTCATCCTGCCCTACATCCAGGACAAGAGCACATGGCCATATGCCCACGATGTCATGTACTGGGATGAATGGCCGATTGCCCACCCGACACTTATCTTCGCCTGGGCCCGCTACGGAGACGATTCCTACTACCAGACATGGCTGCCGCTCGACCACTTCCCCACCAACGAGGAAGTAGTCCGCAACCTCCCCTTGAGGAACCCGGTCATCTGGCTGTACTAAGAAAAGAGGCCGGCTGTTCAGCCGGCCTCTTTTCTTAGCCCACAGTCACGTTACCCCACCCCCAAACCCCCGCCCTCGGGGCGGTGGCTTAGTCGGCCTTCGGCCTCCGATTCATCATTTCCAAGCGGCAGGACTTTTTTAACTACAGATAACCGGCTACTACAGCAGACCGGCTTTTTTCAGATATCCGGCGCTTCTTGCAGGACCTTCGAAAGCATCTTTTGCGATAGAGGTCGGATTGTCCTGCTCGACGCAAAGCCACTTGACTCCGCAGTCTTTGGCGATGTCGAGGATGGCCTTAAGATCCATCACGCCGTCACCGAGGGGCCTGAACTCGAACTTGCCGGTTTCACCTTCTCCGGACTCCTCTTTGGCGATACCTATGAGAGCATATGGGTCTGAAGAGAGTTTCCCTTCGAGATAATAGTCTTTCATATGCAGTACAGGGATCCTGCCGGCATATTTCTTAACCAGATCAGGAACATTGAATCCGGCGAAATCTGCCCAGCAGACATCCAGCTCAACCTGCACGTCGGAAGGCTTTGTAGATGAGAAAATATAATCATGGCCGATCGTGCCGTCCGGAAGGGCCGCGAATTCGAAGTCATGGTTATGGTAAAGCATGCCGATTCCGGCTTTCCTTACCTTAGCCCCGGCCTCGCCGATCTTGGCGACAGTCTCCTTGAACTTGACGGGATCCACACCCGGCCTGCTCTCATTCTCCATATATGGGAAGGCGATGTACTCAACTCCGAGGACCTTGCTGTCCTTTATGACCTGATCGATGTCGGAGACCATTACCGCAAACGGGACATGGTTGGAGAAGATCTTGATACCCAGATCGTCGCAGAGCCTCCTGACTTCGGCCGGAGTGCGGCCGTAATACTCGTTGTAGAACTCGACAGCGGTATAACCAAGGTCGCGGACCTTCTTCAACGTACCTTCGAAGTCCTTTTCGAGGTCATAACGCAAACTGTACATCTGGAGCCCGACACGCAGGCCTTCATCCTCTTTCGCGTTTTTGCAGGAAACGCCTGAAATCATTGCAAGCACGAGGCTCGCAAACAGCAGAATCTTTTTCATATGACAAATAATTGGTTTGCAAAAATATGTGACTTCAAAATTAAACAACAATTCAGAATATTCCAATTCCATGGAAATGCGTAAATTTGCAGGCATATGCATATGCAGAAAGACAAGCTCAAAGGGCACCTTTCAATCGCTGCCGCCTACACCATCTTCGGGCTGAACCTGGTGTTCTGCAAGGATATAGCGAATTCTGAAACACTCTCCCCATATGCTCTCTTCACCCTGAGGGCAGTCGGGGCCAGCGCCCTGTTCTGGTTACTGTCCCTGTTCACTCCGAAGGAAAAGGTTGCCAAAGGAGATTTCTGGAAGATAGCCGCCGCCTCTCTCATAGGCCTTTTCATCCCTCAGATGACCTTCCTGATGGCCATTACAATGACATCCGCCATAGACACGGCTATCATCGGCACCCTCGGGCCTATCTTCACGATGTTCTTCGCCTTCATGTTCCTGAAAGAACCTATCACGGGAAAGAAGGCCGGAGGCGTCGCAATCAGTTTCGCAGGCATCCTGTTCCTGATTTTCAACTCAGTACATGAAGGAGGAGCAGCAGCGACCTCACCCATGGGAGTGTTCCTGCTCCTCGTAAACAGCCTGAGCTTTTCTCTCTACCTCGGCCTATTCAGACCGCTCATTTCCAGGTACAGCGTAATCACTTTCATGAAGTGGTCCTTCCTGTTCTCCCTGATCCTCTCGCTCCCGATATCGGCACGCGAACTCGTCACCACAGATTTCATGGCGATCCCGGCAGACGTCCTCTGGGAAGTCGCCTACCTGATATTCTTCGCCACATTCGTAGCATACTTCCTGATTCCATATGGCCAGAAATACATCCGGCCTACCCTGGTGAGCATGTACTCCTACCTGCAGCCTATTATCGCTGCGATAGTGAGCATATGGGCAGGAGTCGATACCCTGACCTGGCAGAAGGTCCTGGCATCAATACTCGTAGTAGGCGGTGTCGTGCTGGTCTCCCGCAGCCGGGCAGCACAGCATCAGTAAAGTCCGGGATTTCAGCTATTTAAGAGACTCGGCATATGCCTTTCCGGGCGCGACGCAGGGGCCGATCGGGTCTCCGGTGCTGACGTAGCGGAAGCCCTGCTGCTCGAAGAGGACGGGGCGGAAACGGCTGTAATCGATCTTCTTGCCATCATCCTGAAGAAGCTCTTCGCGGACATATGTGTTCGCAACCTTGCATATCAGCAGGTAGCATCCGTTCGCGTCATATATGTCTTCGAGGGTGCATTCCATGCATACCGGAGCCTCATCCGGGACCGGAGCTCCGAGTTCGCCGGCATGCCAGGCAAACACTCCGCTCTTGTCGACTTTCTTTCCGCTCACGATGCCGGTGTAGTCGGCCTTCGGGATCATGGCCTCATCCAACAGGCTGATAGAGAGTTTCTTCTCAGCGCGGATCCCATCGCAGGTGTAGTGGTTGCGGGTCACGCTCAGGGTCACTACATCGGAGTCCCCTATTCCAACCCATGCTACTTCGAACCAAGCGGGCTTGCCAGCAACCATCGCGCCCACCACCGCAATCGGTGTCGGGAACGCTGCATTTACTTTTCCTATGTTTTTCATATGTTTCTTAGTTATATCATTCAAAGTTAACAAATCATTTCAAAAACATTTACGTTCCCCTTGCGACAGAATGAGGATTCGGGGTGCTACAGCCATTCTGTCGCACGGAAAAGCCCCTTCAACCGGAAATACTGCAACAGAATGAGAATTTGACCCTCCAGAACCATTCTGTCGCACGCCAGCCCGAAGAAGCCTGCAGCGCCCCTTCCTGGAACGAGGCCTGGCCTCTAAAATTACCAGCGGAATGCCCCTCCCGTTCAAGATGTCACGGGCTCAAGACGCCCCCAGCTCACGATGCTACGGGCTACCTCCAAACAATATAGTTCTCGTTCCTGTAGGTTCCGCGGTGGACATCCGGGGCGAAAAGAGTCTTCTCGCCGGCGGAATCAATGTACCAACCGAAGGAAGAATGGCTGCCCACAAGGTAGATAGCATTTTCAACGCCAAGGTCAACAAGCGCTTGGGCAAAGTCGTGCATGGATTCGTCTGTTTCACTGACGGCAACGAAGATTTGCCCGGCACGACTGCAGAGGGCCTTGCGCATGGTCTTGTTCTTTTGCTCATTCTCGACAAGGACGCCATTATCCACCAACGGATACTGGCGGAAGAAATAGCCTCCCTTCTCGGTCGCTTCCTCAAACAGAGGTGAGTTCTCAGATACTCCGACAGTCACCTTGTCCTCGATGATAGCGCAAAAGCCCTTCTTTGAGAGGCCCCAGGCAAGAGGCTCCCCTTTCAAGACAAAAGCGCCCAGAATCTTCTGATTGTCTCTGCGGATATCGGCCGCCTGAGCTGCCAGGATAATGTTTTTATCATTCCTGTCAGGTACGCCGAGGGTTAGCTCCGGCTTCGCATTATGAGGTATATACAGAGAGAGATGCACATCATTGATGACAGTATCTAATTTCTCGGTGAAGGAGGCATCAGTCTCAACGCCAAGCCGAACAATAGCACCTGGGGTAACCACCTCCGGCGCATTCTCAAACACCCCGTCATTCGGATCCTCGGGCGCATCCTTCGGCCACATCACAATGGCCAAGATCCCTATCGCGAGAACGATGATTGCGGATATGATTGACACGCCTGTATTCCTTCGACGCACATCCTCTGTCGAAGTTTCATGCTGGGGAGAACGTCCGATAACACGGAACTCATCATCCCTGATATCTCTGTTCTTATCAGTCATTTCTCACTATTGCATCTAAGTACGCTTTCAGTTTAATTAGTACCTCCCGGGATGCCGTCAGTTCATGATAGCAACCGGCACAATCGGAAAGGATAAGGGCTTGCTTCGCCACATCCACCCAGTACACGAAATCCAGGTTGATAATCAGGCCGCGCCCGAGGCGGATGAAGTTCGAACCATCGTCCCCCAACTGGTCCCCTATCATATCCTCTATCTGCCCGAGTTGATAGGAAACGATACGCTTCCTATTATCCTGGGTCACCACCTCGGAATAGTTCCCATCAGCCGAGATATACACCAGCCGATGAGCAGGAATACGGAGCAGTTCCGTGCCTTTCGATATGACGATAACCTTGTTCACTTTGTAGCTCTATACAAATCTAAGGATTTCTTTTTAGCCAGAAAACCCAATTGTATGAAATTCAAGAATACTGTACGAAATATGGCTGCCATGCAACGTTCGTACAGCCGGTAATCACTCCATACATCGCGCCTGAAAATCCTTGGCAGAGTGCATTCTATTGCCGATTTTCGCGTCAGAAAACAAACCAAAAACAAACATATGATCATGAAAAACACCGCTATTATCATTGCAATCATGGCCGTAACTGCCACCGCCCTTTCATGCAACCGGCATCAGAGAATCGTGAGAGCAGAAAGCCTGGATGTGGCCGACGAAGGTCTTCTCCTAAATGATGACCTCATTGCAGTCAAGTCTAACGACGGGAGGGTCACAATCAAAGACGCAAACACGGGCAAAGTGACCATCAAGGACATCAAGCTCGACTGGACGCAACGCTCCAGAAATGACTCACTGGCAGTATTCTGCTCCGAAAACCGCCGGGGATATTATAATATGTACACTGGCGAGATCGCCATCCCCGCCCAGTACCGTCGCGCCTGGGTATTCTCCGACGGCCTAGCCGCCGTCCAGCGCAACGGCAACATCGGATTCATCAACCACAAAGGCGAAACAGTAATTGACTTCAAATATCCATATCACGGCAATCCGCTTAACACCTTCGTCTTCGAAAACGGCCATTGCATCGTGGCAGACACAACCGGAAAATGCGGCGTCATTGACAAAAAAGGAAAATGGCTCATATGCCCGGAATACGACAACATAAGCGCATATAAGGAATATGCAATCGTCACGAAAGCCGGCGTCACCATGCAGATAGCATATGACGGGCATGTGATGAACTCCTTCGTTTTGGACAATATCAAGAAGCTCACATATAAAGTCAAGGAACGATATGAGAATCGTGAAGGAGAGCTGGAATATGTCGAGAGCATGGAAGAAACCGGGCTTTTCGCATATTGCGTAGGCGGCCGTTACGGGCTGATGGACTCCAACTGCCACAGGCTCACGGAACCGCTCTACAAGAGCATTAAAGCCGTGAATAAGAATATGTTCCGCGCTACCCTCCTGGACTATTATTCCGAGGTCATCCTCAACGCCAGGGGCGAAGTGATGAAATAGCCATGAGAAGAGGCTGGAAACACTTCTTGTTCATCAAGTTGCCTTTATGGTTCATTCTGGCCAGCATATGCCTTGTCACGTTGCTGAAATGGGTTCCGGTGCGGTACACTCCGGTGATGCTGATGCGTGCATATCAGTTCCGCAGTGAATCCGGTTATCGCTCGGAACAGGAATGGGTGCCACTGGAGAACATCTCTCCGGAACTCATCAAAGCCGTCATCCTCGCTGAAGATCAGAGGTACTGGTCACACAATGGCTTCGACTGGGATGAAATGGAGATCATGTGGAAAGCTCATCGGCAGGAAGGAGCCCGGCTACGCGGCTGCAGCACTATCTCACAGCAGACTGCAAAGAATGTTTTCACTTTCGGCTCCCCCACCCTCATTCGAAAAGGCCTTGAAGCCTGGTGGACCATCCTCATCGAGTTGATTTGGGGCAAGGAGCGGATCCTGGAAGTCTACCTCAACGTCGCTGAAATGGGTAAGGGCATCTTCGGCGCCGAACTGGCAGCGCAGGAATACTATGGCATCCCAGCGTCACAACTGGATTCCCCCCAAGCTGTCGCCCTCGCCGTCTGCCTGCCGCATCCCCTGAAGAGTAATCCGATTGTCCCTGCGCCGGAAGATAGGAGAAGGAGGGTGGAGATGGTGATAGAAAACAGTCTGAATTGATGGTAAAAGTTAGTAATTCCGTCGCAAAGAGCTCCCTTGTTATCCTTCGAACGTGATTTCCTGTTCCGATTCAAGATGCCCCCTTCGTCATTATTAATACGAAAACATATGTAGAATGCAGGCTGAAGCGTTTCTTCACCCATAGCTTGCATTATGTTTTGAAAAAAAGAAGATTAGATGTGGGGCAATTATGTGCGGAATGAGGGGGTCAGTTTACTGCGGATTCCCAAGTCAGTATTCAAGGTATTGAACTTCAGGGTAGAATCCGGCCTGAATTTTAAATAAAAATCGTTAAATTTGTATGATTAAGCAACACAGACAAACATAACCCCTTGATATTGAAAGTTCACCACAGTCAGATGGTGAGGATATGGCGAAATAGTTTATTTATAACGACATAAATAGTAATCGAAGTTAATTTAGAATGGGCACGAAAGAATACTTCGCAATCTCATGGTAGATTTGCTCCCACGCCCCCCTCATTTTGTATCTCTAAACTTTCATGTCTTTCCCTACAGCTAAAAAGATATCATCATATGGGCGATTTTTTAAGAACGTTGATTCCTTGGTCTAATTGGTGGAATGCCGTAATTCTATCAATTGATATCATCGTTATCATCGTATTCATCCTTTCCTATCGAAAGACGAGATCTCGTAATCTTCTAACTTCAATGCCAGGGTTGTTCACATCCCTTGGTATTTTAGGTACGTTTGGAGCCATTTGCTTCTCGCTGGCCGGCATATCTGCTGATCCTAATACCACCACATCAACTGTAGGTATGACACTAGAGCAAGCGTCTTCTAGTACTGCAGGTTCGCTTGATATTAAGAGAATCATTTCTGACCTCATCCCCGCCTTCTCAACATCAATATATGGTCTGGTTCTCGCCTTCTTCGCTACTGCCACCACAAAACTTGTTTTTGCAAATGAAGATGCGCATCTTGAAAAGACACTTAAGTATAAAGCTCCCGAGACCGCTCTCCAGGCGGTGGATGAGCATGTTCAGCAACTAATGGAGGTCAACTCCGCCAACAACAACAAGCTCAATGATAGTATTGTGGCCCAAAGTGAGATACTGTCCACTTTCGTGGATACCTTCATGGATAAGATGAAGGGAACGTTTGAGGCCATGAACAGCACTATTGAAGAGAGGGTGTCCAATTTCGGTACAACACAGTACACTCAGAGTCGCGAGATTCTCGAAAATATTACCAAGAAACTCAGCGAAGACGCCAAGGGAATTTTAGACGCCCACAATGAGTCTGTTAAGACTATGACAGATACCTCCACGGCTGATTTGACGGCCATTAAGGAAGCCCTTGCTGCTGCTGTGTCAAATCTGAAGACCGATACTGTATCCGGTATTGAGGAACTCTCTCGCAAGCAAAACGAGTCTCTCCAGAAACTCGCTGATAATTCCCTCGCATTGCATATGGAGGCGTCAAAGGAACAGAATAAGTTCAATGAAGAGCTTTTGGCCAGGATGAGCATCTCTCTCTCTGAAACGACGACTTCCATCATCGATGGTGTTGGGGAGCAGATCAAGGTTCTCAAGGAGGCTCTTGTCGAGAACATTGGCAAGCTTCAAGAAGCCTATGAGTTTATCGACGACAAATCAGCCAGCATCATCTCCAATTATGAGCAGGTCTCCGAGACTTACCGAGATGCTGTTAAGAATGCCCATGATCTCAACGAGAAGGTTGAGAAGGGTCTTGTTACCGTCAATACTAGTCTTAAAGATGTTGGTCAGACCAATGAGTACATCCAAAAGGCTGTTAAACTCATTGAAGATAAGGAGACCAATATGGAGGCCATAGTGATGCGTATTGAGTCACTGAGCAGTGCTATCGCCACTCTCGAAAGACTCGAATCCGTTCTCTCCAGAATTAGCGCCAAATGAGACGACTGAACTTACATAAGGACGGCGAAGAACACAATTTCTGGCAGAACTACACGGACCTGATGTCCGGGTTCTTGATTGTATTTATCATTGCTAGCCTGGTGGCCTATTCTAGCTATAAGATCTATGTAGACCTATACCATGAGAAAGGCATTACCGAGGCAAACGTCAATGATATCATCATCAATGCTGAGTTGTATGAAAAGATTCGGCAGTTCCAAGACGCTCAGAAGTCCCTCAATTCGGAGTACTTCCGGTACAATGAGGAGTATAAGCGTTTTGAGTGTAAGATTGATGTTCAGTTTACCGCAAATGATTTCGAGAACATAAGGCCAGAATATATTGAGCCACTGATGAATGCGGGGAAAGAGTTGGATTCAATTCTTACGCAGTTTACGAAGACCACTGGTGTCAAATTCAAGGTAATCGTTGAAGGTCGTCTTGCTAACAACCTTCAAAATGGAGGTGTTAATTGGGTTACCCCAGAGAATAATCCAGCGGCTTGGAAACAGGGATTGGAAAATAGTTATAAAAGGGCACTCACCGTTGTGGAATTGTGGCGGGAGAATGGCATCCTTGCCGATTTGCTTTACAATGACCCGGCTAAATCTGCCACAAAAGTTGACACCTCTCATGTATATCCAGGTGAATTGTTTGTGAGTGGTGCCGGCTTTGGTGGGCAGCACAGGTATAAGTATTCTTCCCAAGACCCTGAGGGAGAGAATAGAAACAAGACATTTATCATTCAGATAATCCCGTATATTAATTTCTAGCATGAAGATTCGCGATATAGGCCAATACCTTGAGGGTTACTGCCCGGAAGCAGATCGTTCACTTCTTGGAACTGACGAAGAGCCGTTCCTTGAGATAATCTACGGTTTAGGACAGCAGCTTGACTCCACTATACGGGATGTTGCAAGCTTTGCAAAGGATTCTGAAGAGCAGCTTTTCTACGAGTTCTCCAGAACGCTTTTGACGCAAAGGCGGATTCCCTTTGCTTTTATTTTGACAACGACTACCTCATCGTTCTCAATAATGGTGAGCCTTTCTATACTCACAAGTACGAACACAAAAAGCTTCCCGATGGTCAGCTTTATAACTTTCTAGCTAAGGGAAAATCCCTCAAAGCCGGAGACCAAAGCAAGAGCGGAGAGTTCGGACAAGGCTCTAAGCTATTGTACACGCTCATCTCAGATAAAGGAGCAGCAAGTAACCAGTCTCTCCTTATAAAGGCCATCAAGCAGGAGAAGAAAGGTCCCTACCTGGTGAGCTGGGGCAACGATGCTCAATTGGCTAATTTCCGTTTCCAAACCATTCAGGGATGGACTCCGACAGATCCTCATAAAGAAGATCCAGACCTTCTTGTCTGCAAGATTCTTATGACCTATTATCCGATGGCTCCGGGCGTTGACAATGACCTGTTTTCTAACCGGGAATTCGTCGATATCCGGAAAGCCTTCGAAAGACTTGTAGATCCAAAACGTAGTATCATCCGACTTGACAAAGGTACAGCCCTCATCGTTCCACTTGGAAAGGGGCAGGGCGAAGCCATTGCAAACGAAGGAAATATCAAAAAGGTACTTGCACGGCTTGGCGGTTTTGCTGCCCTGACGGCAGACAAGGAGAAGAATCACGGAAGGCATCTTGAACGCATCCTTGTGAACAATCAGGAAGTTCAGATGCAGCACAACGTTCAATCCCTGTTTATTAACTACAAGCTCCCGGATGCCGACGATAAGTTCTCATATCAATTCGCTTTTAATCCGGATTTTGCCAAGGATGGAGTCGTAACACTTTTCAGGACACTTCCAATAACCGAGGCTCGATACAATATGGGATTCATCATTGATTCTCCTAACTTCGAACACGACAGCAGCCGACAGAGAATCAATGACACCAAAAAGACTAGCCTTCAACTAAAAGAGGCTTTCAAGCGCCTCCTTGAAGAAGTCCAGAGAACACGGTCAGCACAGCCGGAACAATTTGATTACCTGTATGATTCCATCATAGCATCCCATCCGCTGAAAAAAGAGGATGTATTATTCATCAGTACCCCGTTCTATGAAACCTTTGGTCCGTTTTTCAGACAGAACGTAAAGACTCAGGATGGTACTTACCTTCCGATGGAGAAGGTGCTTTCGACATTTGAACTCAGTAAGCATATTCCTTTATCAGTAATAGGCATAACTCAGTATCAGTGGATCAGTGAGGATATAGCAAAGAGAGAAATTGACCGCTTCGGCATCAAGCTTGGTTCAATTGAGTTGAAAGAAGTGCTTCTCTTGGCGGATTCAAAGAAACTTGCGGGATGGATTTCAACTCTTTCGAAGGAAGACTACATGCTTTTCCACAAGCATTTTGTAGGCTATGCCATGCACGATGAGCGTTTTGCGGGTTTGCCTCTTCTCAAGAGCAATAAAAGTAATGTTTATAGTCTTGAAGAAGTCATCTCCTCAGACAACCCCGTCATTCTATATGACGAAACAATAGGGCATGAGCACTTGGACCGTAGTTTAGAAGTTGAATACATCATCGGTCCCATTAACTATCTCAGTAAAGACAATACATCAAACAATGCCACTGTAAATGTATCGAAGATAGCCAAGCAGATTGAGTTCTACAGGAGTGGAGACGACCGCCTTGATGTAGCATGCCGTGTTCTTGTAGATGCTAATCGCTCTCCCAAGACAAAAAAGGCTCTTCAGGAGATTGTTGCTCTATTCCAGGGACCGGATGGCAAGTACAGACCTTTCAAACAGATGCTCCGTCAAAAGCCAAAGGACACTATCCTGTTTGATTCTTACTGTGCCTACGGCTACATACCCAATGTCGAAGGTCTCAATGATCTTTTCATCACCGACAAGAAAGAGATCTGGAATTGGCTCATAGAAAACTTGGAAGAGCTCTCCTCCCTCCCCGACTGGGGTTCACAGCATCAGGCATACTTAAAGGACATCATCAGTGTCTATAAAGATGCAGAAGAACCAAGTGACCGTCTGCATCTATACCTTGACGCTGAAGGTGTACCCTCAACAAGCAAGACCTTCCGCCTAAAGGAAGAGCATCTTGACAGCGAACAGTATGACCGCATCGCAATGTTCGCAGAGACGAAGGGTTATCCCCTTGTTCCCTATCAGTTCAAGAAGATCCTCTCTGAAGCTCCTTTCGAGACTGAAGGGGCCTCCATCGGAGACATCATCGGGCAGGAGGCCTTCGTGGATTCCCAACTTCTTGGATGCATTGTAAGTGTTGCCGGAACAAATATCCTCAAGAGCTTTAAGGTCACCCAGCAGAGTGAGGACAAGTACCGTATCGTAAAGCTCCTAAACGAGACCAATTACACCTGCGCCATCGAGTCTGAGGAAATTGACCAGACCCTCAGCTCCATCAGATACTGCCGCATCTCCCCTGAGGTCTGCCGGTACTTTGACAAGACAAGGTTGGCCGAGTTCGAGTTGACCACATCTCACGAGATGATGGAGTCCGTCATCACTAAGATACAGCCTGGAGAACTTCCCAAGCTGCTCCCTGTTGTAAGAAAGCATAACGAGGCCATCGTTAACTCCTATTTCAATCGTCTTCCCAACCTCTTTGTCAATGAAGACATCAAAGAGGAAGACAACGAATGGCAGGTCATCCGTTATGCTATGGCGAAGATCTCCGAAGGTGGAACGACATATGGCTACAGGGACAAGCTTCTTCAGCTTATCATGTTCAAGGGAGAGAGGCTTCCGGATTCCATCAAGTCGGGTATCGTTCATTTCAACGGGACCGAATATGAGCTGTATAAGCTTATACACGATACCAAGACGGAGAACGAGCTTGTTGACGATTTCCTTGCCTGTATTCCTGATCCAGATGAGTTTAGAAGGACCGTCTATGCCAACAAGCAAGAAGAGCAATCACCAGAAGATATCTATGAAGACTTACACGACCGCTACCTAGACATCGAGCAGCTCCGTTTCTGCCTAGATTACTCCCTGGTCAATCATTGTGACTATAAGGAGCTGGAGATTAGCGAACAAACTTCCCTCGCCGATGCTCTCGAGATGATCAGCACAAATAGCTTTGCTGGCTTCGATGAGTATTTCAAGATGAAGGACTTCGATAAGGATATTCAGGTATACGCCCCCAAGGAAATCCTCCTTGAGGTAGAAAAGCTTCCTTCGGCCATCACAAGCTGGATTGACAAAGACCCTCAGAAATCACTTAGCCTTCTGAAAGGACTTCATACTTCCGCAGATGATTACATCGCAATAAGAACAGCCCTAAAGGACAGCACTCCATTCTTTAATCTTAGCGGCGTAGTGGAAGAAGAAGAAGAAAAGCTGAGAAGGACCATTGAGTGGATAGTCAATCAGGCTTTCAAAATACCTTTCCTGTACTCGGATAGCCGCTGCAATGTCCTGCGTGAGATTCTTGACAGGCTCCCTGAGGATACAGAATCCCTTCCTGCCCTACGGTTCACTCCTAACTTTGTCAAAGAGGTGGATGGCTTATCTTATCAGATTCTTTCATTCGAGTATCTTGATGGCGAAGCCGTTCTTATGGAATTTGACAATGTATATGGAAATTCCAGTAAAATTGAAGGAAAGCCTACACTGAAGAACTTCTTCCGCCAGCACAAGGTTTGTGGATACACCGTCAACTATCTTTCCAAACAAAACCTGAACGACCGTACCCGTTACCGCATTAATACTACTGCCGAGAAGAAGGATTACGAGGAATGGGGCGCAAAGGTGTATACACAATGGCGGAATACTGAAGAGAGTGAGGGCGTGAGGATCTTTTTAAGTGAGCAACCTGTTAATATCGCCCTAACCGTGACAGACGAGTCTTCCGGTCAAGAGGCATTAAAACTCTCTTCCCGAGACGATTTGTATGGTTTTGACAAAGAATCGAAGACCGTAATTATTCAGCACCCTAATGCCGAATATTCCTCCGAGATGAAAACTCTCGAAAGAGTGGCAAAGGCAGAGGACTTCTTCAAGAATCCGTTTATATCACTGCAGAGTATTTATGTTGATATGGTCGAGCAGGGATACGATCCCAATGCCCTTGATGAAAACGAGAAAAAGGCAGTTGAGATTGCTCAGAAGCTTGGTGAAGAGAACATTGAAAAGATCAATGAGAATCTGGACACCATTAAGGATATTGTTGAAGGACTAACTGAAGAGGAGCTCAAGACAGTAGCCGAGAATAAAGACAAGATCAAGAATCTTCTTGAGGACTTCCAGGATGATGACGAATCGATGGAGTCAAAGGTACGTAAGACTATTGGCTACATCGGTGAGCTCATCTATCAACAATATCTTGAGAACAATCACATAAAGTACGATTATGCGGCGTCACATGGTGTAGGCGATTATGACTTTATGCTTCCTGCAACAGATGCTCGTCCAACTCTGTTCGTCGATGTAAAAACGAATCTGTACTCCTTCAAAGAAGATGCTCTTCCTCTCTATATTCATAAGTCACAGAATGCTTTCATGAAGAAACATCCTAATGAGCCATTCCGTATCGTTCGTATCTCATTGGCAGATCTTGAATTAACGGAGTCTTATGAACGCGTTCGTGACCACTATGGAGCCGAAGCCGATTATGAAGCAAATCCAAGAC
>JAFRXO010000027.1 GCA_017443465.1 Bacteroidales bacterium
GTTAGCATATCACTAACTACAAAGGTACAAAATATATTTCTTTAGTCCAAAGCATCCACAAGATTATACTTCCGATAAAGTATATAATGCCTGTCAGTATTATGGAAAAGTGACAAGATTTATAATATTTTGGGGCCTCTCCGTGGTTAATACATCAGAACGAATGTAAAGAACGCATCGGGACAGCTATTACATTCGATTGCATGTATTACATCATCTATAATTTGCCATATCTACCCGAAACCAGACACTTATGGCAAATTATAATTATGAACGCACCGCGTTCACAATCTGAAGTAGAGAGCACAACTGATTAATATTATCCCAGTTTCAGGATAACTTCCTTGGCCATTTCTTCGACGATGTCGCGGTAGCGGCTGAAGGCGCGGGTTATCTGGAAATTTAGCCTTGCCCTTCAGGTTTTGTGTTGTCTTCAGCCTGCTGGAGGTAGAAAAGGGTCTTCTGAGCTTCGATTTCAGCGCGGAGTTCTTCCTCGGAGGGGAGATAGAGTTTGTATTTGCTGGCGAAGAGTTGCTCGTTGCCATGCAGGACAGAGTAGCGGGCGATGTCTTCGTCGGTTTCCGAACACAGGATAATGCCGATGGTGGGATTGTCGCCTTCTCCGCGCTTGAGTTCATCGTACATCCGCACGTACATGTCCATCTGCCCGACGTCCTGATGCGTGACCTTGGAGGTCTTTAAGTCGATGAGACAGAAGCATTTGAGGATATAGTTATAGAAAACCAGATCGATGTAGTAGTCCTGCTTTTCGGTATGGATGTGCTGCTGGCGGGCGACGAAGGCGAAGCCTTTGCCGAGTTCCATCAGGAACTTCTGGAGGTTGGTGATGATGGCACCCTCAAGGGTGTTCTCCGTGAATTCGGCGCGGGATTCCAAGCCGAGGAATTCGGCAACGACGGGGTTCTTGACAAATTCCAGCCGGTCGGGGACCTGCGAAGGAGCGGTGATTTCCAGCATCTCTTTTTCCACAAGGTCTTTGTGCTGGGACTGTAGGAGCCGGTAGTAATACTGGGAATCGATATTGCGTTGAAGGGTTCTTGTGCTCCAGGTCTGGGCGGCAGCTTCGGCCATATACCAAGCGCGGGCCTTCGGATCATTTACCTGCAGGAGCACACGGTAGTGCGTCCAGCTGAGCCGGATGTCGAATTTTCCACTCGCTGCGTGGAAAATCTCCGGGAAGGCCTTGTAGAACTCCGTGAAGTTGTAAAGATTGGTTTTGGTAAAGCCGTCGCCATACTCGGCCTTCAGTTCCTTTGCCAGACGGACAATGACTTCCGCACCGTATTCAGCCCGATTGTCTCCTTTGAGAATCTCTTCGCTGATACGCTTGCCCAGCAGCCAGTTGCGTTGGACAAGCGCGGTGTTGACTGCGGAATAGGCATACTGCCTGGCACCGTCGATGATGGTGCGGGCATCGGCGAGGAGGTCTCCGCCGCCGGAGTAGGGAATGACCGATATGAATTGTTTCTCTTTCATAGTATCTGCAAAGTTAGGAAATAACTCCTATCTTCCTTGTAATACTGTTCCCTTTTCTTATTCCAGTTTCAGAATAACCTCCTTGGCCATCTCCTCGTCGATGTCGCGGTAGCGGCTGAAGGCGCGGGAGTTCTCGACGTGGCCGGAGATCTTGGCGATCAGGTTGGGGTCCTTTACCTCTTTGTAAAGGTTGCCAACCAGGACGCGGCGGGCCATGTGGGAGGAGGCGACTTCCCAGATGGGATGCTTTTCCTCCTCGCGGGTGATGGTGTTCAGCGTCGTAACCACGCGATCGATGCCGGCGAGCTTGATCATCTTCTTGATGTCTCGGTTATAGTCCTGCTCACAAATAAAGGGAAGAAGACGTCCGTCGGGCTGGTCCTTGTAGCGATCCAGGATTTCCAATGCGGTTGGAGATAGAGGGACTCGGACCGTATAGGGACGGCCCTCCTTCGTCTTCCGAGGAACGTACTCGATGGCGCCGTTGATGACATTGGCTTTAGTCATATTCAAAAGGTCGCCGACACGGCATCCGATGAAGCATTGGAAGACGAAGATATCGCGCTGGACATCCAGGCCGGGGTTGTCAGGGA
>JAFRXO010000004.1 GCA_017443465.1 Bacteroidales bacterium
ACGTATTTTCCTTTATGCATGTGCCATTCTACGTTAGTCTGGCAAAGATAAATTCAAATCGGCGCGCCTCAAAAACCTTTGTAATTACCTAACTTTCAATGTTTTCAAAGATCTTTTACGGATTTTTACCGGACACTAATGCACAAAATGACAAAAAAAGAAAGAAAGAATCGAGATTCTTGGAATCGCTTCGCAGCGGCACTCTTCTTATCCAATTATCCAGGACAGGACCTGGAGGATGATGGCAATGCACCCGGTTATGGCGGCAACAATTGTACAGAACCGGACAACAGCATCCTTTCGCTGTGCTTTTCTGAATCCACCCTGGTGTGCTTTCATCCGTCCTTTGTAGGTTATCTTATAGCCGCCTTGGACCTGCTCAAGCAAGCCTTCTGCCACAAGAAAAGAAAGCACCTCATTTTGATCTGCAGGGATAGGTTTACCACCACCATATAACTGCTTGGCGCTTATGTAACCATCCGGCATATTATCGAACATATTCAGGACTAAATCGCAAACCGCATTGTTGTAATCAAGACTGTGCTTTGGCATAAGCGTGTTTTTTTGCAAAGATACTGTTTCCAAACGACTTTCAAACGCCATTCGAACGATGAACGAAGTGGACCAGAAACTACAGAAGATACTGAAGGACCTGCGCAACCTGGTTGACCGGAAGATTCCCGTAGCCACTGGCAAATTTGCCAAAGACCACTTTCAGGATAACTTCCGGAAGGGGGGCTTCGTGAACAATGGGCTTCAGCCCTGGCCGCCGGCGAAACGGCTCTCCTCCGGGGATACCAGCGCCGCCGCCCAGCACGGCACCCTGCTCTCTTCCAGGAACCACCTTTTCAGTTCCATCAAGTACAGGCCCGGTACCGCCCAGGTCACCATTTTCAACGATGTGATCTATGCCGAGATCCACAATGAGGGCGGTACCGTCCATCCCCGGATTACACCCAAGATGAGGCGTTATGCCTGGGCGAAGTATTACGCGCTTGGCGGAGATGGTAAAGGTCCACAGAAGGGCCGGAACGGCGCAAAGAAGGTGAGTTCAGCGACGGGGTCAGCAGAGGCGGAAAAATGGAAGGCCCTCGCCTTGACAAAGAAGGAATCCCTTACCATTAAAATCCCTAAGCGGGAGTTCATGGGCCCCAGCGAGGAACTGAACGCCAGGATCCGCACATACGTGGAAGAAGAAGTACTCAAAATCCTTAATCAATAGACTATATGGAAGATCTCTATCTCAAAATCGCGGCGCGTCTCCATGCGCTCATCCCGGAAATCGACCACATCGATGAGGACACCGGGCAGCTGTACCCAGTCCAGTATGATGACCGGTACGAATACCCCATCCTTTTCCCTTGCCTGCTGATTGACGCATCGACGGTGGACTGGAAGGATGAGAAGATCGTTGGCTCCCAGCGCGGGACGGCCACGGTCACTCTCAAACTCGCTTTCAGGATGGATGAGGACACCCACTTCGAGCCGTCCTCCCTCAATGACTTCGAGCAGCTCCGGATCCGGCGTCACATCGAGCGCCGTGTCGCCGGGGCCCTGCATTGTTACTGCCTTGGGGACGGGATGTCTCCGCTCTACAGGACATTGAACCGCTCCTACTCCCAGCCTGGGAGGGTGCGGGTGACGGAGATGACGTTCAAGGTGAACATCACCGACACGTTAGAGGTCGAGTAGGCCAGAGTCTTTTTCATACCCGACATCCTCTCCCGTTTATGTAAAAGATATTATCATGTTCAAACGATAAGATAAGAAAATGAAATACTCTTTACACATCGAGTCCAAGCACCTCTGGTCCGTCATCGCGGGCATCCTGCTTTCCGCACTGTTTTTCTGCTGGCTCGGCACGGCCGTCAACATCGTTCCGGCCATCATCGTCGGCGTGATCGTTGGGGCGTATCCTGATCGGGGAGCCGCCGGTGTCTTCAAGCCGGACATCTTCCTGTGTTTCCTCCTGGGAGGACTGGCTTTCCAGGTGATCAGTTTACTCTGACTTATACCCCCGTGCGGCAATCCTCCGGCCGTGTCGGAAACGGCTCCGGAGTTGATTACTACACACGGGGACCCAAACGGTGAGCCGCGACCGTGACAGCGGCGTAAGTCATAAGCTATGGTTTTATTTCGTCTCCCCGGCCGTGATGGTCGGGGAGGTTTTTGATTATGTTTGCAAAAGTAAAGGGAGATGATTGCTCTGTTTGCAACATCTCCCTTTAAGAGATTTCATATGACTGTCAATTCCCATCAAAGAGTGACAGCTGCTCGGCAGTGATTTTCGGCAACTTCAATATCTTCATCAATAATAGTGACCTTTATGGTCTTCTATTACATACAAAAGCAACTATTGCTTTAACGACTTTTGTTGATTCTTGATGTCGTTAATAAGACTATCAATACTGTCTTTATGACGTATTACGTTCAAGAGGGTAATTATAAAATAGATAAAAGAAACGACAAGGAGGATGAGGAATATCGCTTGGAAAACAGCAGGTTCCAGTCCCCAAAGAGTATGAAAGTTAGAGGTAAGAAGGGTCGCTAGTACTGTAATGAATAGTGCGAGAGAACCTATCCAGTCCTTGGATTTCTTAAAAATCGCGAGATGCTTGATGAGGATGTTTTCCAACTTGTCTTCAGTGATCGAAATAACGTTCACAGAAGTGTTGGCTATCACATTCTCCACGACCACCAGGTTGTCTTTCTTATTTAGTGCCATCCTCTACTACCTTAGCTTTGTCTGTATAGAAAAACACCGTTACGCGATGCTCATGCTCTTCCTGGTTAAAACAAGGATCCACGGCAATATCCATGTATAATTTTCGCGTAAGCTGATAAGTCCCAATCTCGAGGGGGGCCTTAAGCCTGGTAAAGGCATTAGGTCTGGTGTCCACTGTCATTTTGGCATGAAAACCATCAATAACCTCAAAATGGGTATTGCCTACTGATTCTTCTGAAACATACTTTAGAAGAAATGTAAAGAACATATCCCCTTCGGTGTCGTCTACCAAAACAACTTCACCGGAGGGAAAACCCTCTTTAAGAATAAGAGTTCTCGTCTTAATCAGTTCTAACAATTGTTCACTCATAAGATAAAGGCCTTTACACAAAAGAGCATACTAATAGCAAAGATACAAAGATTATGCAAAAGGATACATGTAATCATCAAAAAATGGACAGAAATACAGCAATATAATTATAGGCCATCAATGAAATTTAGAGCGGACTACCAAGGTGGCAGCCCACTCTATAGTAAAAAGGTTGACGAAGGTTCGGCAAGCCGATAGGCTCCAAGCTTCCGGGAGTACAGAAGGATCATACAAGCTGGGCGGCCTGCCAGACGTTTACCCCACCACCTTCTTTACGTCCTCCCACTCGGGGACCAGGTTGTAGAGGAGGTTGCAGACGTTGTAGAAGCCGTCAGGCAGCGAGTTATCCGGCGTGACGGTACCGAGCAGGAAAGTGAGTTCCTTAATCAGGTCGGTGTATTCCTCCGCGGGGTTCGTGCCGGTGTACACCTCGATCGTGAATTTGTCTTTGCCGAACTGTACCATGGCTACTTCCCTCCATCCTTGCGGTTGGACTTCCTTGCATTCTGGTTCCCGTAGGAGCCCCCGCGCTTGCGACCGTCGAAGCGGACTGCGGGCAGGTGATTGCCTTGGGGAACGGCGCTCCCTTCCAGGAGGCGTTCGGCCATCACCCCGGGCTGGCTGTAGAGGAGGTACTGCTCGCGGTTCCTGCGCGCCCTGGCATATAGGGCCATCAGGACGCGGCCGCTGCGGCAGCTGCCGTTGAGCGTGCGGCTCACCGTCTGGCGGCTCACGCCCAGCTCCAGGGCGACGTCGTTGATGTCGCCGTGCTCCAGACTTTCTCCGATGAGCCAGAGGAGGTTCAGGATCTCGGCGTTGACGATCTCGCCGCGGGTGAAGCGCGGCCGCCCGGGCTTCCGGGCCTGCAGACGGTACTCCCCGGTCTTGCGGAGCGACGGCAGCACCTCCGAGGTCACCCACTTCCGGAAGGCCTTCGCCTCCGGCTTGCGCGACTGGAAGATCAGATCGTAAAGGCCGGACTCGTTAATAACCGTCATAGATTGCGGTCCTCCCAAGGGTGTCATTACTACTGACACCCTTTTCTCATCGTCATCCAATGAGGCCACGGCCTGGCGGTTGTTTGAAATGGAAAGGCAGCTGCAGACATCAGCTGCGACGAAGTAAGGCTCCCCGTCGATGGTGACGGTCCTCACCTGCTGGTTGGAAGCGTTGAAGGTGAACGCCTGCGGCAGTACGGTGCCAGCGGAGTTTTTAGTGTTGGACATTGCTAAAAACGATAAAAAACTCAGGTCCTGTCCAACACATAGTGCCTGAGGCAAAATGCTGTCGAGCCTTACGGACACGACGGACCTGAGTAACTCACTCTTTGCCAAATCCTAATGAGGGGAACTTGCCTCATTCAAGATCGCGCTATATGTTGGACATGGCAAAGGTCATAATAAAAACCCGAAAAACAAAATAAATCACATTGCACTTTACACGTCGGAGAAGAGTGACAGCTGCTCGGCGGTGAGTTTAGGGGCTTTGATCTTGATGTAGGTTGATATCCCCGGATCCGGATGCTCCTTGATGTGCTCACGGAGGATATACAGGATCCTGTCCTCCGAAAGGAAAAACTCTTGTTCGGATAGGATCTTCAGGGCATCATCGAACCTGAGCCGCTGCTTTTCCGTCCAATAATACCACCGCTGGGCGATCTTCTCGTTCCTCGCCTTGATCAAGTCCTTATTCCTTCCCCGGGGCATATTAAGATATTCAGTCGCAAAAATACAACTATTTTGATGAATTCCGGCCGTGACGACAAGATAATTTCCACGAAATGCCGTGGTTTCGAACTCGCAGTGTCATAGTTCTTTCAGCTCTCGCTCAAGAAGGGTTACCTGACACTTCAGGCTCTCCACGATGAGGTTGAAAAGACGGTCGGCAACGTCTCCTCTGAACTCAACTTTATTAGTAAAGCTGCGGCCCATGTCTCCGTAGTATTGGTTGACTTCGATTTTCAGCGAACTTGACGGCATGGCATATATTCTCAGCCTGTCCAGGCTTTTTCTCAGATCGTCGATCCTATCCTCGAGATTTCGTGCTTTTGCTAACAGATCCTTTTCCATGGCTAAAGATTTACAGTTTTCGGGTTATGCAGCATGATGGCCAGGGCCCGGTCCCGGGCGGCCTTGGAGGGATAGTTCTCCAGCGTCCGCCAGGCGCCGTCACCGACCCACTGCTTGATCCGCGGCTGCGGCTGGTCGTCCGCCCGGACGATTACAAAGCCGGCCGCCTTCAACTTTTCATAATTGTCACTTCCTCTCATACTTCGAATAATTTGTTTTTTAGTTCTTCCGGAACCGCCGGAATCGGCATCCATAGGACGGGTATCCAGAACATCACACCGAGGAGATCGAAGTAGCCTTCCTTATAAGAGGCCATCAACGCCGCCTCATGGCCATCTTCATCGATGCACCAGACAATCACGAACTGATCCGTGCTTGGCGGTTCCATTACCGACCTCCAAGGATTCTCCGGATGCTGGTCTGCCCACCTGATCCCATCCTTGAATGACTTCAGGGCAGCGGCCGAAATATTCCGGTTCTTGGCTTCATTGGCCCGGTAATAGGCCCCAGCAATGTCATCAATCTGCTTTTTGCTTCTCATCTTCTCTTGCGATTCAGATATCGTATAATCTCATTAATCTTAAGCATTAGATCAAAGTTATTCGGAGGACATTCCCCTATTACGTTTCCGAATTGGTCCTGGCTGAAGTAGGGCTCAAGTTCTTCAATGTCCTTCGCTCCGGGGTCACCCGGATATCCACTTGGCCCGCGCGGACCAGGATCGCATCCATGAGGCGGCAAGGGGTTATTAATGAGAATGCCTCCATCCTTGACGATTTGTGCTTTTGCCGCGTCGAGAAGCTTGTGTGCCATTGCTGCTATCGAACAATGTTGGTCGGGATCTAAAACATGACCTGGACCATATAAAGCTTTAGCGACTTCTTTTACTTCCTTTTCAAAATCAGTCATATTCAATAGATAAAAAAGGCGCGGCTCCTATTTCAGATAGTTCGGAGAGACCCACGAATTGACTATCATTTTCATGGTCGTCTGACTCCGCGCCTTTAGAGTTAACGATCTTCGACCCGGAACAGCTTGTCAAGTGCTCCCTGTACGACACTTCGGAGTTCCGGACGCTTTTCGAAGAGTTCAACGAAGCAGCCTTCCATCCGGTGGGCGGATCCATCCAGAGCGATAAAACAGTCCTCGTCCCGGACTATCAGCAGCGAGGTATGAACCCGGCGGTTCGGGTTTGTTTGTGCGTCATTGACGGCCAGTTCCTGTTTGAGAGCCACGGAAAGGGCCTTTATGTTGTGCTCGGCGGTTTCCCGTACGCGCTGATCTATATCAAGAACTTTATCCATCCTTCAGTCCTCCCTGGTCATGGCCGCCAGCGACAACGGAATAGCATGTACCTTACCTTCTGCATCCTTGTAAGAGACGGAGATGAAATCGCAGGTTTCAACCGGGGTATAGGCCTCACGGATGATGGAAACCCCTTCCGAAAAAAGCGGGTCTTTCCATTGTGCGGCGTACTTCTCCAGCTGGAGCAATGCGCTCGCCTTGAGGTTACCCTTCCGATCCTTGGAGAGCAGCTGCATCACAGCCGTGTAGAGTTTGGCGGAATTGTCATCCTTTGCGAGGCCTGCCAGGAACTCCTTCACCTTGGAGATACCCACCTCGACCGTGTCATCCCAGCCGTCATTGGTGCGCCGGCCGAGGGAGACGGTGATACCGTCGGCGGTGAAGGAGTTGCTGTGCCTGTCGACCTTGGTATTGTACAAGGCTTCCTTCAACTGGATGATGGATTCCACGTCTGCGAACACCTCATCTTTGTGCTGGCGCATCTGCCCGCTCAGGGCAAAGAGCCGGTCCTTGGTGCGGTGGCAGAACCCGGCCACCAGATCCTTGTAGGCGCTCACATCGTCTTCGCGTTTCTGTTTCTCGGCACGCTCCTGGGCCTCAAGCTGGGCCTTCAATGCGGCCCGTTCCGCTGCTGTCATTTTGGTGATATCCATATTGCTTACTTCTTCAAGTTCCCCATCACACCCCGTTTAATCCGGTCCTCGACCCGCTCCCGGCTTGCAGCCAGGAACATCTCCAGTCCGCGGATCATCTTCCTATTCTGCCTCGACGGGAACCTGGCGTTCAATTTCTGGTGGCGGTCGATGAGCGCCAGTACCAGTTGCTCAGATTGAAGGCCGGGAATAACCGTTCCGTCATCCTGTTTCCGGATAAACTGGATAAGCTGCGATGAGTCCACATAGACCGCTTTCCCATCCTTGAAGCCCAGGCTTTCCCGGATGATATAGGAGTGGGCTCCGCCATACTCTTCATCTTTCACGACATCGATAGTCCTCTCCTCGGAGGGGAACACAACGGCGTCGATGGTTTCCCTGGGCGCTTTCGGCGCATAGCCGAACCAGTCATTCTCACAACTTTGCAGTAGCAGTTCCCAATAGTCGGAGTCCTTAGACGGGTTCTTGCCCATCAAGTCTTTCAGGACCTCGCACAACTTGGTGGACGCTTTGCTGTTTGACACCTTGAGCGCCGGCTTCTCTCTCGCCTGGCGATTCAGTTCATCGATCTTACCATTCACGAGCTTGAGACAGCGGTCCCGCTCGCAGGCGAGGAGCCTGACGACTTCCTCCCTAACGTAGGTCTTTTCCATAATCAGAGTGTTAATAGTTGTTTATCGATGTCATTGACTCGAGCGGCGAGGGCGTCCATCACTGCGTAGGTGAGTTCGGGTTCGGGAATTCCACTGAGATCCAGCGCCCCGTCAATGGTCATGAGGACGACCTGCGCCGACTGCTCTTCCAGCATCGAGGAGGCCGTCAGCAGTTTGTCCCGGCTCTCCAGGAGAGCCTTGCATTTTTCGATGTTTTCGATTTTCATTGCTTGAAAGGTTTATTTGTAGTATTTCCAATTCTCAACATGGTCTTCAGTTCGCGTATTTCGAGTTGGTCTTCCAGGTCTGTGCAAAGGCGGTAAGACGGGCGGTCTCTTCCTCCTCCTGCCGCTGACGGGCCTCCTTGAGCCCTCCCCGGCGCTGGATCATCTCCAGCTTGGCACGGAGCGCATCAAGCTCGCCAACCGTCAGCGCGGCGAACCGCTTCCCGGCTATCCGCTTGTTGAGACAGAACTGATCGATGCCCTCCCAGTTGTCCACGGTCTCGATTCCGAGGCGCTGCAGGCGCACCAGAACGGCCGACCGGGCCCGCTTGAGGTCCGTCATCGCCTTCTGCCCGTATCCCTGGCCTGCGCCGTACTGGAGGGCGTCGCACAGGGCGTTGAACTCATCCTCGGTCATCTCCCGAAGACTGGTCGTCCGCTCGTCCGTGAAGGACATCACAAGTTCGTCCTTGTCCGCGTCCGGATTCAGCTTCAGGAGCGCATAGAAACGCTTATAATTCTTCGCCATAATCTTCATTCGGTAGTTTTCCGTAGTAGTCGAATGCCTTCTCGGGCCAGATGACGGCCTTCCCTGTGGAGCCATAGAACCGGCCGCGCGTGGACGCCACGCCCCCTTCCACCCAGATCTTGATGCCCACGTCGAAAAGGATCTCTTCGGCGGCATCGCCCCAGGGATTCTTCCCCTTCGCCCGGCTCACCAGTATGAACAGCTTGTTCGGGAATTGGTTCTTCAGGAACTCATAGTCCTTCACGCGCATCTTCCAGGCCTGGATGGAGTCGATGATGACGAACTCGGGAGAACCCTTGCGGAAGAGCCGGGTATTCAGTTCCTCTTTGGTGCAATGGTCCAGCGCCTGGAAGCGCAGTCCGCATTCGGCCATCCCCTGCCTCCGGAGCGTGTTCTGGAAACTGACGGAGAAACCCTCCTCGAACGAAAGGTAAAGGACCTTCCCGAAGCGGGACAGTTCCTTCGCCAGCATCATCACCCCGTTCGACTTCCCGCTTCCGGAAGATCCCCACACAAGGGCGGTCCCATGGCGGTCGATCGTACCGAGGCACCGTCCCCACTCCCCGGAGAGGGTGATGGTATCACGCCGGATGCTAAGGATCTGGACGGCAGGAAGCGAACGGGATTGTCTGGACTCGATGGGCATTCGAATACTGCTTGAAAAGGGTTATACTACAGTTTGAAAAGGGATTGAAGGCCCTTCTGCTTCACGATGCAGCGCTTGACGCGGCGCAGGTCGTTCTGGGCCTCGGCAGCCTCGTCCACGACCTCCCGGATAATATCATCGGTCTCGATGCCGTTGAGTATGCAGATATCCATGACCTCCTTCCGGGTGGCCGCCTTCACCGGCACGAAACGCCGGGCGATGCGGGAATACAGTTCGTTGTACCCGATGCGGTTGTAGTTCACACCCGTCTCCATCCGGCGCTTGATGGCGTCCGTGGACAGGAAGACGATGCCGCAACGGTCCTCCAGTTCGTTGTAGATCGTGATGAAGTACAGCAGCACGTTGTCCTTCAGTTTGTCGGCCTCGTCGAAGATGAGCAGCGGCCGGTCCAGGGTCACAAGGTGGCGGATGATGGCGTACAGGGACTCCCGGATGTTCATCCCCGCATTGTCCAGGCCGATGACGGCCGACAGTTCCTTCATGAAGTCGGAGCGGTGCATGTCCTGCGAACAGGTGAGCATATACACGTGAGGCGTCCGGATGGCGAACTCCCGGGCAGTGGTGCTCTTTCCTACGCCGGCCGGGCCGGTGATCCAGATCACGGAGGAATCCTCCTTCATTTTCTGGAAGTAGCCAAGGAGGTTGAGCCGGGCGGAGGTGTCCGCCAGCCGGTAGCCGGCAGTCGCAGGCATCACCTGGGCGCTGATCCGGCTCCACATGTCGTCGCCGATCTTGCCATACTTTCCTGTCAGGATGGTGGAAACGGTCCCTTCGGAAATCCCCTTGAGGGAGGCCGTCGCCTTCTTCTGGGAGCCGTACCGCTTGCAGTAGCGTTCCAGGGCATCCCGGATTTCGTTCTTTTGGTTCTCTGTGAAAATCATTTTGCTATGGTTTTAAAAATGGTTTACAAGTTCCTGAAAGCTTCGGCATCGAGGCCGCTGATCCGCTTCTGGATCTGGCCGACGGTGGAAGGGCTGATGTCCTCCGGCACGGGATCCGTTTCGATGCTGGACTGGATCTGCGCGGAAATCCGCTCGTACTCGGTCTTCGTCACGCCGGCCGGCAGCGGGGAACGCAGCCCGTGCTGCTCGGGAGCGGTCCCGAACTCGCGCTCGATCTCCTTGACGCGCTGATAGCGCTTCACCGCATGTTCCTTCACGCGCTCCTCCATCTCGCGGATATAGCCGCTGTCCTCCTTCGTCTGGGACCAGATGTCCCGGTGGATCTGCACCTTGGGAAGGGCGGTCGCCTCATACCGGTAGCCTGTCTTCGGCTCATAGGAGTACAGCTTGATCATGCTGATGTCGCGCGGATCATAGCTGTAGTAGAACTTCTTGCCGTTGTTGGCATCCAGCCAGTCCAGATCCGGATAACCGTCCGCATCCTGCACCTCGAAGAGGAACGTCTGCCCTTTGATGGTGACCTTGAGACCGGAATTCGTATAAGTGACCGGATCCTTCGATTTTATCCAGAAGGCATCGATGCGGGAGGCGTCCGTGACCGCCGCGCAGTCCGGGCAGGATTCCCTCAGATACACATCCATCCGGGTCATTCCCGGGTAACGGACCTGATCCGGATGGAGGGAGGTGTTCCAGGCCTGTACGTCGGCCTCATACATGGCCATGCACTCCTGGTAGTTCGGGAGGCCGGCGATATTCTGGAGGGTGAAGTCGATGTCGGCGCGGGAGGAATCCCGCTTCGCGGTGATGTTCTGGCCGGTGAAGTTCCAGTGGCGGGCAAGAACTTCGCCCTGGAAGCGGCCGAAAATGCTCTCGATCGTCTTGGATGGGCCGTTGTGCGGCGCCGTCGTGCGGGGCACCTGTACGCAGCGGGAAAGCCATTCCTGGACCTGTTTCGTCGTGGCGCTGGACTGGTTGTCGTTCACGAGCTCGTAAGGGAACACGCCCGCGTTCTCGACGGAGCGGCGGAAAGCCTCATAGAACGTATTGAAGTCCTCACCCTGGCTGAAGCAGCGGCCCAACAACACCTCTGATGCCACGTCGATGAACTCATATACCCAGAAAGTGGCCATCTTCTCCTTCCCGTCCGCGTACGTGCGGTAATAGAGGTTGACCTTGGTACCGTCTCCTTCCCATCGGGCGTTCGGCATGCTCGGGAGGATGGTGGAATGCATCCAGTTGAGCATCATCTTGGCCTTGGTGGTCCCGACCTCCGTGTCCTTCCAAAGGGCGATGTTCGCCTCCAGGTAGTTTACGATCGATGCCTTGGACTTGATCTGCTTCCATCCTTTCGCGGCGGCCGCTTCGTTGACGGCCCGGCGGATCCCCTCGATGCTGTATACGGGATCCTTGGAGCGCTTCAGGGCGACGATCATCCGCCCCATCTCCTCCGTGATCGTCCGGCTGTTGGCATTGCCCAGTTTCCTGGACACCAGGCAGCCGTAGCCCTCCGCATCGAACTTCCGGATCCATTCCGCAAGCCGGGCGGAACTCTTCGGGAGCGTATGGCCGCTGATCCCCCGGAGGCGTTCGCTCTCCTCTAGAATCGCGTCCCAGGCGATGCCGCCCCCGCCGCTGGTCGAACGGCTGGCCGCCATCCGCGCTTTCTTGCCCGAAAGCATCCGGAGGACGGATGCGTTCACGGTGTATTTTTCCGCCAGGTTGGACGGGATCCCATGTTCTTCATCATGGTACCAGTCCCTGGCCTTCTGGTCTGTTCTGTATTCCATCTTCTGCTGGATCTTCTGGAGTTCCGGATCTCCGTACTTGTCGACGAAGGCCTCCTTATACTCCGACGGCAGGGACGCGTAGTCGAACAGAGCCGCTGTCTTACGGCAGCCTCGACGGAGGCGGGTTGCCTTCCCCCTTTGGGCTAATTTTGCCAGAGTATCATAGGCAATAATCGCCGGACCGTCATCCGTGCGGGTGAGATCATTCAAGTCAACTACGTATATGTCCTTGTCCCAATACATGGTCTAAACTCTTGTGGAGAGGGAGGGAATCGAACCCTCTAATGCCACATGCCTCTTGCTGGCTCGGCCTATCCGTTTAGCCGCCTATCCTCTCCTTGATGGGCCCCGCCGTCCGGCCCTCCTCCTTACACTTAAACGTTATGAACAAAGTAGATTCGGCGGATACCGGCAGCCTCGCGGCTGTCTGTCAGAGGACCGTCACGGCCGTCTAATTCGCAATCTTCTCAACCTCTCCGTCAGCATAGGCCTGGGCAAGCCGGAGAATATTAGACCACATGTTCAGCGTCACTTTTTCGAAACACTCCAACTCGACCTCTCCACGCATGATGGCGGCCGTGCTGTCCTCCGTGTGTACGATGACGGTTATCCCGCCTTCGAACTCCTGGATGATATCCCCTTCCGTCTCATGAGTCCGACATGTGGGTAAATAGTCTTCACGGACATAGCGCCCGCCATTGGCCAGGGCGTATTGGCGTACCTGACTGCTCCTCTCGGAGGCGGTTAAACCGTTAAGGGCCTTCCAAACGGACTTTCTGGACATGGTGAATATGCTCATCAGATCCTTGCGAAGGTTCGCGTCAACTTTGATATACGTTCTCATTTTGCTATGGTTTTTAATGGTTTTTCTATACTTCCGCAAACTTTTATTAACTTTGCCCCACGGGTAACATGGGAATCCGACTGCAAATATAGCAAAAGATTTCGCCAATATGCAAGAAAAAGAACAAAAACTTTCGCCAATTAAACAAAGGATTTTGCGGTTTGCTGATAGTTTAGGGGTCAGCAAGCGCGAATTCTATAAAATAATAGGAGTTTCTCGGGGGACTTTAGAGTCAAAAACAGGTATAACTGAAGACGTTCTGGCGAAATTTATCGCCGCCTATCCAGATGTTAGGGTTACTTGGTTGTTAACAGGGGAAGGTCCGGTCATGCAAGAAAAAGAACAAAAACTTGTTCCTAATCATACGTTTTCACTTCAGACCGACCGAACGATTGACCAACAAGACATTCCTCTGTATGATTATAATGCCACTGCAGGGTTGGTAGCCATCTTCAATGACCACACCCTGGAGCCGTCTGATTTCCTCCGGATCCCGAACCTCCCGCCCGTGGACGGGGCAATCTATGTAAGAGGGGAGTCTATGTCGCCGCTTCTCAAGAGCGGGGACATTGTAATGTATAAGAAAAAGGAGCTGTCACTCGACAGCATCCTCTGGGGAGAGATTTATTTGCTTTCCTTCGTCTCGGATGGGGACACCTACACGGCCGTCAAGTACATCCAGAAGGCGGACGATGCCGACAAGGTCCGCCTCGCCTCCTTCAACCCCACCTTTGCCCCCAAGGACATCCCCATGTCCTCCATCACCGCCCTCGCCCTGGTCAAAGCCTCCCTCACCTTCCACACCATGGAATAAAACAGGCCGGTCCTCCCATAGGCCGGCCTGAAAACTCAAGACACTAAGCGGCACTGTCGGTTCTTACCCAGAAACGAAAGACTTTCCCTTTTTTGGGGTATATCTTTTTGCCGTTCTTGACGATGAACTTGCAGAAAACGAGTTTAGCGCCTTTGGTTTTAGCATTTGTAGAATTGGCCATGTCATAACACCTCCTTTTCCCCTACGGCTAATGGGTAAAGCCATTATACAATCTTCCCTCACGAGAAGAAAAAAGCCTGGCAATGGGAGGTGCCAGGCTTTATACCGTTGGAGGACGGAGTTGCCCCTTTTAGGGAAGAAGGCGATGCCGACACAACCAACTCTACAAATGCTGTTGCAAACTTAATGATGTTAAGCGAGAATTCAAAGGTTTTTCTTTAAAAACTGCATTTTTGGCTTTTTTTCGCCCTCAAAACCCCTTAAAACACCAATTTACAGCCCTTTAACCCTCATTTTTTAGGTAAATAAAGGGGTGTTTTCTCTTCATTTTCCCGGGAATTATTGACTATTTTCGGACAATAAGTGGTTGGTTTCTTGCGGTTTTGAATGGCGTTTTGTCCATCCATTTGTCCATCCATTGACTACATTTCGTTTTTGACGTGCGCTATTCTGTCCATCCATTTGTCCATCCATTTGTCCATCCATTACATTTTCACGTCTAAACAGAAGCAGATGCTTGGGGCCACCGAAACCGGCCCGTTTTGGGCCATTTGAACGGTTTTTGGGCGGGGCATAAGGAAAGCGCCCGGAGGGCTAAATAAAGCCTTCCAGGCGCCTCTATATCATTTTCGTGGGGCTAAGTAAAAGATCTGTACGCCGCATGTAACACCAGTGCTCAAATTCACCTTTCAAACGGGCCTCAAATGTAAAGCAAATGTAAAGCGATGTAACATTTCGTTTTGACCGGGCTCGCCGGGCTCACACCCTCTAACTTACTCACTCTCAACCCTCAAACCCTTTCAACCCTCTCCACTCTCAACATACATTTCGTTTTGTGCCCCATACATACAATCCATTCGCCCGGACAAGTTTGACAGGGCCACTAAAATCTTCAAATGAGATTCTGTCCGGTTTGGGTGTTTCCCATGGTTTTGTCTCAGATGACGAGGACAACTCTATCTGATATGCGTGATTTGCCAGAATAGTTTTAACCTCATATGCAGTGAGTTTCCGTACCGATGATAAAAACGACCATTGGTCCTTGAAAGCCTTGAAGCCCTCATCCACGAATACACTGTTGTCGTTTTTCCGGGCCAAGCCCTGCAACGGGAGCGCAATCAGGTTCCCGAAGCCACCCTTTGGCAAAAAGTCTTGATTCGGCAAGAATCTGTCATAGGATTTCATATCCAGACGGACATTGCTTTCCATGGCTGCGCCGATGATAGCAAAGCCTAATCTCCGAGCGTCAGCAGCCAAGACTGGCTCTTCGAAGAATACCCATACATGGGCGCCCTTGCCGGATCGTGAGCGCTCGATGTACGCAGGAATACCCCA
>JAFRXO010000028.1 GCA_017443465.1 Bacteroidales bacterium
GACGGAAGCGCTGCCGCTGTCCGGAAGAATGAGCGTGGCAAGGATGCGGAAGATACTGGTCTTTCCCGCCCCGTCCGGGCCGATGAGGCCGAATATCTCTCCCTTTCCCACGTCGAAAGACACCCCTTTCAGGGCCTTGACGCTACCGTAGGACTTTTCCAGCGTATGTACCTCGATGGCGTTCATTACAGCACCACTTCTCCGTAAAGCCCAAGTTTGATACGTCCGTCATTCTTGACGGCAATTTTCACGGCATACACCAGGTTTGCCCGGGACGAGCGTGTCTGAATTGATTTGGGCGTAAACTCGCTTTCAGAAGCTATCCAGGTGATGGTGCCAGGATATTCGATGCGCGTGTCCCCTCCGAAATCGGCAAAAACTCTCACCTGCTGTCCCACTTTGATGGATGCAAGCTGTTCACTGGTGAAATAGGCTCTCAGGAACATGTTGTCAAGGTCTGCCAGTTTATAGATTGCCTTCCCGGCGACGGTCATTTCGCCTGCGTGGGCGTAGCTCGAAAGGATGGTCCCTCCTGTGGGTGCGACAATCCGGCATTTTTCAAGCTGATTCTCCACCTGGGCTATCTGGATTTCGATGGCCGATGAATTTCCGTCCACGGCGGCGGCACTGGAGCGGAGCGTGGACAGGGAGGCGTTCAGCTGGCTCTCCAGCACGGCAATCTGGGCGGTCACGTCATCGAGGCTTTTTTGCGTGGCGGCTCCATCGGCAAGGAGCCCCTCAATGCGGGCCTTTTCCCTCTTTGCTTGGGCAAGCTGCGCACGGATGCCGGCTACCTGCTTTTCAACGTCCGGCCGGCCGCTTTGAACTGTCTGAACTTGCTTTTGAAGTTGTAACTTTTGCAGGTACAGGGACATCGTATCTATCACTCCGAGAATCTGTCCCTCAGTAACGGAATCCCCCTCCCGGATTTCCAGGGACAGGATTTCACCGCTACCCCTGGCCGAGACTGTGATGGTCTCGGATTCGAACGTACCAGCCGCATCATAGGCTGTTTCGCGGACACAAGCGGCAAGGGTGAGAATCGTTAAAGTAGTTATGGAAATGCGTTTCATAAAGCGTTGTGATTTATCTGGTATGCGGTTTTGAGAAGTTCCAGTTCGTGACCCCGGCGTGAGGTCTCGGCATTGTTTTCATCTGTGATGGCTTTCAGAAGGTCGTTAAGGCCGATTACTCCGCCACGATACTTCGATTCTGCCGCCTCGCGGACATTTCTTCTTAGCTGGGCAATCCGCTCATCCCGGGACACTATTTCTTCCAGATAGGATAGCTCACGGCTTTGCTGCGACTCCTGCAGCGAAGTGTTGAATTTAAAAAGGTCCCTTTGTACCTGCGCCTGGCCTCGTGCCACATCCAGTTTTCGCAGGGAATTCCCCTGGGTGAAAAAGGCTGATACATTCCACGTCATCCGCACGCCCACAATGGCGTTCCAGGTCCAATCCGGCGAAGTCATACTCCTAAACATATCCAGTCCGGGATAGCCGTACCACCCTTGCGCATACAGGCTGAAGCGGGGCATTGTGGCCGTTTTGACAAGCCGTTTCTGAAGATCCAGGGCGTCAAGGCGCTCATCCAGAAGCGAAAGTTCGGGCCTCACGAATCCTTCCATTCGGGATGGCATTTCGGGAATGTGCAGCACTTCAATCCGCTCGCCCGTAAATAGCGACAGTGCCTGCAGGTAATTTTCCCTGGCAGTGGAGAGACTTGCAATGTTTTCCTCAGCCCCCAGTAGTTCCGCCTCCAGCGCATCGGCGTCGCTCTGCATGGCAACTCCACCCCGAATCATGGAACGCACCTGGTCCAGATTGCTTTGAAGGAGCGACTTAAGAGCTTCGGCCTGCTCCATTCTCCACTTAAGCATCAGCGCTCCAAAATAGAGTTCGTCAACGCGCTCCTCAAGGGCATAAAAATCAACGTCCAGCGAACCTGCATCCACACGTGAGAGCGCCTCGGCTAGCTCTTTCTCAGCCTTTGACTGTCCCCCGTCCCAGAGCGTCTGCGAGACATTAAGGGAAATCTGGTACTGGTCTTGGCGGATACCGGGAAGTTCAAGTCCTGATGCTGCGAGCATGGTGGTCATCTGCTCAGGGAATGTAGCCACCGCGCTCTGCCAGGAAGCCTGGGCTCCCACGATGATTTGCGGAAGCCAGGGCTTGGAGGCATTTTCAAGTGTGAGTTCCCGTGTTTTTTCTATGAGTTCGTATTGCCGCATGGCCGGATAATGTTCCCTTGCAAGACGCCTGCACTCCTGAAGCGTAGTCTGGGCGCATAGGGGCAGCGAACACGTCGCAAGCGCAATCAACAAGATTCTTTTCATTGTTCCACTTGTAAAAACCAGTGCAAATATATGTTTTTTTACACAAGTGTCAAACAAAAATGTAAAAATTAATTGCGAATGAGGAAAAAACAACTTACATTTGCCCAAAATCAGTCAGATGGATAAATCCAGGGATACCGAGCGAAGAATCCTGGAAGCCGCTACCAGCGTGTTTCTGGAGAATGGATATGTGCTCACCAATATGAGCATGATTGCCCAGGCGGCCGGCATCAACCGCCCTGCCCTGTATTACTATTACAGGGAAAAGGACAAGATCTTCGGAGCGGTTGTGGGTTCAATCGTACGGGACTTTTTCCCCTCTGTGATTGACATTCTCCGAAGTGACGCTCCGCTCTCAAACCGTATTGATGCGCTCACAGAAGCCTATTTTTCGCAGATGCTCTCCCACCCCGGACTTCCGCTGTTCATCGTACGGGAAGTCAACAGGGATGCCGACTTCATGTATCAAATCGCCCAAGAAGAAAAAATCACGGACTATGTTCTCGTACTCAAATGTATTCTGGAAGACGAAATCCGGGAAGGGCATATAAAACCTCAGCCACCACAGGTCGTTCTGATGACCTTCCTCAGCCAGGTCATGGTTCCTTTTCTCGCGCGCCCCATCGCGGAAAAAGTATTCAACCCTGACTTCGAAGGCTTTGTCCGCTCATGGCAGCCTTACGTAGCAAACAGCCTGAAGCATCTGCTTCTTCCGTAATCCGGTATAAACTGATTCGATAAACAGGGAATTTA
>JAFRXO010000029.1 GCA_017443465.1 Bacteroidales bacterium
ATCCCACAAGGTCGAGTCTCCGGGAATATACTGGGTCCTGAGCAGCGTGGGAGCGGTTGTGCTTTATCTCTACGGCTGGCTTCGGAAGGACTTCTCAATCATATTCGGGGAAAGCATCGGGTACTATGCCTACATGTGGAACATCTCCATCCTGGGCCTCTACAAGCGGGTTCCTCGTTTCGTGGTGGTCCTTCAGGCCCTCTTCCCGCTCGTCATCCTGGCCCTTATCTTCAGGGATATTCCCACCTTCTCGGCGACCTTCCTCCACAATGAATATGTCCCCCTTGGGTTGCTTCTGTTCGGAGTCCTGGGGCAGACGGTCTATGAGCTGCGCTCAGTCTATCAACTGGTTTACAGCTACAAACGGAAGGCCTCAATCCTCCCGTTGGGACACTGGGTGATGGCTGTCGTGGGCTCGGTGATGATAATAATATACGGCCTTATCCGCCACGACTGGGTCCTGGCGATAGGCCAATTCTCGATAGTGTTCTCTGTGCGGAACCTTATGATTTGTGTCTCATCTTCAAAAAGAATGAAAAGCATCGCTAAATTGCTGATGGTGAGGCCTGTTCGCTTTGGTTTCAATGAGCAGACGGCTTCCAGTAACCGCTTTCAGAATGATGTCGCTACAGAAGACATCAGGGAGCGGGCGATAGAGGAGTTTGACGGGATGGTCAGCCTTCTGAAAGAGAATGATGTCCCGGTGATTGTTGTAGAGGACACCCCTGAGCCGAGGACCCCGGACTCGATATTCCCGAACAACTGGTTCTCGACCCATGAGGACGGTTCCCTTGTCCTTTATCCGATGTTTGCCCCGAACCGGCGGCTGGAGCGGGATCCGGCCACGATCCGGACAATCATGGCGGCGGCCGGGACTAAACGCATCGTGGATTTGTCGTGGTGGGAAGACGAGGGCAAGTTTCTTGAAGGCACCGGCAGCCTGGTTTTGGACCGGAAGGCCCGCATAGCCTACGCTTGCCGCTCGCCACGTACCTCGGAGGCTGTCCTGGATGATTTCTGCCATAAGCTCGGCTATCATCCCTTCCTTTTCGACGCCGTTGACCGGGAAGGACGCCCGATCTACCACACTAATGTCCTCCTGTCCATAGGCGAGAGTTTCGCCGTGCTATGCGAGGAGGCGGTGATGTCTCCTTCCGAGCTGTCAGCCCTTGAGACCAACCTGTCAGATGGAGGTCGGAAACTGGTCAAAATTACCTACGACCAGATGCTCCATTTTGCCGGGAACATATTGGAAGTCAGGAATATTGATGGAGATCGGATTGTCGTGATGTCCGACACCGCATATAGGTGTCTGACTGAGGATCAGATAGCGTTGATAAGTGAAAGCGCCAGGATTGTGCCTGTGCATATTCCTGACATAGAGAAGGTCGGAGGAGGCTCCGCCCGCTGCATGATGGCGGAGGTTATTCCGGTATAATATGAAGAACAAGGTACTCTGAGCGGGTGCCGATGCGGATCTTGGCGCCCCAGATTCCCAGGCCTGAGCTGATGTAGTAGCGGGTGTTTCCTCTCTGGTGGTGCCCCCATGATTTCTCGTACATCGCGTCAGTGACCCAGGATATGGGCCAGACTTGCCCCCGGTGGGTGTGGCCGCTGAATTGGAAGTCAATCCCGGCTTCCTCGGCTTCCGCCAGGTTGTAAGGCTGGTGGTCCAGCAGCACCGTGAAGAGATCCTTCGCTTCGCTCAGGATGACAGAGGCTGTCATTCTGAAGGAGCTTCGCGACTGAAGAATCTCATGTAGGGAGGCCCGGCAGGGGTAAGAAAGGTCGTTGCGGCCGACTATCCGGATGCCGAGCGTGTCGGCATAACTGTCTTTCAGAAGACCTATTCCGGCCTCCCTGAAAAACTTCTCCGAGCCATCCACATCACTGTAATATTCATGGTTTCCCAGGACAGTGAATACAGGTGCGGACAGCCTTTTGAACTCCTCAGCGTAGTTGCCGGCTAAAACCGGTCTCAGGCTCCGGTCTATAATGTCTCCGCCGATCAGGACCAAGTCCGGGTTCTCGGCGTTGAATAGGTCAATCCAACGTCCAAGCTCCGCCTTGCGGTTGTGGTAGCCGAGATGGAGGTCACTGGCCAGAACCACGGTCAGAGGCTTTTCCAGGGGCTTTGAAGTCTTGACAGTCAGCTCTTCCCGGTATTTGTGGTGATAATGGATTCCTCCCAGGATCAGAAGGGCGGTTACAGCTCCGGCCACACAGCCGAGTACTACCCATGAGTCTTTGAGAAACCCTTTCGGAATAATCCTGCAGGCGGAGCAAATGTCCAACAGCACAAAGGCCAGCAGCAAATATAAAAACGCTATCAACCAGGTGTTTCCGACTTCATAAAGCGGAATCGCCAGGCTCATCGGCACCTTCTCGTTGTAGGCGAATCCTACGAAGAAACTCGCTGTCCACAGGCCGAACAGGCAGCCTATGACTATCTTCCAGCCCATTCCGGGTGCCAGTCTCCAGAGGTGCCATGCCACATAGAAGGCGGCCCCAAGGACCGCCACCATGAATCCGATGAAAGCTACAGCCCTCATCTATTTATTCTCCTCTTCAAGGGTGAAAGCGGAAGAGCCGTCGAAGCAGTGGAGGCAGAGATCCTCCCGGGGGAGCCCGATGCTCTTCACCAAAGTCTCTATAGTGCTGAATTTCAGAGAGTCGAGGTTGAGCTCCCGGGCGATCTCATCGACCATGCGCTTGAATTCAGGAGTGCTGGAATCGGTGTATTTCTCGACATTTTTATTCATGTCGCCCTCGAACTGCTTGATGATCCGCCTGGTGATGAGCTCCAACTCGGTCTTGCTGGCGGAGAAGTTCAGGAAGGGGCAGCCGAACACCAGGGGAGGGCAGGCGATACGCATGTGGACCTCTTTGGCGCCGCTCTCGTGGAGCTGGTGGGTGTTGTCCCGCAGTTGGGTACCGCGCACGATACTGTCGTCGCAGAAAAGGACTCTCTTTCCTTTGAGCATGTCGGCGTTGTGGATGAGCTTCATCTTTGCGACGAGATCCCTCATGCTCTGGTATGAAGGCATGAATGAGCGGGACCAGGTCGGGGTATATTTCGCGATCGTGCGCATGTAAGGCACTCCGTGGCCGGCGGCATATCCAACGGCCATTCCGATGCCACTGTCCGGGACTCCGCAGGCGCAGTCCACCTCTATGTCGTCTTTGGCTCCCATCTCCTTGCCGCAAAGGAAGCGGGACTCCTCGACGTTGCGGCCGTCGTAGCAGGAGGTTGGGAATCCGTAATATATCCAAAGGAATGAGCAGACTTGCTTGCGGGGGTTGGGTGCGCGGAGCTGTTCCAGTCCATCCGCCCGGAGCCGGACTATCTCGCCGGGTCCGATGTATGCGGAAGTCTCGAAGCCCAGATTGGC
>JAFRXO010000030.1 GCA_017443465.1 Bacteroidales bacterium
AGCAGGCACTGCGGAAGGTGGAACCCTATGTGTTCTGCCAGATGGTGGCCGGAGCGGAGGCTGCCCGTCCCGGAGAAGGCAAGAACAGCTGGCTGACCGGCACCGCTGCCTGGACCTGGAAATGCGTGAGCGAATTAATCCTGGGTGTGAAACCCCAGTACGACGGCCTACTGATCGAGCCCTGCATCCCGCTCAGATATGGGACCTACCGCGTACACAGGCGCTTCCGCGAAGCCGGGTATGATATCACCGTACACTGCGTAGAGGGCGGCCCCGGCAAGGTGTTCATCCCCTACAAGCCGGGCCAACATACAGTTGAAGTGACGGTCTAAGGGGCTTTCGGTCCGTCGGCCGGGCTCCATGCCACTGCCACCGCCAGCCTGGCTCGCTGTCACTGCTACATTTTTCGCTGCAACGGACGCAATTGATTATCAGTACTTTATGAAAAGTGATCCCCCTCAAAACGAGGGGGATCACTTTGCGTAAACCCCTGACAGACTGATGCGTCGGTTGCAGCGAAAAATCCCGATACTATTTAGAATAATTACTAAAATATTTAGGAATCAAGCTATTATTGCATATCTTTGTGTTGTAAAGCATAAGGCAGTCATGAGAAAGTACTTGTTTTTCATAATCCTGGGCATCACGCTCCCGCTGAACGCTTCCTTGGCGCAGCAACTACTCTGGCCCATGGCCGGTAAGAAAGCCGGAACCGATATCCTCTGCAGGCCGCAGGAGTATCTGGAACAGAAACTCAATTTCGACAATCTGTTTGTCGGAGGTACGGAAGGCGACGTTGTCGTCTGCCCGGCCGACGCCACGGTCCTTTTCGTAGGAGTGAACTACCAACTTAGTCTGGATTATGTGCTCACGGGACATTTTGACCCGGACAGGAACCTGGATGAGAATATACGTTCTGCTGATTTCGGAAAAGATGCGGATCCACGCTACGTATCGGCAGGCCTGTCCTTGCAGCTGAAAGACGGATCCAAACTCCACATCGACGGTTTGCAGGGCGAAACATGTTTCAAGACCGGACAGAAAGTCTCGGCCGGCGACACTCTGGGCCGTCTGGGCTATTCTTTCAAGGCCATAAAGGCACCTTCCCTTAATATTTCCATATCCGGCCGTGACAACAAGCCCATGGATCCCATGACGCCTTTCGGCCTGCCGACCACTTTCGTGGCTCCGGGCGAGCTGACCAGGGAAGATCCGATGTCAGTCGAAAAGATACGCGAAGACCTCAGTGTGCTGGAAGATGCTTTCTGCGAACTATATCCCTCGCTGGAAGACAGGATGCCGGAAGCGGATTTCCGGGCCTTCATGGATTCCTTGAAGCAGACAGTATCGGCACCACTCAGCCCTTCAGGCCCGTTCAGGGTGATGCTTTGGCAGATAATGAGCCGGCTTCACGACAGCCATCTCTATCTGTATCCCGATCCTGTCGCCCCTAAGAAGTCCCGGACGCCGGCCCGTGATTGGCCCGGCTTATATCTGATGTGGTGCGAGGATACGCTGCGTGTACTTCTTGCCAGTCCAGGATACACCCAGTATGAGGGGAAAGTGGTATCCAGTGTCGGTGGTGTGCCTGCGAAGGATTATGTGGCCGGATTCCGGAAGTTCTGTTATCCGTATGACGGAAAGGTGGAAAGCACTTTGTCGGAGAGGTGTGTACAACTCGGCAGCAACGGCGCCATGAGGCATTGGGGTGAGGATAAGGACCGGGGACTGGAATATGGATTTGCAGATGGCTCGAAAGTGATTGTGCCTTTTATTGAAAGTGCCAACAAGTATAAGATAGGTGATTTATACCTCCGAAATTTCCACTGGTTCGCCCGGAACCGGATGCGGGGCAGGGAAGATGTGTTTGAGACCAGGCAGTTGAATGATTCAGTGGCCTTCCTGGCCCTGCGGACATTCGATTTGAATCAGGTCCAGGAAGATTCGGTGCGGGTGTTCCTGGCCGGATGTGATACGCCAAACCTTATTGTCGACCTGCGCAACAATGCGGGCGGGGATGTCAACGTCCTGATGAGATTGCTCTCGTGCCTGACCGACAGGCCTCTGGACCGGCAGAAAGGTGGATACAACCGTGTCATGAAGCAGGGCGGCTTTGCCTCCCTTGACTACAGTCTCAATTATTCATCCCAGATGCAGGTGTTCCCCGAATATGAGCCCCGGGAAGGGGAGGATGGCTTCTTCTCGCTCGATACGATCGAGACATGCGCCGCGGTGATGCCCGATCCTGGGATCCGGTACGGCGGGAAGATTTATGTGCTGACTAACGGCCAGTCGTATTCCGCCGCGACGCTGTTCCCGGCAGTCCTGGTGCGCAACCGCCGCGGCGTTTCCGTGGGGCGGGAGACCGGTACGGGTTATCACTATATGACCGCATTGAAATTCGCGGACATACGATTGCCGAATACCTTCCAGACCATACGGATCCCGATGGTGCAACTGGTCTTCGACAATACCGTGTGCGAGCGCACTCCTGCCGGACGTGGCCTGCTGCCCGACTATGAACTTCCGCTGACTTTCAACGAAGTTACGGACGGGCCTGACGGACAGACCGACGTCATGCTGGAATATGCGCTTTCCCTTATTGGGGAAGGCCGGTATCTGAGCCCCGAAGATCCGTTCGCCGAAGCCGACAGGCCTTCACAAGGCGGCCTTTCTGCTTCACATTGGTATATTATCGGGGCAGCGCTGCTGCTGATGGTACTGGCCGGAACATGGATTTTGCTCCGGCGGCGTCACAAGGGCTAGGAATCCTTGTCCTCGTGGAGTCCTATCACGTGACTTAAGGGGAGCGAGAAGGCGATTCCCTTGCTGGGGGAATCGAGCCCGTTTTCCTGGTAGAGTTTGTGCATCACATCGTCCTTGATATCCTTGGGCACGATGAGCCACAGCATCTCCTTGTCGGGCTGGATCTGGATATTGTAGAATTCTTCCGCCTCGGGATTCGCCGTTCCGCGCGCACGGATAATGGTACCACCTTTGGCGCCGGCTTTCCGGGCCGTTTCCATCGCCTCCACGGCGAAGCCTGCTTTG
>JAFRXO010000031.1 GCA_017443465.1 Bacteroidales bacterium
AGAGGATATTCCGAGACACAGGTAGAGGACCTTTATACCCATATGGCCAGCCTCACGCCATTCTCAGATCTTGAGTTGTCCACCTATATGGACATCTTTCGCGACTATATGACCATAAGCGGAATGCCGGAGGTGGTGAAGATGTACATCGACAACGGTCACTTCGGCGGCACGCTTGAGCTACTGCGGCAGTTGCTCCTTGACTATGAGGAAGATATCACCAAATACGCTAAGGAGTCAGACAAGGCAAAGATTTTGGCTGTTTACAGGCATATCTCCACCTTCCTTGCCAAGAGCAGCAAGAAGTTTCAGATTACCAAAGTGGCCCATGGAGCCAGGAATCGTGAATACATCGGTGCCGTGGAGTGGTTAGAGAAAGCTGGCGTAGTGAATGTTTGCTACTGCCTAAGCAATCCGGAACTCCCCCTCAAAGGCAACTACGATGCCGATACATACAAGGTCTATTATCACGACACGGGCCTGCTTATTGCTTCCTTGGACGAGGAGGCTCAGGAAGACCTCCGGGCCAATAAAAACTTTGGTACCTATAAAGGCGCCATCTACGAGAACATCGTTGGCGAAATGCTTCGCAAATCCGGCTATGAGCAACTTTACTACTACAAGAATGATAGCCCAGCCTTGGAAATGGACTTCTTCGTCCGCGATTCCGACTCGCTGGTCCCTGTCGAGGTAAAGGCCAAGGACGGAGCTACCGCCTCACTAAACCACCTAATCGATTGGCATTCCTATCCGGATGTCTCCTACGGCATCAAATTCGGGTACAAGAATATCGGATGGGGAGACAAGTTTTACACATTCCCGTATTTCCTCACCTTCCTGTTGAGGAGATTCCTAAAAGAAGCCGGGCACCGGTTCTCGCTTATTCCGCCCAGTCGTTGAACGGGATGAAACGGAACGAGGCTAGCCTGTCAGCGCCGAGATCTTCCCCGGTCCACCAGTACAACTGAGTGCTTGACAGCAACTTGAGCACCTCGTCAGGATCCCCGGCAGGCTTCCCCTCAAGGAAAGCGAAAACCGGGCGACCGTACCTTCTTGCGACAGCACCGATCCATCCGGCCTGATCCACCCGGAACGGACACCCGAAAGCGATAACGTCCGAAAGATTCCAGACCTCAGCACACAACCATTCCTGAGCCTTGTCCCTGAAATTGAAATAAGTCCATCCGTTTGTCTTCCCGTGAACCATGGCCGCCCGATAGTCAAAACCATCCGGGAAAGGCTTCATCGTGAGAGTAGGAACCATGAAAACAGGATGCGTGGACTGGCAGCTCCTGGCACTCCTAAAGAGATGCCGAACCGCCTCAGCATCAGAAGGATGCTCACATATGTCCCATGCAAAAACCTCGGGTGCATGCGCGAACCTGAGGATGAACTCATTGACATATGCGGCGTGGCCCTCATCATGGCCGTCCTTCTCTGTAAGCAAAACCGGAACAACCAGCAGCCCCTTCTCACCGGCCGCCTTCAGGCAATTCTCAAAATTCGCATACAGAGCCTCAGCATCCTTCCTCCAATCCTGATAACTCACAGCAACCTTGACACAATTGTATCCCTCCGGAACAGCGCCCGGGTCGTCACCGACAAAACCCTTGACCGGACCGAGTGACATCCTTCTCCATATGCGGTCGATCTGCCAACGCTCCGTAACCTCGGTGCCCGGATCCATCGACTCACCCGGAGCACAGAAACGGAAGTCCTTGACCCACTGGACCTCCTGCTCGCTGTAAGGAGTCCCGTCAGCATACAGCATATTGTGGAAATTACGGGCATATGCATCGAATTCGCTCTTTCTCCACCGGGTGTTCCAGTTCCTGTCATTGGCATAAAGGCCCCAGACATAGAAATGAACGTGTTCCTCCGCGAAAATCGACAGCGACCGCTCAATGCCCGACCCGTTCTGCCGGTTAAGGCATTCACTGCAGACAATCGGCCTGCCGTCCAGGGACTTCAGCATATGGATAGTCCTGCGGCTGTATTCCCCGTCCTTGACTCCGGTAGTGTAGTCATGGTAATTGTGGATGTCCATCATGCTCTCCACCTGAAGCCGGCGCCGGAACACATCATTGTCCCTGTCCTCATTGTTCGAATCCCAGAAGATAGAGCTCGTAAGCGGCTGGGTAGCATTGGCTTCACGTCCCCAGAGAACCATCTTCTCGAGAATGTCCATCCCGCGAAGCACATCAGCATTCTTAGGATTGTAAGGAGGCTCGTTCCACAGGTCCCAGTAAACGATCTGCCTGTTGCCTCGGAAATGGCGGAGGACATCAGTAAGGATCTCCTTCACCACGGGCTCATTCTCCTTGTCCTTCAACGGGTCCCGCAGGAGGTTTGAAAGGCTCAGGACCGGAGAGACCGTGACCCCGTAATCGTCCGCCGCATCGAGGAGTTTCTCCAGTGCGGCGATAATGTCTTCAGCAGTATTCCCGCCGATCCAGGCACGCACACTGTTGAATCCCAGTTCATGAAGCTTTTTCATGACAGCAGGGTCGCCGAGGGCGGGATTAGTCATGTAGTAACCGTTGGCACCTTTGAGGACACCGACCTCCTGCTCCCATTTCTGGGCGCGCTTGACAGACCACTGGTCACGTGCAGTCAGGCAGAATGGAACCGACATGACGCACAAAACCAGAAGAAGGACTTTCTTCATCATGATGGGAAATAAATGATTGGGAATAAAAGATTTAGTGTTGTGGGACCTGGCAGATTCGAACTGCCGACCTCATGCGTGTGAAGCATGCGCTCTGAACCGGCTGAGCTAAGATCCCATATGAAACCGGTCTCCCGGTTTCGGGGTTACAAAGATAGACAAATTTTGTCTATCTCCAAAGTTCTACCTCTCCTGTTCGATTGCAGCCTGCGCGGCGGCGAGGCGGGCGATCGGAACACGGAAGGGCGAGCAGGAAACGTAGTCGATTCCGATCTTGTTGAAGAACTTGATCGAATCCGGATCGCCACCGTGCTCACCGCACACACCGCACTTCAGGTCAGGCCTGCGGGAACGTCCGGACTGGATACCGTATTCCACGAGCTTTCCTACACCCTTGGTGTCGATGGTCTGGAACGGATCGGCATCGAGGAGCTTCTGGCCGAGATAGTCGTTCATGAAGGTGCCGACATCATCGCGGGAGAAACCGAATGCCATCTGGGTCATGTCATTGGTACCGAACGAGAAGAACTCTGCGGCGCGGGCCATCCTGTCGCCGGTGAGGGCTGCGCGCGGGATCTCGATCATAGTACCGAAATGATAGTTGATGTTGATTGCGAAACGTCCCTCGACCTCGGCCTTTACCCTGTCGCACATGGCTTTCTGGAAGCTCAGCTCGCGGGCCGAAACGGTGACCGGGATCATGATTTCCGGGCATGGATGGAAGCCGTCCTCGAGAAGTTCTGCGGAAGCCTCGAAAATGGCTTTGTACTCTGTGCGGGCGATGAGCGGGAAGGACACGTGGAGACGTACGCCCCTGTGACCCATCATCGGGTTCACCTCGTGGAGGGCTTCACCCCTCTTCTCGATCTCGGCGACGCTGACTCCGAGGCTCCTTGCAAGTGCCTTCTTCTTTTCTTCAGTCTTGGGGACGAACTCATGCAGGGGAGGATCCAGGAGGCGGAACACGACCGGCTTCCCGTCCATGATCTTCAGGGTGCTCTTGACAGCAGCCTTCATATATGGCTCAAGGGCTTCCAGTGCGGTTTCCCTCTCTTTGTCGGTGGTGCAGAAAATCATCTCGCGGAGCTTCTGCAGCGGACGCTCTGAGTTCTTTCCGTAGAACATATGCTCGATCCTGAAGAGGCCTATGCCTTCGGCTCCGAAGGAGAGTGCCCTGGCGGCGTCTTCGGGAGTGTCGGCATTGGTGCGGACACCGAGTTTGCGGTATTTGTCAACCATGGACATGAAGTCCCTGAAGAGGGGATTCTCGGTTGCATCCATGGTCTCAATCTTCTCGCCGTAAATAAGGCCCTTGGTTCCGTTGAGGCTCAGCCAGTCGCCCTCTTTGTAAACCTTGGGATTCTTTCCGAAGGTAACTGTCCTGCCTTCGAGGTCAACATGCATGTCCTCGCATCCCACGATGCAGCATTTGCCCCATCCGCGGGCAACCAGGGCTGCGTGGGAGGTCATTCCTCCGCGTTCGGTGAGGATACCGGCGGAAGCCCTCATTCCTTCGATGTCTTCCGGAGAGGTCTCCTCACGGATAAGGATTGCGTTGTGGCCTTCTTTCTGAGCCTGCATTGCGCTTTCCGAGGTGAAGACGATCCTTCCTACAGCTCCGCCCGGTGAAGCGGGAAGTCCCTGAGCCAGGGGCTTTGACCTCTTTTCGGAGGCCGGGTCGAGGATAGGATGGAGGATTTCGTCCAACTGGCTGGGAGACACCCTCATGACTGCGGTCTTCTCGTCAATCATGCCTTCCTCTACCATGTCGTGTGCCATCTGGAGGGCGGCCAGGCCGGTCCTCTTTCCGACGCGGCACTGAAGCATCCAGAGCTTTCCTTCCTGGATCGTGAACTCGATGTCCTGCATGTCGTGGTAGTGGGCCTCGAGCCTCCTGCGGATCTCATCAAGCTCTTTATAAACTTCAGGCATAGCTGTTTCCAGCGACGGAAGATTCTTGTTCTTGTCGTTCTTGGTAGCCTCGTTCAGCGGGTTGGGGGTGCGGATTCCTGCAACGACGTCCTCACCCTGGGCGTTGATGAGCCATTCACCGTAGAAGTGGTTGTCTCCGTTTGCAGGGTTGCGGGAGAAGGCGACTCCGGTAGCGGAGGTGTCTCCCATGTTTCCGAAGACCATTGACTGGACGTTCACTGCGGTGCCCCAGTCATCGGGAATCTTCTCGATCCTCCTGTAGGCGATGGCCCTCTTTCCGTTCCAGGACTTGAACACGCCTCCGATCGAGCCCCAGAGCTGGGCATTGGCGTCGTCAGGGAATTCCACGCCGAGGACGGCCTTGATCCTCTCCTTGAACTGCTCTGCCAGGTCCTTAAGTTCCTCGGCAGTGATGTCAGTGTCGGATTTGTAGCCCTTCTTCTCCTTGAGCTCGGACATGATCCTGTCCAGCTGCTGGCGGATTCCCTGTCCGTCCTCAGGCTCGATGCCTTCGGCTTTCTCCATGACGACATCAGAGTACATCATGATCAGGCGGCGGTAGGCGTCATAGACGAACCTGGGATTACCGGTCTTCTCGATGAGGCCGGGAATCGTGGCGGAGCAAAGTCCTATGTTGAGGATGGTGTCCATCATTCCGGGCATGGAGCTCCGGGCTCCGGAGCGGCAGCTGACCAGAAGGGGGTCCTTGGGATCACCGAATCTCTTGCCCATCAGTTTCTCAGTGGCGGCAAGAGCCTTGGCGACATCTTTCTTGAGCTCATTGGTGTAATCTCCACCAAGAGCGTAATACTCAGTGCAGCATTCAGTTGTGATTGTAAATCCTGCGGGGACAGGCATCCCCAGGCGGCTCATTTCGGCGAGGTTCGCACCTTTACCTCCGAGCAATTCCCTCATCTGGCCATTCCCTTCAGCTGTTTTTCCTCCGAAGCGATAGACCCTTTTCTTGTCTTCAAACATATTTTTACGCGATAATTGTGATTATTTCTAAAAAGTCTGCAAAATTACTAAAACCCTGTCTAACCTACAAAAGTTTGGATGCGAGCTCTGACAGCTGGCTCCTCTCTCCCTTGCGCAGGAAGATGTGCTCGAACAGTTTCTGGCCGGCCATTTTCTCACTCAGGTGGGTAAGTCCGTTGGACCACTGGTCCAGATATGGCTGGTCGATCTGGAAGATGTCTCCGGTGAATACCAGCTTCGTGCCTTCGCCAGCCCTGGTGATAATTGTCTTGACTTCATGAGGGGTAAGGTTCTGGGCCTCGTCGATTATGAAGAAAGCCTTGCCGAGGCTGCGTCCCCTGATGAATGCGAGCGGTTCGATGACTATCTTCCCGTCATTGAGGAAGGAGTCGATCTTCAGCGCTTCCTTGCTTGAAGGACGGAAGTTGCTCTTTATCACGCCTATATTGTCCATTATGGGCTGCATATATGGGGACATCTTCTTGTTCTGGTCTCCCGGAAGGAAGCCTATGTCCTGGTTGCCCAGCACCACTGCCGGACGGGTGATTATGATTTCGTCGAAGTCCTTTTCCTGTTCCAGGGCCGCCGCGATGGCCAGGAGGGTCTTTCCGGTACCGGCTCCTCCGGTCATGGCGACCAGCTTGATCTTCGGATTGAGGCATGCGTCCAGCGCGAAAATCTGCTCATCGTTGCGGGGACGTATGCCATATGCTTCTTTGGTGCGTACCAGTACCACGCGGTCCCTGTCCGCATCGTAGCGGGCGCAGTGCACATCCCTGTTCGAATCCCTGAATTTGAAAAGCTGGTTGGCGTCCGGATGTTCTTCGGTGAGTCCTTCCCACGGCGTCGAGGTCTCGGGGCCGTAAAGGATTTCACGGACCTGGTTTACTGTGATGTCGTCCAGGAACTGGACCTCCCTTTCACGGTTTTCCACCTTCTTCTCTTCCACCCGGTCGGTCAGGTAGTCCTGGACCTCCATCCCGGCGGCTTTGGCCTTGAGCCTGAGATTGATGTCCTTGGTTACCAGGGCCGTCTTCCGGTCGGGGTTGGTGTCCCTTACCCATATGGCCGTGGCGAGGATACGGTGGTCCGGTATGTCGTCGATGAACATTTCCTTCATCCCGTCGGGGAAGGGATGGTTGGGCTCTATCTTGATGTAGCCCAGGCCGGTTCCGATCTGGATGCCCCTCTCGTCGAAATCCTTTCCCTCGATGATCCGGTCAATTTCCCTCATGAAACCGCGGGCGTTGTAGCTCAGCGCGTCGTTTCCTTTCTTGAATTTGTCCAGTTCCTCGACTACCGCAATCGGGATGACCAGGTCGTTCTCCTGGAATTTCCGGATCGACCTGTAATCGTGGAGGATGATGTTGGTGTCCAGGACGAAGATCTTGGGACCCCCTGAGCGTCCCTTGGAGGGGACGTTGGCATATTTCGCCGTCCTTACGCGGCTTTTCGGTTTAGTTATCATCTCAGTCTTCACCTTCAGATGTGTCACTTCTAAGGAGGGCTTCCAGGATGCCTGCAATCAGGGGGCGGCCTTTCATATGTACGTCGGCGCCCCTCCGGTCGCGGTCCGGATGTCCGAGAGTATAATATGCTACATCCTGGAGCAGGAGTTCGGCATCCAGGTAGTCATAGTCGTTGTCATTGATCTGTACCAGCACCCCGGGGACTTCAGAGAAGAGGATGTGGCAGAGGGACTGTTCTCCCGAGGCCCTGCCTATGTCGGAGAGGTCGCAGTCCATTCCGGGGCCGTTTCCCAGGAAAGAGTCCAGGGCGCAGAGAAGCCCTCCGTCGGCAACGGTCCTGCCGGCGATTACGATCCCGTCTTCGATGAGTTCCCTTACTACCTCGTAGCAGTCGAGGAAGTAGTCCGGGTCGTCCATTTCGGGGGCTATTTCTCCGGAAATGCCTGTGGCTGAGGAGAACAGGGATCCGCCCAGGCGATAGTCGCAGCTCTCGAAGGGAATGTATATGATCCATGAGGACCTGTCGGGGACGGCGGTGTCGGGACATTTGCGGCTTCGCATAATGCGTGGGTGGGTGCCGCTTTCAGCCGTTTCGGACATAGGATCCGGCAAGCCTTCCTCCGGGGTGGTCGGAGCTTCGGCGATAAAGGAGTCGTCGTCCTCGAAATCGGACGGGCGGGATTCGGTCGTACCTACCTTGAGGGTCAGTGAAGAACCGCCTCGGGACTCTTTGAAACCATATGATTCAAAGCCGGTTCCAAGGGTGTCCACATATTCGCATGCCGCCTGCACCGAGGCGTAGAAAGAGGCCATGTTGCCTATCGGCTCGCTCCTCCACTTCCATTCCGCCTTCAGCACCAGGTCCGGGAGGGTGAATTCCCCTTTACGCCATATGGCGTCGATAAGGGTCCTGGCTACCAGGGCCTTTGTGAATTGCGCGGAAAATGCGTGGGGCCATTGGCGCGGAGGGGCGCTGCGTATCTCATCCAGATAACGGGCTGCACAGCTTTCATCCAGGCCGAGAGGGGACAGGGACGGGTCCACTGTCTCATCTGCAATCGGCGCCGGCTCAGCTTCAGGCTTCTCGGGGATTGACCCCCTGTCGGCATTGAGCGACAGCGAGCCTTCCAGCATCTGCATGGGAGTCCTGTCCTGCTGGACTCCGTCGAGGATGTACCTGGAGAAGAGAGCTGATCTTTTTTCTTTCATGCACCTGGCTAATATCTCGGTAAATTTAGTTATTTTTGGACTTAGTGCAAAAACGGGACATGGAAAAGAAGGATTTTTCAAGGGAATATGACGAACTGACCCGTGACTTGTTCAGCAGGCACAAGTCCGTGCAGACTGCATCATTCGGCGATGCTTATCATCCGGGACTGGAGAAAATGGTGGATTTCGCCTCCATTCTGGGCAATCCGCACGAAAAATTCAGGACGATCCACATCGCAGGGACCAACGGGAAAGGTTCTGTGGCAAATATGCTTGCCTCATGCCTGTCCGCCGCCGGATTCAAGACGGGACTCTATACTTCCCCGCATATCCTCGATTTCCGTGAGAGGGCGAGGATAGCCACTCCGGAGGGGACCGTAATGGTACCCAAAGACTATGTGTGCGAATTCATAAAGACCTGGCAGAAGGATATGGATTCGATGGGATTGTCCTTCTTCGAGATTACTACAGGTTTGGCTTTCAAGTGGTTCGCTGACAGTGGAGTGGATGTTGCGGTGATCGAGGCCGGCCTTGGTGGCCGTCTGGATTCGACCAATATCATTACCCCCGAGCTCTCCATCGTTACCAGCATCGGCCTTGACCACTGCGAGATCCTGGGGGACACCCGCGCCCTGATCGCGGGGGAGAAAGCCGGGATATTCAAGCACGGGGTGCCCGCCCTTGTCGGGGAGAGCGACCCTGAGACCGCGCCGGTGTTCGAAGAGGCCGCATGGATGACGTGCCCCCTGTTTTTCGCAGACAAGACGGAGCCGTCAATGTGGTTCGCCCATGAAAGCATCCTCAAGGCTATGGACCTGCAGGGGGTGACCCAGGAGAAGAACCTCCGCACAGTCCTTTCCGCCCTCGACATCCTTAAAGGGATTCAGTACTTCGCCCCTCTGAAAGACGCCGACCTTCGCAGCGCGATCCAGAACACCGCCTCCGCGATGGACTTCCACGGCAGGTGGGAGCGCCTATGCGAGAATCCATATGTCATATGCGACATAGGCCATAATGCGGCCGCGCTGAAGTACAATTTCGCCCAGCTGGAGAAACTGGTCTCCGACGGGAATTTCTCTTCACTGATAATTATTTACGGGATAATGGCGGACAAGGACCTGGATTCCATAATGCCGCTCATGCCCGCAAAGGCTACATATATCTTCACCACGCCTTCGACCCCGAGGGCCCTGCCTGCGGGGGACATCGCCTCACGTTACACTTCATTCTGCAAATCCAAGGGAATCCGGACATCCGGAATCTACACATCCTCATCCGTTTCCGAGGCCGTGACCATGGCCATGAGGCTGGTCCAGCAGCTGGCCCCCTGGGATGTAACGGCTCCTTCTCCGCTTATTTATATCGGTGGCTCGACTTTTGTCGTAGCTGAGGCCGTGCCTTATTTTGCCAAAAGGAGATGAAAAGATTTTATATTATCCTAACAAGCGCTGTGCTCATCGCCGTTACCGCGATCGGAGTCAGCGCCTTAACCGGACGTCAGATGAATACCCAGAACAAGCCGGACCGTAACGGCCATGCATATGCCGACCTGTGGAGCAGGTACGATGCTGCCCAGGCCGCCGACAAGCCCAAGACCCAGCAATCCATCCTCGAGGAGATCAAGACTAAAGCCTTGAAGGAACGGCAGTCATGGGACTGGTGGGATGCGGCGCGCAGGTACCCGGCAATAGCATCATCGCGCAACTGGAAACTGAGGGACAGCCTCCAGACCAGCCTCGCCAATGAAGTCAAGGCATATGATGAGCCCATAGTGACTTTCTCGTGGATGAGGCAGTATTCATTCCACACCGCGGCGGATTACATCCTGGAAAACAAGGATGCACTCAGGAAGTCATCCAACAAACCTTTCTGGAAAGATGACGGCACAGTGAATTCAGGCATGAGCGGCTGCCTGACTGATTACATCAGGAATGATTTCGAATATGCTCTCTGGGCATTCGTGGGAGACGGAGACAAGATCGACCCTGTGCTTTCCGAGGAGTTGAAGGACCGCTATCCCGCCGGGGCTTATCTCCAGTACATCCTTGCCTTGCAGACTAATGTAAAGGATTACAATAACCCCGTTGAAAAGCTGGAGGCCCTCCGGGCTGTAGAGCGCAAATGGAACGGGAAATCCATATCCCTCTATCCCCGCCTGGCCCTTCTGGAGATGGAACTGGATTCTCTCTCGAGGGCCAAGGCCGGATCCGATGATTACAAGGCATTCCTGAAGAAGCTTCAGGATTTCAACTCCGACAAGGCGAAATTCTCCGGAGAGGAGGCAGCGATAGTAAAGGAACTTTCGACAAAGGACATGATTTCCTCCCTCAATGCGAAGGACCTCATGGCTGAGATCAAGGACGGCAAAGGCCGTGTCTTCTTCCGGAACCTTTCCTCCGCCCAGCTGACCCTCAAGAGGGATGACAAGCAGGTCTTCTCCACTGTAGTGAAGAATCCCGTGAAGAGCTTCTATGTCTTCGACACTGTTGAGGTGGACCTTCCGATAGTGGATGACGGGAACTATGTCATGAATGTCAAGGAGGGCAAGACGGAAGCTATAGGGACATATGAGAAATACACCATTTCGCTGGCGCAGAGGCGCAATTCCAAGGGCATAGGCATATATGCGACTGATTATCTTACCGGGGAACCGCTGAAAAAGGTCGATGTCAAGCTGACCCGCAGCGGGAACACCGTCGCGACGGCGAAGGATTTCTCCCTGGGGGAGGGATTCACCCAGCTTCCTGCTGATTTCCAGAAAGTTCCGGACAGCAGGGCATGGCATGAACTCAGCGTCTCTTTCAAGGACAAGGACGGGGTCCTGCGCAAGAGCAGCGGCCTTGGTCTCGGGCGCGGCTGGCTCCCCGATAATTCATCTCTCGCTGACGGCTATTTCGTCAAGGTTATGACTGACCGCGGGGCCTACAATCCCGGGGACACCCTTCATTACAAGGCTATCCTCTACCATGGGGACATGGTCGAGAAGGTAGGCGTAGTGACCAAGAGCACGAATGTAAAGGTGGAGTTCAGGGATTCCGAAGGGAATGTCATAGGGACTTCTTCGCTGATGTCCAACGAGTTCGGCTCAGTGGCAGGGGAGTTCCCTATTCCGGAGGGACTTCGCGGCGGAATGTTCAGCCTCGAGGTGCGTCCTTCACAGTGGAAGAGCACTGGGAGCAGGAGGGTGAGGGTGGATGAATTCGTCCTTCCCACGTTCGACGCGGAGTTCGAAAACATAGACAAGCTCCTCCTCCCTGGAGACAGCGTGGAGGTGAAAGGGAAGTTTACCAGCTACACCGGCCACAGCCTGTCCGCGGCTAAGCTGGCATATGTTGTTACCGATAACGGTAAGGTGCTCGCTGAGGGGAGCATGAATCCTTCCGCTGACGGCACGTTCTCCATAGGTTTCAAGGCTACCGATGAAAATTACCAGCACATCGAGGTCAATGTGACTGTGACCGATCAGAGCGGAGAGACTTGGGAATTTAGCAGATATGTGTTCATAAGTACATATCTGTCAATTTATTCTGAGTTGCTTAACGGAGTCGATGCCCAGGTCGCTCTCGCAGGGGAGGAGAATTCCTTCCCGATCCGCAGGCCGTGGCGCGGAGTCCCCGTTTCTTCCGGTGTGGGAGTGGTGGATGAACCGCAGGCCTGCTTCAGGCTCTCCGTCAGGAATAACGACGGTGAGACCGTTCCGCTGAAGATATCCTACAAGCTCCTGGACGAGAAGGGGAAGGAGGTTTCATCCGGAGTGGTCAATTCAGGCGATACCCTGAAACTGGCCACCGAGGGCGGCATGTTCACCCTTGAGGCAGAGACTGCCGTTGACAGGTCGCTTGTACCTTCCTCGGTCCAGCTTTCTCCCGACGACCTCAAGGCTACATATAAGCATAAGTTCATCCGGATCGTGCCCGGCTCCGGGACGATCAACGCACCCGTCGAAGCTTTCTTCCGGGCATATGGACGGGAAACCGAGACCGGCGCTCCTCTCAAGATGGAGATCGGAGGCACCGAAGGACCGATATGGGCGGTCGTGGAAGTATATGGTGACAATTATAATCTCCTCGAGCGCCAGACTGTCCGCGTTAACGGCAGCCGCAGCGGAGGAAACTCCCTCAAGACAATAGAATATACCTACAAGGAGGCATGGCCCGATGCTGTGGCGGTGAATGTGTTCTGGTTCCGAAACGGCCGTTCCCGCAGCTACAGCCATATGTGGAAGCGGATCAGGCACAACCTTGACCTTCCCCTGGAGTTCTCCTCGTTTGAAGACAAGACCCTGCCCGCATCCAGGCATACGTTTACCCTGAAGACCGCTCCCGGAGTGGAAGTCCTGGCTGCAGTCTTTGACAAGAGTACGGAGAGGATAGCTTCCAATTCCTGGGGGACTGTCCGGATGAGGGATTTCTCGGTTTCGGCGCCCTCGGTGGATCCTGTGACTGGTCATGTTGGGGGCAGCACCGTGAAGGAATACGGATATGCGACTGGCAGTACGATGATTCGCGGACGCTCCGTCTTGTCCAAGGCTGCGGTCAACATGAGTGCTATCCAGGCTGACGACGCCGCACCGATGATGTATGCGGAAGCCGCGGTTGAAGAAGAGTCTGCGCTCGGCGCGACTTCCGATGCGATGTCCGAGGATGATGCGAAGGAGGTGGACATCTCCGGAGTCTCCCTGAGGTCTAACTTTGCCAATATGCTTACGTTCCAGCCCTTCCTCCGCTCTGACGGACAGGGAAGGCTGTCCTTCGACTTCACTACTTCTGACAAGCTTTCTACATATGTGGTGGCCCTTTACGCCCATGACAAGGATATGCGTAATGCGACCCTTCGCCGTGAGACCGTGGTGACCCTCCCGGTCAAGGTGTCCATTGCCGAGCCGGCATATCTCTATGCAGGTGACAGCTATTCCATCGCCGTGGCGGTGTCCTCTGTGGCCGATGCTCCTGTCCGCGGAAAGCTGATACTCAGCCAGTATCCGACCCTGGACTGCGAAGGGACCGAGCCTGTCGCGGTCAACGGCTATGATGTGGAAGTTCCCGCCGGAGGAAACCTTTCACGTTCTTTCGACATCAAGGTCCCGTCCGCAGGCGCCGGGGCGATAGGCCTGAAAGCGGCTTTCGTGGCTGACGGATTCTCTGACGGAGTCAAGGTCTGGATTCCCGTCAGGGAAGCGGCCCAGGAGATTACCGAATCCCATTCTGCTGTCCTTCTGCCCGGCATGGACAAGGAGGCCCTGGTAAAGGGGCTCCGCGACGCTTTCGTGAACACTTCGTCATATGGGGCTGAATACAAGGAGATCAGCGTGATCGACATGGTCCGGGACGCCCTTCCTTCTAAGGTGGAGCCCGAATCGGACAATGTCCTGTCCCTGTCCGAGGCCTGGTATGTGCGGTTGCTGTCGCGCCAGATCGCTCAGAAATACGGCATTAAGCAGCCGGAAGCCACATATGAGATTTCCGACGGTAAACTCTTCGGGAAGATAATGGCCTGCCGCAATTCTGACGGAGGTTTCGGATGGTTCGAGGGTATGCCTTCATCTCCGGTGATTACTGCCGTGATGCTGGAGCGTCTGGCGAAGCTCGCCGGTGCCTCTTTGATAAAGGTTAAGGCCGGGAGTTCCATGCTCGAGGGCTCTGACGGGGCTCCGGCGGATGCTCCTTCAGTGGATGTGACTTCAAGTGTCAAATATCTGGACGGCAACCAGTTCGACTATGAGCGGCCCTATTGGTGCGGTGGTCTTTCATATGCCCAGTATCTCTATGTCCGCTCCATATATGCCGGAGTCAGGTTCGAGGTGAAGGGCAGCGGCACTCTCTTCGACAAGCGTATGAACGAATTCCAGAAATGGGTCCGCGACTATCTGGTGCCCAAGAAGGAGCGTGGCCTGAACGGGAGGATCCTCGACAAGGCCCGTCGCCTCAAGACCCTTTCGAATCTCAATTCTTCCGATGCCGGAATCACCCTTGCAAAGGCCTGGAGCGTTACTCTGGGGACATCCCGCAAGCTTGCATCGTCTCTTGACGCTGACGTGGAGTCCTTGCTTGAATATGCAGTGGACCACAAGGACGGCGGAATGTATTTCCCGAACGCGGTGATGCCGTGGCGCGGACTTCTCGAGAGCGAAGCATATGCCCATTCGATGCTTGCGGACCTCTTTACCGCGTACGGAACTTCCTCAAGGGGAAAGGCTTCTTCCCGCGGTGCTGAGTGCCTGAAGGTCGCTGACGGAGTGCGCATATGGCTGATGCTCCAGAAGGAGACCCAGCACTGGGACACCGATCCGGCTTTCACTGATGCCATCAACACTGTAATGGCGGGATCTGACGAGGTCAAGGCGACCAGGGTCCTGGTAATGACCAAGTCTTACCGTAAGCCGTTTGACGAGATAAAGGCTGTCGGCAACGGATTCCGTATCGAGAGGCGCTTCCTCAGGGAGGTCACAAAGACTTCCGGCGGTTCGTCCGTACGTGAAGAGGTGGTCCTGAATGAAGGTGATGTGCTCGCCAAGGGTGAGAAGGTCATCGCGGAGTACCGGATCTGGAACGGGGAGAACCGCTCCTTCGTGAGGATCACCACTCCGCGGGAGGCTTGCCTCAGGGCGGTCAACCAGCTTTCCGGATGGTATCGTTCCGGGATCAGGCCGCTCAGTGTCAGTGGATTCTATATGTTTACCCCTTCCGGTTACAGGGATGTCAAGGCTGACAGGTCGATTTTCTACTTCGACACCTTCCCGGAGGAGAACAGCACCCTTCGCGAGGAATTCTTCGCTACCCAGACCGGCGTGTTCCACGCTCCAGTCATGGAGGTCGAGTCGCTGTATGCTCCTCACTACAGGGCCAACACAGCCTCTTCCTTCCCGCTCAAGGTGAAATAGGAAGGGAGTATCATCCCAGAGGCGTGTCCATCCCCGGACGCGGGTAGGGGAAGGGGCCCGCCGGATACAAGTTATTTGCGAAGCAAATGACGCAGGAGACGGTGGGAAGGGCCGGAGTGAAGCGCGAAGCGCGGAACGGAGTCCTCTGGGATGATACTCCCTTCCTACTAAAAACTGCACAAAAGAAGAGGATGACCCGGTCCGACGGACACTGAGGTCATCCTCTTGAATTATGTCAGAAACTCCTGAGCTTCTAGCAGAAGGGGCACCAGGTGAATGAGTGCCAGCCGAATTTGCAGCAGAGGAAACAAGCAGCTACTGCGAGGACGGCGAGCAGGAACAGGATCCACAGGAACCTGCGCCAGCGAGCCCTGCGCCGAGCCTTCGGATCAACTGCAGTCAGTCTCGGAAGCTTGGCGAGTTTGGTCAGGCCTGCCCCGAACTTAGTGTTGACATATGACGTGGCGTTGATTGCCCATCCGTTGGCATTGAGGACAGGACCGAGGTCACGTTTGCGAAGCTTGAGCCATGCCAGGATCATTGCCGGACCGGAGATCACGAGCATAAGCGCGACGAGGACCAGCAGGACCTTCCACAGACCGAGGTTCGCGGCGCCCTTGGCGATGGCTACAAGACCCTGGGTCAGGTAAGCTACCGCCATGCCGATGGCTGCGAAGATACCGGCGAACTTCGCGATGTCGAAGCTGGAGGGCTTGGCCGGTGCGGCTGCCGGTGCAGCGCCTGCCTCGGGCAGCTCCGTGGCCTCAGCCTTAGCGGTCATGCCTTCGAATCCCTTGTTCTCCTTCTCGGAGACCTTCTTTGTAAACCTCTCGGAAATCCAGCGTCCGAACTTCCTGTAGGGACCCCAGAAGGCTTGTTTCACGCTGATCGGGTTGTCGATGATCTTAGTGATGGTCGCATCATAGACTTCACCCGCCCTGTCATAGAAGATGGCGTTCTTTCCGACCCTCAGTGTGTTGACATTGCCGTCAGTAATGACAGCTGCGATATCGAACGACTTTCCGGTAACCTTGGAAACGCAGGCGCAGTAGATGATGAACATACCGCTCAATCCTGCCATGTCACCATGCTTGCCCATGTCGGAGACCTTGATGCAGAGGTCGAGCCTCCTCTGGTCGATGTAGAGCTGTCCGGCCTGGAAGATGGAATCCTGTCCGTCCTCATAGAAGTCATGGAAACTGACATAGTTGTTGAGGAACTTCTTGAAATCGCGGGTCAGGTGGAGGAGCTTGTCAACCGATTCGATTGAAAGAGCCTCAGACTCAAGGGCTTTGTCTTTCTCGACAAGATCGAGGAGGGCAGCCTTCTTGTCCTCTTTGAGAAGGGTCTTGACTGCATCCAGCCCGAGGCTTTCCACTGCTTCACCCTTCTTGTCGGCCAGCCATGCACAGTACGGACCGAACTTCGCGAGGACTGCATCCCAGTCGGCCTCAGTGATGGAAGCTTTCCCCGGGAAATCCTTGTCCAGAACGAGAGCCTTTACCTTTGCGAAAGCTCCCTTCCATGCCGGGTTGAGCCCGGTCTCGAGAGGAAGTTCTCCCTTCACGTTGGGACGTGCGAGGGGATAGGTGACGATCTCGGAATCCACTGCCGAAAGGTCGCCGTTGCTTATGGCTTTGATCTTCTCGACATCCACATCCACTGCCGGGAGGGCGTCGGAATCGAATCCGGCGAGCTTGCAACGCATGAAGAAGTCGGCGACTTTGGCTTTGACGGCCTCCACTGCTGCTAAAGCATCCGGGGTGTCATCTCCATATGGTTTGGTCTCCGGGCCGGCCGCATCCTGCCATGCGCTGTAGTCAGCCACAGCTGCGTAGAAGGCTTCGATCTGCTCTGCGGTCACTCCGTTCACTCCGCTGCGGTCGGGAACTCCGCCGCATATGCCGTCGATGGTCTTGATGGTGGCGGCGAGGGTCTCGTCTCCGCCTGCGGAAGCTTCGGTAATGACTCCGTCGCCATTGAAGAGGGTGTCGGCGAATATCTTAGCATTGTCAGCTGTGTCGTCAAGGCATATGCTGTCTTTTTCGAGCTTGAGGTTGCTGAGGATCTGGGATGCCGATTTCTGGAGCTTTGCACCTTCTTCGGTCTCGGAGTTGAAATCGGAGAGCTTCAGCTCCGACCTGCCGTCCATAAGCACTTCGGGGTCCTTGAGTACGCTCGTAAGCCATTTGGATGCGGCGATGACTTCATCGACATGGATCCTTCCGTCAGAGTCGGAATCGAGAAGTCCAAGAGTCTTCTGGTCGAATTCGAGGCCGTTGACCGGGCAGCTGAGGACTGTCCACAGTTTGCGGTCGAGCTCACCAAGATGTGCAATATCCGCTCCCTTGCGGATATTAACCCTTACGGCGCCTCCTAGAGGGCCGAAAGTCCAGTTGTAAGCATCTTTACCCATATTGTTGGATTATTGTTGTTTTTAATTGGAATCAGTTCATCCTTTCAAAGATACGAATATTCTCCATTTATCAAAATCTGCCCTATGAAAGGAGTGTGATGCAGGTAGGGGATTGAAGCGATGCTCCGGAAAGAGGGCTTCGTGATTATCAGGTTGGCTTTCTTTCCGGGAGTTATCGATCCGCATATGTCGCTCACTCCCATTGCATATGCCGAATTGAGGGTGACCGCGTTGAATACCTGGGCGGGAGTCAGCCTCATCCGGATGCATCCCAGCGCCATTACGAAGCGCATGTCTCCCGAAGGAGAGGATCCCGGATTGTAGTCTGATGCCAGGGCGATCCCCAGTCCGGCATCTATGAAACCTTTGGCGTTGCCATATGGCTCCCTGAGGAAGAAGGAGGAGCCTGGAAGCATAGTCGGCATGGTCGCGGTGCCCCTGAGGCAGTTTATTTCCGCTTCGGTAGTGCGCTCGAGGTGGTCGGCAGAGAGGGCCCCGTGCTTCACGGCGACCTGGACTCCTCCGCTGCAGGAGAGCTGGTTGGCGTGGAGCTTGACTTTCATCCCGTACTTTTCTCCTGCGCTGAGTATGCGGTCGGTGTCCCGGACTGAAAAGAATCCTTCCTCGCAGAAAACGTCTATGAAGTCTGCCAGATTCTCCCCGGCGACACGCGGAACCATCTCATTACAGACAAGTTGCACATATGTCTCCTTGTCCGTGTCCCTCGGTACTGCGTGCGCCCCGAGGAAAGTGGAGCGGACTGCTGCGGCCACGCTTTCCCGAATGCGCCTGATAACCCGGAGCATCTTAAGCTCATCTTCGGTACTGAGTCCGTAACCGCTCTTGATCTCCATGGCTCCGGTGCCCATTGCCATCATTTCCCTGACCCTCGACATGCTCTGCTCATACAGCTCGTCTTCGGAAGTCTCATGGAGCCTGTCGGCCGAGTTGAGTATGCCTCCTCCGCGTGCTGCGATCTGGGCATATGACAAGCCCCTGATCTTGTCCTCGAATTCTCCTTCCCGGCTCCCGGCATAGACGATGTGGGTGTGGGAATCGCAGAATGAAGGCATCACAATGGCTCCTTCGGCGTCTATGGTCCGGTCAGCTCCGGTCAGCGGACTGCCGACGGCAGGACCGAAACCGGAGATGATCTCTCCGTCAACCAGCAGCCAGGCATTTTCGATGCAGCCCACTTCATCCATATGCGTCCCTTCCTTGCGGAGGACGCCTTCTGGGACGATTCCGGCCAGCAGACCTATGTTCTTGATGAGGGTTTTCACTACAGTATGTTTTCCGAGAACCTGAAATAATCCTCACGCCTGAGGAATTCGATTGAAGACATGATCAGCGGGTGGAAATAGGTGTCCGTGTCCACGAACGGGACTTCCTTCCGGTAGTCGGCGATGATTTCCTCGAGAAGGGGAGATGTCTTCGCAGGGCGCCTGAAATCGATGGCCTGGGCCGCGTTCATCAGCTCTATGGCGAGGACCCTTTCGCAGTTGTCGGCTATCTTGACCAGCTTCGTGGCAGAATTGGAGCCCATGCTGACATGGTCTTCCTGGCCCTGGGAAGAGGGGATTGAGTCTACCGAGGCCGGCCAGGAGTACATCTTGTTCTGGCTGACTATCGAAGCCGCGGTGTACTGGGGGATCATGAAACCGCTGTTGAGTCCGGGCTTCGCCACCAGGAAACGGGGCAGTCCGCGGTCTCCGGATATGAGCTGGTAAGTGCGCCTCTCAGAGATGTTTGAGAGCTCTGAAAGGGCTATCCCGAGGGCGTCCATCGGGATGGCGATGGGCTCTCCGTGGAAGTTTCCGGCGGATATGATCATGTCCTCGTCCGGGAATATGTTCGGATTGTCCGTGGCGGAGTTGATCTCGTTTTCAATGACCGACCGGACGTATCTGATGTTGTCTTTCACGGCACCGTGGACCTGGGGGATGCAGCGGAAGGAATATGGGTCCTGGACATGTACTTTGTCCCTCCTGATGAGTTCGCTGCCCTGGAGGATCTTCATGAACCTCTCGGCCGTGTCAAGCTGCCCGGTGTGAGTGCGGAGCTTGTGGGTCAGGGGGAGGAAGGGTTCAATGCGGCCGTCAAATGCGTCAAGCGACATCGCGCCTATGATGTCAGCCCATTTGGAGAGCCGGTAGCTCTTGATAAGGGACCAGCAGGCGTGAGCGCTCATGAACTGGGTCCCGTTGAGGAGGGCGAGTCCTTCTTTCGACTGGAGGACAAGGGGTTCCCATCCCATCTGTTTCCACACTTCGGCGGAGGGGCGGATCCGGCCTTTCCATCTGACTTCTCCCATTCCGATCAGCGGCAGGGACATATGCGCAAGCGGGACGAGGTCTCCGGAGGCTCCGAGGGAGCCCTGGGTGTAAACCACAGGGATGATGTCGTTGTTGTACATGTCCAGAAGGCGCTGCACGGTAATGAGCTGCGCCCCGGAATGGCCATATGAAAGGGACTGTGCCTTGAGAAGGAGCATTATCCGGACTATGTCGGGATTTACTTCTTCCCCGGTGCCGCAGGCATGTGACATTACCAGGTTATGCTGCAGCTGTGAAAGCTGGTCCTCAGGGATGGTGATGTTGCACAGGGAGCCGAAGCCCGTGGTCACTCCGTAAACCGGACGGCCGATGTCTTCCATCTTGCTGTCCAGGTATTTCCGGCATTTTATTATGGCCTCTTCGGCTTCTTTGGATATACGGATCTCTTCGTGGTTCTCGATTATTTCCTTGATCTCGTCGAGATAGATATGCTTAAAATTGATCTCACGCATTGCAATCAGTCTGTTCTAGTGCTTTTTCTATTATGTTCTTGTCGGCCAAATGCGGCATTGTTATGCATAGTGACGGGGTCCTTCCCATCTCCCGGAGCGCGGCGTGCATGGCCCCTTCGTTCCGGGCCCAGCTCCTTCTGGCGATCCCGTTGTTGACGTCCCAGAAAAGCATCTGGCGGATGTGGCGCTCAGAGTCTTCCGACCCGTCTATCACCATTCCGAAGCCTCCGTTGATGACTTCTCCCCATCCGACTCCGCCTCCGTTGTGGATTGAAACCCAGGTGGCTCCGCGGAAGGAGTCTCCTATTACGTTCTGTACGGCCATGTCGGCGGTGAAGCGGGAGCCGTCATATATGTTGGATGTCTCCCTGAACGGGGAATCGGTTCCCGAGACGTCGTGGTGGTCGCGGCCCAGGACTACCGGGCCGTGGAGGCGTCCATCGCGGATAGCTTCGTTGAAAGCCAGGGCTATCTTCGTGCGGCCTTCGCAGTCGGCATAGAGAATCCTGGCCTGTGAGCCTACTACCAGGTGGTTGCGGCCGGCCTCCTCGATCCATTTCACGTTGTCATGCATCTGGCCACGGATCTCCTCCGGTGCGGATGCGGACTCTTCCAGAAGGACTTTGACCGCCAGTTCGTCGGTAAGTGCCAGGTCGTCCTCCCTCTCGCTCATGCACACCCAGCGGAACGGTCCGAAACCGTAGTCGAAATACATCGGGCCCATGATGTCCTGGACATATGAAGGATAACGGAACGATCCGTCCCCGAGGAGTATGTCGGCTCCTGCGCGGGAGGACTCCAGGAGGAAGGCGTTGCCATAGTCGAAGAAGTACATTCCCTTGGCAGTCAGGCGGTTGATAGCGGCTACCTGGCGCCTCAGGGAGGCATATACAGCTTCTCTGAATTCTTGCGGAGCCTCGGCCATCATCTTCTTGCTCTCCTCCAGGGTGTATCCTGCGGGGTAGTAGCCCCCTGCGAAGGGATTGTGGAGGGATGTCTGGTCAGACCCCAGGTCGACGTTGATCCCTTCGTCTGCAAGTCTTTCCCAGAGATCCACGACGTTCCCGACATATGCCAGGGAAACAGTCTCCTTCCCGTCGACGGCTTTGCGGATGCGCCCGACAAGGCTGTCGAGGTCTTCATGGAGTTCATCCACCCAGCCCTGGTCGAAGCGCTTGCGCGCGGCCAGCGGATTGATTTCAGCTGTGACGCTGACGACTCCTGCTATGTTTCCCGCTTTAGGCTGGGCACCGGACATTCCACCGAGTCCGGAAGTGACGAAAAGCATTCCGTGCCTCTGCTCTTCCGTTCCCTGGAGGCCTCTCTTGCGGAGCTGTTTCCGGGCAGCGTTCATTACCGTAATTGTCGTCCCGTGGACTATTCCCTGAGGCCCTATGTACATCCAGGAACCGGCTGTCATCTGCCCGTACTGGCTGACTCCCATGGCGTTGAACCTCTCCCAGTTGTCCTGGGAGGAGTAGTTCGGGATTACCATTCCGTTGGTTATTACCGCCCTGGGAGCATCCTTGTGGCTCGGGAAAAGCCCCATAGGGAATCCGCTGTACATGGCCAGAGTCTGGTCCTCGGTCATGTTGGCCAGGTACTGCATCGTGAGGCGGTACTGCGCCCAGTTCTGGAAAGCCGCGCCGTTGCCTCCGTAGATTATGAGTTCGTGGGGATGCTGGGCTACCCTTTCGTCCAGGTTGTTCTGGATCATGGCCATCATTGCGGCCGCCTGAGGGCATTTTGCGGGATATTCCTCAATCGGACGCGCATATATCTTATAATCCGGACGGAAGCGGTACATGTAGATGCGTCCATATGCCTTCAGCTCCCGGGCGAATTCGGGTGCGAGGACGGAGTGGAATTTCTCGGGGAAATAGCGCAGCGCGTTCCGCAGTGCGAGCTCTTTTTCCGCTTTTGTGAGGATGTCTTTGCGTTTTGGCGCGTGGTTGATGTCCGGGTCGTAAGGTTTGGGGTCGGGCAGGGTGTCCTGGGGGATCCCGGCGAGAACTTCTTCCTTGAATGTCATGTCTGGTGTTATTTCAATGTAGCTTCTATTTCTTCTGCCTGCTTTATCAGTTTTTCCGCAAGGCAGCGGTCTTCAAGGGATTCAGCGTTTATCTTGACGTTGAGGGCCGCTCCTTTTATGGCTGCGCGCGCAGCGAGGGATGCGACTCCTGCGTCCGAGGCCGAATTGGGATTTCCGTCCCTGGCCATCGCCTCGGCGATCGGGAGTACCTTCGCGGCTGCTTTCATGGTCTCCAGGGGCACCTGCGCTGCATTCAGCGTGGCTTCCTCGATCGCAGCGCTGCGGGCCGCAATCTCCTCGGCGGAGGACTTGGGCATCGCATATGCTTCCATTATCCTGTTGAATGCCCTGGTGTCTTCGTCCACGAGGCGGAGCAGTTCTCCCATCACTTCCTGGCCTTTTTCCGCCCACTTCGAGAATTCTTCCCAGCGGTCGTCCCAGCCGCGTTTCCCGGCGCTGAGATTGGCTACCATGGTGGCCAGTGCCGCGCCCAGGGCTCCCATAAGGGCGGAGACGCTTCCTCCTCCGGGGGCCGGTGACTCGGATGCGGTCTCATATGCGAAATCTTTGACTCTCATCCGTATAAGTTTCTCCCGCTGAGTCGCTTCCTCCTCGTCTTCCATTACGTATTCTATGACTTTCTTCTTGGGTTCGAAGGGCTTCAGGTCGGAAAGTCCCATTGACCGTGATGCAATCTTGATGAGTTCTTCTTCGCTTACCCCGCTGCTCCGCTTCTGTTTGTGGAGGAAGTATTTTCCGGCTTCGATGAGCACCCTCTTTGGAACCAGGCCTATGATTTCAGTCCCGGTTACCCGCATGCCGCGTTCATTTGCAGCCCTGCTTACCTCGTCGAAGGCTTTGTGGAGGGGAGTGGCGTTGATGTCGGTTATGTTCATGCTGACCTGGGCGATCCCGTACTCCGGGATGAACCAGCCTATGGCCTTGCATCCTTTGAGGGTGCCGGGCTGCCATATGGGATTTCCGTCAGCGTCTTTGAGGATCTTTCCTGCGGGATTGCCGCCCTCGCGGAGTTTGCGTCCCTTTTCGCGGACGTCGAACGCTACTGCCATTGCACGGCGGGTAGAAGTGGTGTTGAGGTTGAAATTGACCGCAATGAGGAAGTCCCTGGCGCCGACATTGCTGGCTCCGCATCTGGATATGGTCTCCCATTGGGCCTTTTCGTCTTCGGTGCGCATGCATGGATCGGCATGGAATGTCTCAGGTCCGAAATCGGGCTTGCGGAGCGGGTCGGACATTTTCTCTTCGAGGGCTTCATATTCTCCGGCCCTGCAGACTGCCAGGTTCTTTCTCTCGCTCTTGAATGCGCTGGCTTCGTAGCAGTAGCATGGGATGCCCAGTTCTTTCCACATCCTTTCCGCGAGTTTCCTGGCGAGTTCCGCGCACTCTTCAAGTGTGATTCCGGCTACCGGGACAAGAGGCAGGACGTCTATCGCTCCTGAGCGGGGGTGTGCCCCGTGATGCCTGCGCATGTCGATCAGTTCGGCCGCTTTCCGGCATCCCTGGAAGGCAGCTTCGCAGACCGCCTCCGGCGATCCGGTGAATGTTACTACTGTCCTGTTGGTGGCTTCTCCGGGGTCTACATTGAGGACCTTGATGCCCTCTGCTCCTGTTGAAATGGCTTCTACAATGCTGTCAATTACTTGTCTGTCACGTCCTTCACTGAAATTCGGGACGCATTCCACTATCCTCTGCATCTGAATATTAGTTTTAATGTGGAACCAAAGTTAAGTTTTTTTTTAGTATTTTTGGCCTAAATATACCTATTAGAATGAAAGCATTGAAATTTATTGCCGCGGCCATCATCGTTTCCATGGCTGTCGCATGTACCTCCGCAACTAAACCCGGAGTTCCTGAGAAAGTCAAGCCGACAAAGAACCTGATCGTCATGGTCCCGGACGGTACGTCCACAAGTCTCCTGGCAGTTGCCCGGTGGTACCAAAGATACATGACTGATTCCCTGGAATGGAAACTTAACCTGGATCCGTGGCTCTGCGGATTCGTCCAGAGCCGCCTGTCAGATGCCATCATCCCGGATTCCGCTCCGGCTATGTCAGGATATATGACCGGCGTCCCTTCCCGGGCCGGGAACATCTCGATCTATCCTTTGCCGCATGAGGGCCAGGATGTCGTACCTACGGACCCGGACAGGGCATATCAGCCCGCCGCTACGGTCCTCGAGGCTGCACAGATCCTTAAGAACAAAGCCGTAGGCGTTGCCGTTACGTGCTATTTTCCGCATGCTACTCCGGCTGCTACTGCCGCCCACACTGCATCAAGGGGCCGTTACCAGGACATCGCCTACCAGATGGCATCCCATGGCCTGGACGTTATCTTCGGCGGCGGGAGCCGTTATATCAATGATGAGATCCGTGGGATAGCCGCCAAAGAGGGCGTCACCGTCGCAATCGATGACCTGGATGCTTTCCGCTCTGCCGAGGGCAAGACATGGGCTATCTTCAACAGCAGCAACATGGATTTCGAAATGGACAGGGATCCCAAGGACGAACCTTCGCTTTCCGAGATGACGGAGAAGGCCATTGAGATCCTTTCGAAGGACAAGAACGGTTTCTTCCTGATGGTCGAGGGCAGCAAGGTAGACAGTGGTGCCCACTCAAAGGATCCTATCGAGACCATTACGGAGTTCCTGGAATTCGACAAGGCATTCGGCAAGGCTCTCGAGTTCGCTAAGAAGAACGGGAATACGACTGTCGTCGTCCTTCCGGACCACGGTAATTCGGGTATTACCCTGGGTGATGCGAACTACAAGGGCTATTCCAGCAAGGGGCCGGATTCCATGTTTGTGAACATGAAGAATTACAAGATGTCTTCATCCAAATTGACTTCCCTGATGCGCGACACCGAGGACAGTGAAATGGTTGAGGTCTTCAAGAAATGGACTGGAATCGACCTTAAACCGGCTGAGATCACCCTGCTCAGGCGCGGTCTCGGACGCATTGAGGACGATTACATGAAAGTCTCAGGTTCCGTCAACCTGCAATCGGTCATATGCCAGATCCTGGCTTCCCGCACACACATAGGTTTCACCAGCGGTAACCACACCGGCGAGGATGTCTTCCTGGCAGTTTACAATCCCAATGACCAGAGGCCCGAAGGCATCATTACCAATACGGAACTGACTGGATATCTGTGCCGTGTCCTCAATTTTGGCAAATCCCTGCAGGATCTTACGGACCAGTATTTCGCTCCGGCGAAGAAGGTGTTCGAGGGATTCGAGATGAGCACCGAGGACGGGGAGAATTACAAGACCCTGGTGGTGAAGGGCAATGGCCATACGCTTCGCATTCCGGCATTCCTCTCAGAGGCGGACCTTGACGGCAAGCCTGTCGCGGTCACCCTGCCTACAGTCTACCAGAAAGAGAACGATTCCTTCTACGTGGATTCAGCTTTGGGCACCCTCCTGAAATAGAGATTCGTAGATCTTTTCAAGCGAGTCGAGGACGGCGTCGGGGAAGAAGGGCGCAACCTTTTCGCGGCTTTTCTGTCTGAGGGATTCCAAGGTGCCTTCGTCCTGCATATGGATGAGGGCCCTGATGGCTTCGGCGATTGCTTCCGTGTCTCCCGGAGGAACCAGCAGCCCGTTGTCACTTCCGACGATTTCAGGGATTCCGCCCACCGGGGTGGAGATAATGGCGCAACCATAGCTCATGGCCTCGAGGATTGAAATAGGCAGCCCCTCGTGGTAGGAGGGCAGGATGTAAGCCTGTGCCTCCCTGAGAAGGGAAGCCTTCTTTTCACCGGAGACGAATCCTTCGAAAGACACCATTTCGGCGATGGCGAAGCTGGAAATCTTTTTCCTCATCCTCGCCTCGTCTCCGCTTCCGCCGATTGCCAGATGGATCCTGTCCTGGAACTCATCGGCGTGGTCATATATGGCTTTGAGGAGGTCGAAAACCCCTTTCCTCTCACCGATTTCTCCAAGGAAGAGCATATGCAGTAAGCCGTCATTCTGAGGAGCCTCGGAAGGTGCTGACGGGTAGGGGATTATGTTATTGAGGACGATTGTGCCGTCGACTCCGATGCTCCGGAACCATTCCTGCCATGACCGGGAAAGGACGATTACGGCATCCGCTTTTCTGAGGGAACGGAGTATCCTGGATTTCCGGTGCAGGGGACTTTCTGCCCAGTACTCCTTGAAGCGGGAACCGTGGATATGCATTATCACCTTCCGGCCGAGAAGCTTCGCTGCGCAGGCGTATATCATATGCTTGCCGAATGATCCTCCGGCCGCAGTGTGGATATGCACGATCTTCACACCCCGCAAGGAAAAAAGCATCTTGAAGAATCCTCCCAGGTCATAGATTATCTTGTCCAGGATGTTCCTCTCGCGGGAAGATGCTACAAAGCGGAAGACCTCGAAGCAGTCGGCATATGTCCGGATGACGGAGACGATTCCGCCTGCGTTCCTGTCGCGGAAAGCCTCTCCTATGGTAAGTATCCTTCTGCTTATGGAAGCAGGGATCTTCTTTACGTCAGTTGTCATACTTCAATCTTTATCATGTTGTCTGTCAGCAGGAAAGCAGGGCGGGAGTCGTTATACCACCTGGACGGGGCAACTACGGTTTTGTCAGGAGCCGTTCCCAGGTACTGTGCCCACCATGCGAAGGTGCTGTTGGGGATTATGAAATGGCGGCATGAGGACATCAGGCGCAGTTTTTCCCACTGCGGATCGGTCCCGCTTTCGTAATGGCATTCCCCGTCGATCCGGACATTCTCTATTACCCAGTCTATCTCGTCGGAGAAGAGGAAGAACACCGGATCCTTTACCCTTGAGCGGATTTCTTCCACTGCTTTACGGTAATAATCCGGTCCGCATACGTCGAATATGTTCTTGTAGCCGGCATTGGAGATGAAGTCCCCGCGGCGGAAAGATATGCAGACGGACTCTGTGCTTTGGATGCGCTCAAGGAGCTGGGCATTGGCCGGGAGGGGAGAGTGCTTCGGAGTGAATTCTTCCAGGAGCCGGGGCCTGATGCTGTCGAAGAAACGGGTGTTCTCGAAGAGTCCGTCGAGGATTATGTCTTTCTTTGAAGAGAGGTCGGGGAGGAAATCGTTGTTGTCGCTTACAACCATTCCCAGCCTGGTGAACAGGGGAGCCCACTGCTGCTGCCTGGAGAGGAACAGGAGGCGGTCCTGGGTCTTCCGCAGGACCTTTGCATCGAAATAATATGCCTTGAGGGCCAGGGACTGTGCCAGGGAACCTTCAGAATATGCAATCTTCCTGTCTGAGCTGCGGTAGGGGGCGGTGTTGAAGTCCTGGAGCGAGTCTTTCCAGCCCTGTGCCGGGTCAAGCCCCCGCATGGAGCTGAAGCCCAGCACCAGTTCATCCCCTCCGCCTCTTTCGATCTGGAGTTTCCTCGCACAGGCATACCTGAACATCTGGTTGCCTAGCCGGCCTTTCATCTCTATTGCTATCATATCTTGTATCTTAATCCTTCACGTACTCCCCTGAAAATCGCCTTCATCTTGCTGCATTTCTGCTTCTCCCCGAGAAGGATGCGGACCAGGCGTTCCCTGTTGTCCTTGTACTGGACTTTCTTGAGTTCAGCAGTGCATGAAGGATAGGTCCGCATTACGATGAGGGGATTGCGGTAGATCTCGTAGAGCCGCTTCGGGGGATAATCGAAGATGGTGTAGGGCTTCCCGAGGAATTTCTTGACCGCCTTTTTGCCAAGGGAGTGGGCCAGGTTCCCAGCATTGATGTGACAGGCCCTGATTCCCAGGGATTTGGAGTGGTAAAGGAATTCAGTGTCAACTGCATCCAGGAAGAAGTCTTCCCTCCATCCGCCGGTGCGTTCAACCACCGGAAGGGGAATTAGCATGCCGGAATTGATGAGGGCATACTCATCGACGATTTCCGAGGGGAGGAACCTGGAATTGATTACGGGACCGCATATGCAGTCAGGAACCTTTGCGGCTGCCTGGATGTAGCCCTCGAAATCCGCGAAACAGGAATCCTGATCCATTATCAGCAGGTGGGTGAAACCTTCTTCCGAGGCCCGTCCGGCGGCATAGTTATAAGCCTTCGGCAGCCCCACATTCTCCCCGGTTCCGCAGAACTCCACCTTTCCGGCCCATGCCTGCCCATATGTCACAGCCTCCTCATCCAGAGGACTGTTCCTCCAGACCAGCAGTTTCCCCACTCCGTCGATGAAGGAGGAGATGTTCCTTCTGAGCACCTCCATGTCCGGATTGTAGGTTACTATGACGGCAAGTATCTTCATTATCTGAGGGCTGTAAGATCTACGTCAACTTTCTCCAGAAGGGGACTCGAGTGCATGTCCTGCGGGTTCGTTCCGGGAATGTCCTGGGGAATCGGGGATCCGAGGATCCCGAAAAGCTGCACCCAGTAAACCGGGAATTCTCCGTCCGGTCCCTTGAAGTTCATCGGGTTTGCAGGAAGGATCGGCTTTCCGTCTTTGTCCAGATAGCTGTCCCTGACCAGTTCGGTGCAGTAAGAAGCTCCGTTGTCTGGAAGGAAATTGTTGTCGTAAGGCTCCCCGATGTGCTTCTTGGCATTTTCCACCAGGTCGCGGGGGCCTTTCTTGAGCCTCATGACTTCGAAGACAGGATAGCTTCCGTCCCTGAGGGTGAAATCCGTCAGGAAAGTATCCAGGGGGTGCCTGTCTACTCCGTGCGCAAGTGTAGCGTCGATTATCCAGACCTGGCCACCTTCAACTTCAGCTATGGCGGTGTGTATGTAATTAAGCGGCCCTTCCTTGCCGGTAGCGGCTGCGATTCCGCTGCTCATCGATGTGGAGTCGAGGCTGTAGTCGACCGGAATTCCGACGAAAACCAGGTCTCCCGACTTCAGCTGCCTGGAGGTGCATCCAAGGCTGATGAGAGCCGGAACCAGGAGGAGGAACATGCGCAGTATTTTCGATTTAAGGGTGTGTGCCATTTTGTGGAATCTTGGGAATGTCTTCATGTATTTTTCTTTCAGTATGCTGTGCCTGAGGACTTTCCGGGCGGACTTTGCGAAGCCGTACCTTGGATAGAGCGGCAGGAATTTTCCGCGGAGCGGACTCTTGTCGGTAGTTTGGAGAAGGGAAGGCCTGTAGGCTTGCCTATCACTGTACGGGTGCTCTTCCAATCTGAGTGAAGGGAATGCCTCCCGGATCCTCTCCAGGGCTTTCTCTCCTTTCGGGGTGTTGACCCCGACGAAGGATTTCTGCCCCGGCAGTCCGATGAAATCCCCGAGGGTCAGGTCGCCGGTGCGCTGCGGCCTGGCATATGGGCAGGTGTAGCAGTTCTCCCGAAGGCTGAGACCTTCCAGATAGGCCTTGAAATATGGCTGTGTGGATGCGCTTTCGCGGTAAATGCATTCGCTGCCGTTCCATAGGGTCAGGAAGAAATCGTCACTGTCGTTGCTTCGGAAGCGTACGTCCGTAACGTTCTTTTTCCCAATATGTTCAAGTTCGTCATCGAGGTAATTCTGGGGGCATGTCCCATGGCACAGCAGGTCGGCTGTCACCAGGCCTTCAAAGTCTTTTCCGAGGAAGTTCCTCAGGCCGGCTACTTGGCATGGCCTTCCGGTGAAAACCACTTCCCGGCCTTCCTTGAGAAGGGACCTGATGGAGCTGTAGGCCTCCGGCGAAAAGCTGCTGTGGACGTATTTCGAGCCTTTGAATTCCTCGGCATCGCCTTCTTTTACGATGGCGTTGAAGTCTTTGTCCCATGCAGTCCCGAATGAGTGGTCATATGCTTTGGCGAGAAGGGCGGCGACCCCTCCGGAAGAGCTGCGGCGCCGCTGCGAACTGTCTTCGTTCCATGCCGCGAAGCACTTCGAAGGCATATGCATTGAAGGCGGGTTGAGGACAGGGCAGGTGTCGGAGCATTGTCCGCATTCCAGGCAGTCCTTCCCTATGACGGGGCGGGTCACCCCGTATGCGTCGGGCTGCATGCTGATGCACTGCACCGGGCATATGGCTTCACATGCCCCGCAGGCGCTGCATTTATCTGGAGGACAGAGTCTCATTGCTGCTTCACCGGTTTGAGTTCCTTGAATTCGGAGAGCCTTACCTGCCTGGTAGCCAGGAGGATGAGTCCGTAGGGAATGATCCAGCATGCCGTCTTGACCAGGCATATCAGGATGAATGCGAGCCTGCGGGGCATCCCTCCGAAGGACTCGGGAGAGATCTTGACGACAAGCATGCATATGGCCATTACGGCGAATGCGGTGAGGGTCGGGGCGAGGAAGGATAAGGCCATCCTGGAGCGGCTCAGCCCCATGAGTTTCCGGTAGTACACCAGATAGTAGGAACCTATGACTATGAGGACGTAGATGAGGTAGGCGATTACCGCGGACCCGACTCCGAAGTGCCTGCACAGCAGGACGTTGAGTACTATGGAGAGAAGGCAGGCGGCCGCGGTGGTGATTACCAGCGCCCGGGTCTTACCATATGCTATCACGAGGCTGTTGCCCGGAGTGGTGTGGATCTGGACGAGGACGGTTATGCACCAGAGGATCATCCATATGCCCAGGTGTGCGTTTTCTTCTCCGACATATGCGCTGAGCATCTCGGAGGCGCAGAGGATGAACGGGACGCAGAGTACGTTGGCTATGACCGAGGTGTATCGGGTCCATTTGTAGGCGAAGCGTTCGATGCGGTCCTGCTCGCCGCGTGCCACCATCTCGGAGGTGCTGGGGATGAATATGGATGAGAAGGCTCCTCCTATTGTGATGATCAGGGAGGGGACGACCGAGATTATCTTGAAGTCGGTGAGGGTGTTGGCGGAGTCGGGAATGCAGATGCCAAGCACTATGGGGCGGGATTCGGTGGCGGTCACCTGGAAGAATGACAGGGCGAATAGGGAGAGGCTGAAAACCAGTACGACCTTGAACTCAGGCCACCAGAATCCGGGTTTGAAATTGTCGATGAGACGGTCCCTGCGGCATTTTATCGCATATGGGATGATCAGGGATGCGGTCAGGAGGGTGAGAAGGAAGAAGTACCATTGGAGGGACAACGGTGCCTTCAGGGTTATGACTATCAGGACTATCTTGAGAAGGACCTGGACGAACTGCATCTTCTGTGTGAAGGCCATCTGCATGTCCGAGATCAGCAGCTGGCTGAATGTGGAAGCTCCCCAGCTGAAGACGGACAGGACCGCGATGCTCAGGAGGCACCAGCGCAGGATAAGGAACTGGGAGTGGCTGATCGAGAACAGGCTCTCGCCGCAGAAGGCCAGAAGCACCATTACCGCGGCGTTGATCAGGGCTACAATCCCGTAGAAGGTGATGTTGGTGTGGGCGACTTTCGAAATCATGTCTCCTTTGCCTTCTGCCCTCCATCCCGAGAAGAAACGTACGGCTCCGTTGTTGGTTCCGAGGTCCAGTAGGTGCATGTAGGCGTTGCATGACATCGCAAGGGTCAGGATGCCGTATTCCGCCCTGCCGAACAGCCCCATCAGGAGGGGGACGGAAATGAACCCTACGGCAGCGTTGAGCACCTTCGTGAGGGTGCTCCAGAAGAAAGAGGACAAGTAGTATCTCTCCCTTTTCACTGCTTTTCCGCTCATCTCGTTTCGGCTTTAAGGAAGTCCAGGGATTCCTGGCGCAGGGCACTCAATCTGCTGGAAACCATGTTGTAATCAATCGGTTCCGGAAGTTCGCCGTTGAAGAAACGGTCCCCGGTACCGAATCTTTCGGCCAGGTCACTGAGCCTGGAGTTCTGGGAGGCCGGATCCGAGTCGTCGAAACGCTTGAGATTGGCGAACTGCTTCGAGAAATTGATTGAAAGCGCCGTCCCGTGGAAGGAATCGGTCAGTACGTAGGATGCGCCCCTGAGGGCCTTGATGAATTCCCGCGGTCCTGCGTTGTCCACAAGTGTGACCCCTTGGGGGATGTCGGAGGGGAAGTAGTTGGAGGGAAGCAGGATTGCCTGCCCGATTCCGGTGAGTTCCATCACTTTCCGGATGGTCTCAGTGTAGTCGGTGGGTTTGCGAAGGAAGTAGCAGAAGATATAGTCTCCGTTTACTGGAGGTACAAACGAGGTCTTCCCGGCGAATGAGTCCCATTCCTCGGGGGTGAGGAGGAAAGTGGGGTCCAGGACGGTCCTGATGTCGTCCCTTCCGGTGATTTCCTTGAGTACCTTCTCCGCATTCTTCTCCCTGACTCCGATGTAGGAGAATTTGCCAAGATAGTCTTTCACCTTCTCCCTGTATTGCTCCGGGATGTCTCCCGTGCCTATGCTGCTGGCATATGAGACGCGTCTTTTCTTACCTGCGAATCCGAGGAATTCGAAACTCCGGAAATGGTCGTAGCAGTTCCAGATCTGGTCGCTTCCTGCCATGAATAGGTCTGTTCCCCGGCACATGATCCTGTTCTGGAGACATGTGACCGGCAGCTTGGAGGGAAATTCATCCCTGAAAAGGGACAGGAACTTCTCTTTCTGCTGCGGATAGGGACAGTCCTGGAGGAGTTTCTTCCGGCGGATTCCGAAGCGGGTGAAGAAATTGACTTTAATGTTCCTGGGGGTGAAAGGCCATTCGAAAAAACGGGGGTAATACACGTCGTATCCCTCCCTCAGCAGGGCCTGTCTGAGGGCATATGCCTGAAGCACGGAACCGTAATTCGCTCCGAGATACCATGTGACAAGACCGATCGTTTTCATATACTTAATTCCAAAGTTAACTTTTTGCAATGAATTGTGAAAAATTAAATGTAAATTTGTGGAGATGTCTCAAAAGCAGAATGATAAATATTTCCTGATGGGACTGGGCGGGTTCATCTTGCTCCTGGCATGCATGATTGGTTTCAACGTGCTTATGGAGTACACTTCTACGAACGCCGCCTGCATGGCCTGTCATGTCCATCCTGATGCGGAGGCACGCTGGAAGCAGTCTGTGCATTACAACAATGCCAGCGGTACCGTTACCGACTGCGCCAAGTGCCATCTTCCTCCGGCCGGGGATTTCAGGCATCTGGCCGTCAAGGCCCGCTTCGGAGTCACCCACATCTTCGCTTTCCTGACAAAGAAGAAATCGAACATAGACTGGCACAAGATGCAGACCCTGGAGCACGCCAGGAAGACCGTTTTCAACGAGTCTTGCGAGGCTTGCCACGTCAATCTCTATCCCCAGGGCATCACTGATGACGGAATAACGGCCCATCTCTATTACGATGACAACAAGGCTACAGCTGATCTGGACTGCATAAGCTGCCACCTCGATGCCGGACATTTCCTGGAAGGCTACAAGCACGAGAAGATGACTGGAAAGGTGGACACCGGTTCCGGAGAGATATTCTCTTCCGCCGCCGAGGTGGACGGATTCAGGGACTTCACCGAGACTGTGCCGGGGACTCCGGCTTCCATTTCCATGATAGCTGTCCCGGGAGGTACGTTCCGGATGGGAAGTGATGAAAAAGAACCTTTCCGCCGTGAGGATGAGTCTCCGGTCAGGGAGGTGACGGTTTCTTCGTTCTTCATGAGCGAGGTGGAGGTCACCTGGAACCAATACTGGGCTTTCTACAACGAGACCATGTCCGAGGGACGCACTCCTCCTTCGGTGGTATATGCCAACAATTCCCGTTCGGACGTGGATGCGGTCACAGGACCTACTCCTCCGTTCGGTTTCCCGGACCATGGATGGGGAATGGGCGACCGTCCGGCTATCACTATGTCGCATTATGCTGCCGAGACATTCTGCCAGTGGCTTTCCCTCAAGACTGGAAGGACTTACCGCCTGCCTACGGAGGCTGAGTGGGAGTATGCCGCACGTGGCGGCACGGACTCTCCGTATTTCTTCGAGGGCAGTCCCAAGGCATTCTCTTCCAATGGCTTCTGGAAGAAATTCTCCAAGCCTTCCACCGATCCGATAGGCCGTTATGCGGTCTATGCCGCGAACAGCGGGGACAAGACTCAGGAGCCCTCGTCCGTAGAGGCCAACCCGTTCGGACTCAAGAATATGCTCGGAAACGTGATGGAGTACTGCTCTGACTGGTATGCTGCCGATGCATATGCTTCAGGAGAGACCGTGAACCCGAAAGGCCCCTCTGAAGGTACAGAGTATGTTGTCAGGGGCGGAAACTACAGCGATGATGCTTCGCAGCTGCGCTGCGCCGCGCGTTCGCATACTGAAAATGACGCATGGCTCAAGACTGACCCCCAGAATCCCAAGAGCATATGGTGGTATTCCGACATTGTCGGGATAGGGTTCAGGGTCGTCTGCGAGGTGCCTGAAGGAATTGACGTGAACTGAAATCAAACTACTTTAAAACAATAATCAATTATGAGCAAAACAATCAATCGCAGGGACTTTCTCTCATATTCCGCCGCCCTCGGCGCGACCGGTCTTGTAGGAAGCAGCCTTCTGACTGCATGCGGTCCCAAGAAGGATAAACTTGTCCCGCTCCGTGAGCGCGGAACATACTATGTGCCTGAACTCACGGACAAGGCTATCGAGGGGAAACCCCTCAAGGTCGGTGTCATCGGTTGCGGCGGACGCGGCTCAGGAGCTATCATCAACCTCCTCGACGCAGCTGACGGAATCACCGTTACAGCCCTCGGAGACACTTATGAGGACCGTCTCCAGAATCTCCGCAAATCCCTCATCGAGAAGAAGGGTCAGGAAGTTCCCGAAGCAAATTGCTTCGTAGGCTTCGACGCTTACAAGAAGGTCATCGATTCCGGTGTCGACATGGTGATCGTTGCCACTCCTCCGGTATTCCGTCCCGTCCACTTCCAGTATGCTACCGAAAAGGGTGTACACTCCTTCCTGGAGAAACCTATCGCAGTCGATGCAAAGGGTTACCGCACCATCATGGCCACTGCAAAGCAGGCCGCAGCCAAGGGACTTTCCGTTGTCACCGGTACCCAGCGTCACCATCAGCGTCCTTATGTCGAGGCTTACCAGCTGATCTCCGACGGTGTGATCGGCGAGATCACCGGCGGTAATGTCTATTGGAACCAGGGTATGCTCTGGTACCGTGAGAGGCAGAAGGACTGGAGCGACATGGAGTGGATGATCCGTGACTGGGTCAACTGGAAATGGCTCTCCGGAGACCACATCGTCGAGCAGCATGTGCACAACATCGACGTGTTCATGTGGATGATCGGCAAGCACCCCCTCAAGGCTACGGGTGTCGGAAGCCGCCAGAGGCGTATCACCGGCGACCAGTATGACAACTTCAGCATCGATTTCGAATTCGAGAACAATGTCCACCTGCACAGCATGTGCCGCCAGATAGACGGCTGTGCCAACAATGTCAGCGAGTTCGTACAGGGTACGAAGGGTTCTTGGAACAGCGCCAAGCACGAGATTGTCGACCTCCAGGGCAATGTCATCTGGAAGTTCGACGCCGAAGCTGAGAAGGCCGAGCATTCCCAGACCAATCCCTACGTCCTCGAGCACGTGGACTGGGTCAACCATATCCGCAGGGGCGAGGCACACGAAGAGGCTTCCGAGACCGGTACTTCCAGCCTGGCAGGCGTCATGGGACGTGAGGCTGCCTACACCGGAAAGACCGTTGACTGGGACACCATCAGCGCCTCCGACATGGATTACATGCCCGCCGTCCTCGAGAACGGCCGCATGGACATGAGTTCATATGTCGTAAGGGTTCCCGGAGCTCCAAAGGAGAAGAAATAAGCATATGGACAGGAGACAATTCCTTCACAGTTCGATCGCCGGCGCGGCAGTGGTCGCCGCCGGCGCTTCTCCGCTGGCCGTTACTGCCTGCGGCAGTGCAGCTGACAAGGGCAAGAAAGCCCTTGGCCAGCTGAATATATCTTTCCAGGAAGGTACAGCTCCCGGCAAATCCCTCGCCGAGAAGTTCGACTTCATGGAGAAACTCGGTGTCACCGGATTCGAGCCGGGCGGAAAGGGCCTCGGAGACAGGGTCCAGGAAATCAAGGACGCCCTCAGCGGCCGCAATATCAAGGTCTCGGCCATATGCGCCGGATTCGACGGTTTCATCCTCGCCGAGGATCCCGCTGTCAAGGAGGCCTTCGACACCAGCATGCGCCGTATCATCGATGCTGCCGGAGAACTGGGTTCCACAGGAGTGATCATGGTCCCTGCTTTCAACAGGCAGGTGCCCTGCAAGCCTCACAACCAGGAGACAAGGGACTATCTCTGCGCCCAGCTTCATGAACTCGGAGAATATGCCAAGGCACATGGTACTACAGTGATCCTCGAGCCCCTTAACCGCAAGGAAGCCTTCTATATGCGTCTGGTTGCCGATGCAGCCGCCATTGCGCGCGATGCGGACAGCGACGGAGTGAAGTGCATGGGCGACTTCTGGCATATGCAGGAAGAGGTCTCTGACTATGGCGCTTTCTGGTCCGCAGGCAAATATCTGCAGCACGTCCACATCGCCAGCCGCGGTCGTCGCAAGACTCCGACCGAGGATGGTGAACTGGATAACTATGTAGATGGTTTCCGCGCCCTGAAGGAAATGGGCTACGACAAGTATGTCAGTTTCGAGTGCGGGTGCGTGGGAGACAAGAATGTAGTCCTTCCCGCTGCAGTCCAGCTTCTCCGCGACCAGTGGGAGCAGGCCTAGGAGTTTTCCCTGATCTCTATCCTGCAGTCGCCTGGAGCGCGCAGGAAGCTGTCAATAGTGACTGAACCTACCGCATCGGCTCGTATGTAGCCGGTGCGGGGGTTTTTTATATTGGTGATGCTTCCCTTGATCTCTGCATGGAGGGAGGAATCCTCGAATGCCCTGTCGCATGCTGGATCGAATGTACAGTCCTCGAGAACAAGGTCTTCAGTGTAGCATAGAGGCTGTTCTCCGGCAATGTGGCAGCGCACCAGGCGGAGATTCTTCGAGTGCCATCCGAGGTATTCTCCGTCCAGTACGGAGTCGTATATGGTCACGTTCTCCGTCTCCCAGAACGAATCCTTGGTGACAATCTTGGCATTGCGTACCGTCACGTTCTTCACGTACTGGAAAACGTATTTCGAGTCGCTCACAAGGCCGTCCACATCCACGTCTTCGCAGAACATGAAGGGGTAGGTGCCGTCGTGGAGGGTAAGGTTCCTTACCTTGAGCCCTTTGACTTCCCAGAAGGTTTCGTCTGCGTCGTTCATCACCACATTCTCTACGGTGAGCCCGGACATCTCCCTGAAGAACTTCGGGGCGTCGATGACGCAGTCCTTCATCACCATGTTGTCAGAATACCATATGGCGCTCCTGGAGCCGGGGGCGAAGTAGCAGTTGGTGATGAGGGAACCATCGACATGCCACCAGGGATATTTCCCTATGAATTTGCAGCTGTCGGCTTCGATGTTACGGCAGAATTTTATGCCGGATTCCCCGTCGGTTATGGTGATGCCTTCAAGCCGGGCATCCTGCAGGCCGAATAACGGGCGTTCTCCGCCGAAAGTCATGTCTTTGAATAGTTTCATATGTCAATCATTTTTATATTTGTCCATCCATTTGCTGCCGCGCAGCCTCATTATGAAGAGGAGTCCGCGCACATTCAGGTCCACGCACATCGCAATCCAGAATCCTGCCAGTCCCAGGGAAGGAATCAGCAGGAGTGACAGCCCGATACGGACCAGCCATATGCTTCCGAAGTTGATGAAACTGGGGACGAGGGTGTCTCCCGCTCCTACGCAAATTGCGTACCCTACTATGGCCGCGGCAAAGCCTGCTTCGGCGAAACATTCTATCCTCAGCACCTTGGCTCCGAGATCGATTACGGCCTGCTCAGGTGACATCAGTCCTATGAGCCATGGCGCCGTAAAGAACATGATTACGGACAGGAAACTCATTATGGAAATCCCTTCCGTCAGGGTGATGCGCTTGAAGCCCTTTGCCAGGTTCTTCCTCCCGGCTCCCAGGCTCTGGCCCACCAGCGAAGTAGCTGCGTCCCCGATGCCGTATCCGGGCATGTAGCAGAAGCTCTCTGCCGTAATGGCGAAGGAATTGGCGGCGATGGCTATCGTCCCCAGGGGTGCGACAATCGCAGTGCTGGCTACGTTCGCGCCCCTGATCACCAGACTCTGAAGGCCCATCGGAAGGCTTATGCTTGCGGCATTCTTCAGGCACTTTGAAGTCGGTATGAAGCTTCCTCTCTCGTGATTGATCTTCAGTTCTTTGGATTGGAAGAGTATATAGTAAAGGAACAGGATTACGACTACCAGTTCGGCGCATCCGCTTCCAAGTGCGGCTCCTTTTACACCCAGGCCAGCCCCCCAGACAGTGACTCCTCCTATCTCTCGTGTGGGAAATATGAGGAAGAAATTGAAGATTACATCCAAGACGCACATCAGGACATTCAGGATGCTGGGCACTTTCATATTCCCGCTGCTCTGGAGCATCCCGGAGCACAGGGCCTCGAATTGAAGCGCAGGGATGAATGCCATCATTATCATGAAGTAAGCGCTGGAATCGGCGCATATGCTTTCATTCCCTCCGAGCCAGCGGGGAAGGTACGGGCCGATGCATATGCCTGTTGCGGCGAGAAAGAGTCCGAGCAGGAGCAGGGAAGTCATGGCCTGCCGCAGGACGGACCTGGCGCTCTTGAAATCATTCGCTCCAATCAGATGAGCTACCTGTACATAGAATCCCGCCGCTCCTGCAAAGCAGAAACTGCCGAACATCCACAGGGCCGTGGATACAAGGCCGATCGAAGCCGCAGGACCGGCGCCGAGGCTGCCGACCATCGCTGCATCGATGAACTGCATCATTATGGATGACAGCTGTGCGATCATTGCCGGGGCACTCAGGATCAGCGTCAGCTTGAACTGCTGACGCGTGCTCATGGGTTGTCCCGTGCGGATTTTTTCTAGAAGAAGGGCCCTTTCTCCAGCCATATGTCAGACTAGCTGGATGCCGGCGCTTTCACAGCGCTCTCTCATTTCCTGCGGCCATATGCTTGACTGGATCTCTCCGATGTGGGCTTTGCGCAGGAAATACATGCAGAGCCTGGACTGTCCGATTCCGCCTCCGATGGTGCAGGGGAGTTCGCCCCCCAGGAGCCTGCGATGGAAATAGAGATCCTTCTTGTACTCCATCCCATGCTCTTTAAGCTGCCTCATCATGGAGGTTTCATCGACCCTTATACCCATGCTGGAAATCTCGAACGAGCTGTCCAGCACTTCATTCCACAGGAGGATGTCGCCGTTGAGGCCCGGATAGCCTTTTTCTCCCGGGGTGCTCCAGTCATCGTAGTCGGCGGCCCTTCCGTCGTGGATGCTTCCGTCCGACAGCTTCCCGCCTATGCCTATGATGAAAACGGCCTTGTGCTCGCGCACGATCGCGTTCTCCCTCTCCTTGGGACTCAGGTCCGGATACATATCCAGAAGCTCCTGTGAGTGGATGAAGAATATGTCGTCAGGGAGGTGGGGGACAAGCTGAGGGAACTCGACATAGAGCCTGTTGCCCGTGACCTTCACAGCCTCGTATATGCGTTTGACTGTCTTTTTCAGGAATTCGATATTGCGGTCTTCCCTGCGGATTACCTGTTCCCAGTCCCACTGGTCTACGTACACCGAGTGGGTGTTGTCCAGGTCTTCGTCAGGCCTGAGGGCGTTCATGTCGGTGTAGATCCCCCTTCCTGGAGCGAGCCCGAGTTCTGCCAGCTTGAGCCTTTTCCATTTGGCCAGGGAGTGGACTACCTCTGCGGAGGCGTCCTGCATGCTCTTGACAGGAAAGCGGACAGGCCTTTCAACCCCGTTCAGGTCATCATTGATTCCGGTTCCGGAAGGAACGATCATTGGTGCGGTGACGCGGAGGAGCACCAGCTGGGCGGACAGGTTCTCCTGGAACATGTCCTTTACGGCCTTGATGGCCTTCTCTGTGTTTTCGGTGCTGCCGAGAAGATTATGGTAACCGGCGGGGATGAAAAGAGACATTGCTTTATCTGTTGTTTATGCAAAAATATCTCATTTTCCGGTACTTTCAAATTCTAATCGTTTAAGGAACTGTTTTGAATCCAAAACAGTTCCAGAAGGTGTTTCAGTGTCTGTACGGAGGGACGGTTCCGTCATCTATAAGTTCCCGGAGAAGTTCGACCCAATCCGGCGACCAGCCGGCTCCGGGGACGTCAAACACTGCTTTCAGGCCTTCAAGGGTGTAGGTTCCTGTCTTCGAAATAGTCGCGATCAGTCCGCTCCGTGTGATGTCCCGGAGTCTCTCGTCCTCGCCCTTGAGGCGGCATACGTCGCATGTGCCGCAGTCTGAAGTCTTCTCCTGCCCGAAATATTCCAGCATGAAACGGGACCTGCACTTATCTGTCTGCGAAGCATATGCCTTCATGGCTTCGGCCCTCCTGTCCCAGCAGTCCCTAAGCATGGCATATTTCTCAGGTTGCAGGTTGACGTTCCCGGGGCGGAGCCTGGGATGCTTCAGGAAGATTACGTCGGCCCTGTCGTTAGGGATATATGAGATTACGTGCTCCAGGGAGAGGCGGTAAAGCGTCTGCCGGAACTGGGGGACCGTCATCCCGCATTTCGAGGAGATGTAGTCCTCATCGATCCTGACCGCAAAGGAGAATATACCGCTGTAATTCCGCATCAGGGTCTCCAGTACCAGGAGCATGCTTTCTTCCGGAAGGTCGGTGTAATAGAGGGCGTTACGGTCCACCTTGATCTTGACCCTCGTCTCGATCTCTATATCCTCCGAATAGGTCCAGTGACCGCACTGCTCCAGATATTTCATCGCGTGGAAGACTCCGGACCTGTCTTTCAGGCCAAAGTGCTTGCAGAATTCGTCCAGGTTGAATTTCAGCTGCCTCCCTTCGCCCGCGTCATACGGGATTTCGAAGAATATGTGGACTTTGTGATAGATGTCTTCGATGAACTCCAGGGAGGGGAAGGTGACTTCCCTGATCTGGCTCAGGCGCCTGGTGTCGGTGCCGTTCCAGATGAGCACGGCATATGATCTCTTTCCGTCGCGCCCGGCCCTCCCGGCTTCCTGGAAATAGGCTTCCGGACTTTCCGGGATGTCATAATGTACTACAAAGCGCACGTCCGCCTTGTCGATTCCCATTCCGAAGGCATTGGTGCAGACCATGACGCGTATCTTGCCTCTTTTCCAGGCTTCCTGCCTCTCGGCGCGTGCCTGTGTCCCCAGGCCGGCATGGTAGAATGAGGATTCGACTCCTTCCGCGGAGAGCATGGCGGAAACTTCTTCGCATCTGATCCGGTTCCGGCAATAGACTATACCGCTCCCCGGTACGCCTTTGCATATGTTCAGGAGCTGGCCGTTCTTGTCTTCGGCCTTCCGGACTATATATGAAAGGTTGGGCCTCTCGAATCCGCTCTTTATCAGAAGCTTCTCCTTGAAGCGGAGCTTTTCCATTATATCGTCTGCGACTTCGGGGGTGGCTGTGGCGGTAAGCGCTATGACGGGAGCGTCTATGCTGGAGCGGAGCTGGCCGATATTGAGGTAGTCCGGGCGGAAATCATATCCCCACTGGGATATGCAGTGTGCCTCGTCAACCACTATCCGGCTTATTCCGAGGACGGGGACATATGACTGGAAGAGCCTTGTGGAGAGCCTCTCAGGGCTGAGGTAGAGGAATTTGTAGTCGCCGTACGCGGCGTTGTTGAAGGCGAGGTCCACTTCGCTCCGGTTCATCCCGGCGTGGATCGCCATGGCCCTTATGCCGCGGTCGGTGAGGTTCTGGACCTGGTCCTTCATCAGGGCCACCAGAGGAGTTACCACCAGGGTGAGCCCGTCAGTCATCATTGCCGGGACCTGGAAGCATATGGATTTGCCTCCTCCGGTGGGCAGGATGGCCAGGACATCCCTTCCTTCCAGCGTGGCGGAGATGACCTTCTCCTGCATCGGCCGGAACGAGTCATAGCCCCAGTATTTCTTCAAAACCTCAAGCGCAGTCATATGCCAAAGATAGCAAAATTTTCAGTGCTGAGAGGTATAGCTGGCCGTATAGCTGTTTCGTGCTGTCCCGGAGCCGGGTAAGCCGATTTGGAGACGTCAGGTTCCAGGCAGGGCGAGCGAAGACGGCGCCTCGCGACGGGCGTTTGTTCGAGGGACGTTATACGCCAGGGGCGGATAAAAGTCCCGAGTTAGCCGTCGAGCCGTCGAAGCGAAGGCATGCCCTGACGTCGACGTATGAGGTTTGCTTGGCTCCGGGGCTGAACGCTACTCCCACTGGTAAACCTTTATCCAGTCAACACGGAGTTCAGAAGGAAGCTGCGACGGATCGGTGACTTTCCCGACCCAGTTGCCTTCCAGCTGGTTCGACAGGATGAAGAAGAAGGGATAATCAGGCCAGGGGAACTGTTTCTCCTTCCCCTCGATGCGGGGATAGGTCATGGTCTTCACACCGTTGGTGTACGTGCATATGCTGTCCTGGTAAACTTCCGCGGCGTAGATGTTCCAGTCATCCTTGTTGATGTCTCCCTTCCCATGGTTCAAAGGCTCAGTGCGGCTCACATCCAGGGAATACCTCGAATGGACGGTCTGGTAAGCGAAATCATCGCTGTCCAGGTGCTCCATTATGTCGATTTCGGCATAGTCACCATCCTGCATCTTGCAGTCAGGCATGAGCCACAGGGCCGGCCAGAAACCATTGACGCAGTTGAACTTGGCCCTGATCTCGAACCTGGCCATGCTGAAAGATTTCTTGCCGTTGCTCCTCACTCCGCCGGTTACGAATGCAGTAGTGTCTGAAGATCTGCCGTCATTGACCTTCCCCAGAAGCACGAGCTGGCCGTCCTCTATGTAAGCCAGGTCCTCACGGAGGGACATCATGTTATTCCAGTCGCTCTTCCCGAGCTCAACTCTTGACCAGACATTCTCATCGATGGCCGGTCCGTCGAAATTCTCGGTCCAGACTAGTTTCCAGCCTTCCTCGTGCGTGCAGGAAACGAGGGCCAGAACTGCGGCAATTATAAGTAAACGCTTCATGATAAACCTGTTATTGATTAAAAAAAGAGAGGCTGGGCAGCCTCTCTTGAATTATGTCCGTATCTCAGATTAGAGCTTCGGACCGGCAGCTACGAGAGCCTTACCGGCTTTATTGGACTCGTACTTGTGGAAGTTCTTGATGAAACGTCCTGCGAGATCCTTAGCCTTGACCTCCCACTCCTCAGCTTTTGCATATGTGTCGCGAGGATCGAGGATGCCGGTGTCAACACCTTCGAGCTTGGTCGGAACAGTGAAGTTGAAGTAAGGAATGGTCTTGGTCGGAGCAGCATCGATGGAATGGTTCAGGATAGCGTCGATGATACCGCGGGTGTCGCGGATGGAGATACGCTTGCCGGTTCCGTTCCAGCCTGTGTTCACGAGATAAGCTTTGGCGCCGCTCTTCTTCATCTTCTTGACGAGCTCCTCGGCATACTTGGTAGGATGCAGCTCGAGGAAAGCCTGGCCGAAGCAAGCTGAGAAGGTCGGGGTCGGCTCGGTAATTCCGCGCTCAGTACCAGCGAGCTTGGCGGTGAAGCCGGAGAGGAAGTAGTACTTCGTCTGCTCGGGAGTGAGGATGGAGACCGGAGGAAGGACTCCGAAAGCATCTGCGGAAAGGAAGATAACCTGCTTTGCAGCGGGTCCTTGGCTTTCCGGACGGACGATCTTCTCGATGTGGTAGATAGGATAGCTGACGCGGGTGTTCTCGGTTACGGACTTGTCATTGAAGTCGATCTTGCCGGCCTCGTCCACGGTTACGTTCTCGAGGAGGGCGTCCCTGCGGATAGCATTGTAGATGTCGGGTTCGGATTCTTTGTC
>JAFRXO010000032.1 GCA_017443465.1 Bacteroidales bacterium
ATATACGTCGAAGACAGGAGCTAAACCACATAACGAAATGGGAGCAATTCCTTACCTAAGCACTGGCTATAGGCTTGTGACCGAAAAGGGCTTCGTTTTGCGTGCCGGCTTCCTCACGTTGTACGATACTGGCGGCAACAACTTCGTATTCTGGCCACACCTGGGCTTCGGCTGGGCTTTCTAAGTGTATTAAACAAATAAGTGTATTAAACAAAGGGGAATATGATCATGTTTAAAACTATTCTTAGGTATCATCAAATAGCCATATTATTAGCAACCTTCGGGTTGGTAACCCTGACGGGGTGTGAAAAAGAACCGCAGGTGCCATACGATCCCATTCCGGACTATGTGCGTGCTGATTTCGAGGCACGCTATCCTGGGGCAACCCTGCAAAGCAACCATTATGGAGAGGATTACGATGGTTGGGCGGAACTGGAATTCATTGACAGTGATGGCCTTGAGGCGAAGGCACACTATAAGGACAAGGTCTGGATGATGACAAATAAGATGTACTCGACTGACGATTTCCTATTTCAGCTGCCAAGGAAGGTCGCCAGGGCTTATCTAAGCACAGGAGTTGAGAATGAGGACTACTCTGAGACAGGAAGTTGGCCTGGCAGCTATGTTATTGAAACATCTCGTAGAGGTATAGATCACAAGCAATTCGAGTTCCGCTTCGATGTGCCTCTGAAGGATACTCAAGGTGTCAGTTCGGATGGGATTGTCCACAGGACGGAATATATCGTGATCAGCGAGAATGGTACCCTTTTATACGATTCCCATGGAGGATCCATCAATCCTTCGTTTACATGGAGAGATATTTCTCCGTCTCTAGACGCTGTGAAGGCGCGATATCCATATGCGGAGATCCTGGGGGCTGTCAATGAGAGCGGAGACAACCTGGTATTTATCCTTGATAGTGGCATTATCAAGACTGCACGATCCCGTCAAGGTCGTGGTTGGGCATGGACAGAGACACGGCACAAATTGGATCCTGATACACCCTTGAGTGAATCTGCCACAAAGGTCAAAGAAGATTTCCTTAGCGAAAATGATGGTTTCCGCTTCACCAGTCTCTATAGCATTGAAACTCCGGAAGGAGAATTTCTCGGACTCGGATTTGAGAAAGGACAGTGGGACTATGAGTCTTTTACCCTTTGGGAATCAACCATTCTTTTCACCCCTATAAGGTAAGTGAAAGATTTGTGATAATAATGAATAAAGTCAGGAAGAGATTACTGATTATATTTATAATAATTTGTCACATAAATTGATACATTGTGAATGAAAAATCCCTCCCAGAGTACTCTGAGAGGGATTTTCGTGGAGATGGGCGGAGTCGAACCGCCGTCCAAACGCCGCATCAGGCAGCTTTCTACACGCTTATCCGTCCTTTGGTTTTCGTCTGTCGCCTGCCGGAAGGCGGGCCAGCGTCAGCTTATCCTTTGAATCTTGGCTGGCTTTAAAGGAGTCCACCAGTGCATCCGTCTTGGATGATACCCCGTGATCGGATCAGAGACGGCGTAATGTCCGCGGGATACTCGTCCGACCGCAGCCTTGGCGGCCTGGATTAAGCTAATTGACTGAGTCTAATTAGGCAGCGAGTGCATAGTTGTCGTTGGCAACTGATTTTTTGAAGCCGAGATTAACGGGCCCACTTCAGGCGCCCGGCGTGCTTACCGTCCGAGGTCAACGCTGTCAAAACCAGTACATCCCCATTCAGATCGGAAAACTTCTGCAAATATAACCTTTTTTGACTAATTTTGCATATGGATATAACTGATTGTGGCATGGAAAGGCAGATCTGGGACCCCCTGAGAAAGAAATCAGTAGCACTCACTCCGGAAGAAGAAGTGAGGCAATGGATTATCAGTGTTCTCCACGAACAAAGCGGAGTTCCCTATCATGCCATGATGAGCGAGACATTCTTCAAGTACGGGAAGAAGTCTTTCCGCGCTGACCTGATCGTATGGGACCGTGCCCTCGCTCCTGCAGTCGTGGTAGAGTGCAAGCGTCCCGAGGTAGCTCTGGACAGTGAGGTCCTCTCCCAGGCCCTCCGCTACGACCTGGCGCTCGAAGTCCGCTGGATCATTATTACCAATGGCAATTCGACGGCGGTTTTCTATCGGGATAAAGGTGCCTACACGCGCACCGACAGGCTGCCGCTGTACAGTGAAATCCGTATGAGGTAAGACCCTGGAAGGATATGGCAGAGACTATATTGACAGAGTATCTCGTTCATCCGGTCTTCGGAATGATTTCCGAGGTCGCGGCCGCCACAGGCATCAGGGCATATGTGATAGGAGGATATGTCCGTGACTGTTTCCTCGGACGTCCCTGCAACGATGTGGACATAGTAGTCGAGGGGAGCGGGATAGGATTCGCCGAGGAGGTGGGAAAGTACATCTCCGGACATGAGCATCGCGACTGCAAGGTCTCTTATTTCAAGAACTTCGGGACCGCAATGCTCCACTGGCGTTCCATCGAGGTGGAATTCGTCGGGGCGAGGAAAGAATCCTACAGGCGTGAGAGCCGCAAGCCCATTGTCGAGAACGGTAGCCTCAAGGACGACCAGCTTCGCAGGGACTTCACTATCAATGCGATGGCGCTCAGCCTCAACAAGGAAGATTACGGCGCCCTCCTCGATCCCTTCGGCGGGGTCAGGGACCTGATAGCCGGTATCATCCGTACACCGCTTGAGCCCTGCCAGACCTATTCCGACGACCCGTTGCGCATGCTTCGCGCCATCCGGTTCGCGACTACTCTCAGCACTCCGGACCTTCAGTTCACCATAGTCCCGGAGTCAATAGATGCCATGAAGCAGATGAAGGACAGGCTGACAATCCTTTCCAAGGAACGCATAGTCGAGGAACTGGACAAGATCCTGGTGTGCGACAGGCCTTCCGGGGCATTCCGTATAATGGACGAAACCGGGCTTCTGGATTACATCCTTCCCTGGCTTACCAGGCTGAAGGGAGTGGAAACAGTTGACGGTAAAGGACATAAGGACAACTTCTCTCACTCTCTCCAGGTAGTCGACAACGTTGCCGAGGAGGAACTTACCGCGATAGCCGAAGGCCGCCTGAAGGATTATGTGGTCCATGAAGACGGTAACGGTTTCGACGAGAAGATGCGCACCAAACCCAACGTATGGCTCAGGTGGGCGGCCCTCCTTCATGATATCGGAAAGGAGAAGACGAAGCGATTCGATCCCGTTGCGGGGTGGACCTTCCACGGCCACGACGCCGTCGGCGGAAGGTTGGTGCCGAAGATTTTCCAGAGCCTTCATATGCCTCTTAACGAGAAGATGAAATATGTCCGGAAGCTGGTGGAAATGCATCTGCGTCCCATCGCGCTGGTAGATGATGAGGTGACCGATTCCGCAGTGCGCAGGCTCCTGTTCGACGCCGGGAATGACATCGATGACCTGATGCTCCTGTGTAACGCCGACATCACTTCCAAGAATGCAGCGAAGGTGGCCCGCCTGAGGCACAATTTCGAGCGTGTGAGGGTGAAGCTCGCCGAGGTGGAGGCCAAGGATGCAATCCGCAACTTCAAGAATCCCATTGACGGAGAGTACATTATGAAGACATATGGCATCGGTCCCGGCCATGTGATCGGAGTGCTCAAGGAAAAGGTGAAGGACGCCATACTCGACGGCCGGATCGAAAACACTTTCGAGGCTGCGGACGCCTATATGCGTTCCCTCGCGTCCGAATTCGGGCTCCATGAAGCCTGACATATGCTTATTCCAGACATATGCTTACAGAGGAGTTCCTGACATACCTGCGTACCGTAAAGCGCTATTCCGACCGCACCCAGGACATATATGAGGGCGTGCTGGAGTCGTGGTGCGGTTTCCTGTGCCGTGAAGGGGAGGCCCTCACTGATGAATTGACAGTGAAGTCTTTACAGCCATCGCTGCTCCGATCATATGAAGTCAGCCTCGTCTCTTCGGGCCATTCGGCCAGGACGGTGTGCCAGCATATGTCCGCCCTGAGTTCGTTCTGCCGCTGGCTCATGCTCCGGGGAATCCTGGATTCCAATCCGGTCAAACGGGTCTCCCGTCCCAAGGTGGAAAAAAGGCTCCCGTATTTCTACAAGGAAGAAGCGCTAGAGCAGTATCTGGAGTCGTCTTCATATGCGGCTGACCGTGAATCGCTTGAATACCTGAAAACCGCTCTCGCTCAAAAAGATGACAAGGCGGCGAAGGAGATTTACGAGGCCCGTCTGAGGAGGATGGTCATGTCCCTTCTTTCAGGTACCGGAATCCGCAGGGCGGAACTGATCGGACTAAGGGTGAACTCATATGATCCCGGACGCAAAATCCTAAAAGTGAGGGGGAAAGGGGACAAGATGAGAGAAATTCCTCTGATTGGCACATTATCTGAAGAAATTTCGTTATATTTGAAAGCAGTTGAGGCGGTAGATAAGAGAGTGAGACCTGCAGATTCACCAATGCTTGTTACTTTTTCGGGAAGCAAACTCTATCCGGAAGCGGTTGACAGGATGGTGAAAAGGGAGCTGGAAGGCGTCAAAGGCATTACGGGGCGGAAATCCCCCCATGTCCTCAGGCACACCCTGGCGACTGGACTGCTCAACAATGAGGCGGACCTGAACTCGATCAAGGAGCTTCTCGGTCACTCCTCGCTGGCAGCAACGCAGGTTTACACCCACACCTCTGTCGCTCAACTGAAACAAGTTTATAAACAATCCCACCCAAGGGCTAAAAGCGGAGGTAAAAATGGAGATTAAAGTCAGATCTTTGAAGTTCGACGCCGACCAGAAACTTCAGGCGTTCATCGAAAAGAAAGTCTCGAAGCTCGAGAGGTTCTATGAAGGGGCTGATTCCGAAGTGACTTTGTCGCTCGGTCCGAAACCTGAGAACAAGACCGTCAAACTCACCGTCTTTGCGCCTGGCCAGAAATTCGTCATCGAGAGGAGTTCAGTCTCCTTCGAGAACGCCATCGAGGCTGCTGCAGATGCGATGAAGGAAAAGTTGACCAGGGCCAAGGAAAAGAGGGATGAAATTCAGTAATTCAATGAAACATAACTATTTAGCAATTATCGCTTGCATGGCTGTATCCTTGACTGGATGCGGCCATGCATCGCAGAAAGGTACTGCCCCCGAGGCTGCATATCTTGATCCGTCCAAGGACATCGAGACCCGTGTCGAAGATGCTCTTTCCAGGATGACCAGGGATGAGAAGCTGGCCGTGATCCACGCACAGTCAAAATTCAGTTCAGCAGGTGTACCTCGCCTTGGTATCCCCGAGGTGTGGACAGATGACGGTCCCCACGGTGTACGTCCCGAGGTTTTCTGGGACCAGTGGAACCAGGCCGGCTGGACCAATGACTCCTGTACTGCTTTCCCGGCCCTGACATGCCTTGCAGCTACCTGGGACACAGAATTGTCCGCCCTCTACGGCAAGAGCGTGGGTGAAGAAGCACGTTACCGCAAGAAGGACATCCTTCTCGGTCCCGGAGTGAACATCTACCGTACTCCTGTCTGCGGCCGTAATTTCGAATATATGGGTGAGGATCCTTTCCTATCTTCCCAGACCGTCGTGCCATATGTCCAGGGTGTACAGAGCAACGGAGTGGCTGTGTGCGTAAAGCATTATGCCCTCAACAACCAGGAACTCAACAGGAACAACACCGACGTGAATGTCAGCGACAGGGCTCTCTACGAGATCTACCTGCCTGCGTTCAAGGCTGCCGTCATGAAAGGCGGAGCATGGGCCGTTATGGGATCCTACAACCTCTACAAGGGCTTCTTCAACTGCCATAATCCCTATCTGGTCAATGAGATCCTGAAAGGGGAATTCGGTTTCGACGGAGTGCTGGTCTCCGACTGGGGCGGCACCCATGACACCGTCCAGGCTGCTGAGAACGGCCTTGACATGGAGTTCGGAACCTGGACCAACGGACTTACGAACGGGGTTTCGAATGCATATGACAACTATTACATGGCCAGGCCTTACAGGGAACTCCTGATTTCCGGCAAGCAGACTGAGGAAAACCTCGACAACAAGGTCCGCAGGGTGCTCAGGCTGATATTCCGTACCAGCATGAGTCCTGACAGGCCGTTTGGCAAGTTCACTTCTCCTGAGCATTACGCAGCCGCCAGGAAGATCGGTTCCGAGGGAATCGTACTCCTGAAGAACGACGGCGCCCTCCTTCCGATGAAAGACGGCGGGAAGATCCTGGTAGTAGGGGAGAATGCAGTCAAGCCCATGACAGTGGGCGGCGGTTCATCTTCCCTGAAAGTCCAGCATGAGATATCTCCGCTCCAGGGTATCCAGGAACGCTTCAAAGGCGCAAAGGTAGAGTACCAGCGCGGTTACGTGGGCGATCCTACGAGCAATTACAACGGTGTCAAGCTGGCCGTGGACCTCTCCGAGGACCGTTCCGCTGAGCAGCTCATAGCAGATGCTGTCGCTGCCGCCGCAGATGCCGATTACGTGATTTTCATCGGTGGTCTCAACAAGAGCAACCATCAGGATGCAGAGGGAGCCGACAGGCTCGCCCTTGGCCTTCCATATGATCAGGATGCAGTTATCGAGGCTCTCGCCGCGGCGAACCCGCATCTGATCGTGGTGAACATATCCGGAAGCTCCGTCGCCATGCCGTGGATTGACAAGGTCCCCGCAGTCGTGCAGGACTGGTATCTCGGAAGCGAGGCCGGCCGTTCCCTGGCCGATGTCCTTTCCGGAGACGTGAACCCCAGCGGCAAGCTGCCCTTTACATTCCCGGTCGCCCTGGAAGACGGTCCGATCAGGACAGTGGAGCAGTATCCCGGTATCCCTTATCAGCAGACTCTCAGCGGAATCACCAGGACCATCTACAAGGAGGATTATTCCGAAGGCATATATGTTGGCTACCGCTGGTTCGAGAAGCAGGGCATCAAGCCTCTCTTCCCATTCGGATATGGTCTGAGCTATACCACTTTTGAGCTTGGCGACGCTTCTGTACGCGGTTCCCTTTCATCGGGGCGCTATGGAGCCGGCAGTTATCCCGAAGGCCGGAAGCACCTGACTGTCAAGGTCCCTGTGAAGAATACCGGTTCTGTTGACGGAGCTGAGGTAGTTCAGCTCTACATATGCGCCAAAGAGTCTTCGGTGGACCGTCCCGTCAAGGAACTGAAGGGCTACAAGAAGGTCTTCCTCCGCAGCGGGGAATCGGCCGTGGTCTCTTTCGAGATCGATCCTTCCGCAGTCGCATATTTCGACGAGGGCGCCCATGAATGGGTTGCCGAACCCGGGACTTACCAGGCCATGGTCGGCGTTTCATCCGCCGACATCCGCAGCATCGTGGATTTCAATGTGAGGTAAGCATATGGCCAGGACGGCAGGATACATCGCTCTGGAGGCTCAGTGCAGGAAGATCGTTGAGGACGCGAAAGCCGGCGTATTCGCGCCGGTGTACCTGCTTATGGGCGAAGAACCGTATTACCCGGACTTGGTGTGCCAGGCGATCATAGACAATGCGCTTCCTGAGGAGGAAAGGGACTTCAACCAGACCATATGCTATGGAATGGATGTCGAGGCGGAGACCGTAATAACCGCGGCGCGCCGTTATCCCATGATGGCTGAGCGTCAGCTGGTGGTGGTCAAGGAAGCCCAGAACATGAAGAGCCTTGACCAGCTGTCCATATATTGCGAAAATCCGCTCGACAGTACTATCCTGGTCATCCTTCTTCACGGGGCGAAATACGACAAGCGCAAATCCCTTTATCTCGCGGCAAAGAAGAACGGGGTAATAGTGGAGTCCAATCTGCTTAAGGACTATGAAGTGGCAGACTGGATTCTCTCATGGTACTCCGGAAAGGGCCTTCAGATAGATCCTGATGCGGCTGCTTTGCTTGCCGAGGATGCAGGAGCGGACCTGGGGAAGATCGCGGTCGAGACTGAGAAGCTCATGAAGAACCTGCCTGAGGGTACTGTAAGGGTGACTGCAGCAGACATAGAGAAGAATGTGGGCATAAGCCGTCAGTTCTCTATTTTCGAGCTCACAAAGGCACTGTCCCTCCACAGGGCTCCTGATGCCTTGCGGCTGGCGGCTCACATCGGGAACGCCCCGAAGTTCGCCCTGCCGGCTGCTACGAGTGCCCTTTTCATGCATTTCGGCAGGATACTCCGCTATCATGCCCTTTTGCAGAAGAATCCTCGTCCCCAGAATGCCGAGAAGGCAGCGGTACTTGCCGTAAACCCGTATTTTTTCCGTGAATATGACTCTGCCGTCTCTTTTTATCCTCTGCAGAAATGCCTGAAAATCATATCCCTTCTGACTGAATATGATTATCGCGGCAAAGGAGGCGACAGCGGGGAGGCTACTGGGGCGGATCTTCTCATGGAACTGGTGACAAAAATACTGAATCTTTGAAATTTCATTAAAAAAATATTGCAATTCGATAAATCTTTTATATTTTTGCGGAAATAGACTGCATATGGAAAACATTATTCAATGCCAGGGAATCAGTAAACGCTTCGGGGAGAAAGTAGCCCTCGATGATGTTACTCTCGACATTCCCGAAGGCAAGATCTTCGGACTTCTGGGCCCAAACGGTGCCGGAAAGACCACACTTATACGTATAATCAACAGGATAACCATTCCCAACAGCGGGACCGTCTTGTTCAAAGGAAAACCGATTACCCAGGAAGACGTCGAGAAAATCGGCTATATGCCTGAGGAGCGTGGACTCTACCGCAAGATGAAGGTAGGGGAGCAGGCCGTATATCTCGCTGAGCTTAAGGGAATGAGTGCCCGTAAGGCTACTGTGGAGCTCAAGAAATGGTTCGTCCGTTTCGGCATCCAGGACTGGTGGGGAAAGAAAGTCGAGGAACTCTCGAAAGGTATGGCCCAGAAACTCCAGTTCATCACTACGGTCGTCCACAAGCCTTCCCTGATGATCCTGGACGAGCCTTTCTCCGGCTTCGACCCGGTCAATGCCGAAGTCATCCGCAAAGAGGTCCTGAGGCTCAGGGACGAGGGCGCCACCATCATCCTCTCTACCCACAATATGGAGGGTGTCGAGGAACTCTGTGACAACATCGCCCTGATCAACAAGTCCCGCCTGGTCATTACGGGAGAGTTGACCGACATCAGGAGGCGTTACGGCAACAACAATGTCGAGCTGGTCTACACTGATGAAAACGGCCGTCATACCGAAGTCCTGCCGAGGGAGACCGATGGCAACAGCACCCTGAAGACCTTCCTGGACAAAGGGGTGACAGTCAATTCCTACAAAGAGCTCATGCCCCGCATGAACGATATTTTCATTAAACTGGTTACGGGAGGAACTGAGAATGAATTGGCATAAGACAAGCGTAGTCATTTCACGCGAATACCTTAACCGCGTAAAGAAGAAGAGTTTCCTTATCACCACATTCGTGGTGCCGATCCTCTTTGCAGGCATATGCATCCTGCCTTCCCTCCTGATGATGAACGTCAAGGAGAAGTCCCAAAGGGTGGCTGTGTTCGATCAGTCGGGCATTGTCGTGCCTTATCTCAATGACAGTGAATCAGCTGTTTACACTGACTGCAGCGGGCAGGACTTAGAGGCTTTGAAGACTTCGGTCGGCAAGGATTACGATGTGCTCCTGATGGTTTCTCCGCTCGATTCCACCAAGTCCGTCAGCATACAGACCTACAGCCGCAAACCTACCGGAATCGATTTCAATGAAATGATTTCCGGCGCTGCGAGCAGGGCAGTGGAGGATTACAGGATCAGTACATATGACATCGAAGGCCTGAAGGACATCATGAATAATGTGAAGGCCAAGGTCCGTGTAGGCGAGTACACCATTGACGACAGCGGAAAGGCGACAGTCTCTGAATCAGGTATCTTCATGATCCTGTCCATGGTTCTTGGTATGATGATCTACATGTTCATCGCAATGTTCGGGGCGACTGTCATGGCATCCGTCATAGAGGAGAAGAGCTCCCGTGTGGTGGAGGTCCTGGTCTCGTCGGTAAAGGCTACCGAGCTTATGTACGGTAAGATAATCGGCATCGCCCTCGTGGCACTGACACAGTTCTTCTTGTGGATTGTCCTGACACTGGTACTGGTCGCCGGAGCGAGCGCCATCTTCGGATTCGGGGATATGCTCTCACAGGCTCAGATGGCTCCTGCCGGTATGGGTGGAATGGACATGACCCAGATGGCTGAGCTCGGTGAAGGCGGGGTGATCCTTACGACACTTGCCGGAATCCCTTGGGTGAAACTGATTGTCTGCTTCTTCATCTACTTCATACTCGGATACCTCCTCTACGCATCCATGTATGCGGCAATAGGTTCCGCGGTTGAGAACGAAGGTGACGCCCAGCAGCTCCAACTGCCTGTCACCATCCCTCTGATGCTGGCATTCTTCATTGTGTTCTTTGCAATGCGCAATCCTGAAAGCGGGATCGTCTGGTGGGGTTCCATGATCCCCTTCACATCTCCTATAGTGATGCTGGCCAGGATTCCTTACGGAGTTCCGCTCTGGGAGATCCTGCTCTCGGTCGTCCTTCTCGTGGGTACTTTCATCGCCTGTGCCTGGGCTTCTGCGAAGATCTACAAGGCTGGAATCCTCATGTTCGGCAAGAAATCCACTTTTGCCGATCTGTGGAAATGGTTGAAAATGAAATAATTATGCGTAGAGTTATTTCTTTGGCGATTTTCCTGGCCCTTTTCTCCCTCTGTGCCGGTGCCCAGGAATTCTCGTGGAAGAGAGTCCTGATGGACGAGTCCCGGACCGGGACGAAGATGGCGACCGCCGGGAATGTCAAGTCTTCTCTCGGTTCTGTTGAGGGATGCAAGTACGTGGCTCCGAACGGCAAGACATTCAGGGGTGCTACAAAGAAGGCAGCAAAGGTTGTGCTTGCCGCCCAGGACAAGATGGCGGAAGTGAAGACCGTCATCGGGCATTGCCCGGGAGGAATGAAATCATATGCTCCTGAAAGCGAACTTTCGAACTGGGTCGCGGATGAATATATCCGTGCCGTCCAGGAAATTACCGGGAAGCGTGTGGATGTGAGTTTCGCCAATTTCGGAGGCATACGTGCTCCTATGCCTGATGGAGATGTCCTCGTGGATGACATCATGTCCATGTTCCCGTTCAAGAACAAGTTCTGCTATGTAGAACTCCGCGGTTCTGACCTCAGAGCCATATACAACCAGCTTGCAGGCAATATGCAGGTCATCGGCGGTGCAAAGCTCACGGTTAAGGACGGAAAACTGGTAGATGTCCTTGTTGGAGGGGAGCCGCTCGATGATAACAGGGTTTATGGCGTTGCTACCATCGATTTCCTTCTGGACGGAGGTGACAACCTTCACATAGGACGCGGGGCCGTTTCGCTCCAGATCCTCGACAAGAATGTCATAGATGTCATGATGCCATATGTCAAGAGCCTTACGGCTGAAGGGAAAGACATTGTGTACCAGAAGGATGGCAGAGTTGAGATCCTGAAATGAGAAGCGCTATGGAAAAGAATATCTATCTCAGAAGGCTGGCCGTAGTTTTGGGCATATTCCTGACTGTTACCCTTACAGCATCTGCACAGCGGAAACTTACCATACTTCATGTCAATGACACCCACAGCCATGTAGAACCATTCCCGGAGAAGCCCGGACAGGTAGGAGGAGTGATCGAGAGGGCTGCTTTCATAGACAGTGTCCGTAAGGCGGACGGAAAGCGTAATGTACTCCTGCTCCATGCCGGAGATTTCTCTCAGGGGACGTCCTATTTCACTCTCCTGAAAGGAGATATCGAGATCGACCTGATGAATGCCTTGAAGTACGATGTGACTGCACTTGGGAACCATGAATTCGACAACGGTATCGAGGACCTGGCTCGCAGGTTGCGTGCTCTCAAGAAGACGAAGGTGGTGTGCTGCAACTACGATTTCTCACCATTCGAGGTGGGTGAATATGTCAAACCATATGTGATCGTAAAAAAGGCTGGGATGAAGATAGGCGTAATCGGCCTTCTCACAGATGTTTCGTCAGTTGTGGCCAAGGCAGTCGCCGACAGGCTTCCCAAGTTGGACGACATCGCCGAGATGAACAGATGGGCTGATTATCTTAAAAATGAAAAACACTGTGACCTGGTAATCGCCTTGACCCATATAGGGTACGCCGGAGAGCCCTTCTCGGATCGGGTCCTGGTTCCCCAGACGCGCAACCTTGACCTGGTAGTCGGCGGGCATTCACACACCTTCCTTAAGAAGATGGAGTCAGCCACTGACCTTGACGGGAAAGAGGTCCCCATCGTCCAGGATGGCCGCTGGGGAGAGTATGTAGGCCAGATTACAGTAATCCCCTAGAGGATATTCATCGATTGCTCCCGGACTTTCTCGAGCTCGTCTTTCATGCGGACGACGGCTTTCTGGATTCCGGAGTGATTGGCTTTTGAGCCTGTGGTGTTGATCTCGCGGCCAAGTTCCTGAAGGATGAAGCCCAGTTTCTTCCCGGGGAAGGGCTCCGAGTCAATAGTGTCCATGAAGTACGCGCAGTGCTGCCTGAGCCTGACCCTCTCTTCATTGATGTCTAGTTTCTCCAGGTAGTATATCATTTCCTGCTCGAAGCGGGCCTCGTCGTATTTGATCCCAAGCTCCCCAATAGTCTTGAGGAGCTTGGCCCTTACTGCGTCAATGCGTTCTTTCTCATATGATTCCACCTCGTCTTCGAGTTTCAGGATGGCCGCGATGCCTCTGGTGACATCTTTGTAAAGGACGGCTCCTTCCCGTGTGCGGTACTCGTTCACTGCAGCGATGGCACGGTCTATGGCGGCCTCTACCAGAGGCCAGTTTTCCTCGGTGATCACTTCCGGTTTCGAGTTGAAGTCAGCTACGTCCGGGAAGCGCAGGATGGCGCAGAGAAGGTCATTGTTCATCCTGTCGTTTACCTGTGTGCTGCCCATGGCGAATCCTTGAAGGGAGGAGCGCAGGGACGTAATCTGGGAATAGTACTCTTTTACCAGTTTTTCGTCGATGGTCTTTGCCGCCCCGGCTGCATTAGGCTCGAAGTTGATGAAGAAATCCAAGGTCCCCCTGTGGAGTTCCGATGCGATTTTCTGTCTGACTGACAGTTCCTTGTCTCGCGGGAGGAGGCTTGTCTTGATGTTGACGTCGGCATTCTTGCCGTTAAGAGTGCGGATCTCGATTGTGATTTTACCTTTCTCGAGTACGGCTTCCGCCTTGCCGTAGCCTGTCATTGACTGGATCATATGCTTTGTCTTTGCGGGCTGGGATTTTTCCTAAAACCTCTTTTAATCCCAAATCCGGCGGTAAAAATACTAAGAAAATGTTAAATTTGTAAGTTTTATTAAAACTACGGAATTATCATGGCAGACAAAAACTTCCTTGAGGAGATAATCGAATCCGACCTTGAAAGCGGTAAAGTTGACAGCATAGTTACCCGTTTTCCTCCCGAACCGAATGGCTACCTGCATCTTGGACATGCCAAGAGCATATGCTTGAATTTCGGCCTTGCGCAGAAATACGGCGGGAAAACGAACCTCCGCTATGATGACACCAATCCCAGCAAGGAGGATGTGGAGTATGTGGATGCGATTAAGGAAGACATTTCCTGGCTCGGCTTCCACTGGGACAAGGAACTGTACGCATCGGACTATTTCGACCAGCTGTATGACTGGGCGGAAGAATTGATACAGAGGGGCCTGGCATATGTGGATGACCAGACCCAGGAAGAGATTTCAGCGGGCCGCGGCACCGTGGAGACTCCGGGAAAGGAGAGTCCCTACCGTAATCGCAGCGTAGAGGAGAACCTCCGTATCTTCCGTGAGATGAAGGCCGGAATATGGCCAGACGGTTCGAAGGTCCTCCGTGCCAAGATCGACATGGGCTCCAAGAACATGCTCATGCGCGACCCGATCCTTTACCGCATCAAGCACGCCCACCATCACCGTACTGGAGACAAGTGGTGCATATACCCGATGTACGACTTCACCCATGGCCAGAGCGATTCCATCGAGAAGATCACCCATTCCATATGTACCCTCGAGTTCGATGTCCACCGTCCCCTTTATGACTGGTTCATCGAGACCCTGGGCATTTTCCCCTCGCATCAGTATGAGTTCGCGCGTCTGAACTTGACTTACACTCTGATGTCGAAGCGTAAGCTCCTGGAGCTGGTCCAGAAGGGATATGTCAGCGGGTGGGACGATCCGCGCATGCCTACTCTCTGCGGTGTGAGGCGCCGTGGCTACACTCCGGAAGCCCTCAGGATGTTCTGCGACCGTATCGGTGTTTCGAAGCACGAGCAGATGATGGATCTCCAGCTCCTGGAATGGTGTGTCCGCCAGGATCTCAACGCCCGCTCCAACCGCTATATGGCTGTCAGCGGCGATCCTATCAAGGTTACACTTTCCAACTGGGAGAAGGGGAAGACAGAGTGGTTCGAAAGCCCCCTCAACCCGGAAGACCCGGAAGGTGCGAAGCGCAGGGTGCCCTTTACCGGCGAACTTCTCATCGACAGGGCTGATTTCATGGAGGACGCTCCTGCCAAGTTCTTCCGCCTCAGGCCGGGCGGCGAGGTGCGCTTGAAATACACCTACATCATCAAGTGCGAGGAGGTTGTCAAGGATGCAGATGGGAAGGTGGTTGAGCTCATATGCACATATGACCCGACGTCGAAACCCGGCGCTGGCGAATGGCGTAAGGTCAAAGGCACGATCCATTGGGTTTCATGTGATTATGCCAAGGAGGTAGAGCTCCGTATTTATGACAAACTTTTCCTGAAGGAGAATATGAACGACATCCCGGAGGACAGGGATTACAAGGATTATCTCAATCCCGAGTCCCTGAAGGTGGAGAAAGGCTGGGCCGAACCGGCACTTCTGGATGACCGCTCCGGAATTGCCGTCCAGTTCGAGAGGACGGGCTATTTCGTGCTGGACAAGGATTCGGCTGACGGCAAGCTGGTTTTCAACAAGACCACTTCGCTTAAAGATTCCTATAAGGCTAGTATATAATAATTTGTTATATTTGCATTTGTGGCCTTTTTGACATGTTCAGGAAAGTAAGTACCAGACTGAAGAATTTCGCACTGACACTGAGGCAGAAACTTATATTGAGCCTCAGCTCAATAGCAGTCGTGCTGATGGTTTCAAGTACCATCTCGGTGCTGGAATACAGCAGGATGAGCGATTATGTCTCTGCGCTCATTTCGGAGAACATCAATTCCATAAACCTGGCCCGCAAACTTTCCGACATCATAAGCGGCTACAACCTCGAGATCCTGACCGTTATCGGAAATGAGGCCGTTACCAAGGTCCCTGATTTCGACCAGCATGCTTTCCTGGACCGGTGCGATTCTCTGGAAAAGGCTCTCGCGGTAATGCACAAGCAGCCTCTTGCCGATTCCGTTGTCTACGCTTACAGTGCGTATATGCTCACATCCCTTGAGCTCCCGGAGGTCCTTAAATCTGATTTCATCGATTCCCGGAGCTGGTACTTTGACCGGCTCCAGCCCAGCTATAACAAGCTCAACGGCTATGTCAACACCATGATTTCGACAATATATGCCGACCTGAAGGCCAATTCCCTCCGTTTTGACAGGGGATTTTACAGGAGCGTCATACCCGGAATCGTGGCAGTGATTGTCGGCCTTCTGCTGATTTTCATGCTGCTGTTCTTTGTGATGAGCTATTATGTGAATCCACTTGTAAGGATGCTTCGCAGCCTGGACAATTACCGGTCATCAGGCGTGAGTTATAATGTGGATTTCGATGGCGATGATGAGCTCAAGGAACTCAATGAAGGAATACGCCAGATTACTCAGGAAAACCAGCAGCTCAGCAAGAGGATCAAGGACATGCGCGAGAGATTTTCCAAGAACACTCCCGGGGAGAAATGAATTGGCGGGGCATTAGCTTGAATGTCGGCGTCGCACTGCTTGTCAGCGCGCTGTTCATGTTCATCTCGGTGTTCATTTCCATCGCTGAAGGGAATGACAGCGCCCTTGCCGCCTTGAGCATAAGTTTCATCCTGACCTTCATATTCGGAATATTCCCGTTCATATTCGTCAGGAAAGCCCCGAAGATTACGATGAGGGAGGGCTATGTCACCATTTTCCTGGCATGGTTGTTCTCTTTCATTTTCGGGATGCTTCCATATGCCCTCTGGGGCGGCCCATTCAATGTGGAAAACGCTTGGTTTGAAAGCGTTTCCGGTTACACTACGACTGGAGCTACTATCCTGGAAAATGTGGAGGCCCTGCCGGACAGCCTGCTTTTCTGGAGGTCTTCCACACATTTCATCGGTGGCCTCGGAGTCGTGGTGTTCATCCTGATGATCATCCCTGAATCTTCTCCTGTCCGCCTGAGGTTCGCCAGCATGGAATTGTCCTCCCTTTCCCGCTCAGGTTACCGTGTAAGGACCGGCAGGGCAGTATATGTCTTTACGACGGTGTACCTGGTGATGAATGTCGCTGCATTCTTCCTCTATTGGATTGCCGGCATGAGCGCCTTTGATGCCATCAACCATGCTTTCAGCGTGTGTGCTACCGGTGGTTTCTCGACCAAGAACACATCTATAGCCGCTTTCAATTCACTCCCTATCACCCTGATCACCATGTTTTTCATGCTGGTCTCATCGCTTCATTTCGGCATGCTGTTCATGGTTGTAGTGTCTAGGTCCCTGAAACCTTTGAACAATCAGGTTCTCAAGCTATATGTGGGGTATATTATCGGATTCTCTGTCATTGCCGCAATAGTCCTCAAAGCCGACAACCTTGCTGCGACATGGGGACAGGCCTTTCTGGACAGTTCCTTCCAGATGTTGAGTTATGCTTCGACAACCGGGCTTGCCATTGCAGACAACAGCACATGGCCGTACTTCCTTTCCCTTCTGCTGATGTCGGCAGGTGCCGTCTGCGGAATGGCCGGATCTACAACCGGAGGTGTCAAGTCAGACCGTCTTCTCTTGCTGATGAAGTCCATCAAGGCCCAGATAAGCATGTCTCTCAATCCGACGTCAATCACTGAAATAAAGTTCGGGAACCGTAACATCTACCAGAAGAATCTCTATCCTCACATCCTGTATATAGCCATGTTCGGAGCCGTGTGGATTGTTTCGACTATTGTGGTACTCATGTTCGACAGGGGTGAAGGTCTCGCTTTGATGTCCACCCTTTCTTCCCTTGGAAATGTCGGGCCTTCCGTCGGAGAGCTCGGTACATTCGGCAACTATGGAGCGGAGCCGTTCATGGCCAAGATTGTCTATACTGTCGACATGTTCCTCGGCAGGGTGGAGATTTTCCCGGTAATATCGGTTATTTCAATGATCGTGCATCCCGACAGGAGACGGAATTAGGGAGATGGGAAGGGAAGATTATCTTTACGGGAAATTCAGGGATCATTTTTCACTTGAGGCTACTCCGTGCCAGGACAGGTTCTTCCGCACTACGGCCTCTTTTGTTTTTTCGGATGATGCCGATATCCTCGTCGTGAACGGATATGCCGGTACCGGAAAGACATCGGCGGTTGCAGCAGTAGTGGAGGCTTTCGCCGAATTGGAAGTCCACTGTGTGTTGATGGCACCTACCGGACGTTCTGCCAAGGTGCTGTCCTCTTTCACCGGGAAGCCGGCTTCCACCATACACAAGTTGATCTATCGCCAGAAGTCTGTAGGAGATGACGGATTCGGGCAGTTCGTTCCGGCCCCCAATAAGGCCAGGAACACTCTTTTCGTGGTAGATGAGGTGTCCTTGATAGGCATTGACAGTCCACAGCAGCAGTCTTCCGCCCTCTTCGGGACCGGCAACCTCCTTTCCGACCTGATCGATTTCGTCCGCAGCGGAGCGGACTGCAAACTTATAATGCTGGGAGATTCCGCCCAGCTTCCGCCGCTTGGACTTGACGAGTCTCCGGCTCTTTCCCATGAAGCTATGTCTGAGTTCGGGGGAGTGGTCTTCGAAACCCTTACCACAGTTGTGCGCCAGAAGCATTATTCAGGGATCCTCTACAATGCGACTATGCTGCGTGAGATGATTTGCGATGGCCTCGTGGATGCTCCGCAATTCAGCCTGCGTCCTGAAGATGAGGATCTTCCGCCATTTGAAGACATCGAACGCATAGACGGCGGAGAGCTCATTGAGAAGATATCGGATGCATATGACAGGTGGGGAGAGGACGAGACTGTTGTACTCTGCCGCTCGAACCGGAGGGCCATCCGTTACAACCTGGGAATCAGGGGTATGGTCCAATATAAGGAAGAGAGGCTGGTGAGAGGTGACAAGCTCATGGTCGTCAAGAACTGTTATCAGTTCATCGACAAGCAGAAGATAGACGGGATGGACTATATCGCGAATGGCGACATAGCACGTCTCCTGAGCATCTCGGGATATGAGGACAGGTACGGACTTCATTTTGCCGATGCCCGTCTCCAATTCCCGGATTACGGGGACCAGGAACTGGTCGCGAAGGTGTGTCTGGATACCCTCGACTCGGAGTCGGCCTCGCTGACATATGAGCAGCAGAATGCCCTTTACAAAGGGGTGGATGCGGATTATTCCGACATACGGGCCAAGGCTAAACGCTATGCTGCGGTCCGTGAAGATGCTTTCTACAATGCCCTGCAGTTGAAATATGCAAATGCCATTACTGGACACAAGTCCCAGGGAGGCCAGTGGAAATGCGTTTTCATAGACAATCCTCTGTGGCATGATGAGATTTCCATTGACGACCTGAAATGGCTTTATACCGCTGTTACACGCGGAGTTGAGAAAGTATATCTTGTAAATTTCAAGGAGGAATATTTCATATGAAAAAACTGATTCTGCTGACAGTCTTTTTGTCAGGGGCTCTCGCTCTCTCTGCCCAGGAAAAGACTACGCGGGTAAATGAGACTCCGTCTCCGGACTCCACCATGGTGGCATTCACAAGGGACAACGACCTGTGGGTCGCGGATATGGCTACCGGTAGGGAGACCAGGTTGACATATGACGGGAATGAATTGATTCTCAATGGATATGCCTCTTGGGTGTACTATGAGGAGATATTCGGTCGTCCCTCGCGGTACAGGGCGTTCTGGTGGTCTCCGGACTCCCGGAAGATTGCGTTCTACCGCTTTGACAACAGCAAGGTGCCGATGTTTCCAATCTTCCTCAGTGACGGGCAGGACGGTTCATTGCGCCAGACCAGATATCCGAAGTGCGGGGAGCCTAACCCCACGGTAATGATTTTCATAGCCGACCTGTCAGGAAGTGATCCTGTAATGGTCAAGGCAGACTTTGATCCGGATCTGGACCAGTATTTCGGGACTCCATTCTGGGGCGCCGATTCCAAGTCACTCTTTGTCAGCCGTGAGCCACGTGTCCAGAATACCCTTGACCTCTACTCTGTATCTGCGGCAGACGGTTCCAAGAAACTTATTTACCATGAGACTTACAAGACCTGGCTGGATTGGATAGAGGGTATGCTGTTCGGAAAGGACGGACTGTACATGGTCCGCAGTTTTGAGACAGGATGGCAGCAGATATATTATCTCTCATATGACGGGAAGACTCTCCGTGCACTGACCGACGGACCCAACTGGAGGGTGACTCTGAGGAGGCTGGACGAGAAAAGGGGAGAACTCTATTTTACCGCAGAGAGGGATTCAAGGGTCAGGCAGGCCCTCTACAAGCTGGATTCAAAAGGCAGGATAACCGCTGTATCAGATACTTCCATGCACATCCAGTCCGTCTCCTTCTCTGAGGACGGGAATTATGTGACGGCGACTCTCTCTAATCTGAGGACTCCACCCCAGACATGGAAATATGACCTTCGGAAGCCTGCGAAATCGGTAATGCTGTCAGATTCCAAGGCGGATATAAAGGATTTCGATTCTCTTTCCCTTCCCGAACTGGTCTGGATGACTACCAAAGACGGCCTGCAGCTTCCGGGTTATATCATATATCCACATGATTTCGACCCGTCGAAGCGTTATCCCGTCCATGTCGACATATACGGAGGCCCTGATTCACCTCAGGTTACCGACCGGTGGCTCCCGTCATCCGGACGTTACTATTGGTATGCCGACAACGGGATAATAGAAGCCACCCTTGATTGCCGTGCATCCGGCCACAACGGACGCGAGGGACTGGACCAGATCTACCGCAGGCTGGATTCCCTGGAGGTCTTGGATTTCGTGCAGTGGGCTGACTGGCTCAAGGCGAAGCCATATGTCGAAGGGGACAAGATCGGGGTTGAGGGTTTCTCCTTCGGAGGGACTATGACAGCACTTCTTGTAATGGACCATCCTGATGCGTTCCATTACGGGATCGCAGGCGGAGGTGTCTATGACTGGGCGCTTTATGACACCCATTACACGGAGCGTTTCATGGACACTCCCCAGAACAATCCGGATGGATATGCGGCAACGAGGGTTATATCCCATGTGAAGAACTATCCCGTGGAATTCGACAGGAGCATAGACTACAGGACCGGAGTAAACGATTCTGAAGCAGCAGATTCCGCGGCTGTGGCTATCGAGCCTGTGATGCTCAGGATCAATCATGGGACTGGGGATGACAACGTACATTTCCAGAATACCCTGCAGATGGTTAAGGCTCTCCAGAATGCCGGAAAGAAGTTCGACCTGATGATCTACACTGACGGCATGCACGGTTATGGTGGCGGTCAGAGGGATTTTTATGTAAACTCGGCCCACGAGTTCTGGCTTAAATATCTGAAGAACAGGTAAAAACAGGATCGGGATGAGCCCATATGCTGTAATTGCCACTATACTTGCCTATTTCCTGGCGATGTTCCTGGTGTCCTGGCTTTCAGGACGCCGGAGCCGCAATTCGGATTTCTTCCAGGGAGGGCGCAGCCAGAAGTGGTGGGTAGTGGCCTTTGCCATGATAGGCTCCTGCATGTCCGGTGTGACCTTCGTTTCAGTTCCGGGGATGGTCGGGACGGCCTCTTTCGGTTATCTTCAGATGTGCATAGGCTTCTTTGTGGGCTATCTTGTGATCGCCTTTGTCCTGACCCCGATATTCTACCGCCTGAACCTGGTGTCCATATATGGCTATCTGGAGTCCCGCTTCGGGCTTTCTTCCTATCGTACCGGTGCGTGGTTCTTCTTCATATCCAAGATGCTGGGGGCGTCTGTGCGCCTTTTCGTGGTCTGTCTCATTCTCCAGCTTCTTGTATTTGATCCTGTCGGCCTGCCGTTTTTCGTGAACGTTCTTGTCTGCGTCGGCATATCCCTGATCTATACTTTCCGCGGAGGGGTGAAGACGGTCATATGGACTGACAATCTCAAGACATTCTGCATGATTGCGGCTGTAGTGCTGTGCATTGTTTCCATGTCCCGTGAGCTGGGACTGGATATCGGCGGTCTTACTTCCGCTGTGACGTCCAGCCATATGTCACGGGTGTTTTTCTTCGATGATTTCAATCACCCGCAGTTTTTCTGGAAACAGTTCCTGGGCGGGGTGTTCACTGTGGTTGCCATGACCGGCCTGGACCAGGACCTGATGCAGAGGACTCTAGCCAGCAAGAATTCGGGCGATGCGCAGAAGAATCTGGTAATCAGCAGCCTGCTCCAGATAGTAGTGATCGCGATGTTCCTGGTTCTAGGTGTGCTGCTCTATGCATATGCATCGGCTTCCGGGATTCCGGAGACCGGGGACAAGCTCTTTCCTGCGGTTGCCACTCACGGGGGCATCCCGTCTATTGTCGGGATAATGTTCATCCTCGGGTTGGTTTCCTGTTCTTTCTCTGCGGGCGGCTCGGCCCTTACTGCCCTGACTACATCCTTCACGGTGGACATTATCGGGACGGAGGGGAAAAGCGAGGCCCAGGTTTCTTCTGTCCGCAAGAAGATCCACATATTCATGGCCATTCTCATGGTGCTGACCATATGCGTGTTCAACCTCATAAACAACACCAGCGCCATCGATGCGGTCTATAAACTCGCATCGTACACATATGGCCCCATCCTGGGCATGTTCGCATTCGGCATATTCACCAGAAAGCCTGTCAGGGACAGGTGGGTGCCGCTGGTGGCTGTCGCAGCTCCGCTGTTGTGCCTGGTGCTGCAACTCAATTCCCAGCGCTGGTTCGGGGGCTACAGGTTCAGCTATGAACTGCTCCTCCTGAATGCCCTGCTGACCTTCCTGGGCCTTCTGTGCCTTGTAAGAAGAAAAGAATCCTAGCTGGTGAACTGCGCCTTGAGCGCCTCTATCTTGGCGTCGGTGTCATTCCCGGCAGCCCCGAAATAGAACTTGATCTTTGGCTCCGTCCCGGACGGGCGGACTGTGACGACATCTCCTTCCGCATCGAAGAACTGGAGGACATTGGACTTAGGCAGACCTGTCTTCTCAGGATTCTCGTAATCAATTATTTCAGTAATCCTGGAGCCGGCGAGGTCTCTCGGCGGATCTGCACGCAGGCCGGATATCATCCTCTGGATTTCCCTGGCGCCTTCGGCGCCTTTGCGGACCACTGAGACCAGGGCCTCCTTGTGATAGCCGTAAAGCTTGTAGATGTGCTGCATCAGCTGCCAGAGGCTCATGCCCTGTTCGCGAGCCCATGCTGCGCACTCGCAGACCATGCAGCAGGAGATCGGGGCGTCCTTGTCGCGGACATATTCTCCTACATTGAATCCGAAGCTCTCTTCGCCTCCGCATATGAATGTGGACTTCCCTTCATTCATCCTGACGATTTCGGCTATGTACTTGAAGCCTGTAAGGGTGTCGTAGCATTTGACTCCGAAATCCTCGGCAATCCTGCGTAGGAGGCTGGAGGTTACTATGGTCTTGACTATGTACTGGTTCCCGTCAAGCCGGCCGAGTTCTTTCCAGCGCCGGAGGATGTAATAGGTCAGCATGGAGGCAGTCTGGTTACCGTTGAACTGGACCATCTTGCCGTTGTCGTCGCGTACCGCAATTCCCATCCTGTCCGCGTCCGGGTCGGTTGCGAGGACAAGGTCGGCCTGTTTTTCGTCTGCGAGCCCGAGGGCCATCTTCATCGCTGCAGGCTCCTCAGGGTTGGGACTCACTACGGTGGGGAAGTCCCCGTCTATGACCTCTTGCTCCTTGACGGTGAATATGTTAGTGAATCCAAGGCGCTTCAGGCATTGCGGAACGATGCGTACCCCACAGCCATGGAGAGGTGTGTAAACGATTTTCAGGTCGCTGTGTCTGGCCCGTGCTTCGGGGGAGAGCATCAGGGAGAGGACGTCATTCATGTAGGCTTCGTCGATCTCGCTTCCCATCATCTCTATCCCACCTTGCTCCGGACTGTCTTCCAGAACCTGTTCCGGGCCTTTGATCTTTGCGACTTCAGCTACGATCTCCTTGTCTACAGGAGCTGTGATCTGGGCTCCGTCGGACCAGAAAACCTTGTACCCGTTGTACTCCTTAGGGTTGTGGGATGCAGTTATCATCACACCGGCATTTGCCTTTTTGAACCTGACGGCGTAGCTCATCAGGGGGACAGGGTGGATGGAGTCGAAGAGATAGACGTGTATCCCGTTGGCACTTAGGACTTTCGCCGTGATGGATGCGAATTGCGAGGAGTTGTTCCTGCTGTCGAAGGAGATGCAGACGCTCCACGGGTACGGGCCGTCTGCCGATGCGGGAACGTTGGCCCTGATGTAGTTTGCCAGTCCCTGGGTGGCCATTGCGACAGTGTACCTGTTCATCCTGTTGGAGCCTGCGCCCATGATCCCTCTCAGGCCACCGGTCCCGAATTCCAGGTCTTTGTAGAATGCGTCTTCCAGGCCTGCCGGATCTTCTTTTATGAGTCTTGCAACCTCAGCTTTGGTAGCTTCATCAAAACCTTCGCCCTCAAGCCATGTGCGGGCCTTGTCCATGTAGTTCTGTGCCATATCGATCGTTTTGTATGTTTACAAAATTACTCAATCCGCCCGATTATTCAATACGCGAGGGGTATTTTTCCTATATTTGTACATATGGATTTCAGCGAGTTCATATTGGCCCATGAGTCGGACGACATCGCCAGGCTTCTGTTGTCGAAGGGGCACTGGCCCGATGTCGATGTGGACCTTGCCGTTAACACTATCATTTCTCGCAGGAAACTGCGCTCCAAGGTCCCTGAATGGTACGCTGATGCGTCCCTTGTGCTGCCGTCTCCTCTTTCCGCCGAGCAATGCTCTTCTTCTGAGACCGCCCGTTACAAGGCGGAAGTTGCCCGCCGTGTCCTCTTTGAGGAAGATGGCGGGAATCCGTCAGAGGAGGGCGGGTGCATCGCTGACCTCACCGGCGGGTTGGGTGTTGACTGCCAGGCCTTTTCCAGGGTCGCTTCCAAGGTTATCTATAATGATATGGATCCGGCATTGGCCGAGGCTGCGATGCATAATTTCCCCTTGCTCGGGATGGGGAATGTCAGGATCTCATGTGAGGAGATTTCCGGAGGTTCCCTCAGTGCTGTCCTGTCCGGTGAAAGGCCTGATATCATCTTCATGGATCCGGCCAGGAGGGATGAATCGGGGAAGAAAGTCTTCCTTCTGGAGGATTGCAGTCCCGATGTGGTGTCGATGCAGGATGAACTATTCGGATCAAGCCGTCACATCCTTCTGAAAGTCAGTCCCATGGCCGACATTACCATGCTTGTGTCGAGACTCCGTCATATGCGTGAGGTCCATGTGATAGCTGCGGGAGGGGAGTGCAAGGAACTGCTTCTCTGGATGGACCGTGGATGGTCCGGTGATTACAGCCTGGTACTATATGATTCCGGAGCGGTAATTCATATGGAAAGAATTGTCCCTGAGGCCGTTTATATGGATAGCCCTGCTGATTTGGCCGGATGCGAAGGCGGTAGCCTGTTCGTTCCGGGAAAGGCCCTGTCCAAGGCCGGTATGGCTGATATCATATGTGCTGGCGGTGGCTTCTCAAAACTCGGACGTTCCACCGGTCTGTATGTCGCTCCGTCGGGAGCAGAGGCTGGAATCGATCCGGGGCTTGTGCCATTCGGGAAGCTGTTCAGGATAATATGCATCCTGCCGCTGAACCGTAAAGGTATGAAAGAGGCGGCGTCCAGGTGGCCGTTATGCTCCGTCTCGGCCAGGAACCTGCATATGGATACGGCGGCTCTCCGGTCACGGATGGGAGTGAAAGAGGGTGAAAATGCCCGTATTTTTGCGTGCAAGGCGGAATTTAAACGTTCGAAAAGTGAAGGATTTCTGATAGTTACGGAGTGGAATTGACGAATATTGATTAAATTTGCAATAAGATAAACAGAATCCATTAATGTTCAGGATCGTAGAAAAAACTATGTTGAACCCCACGGTGTGCAAGATGACTGTGGAGGCTCCCAGAATTGCTGCCTCGGCCCTGCCCGGGCAGTTCCTCATTGTGAGGACTGATGAGAAAGGCGAGCGTATTCCGCTCACCATAAGTGATTATGACCGTGAAGCGGGGACTGTGGTAATAGTCATCCAGCCCATCGGGGCTTCGACCCGCAAGATGGTTTCGGACTATGGTGAGGGAGACTGCTTCGCCGATGTTGTCGGGCCTTTGGGCAATGCTTCGGATTTCGTGCATATGTCCCCCGAGGAGCTTGCAGGCAAGCGCTATGTCTTCATAGGCGGCGGCCTGGGTACCGCTCCGGTATATCCGCAGGCCAAGTGGCTTCATGAGCGCGGTGTCGCCGTAGATGTCATTGTGGGCGCCAGGAACAAAGACCTGATAATCTACGAGGATGAATTCAAAGGCGCCTGCGACAATCTGTACATATGTACGGATGATGGTTCATATGGTTTCAAGGGTGTCGGAACTGCCCGGCTGGAGGCCCTCTATGCCGAAGGAAAGACCTATACGAATGCCGTTGCTATCGGTCCTATGATCATGATGAAGTTCTCGACCCTGACATGCGCCAAGTTCGGTATCCCGATCATGGTCAGCATGAACACCTTGATGGTGGACGGGACCGGAATGTGCGGGGCCTGCAGGCTTACTGTAGGCGGAAAGACCAAGTTCGCCTGTGTTGACGGGCCGGAGTTCGACGGAACACTGGTGGATTTCGATGAGGCGATGAGGCGTAACGGACAATATAAGCAGGAGGAGGCTGCTGCAAATGGCAAATAGAATTCCCAGAGTACCGGTACGTGAGCAGGACCCAAAGGTCCGTGCGCACAATTTTGAAGAAGTGTGTTATGGCTATGACGCTTCTGAGGCTATGCTGGAGGCATCGCGCTGCCTGCATTGCAAGAATCCGCGTTGTGTCCAGGGCTGCCCTGTGAATGTGAAGATCCCGGATTTCGTGGCTCTGGTCGCTCAGGGGGATTTCGCCGGGGCCGCAGCCAAGATTGCCGAAGATTCGTCTCTGCCTGCCGTCTGCGGACGTGTCTGCCCCCAGGAAAGTCAGTGTGAGGGTAATTGTATCCTCGGTGTCAAGAGCGAACCTGTGGCCATAGGCAAGCTGGAGCGTTTTGTCGCGGACCATGCTGCTGCTGAAGCCGGGGCTCCTTCAGGAGCGGCTGTGGCTGAGGGCGGTAAGCGCCGGAAGGTTGCTATTATCGGAAGCGGCCCTGCAGGACTTGCCTGCGCCGCTGACCTTGCCAAGGCCGGATACGACGTCACCATTTTCGAGGCCCTTCACAAGCCAGGTGGAGTCCTGGAGTACGGTATTCCGGAATTCAGGCTGCCCAAAGATACTGTCCTGAAGCGCGAGATAGATTCTGTCAGGGCTCTCGGTGTCAAGATAGAATGTGATGTGATAGTCGGCCGCACCGTGACCATCGACCAGCTTTTCGACAAGGAAGGCTTCGAGGCGGTGTTCGTCGGGACGGGTGCCGGTCTTCCCCGTTTCATGGGGATTCCCGGCGAGAATCTCAACGGAGTTTTCTCCGCCAATGAATTCCTGACCCGCAACAACCTCATGAAGGCTTTCCGCGATGACTATCTGACTCCTATCCATGCCGGCAAGAGCGTATGCGTTGTCGGCGGTGGAAACGTGGCCATGGATGCCGCCCGTACTGCACTCCGTCTCGGAGCGGAAACGACTGTGGTTTACCGCCGTACGGAGGTGGAGCTGCCTGCCCGCAAGGAGGAGGTCCATCATGCCAAGGAGGAGGGAATAGTTTTCAGGATGCTTACCAATCCCGTGGAGATCCTGGGTGATGAGAACGGAAGGGTCAGGGCTATGAAGTGCATCCGCATGGAACTCGGGGAGCCGGATGAGAGCGGACGCCGCAGTCCGGTCCCGGTGCCCGGCAGTGAGTTCGAGATCCCTGTCGAGACTGTGATTATGGCTCTTGGAACAGCTCCCAATCCTCTTATCGCGAGGACTACGGATGGGCTGGAGACTACGCGCCGCGGTGGCCTCGTCGCCGACGAGGCGGGCGCGACGACGCGCCCCGGCATCTTCGCCGGAGGCGATGCCGTCACCGGCGCCGCTACCGTCATCCTGGCCATGGGGGCCGGTCGCAAAGCCGCTGCCGCAATCGATAACTACTTAAAGAACAAATAACTCTGTTTTATGAGAAAGATTCTTACCGTCGCGTTGTTTTTCGCGGCGGTTTCTTTTTAGTCATTGGCACAGAGGCTACTCTTTCCAGACTTTCAGGTACTCTTTGAGCGCCCACATCTCATCCCGGTAGCGTGCTGCCTGGGAGAAGTCCAAAATGGAAGCAGAGGAACGCATGCGTCTCTCGTCTTCGGCAATCATCTTCTTGATCTGTTCGCGTGACATGGCGCGTATGACAGGATCCTGAAGGACTGCCGCCAGGTCGGCTTTTATGTAGCCTTCCACATATGCAGAGTCCGTTTCCCTTCCGGAGTCCTGACCGAGTCCGACGCTTATGCGTCCTGTTCCGAGCTCTGATGGCGATGGGATGTAGTTGGGCTCCGAGACCGAATTCTTTGCGCTTACAAGGCCCCTTCCTCCCTGGGCATCCATCGCTCCCAGCTCGGCTGCGAGGATGTTGTGCTTGACCTCCACCTGTTTCGGGGTGATCCCGTGTAATTTATTGTACTCCATTTGTTTCTGGCGCCGGCGGTTGGTCTCGCGTATAGTTTCTTCCATGGAATCGGTAATCGTGTCTGCGTACATGATTACAAGGCCGTGGATGTTGCGTGCCGCGCGTCCTGCCGTCTGGGTCAGGGCCCTTCCTGAACGCAGGAAGCCTTCCTTGTCGGCATCCAGTATGGCAACAAGTGAAACTGTCGGTATGTCAAGGCCTTCACGGAGGAGGTTCACTCCGATAAGCACGTCAAACAGTCCGTTCTTGAAATCTTCGATTATCTCGACCCTCTCTGTGGTGTCGATGTCGGAATGGATGTAACGGCTCCTCACTCCCATCCTCTGCATATACAGGTCGAGCTCCTCGGCCATCTTTTTGGTGAGGGTAGTGACAAGTACCCTTTCATCATCAGCCGCCCTCTGGCGCACTTCTTCAAGCAGGTCGTCTACCTGGTTTTTGACCGGCCTGACCTCGACCGGGGGGTCAAGCAACCCTGTCGGCCTGACAATCTGCTCTACCACAAGCCCTTCTGATTTTTGGAGCTCGTAGTCGGACGGGGTGGCGCTTACATATACTGTCTGTCCGGTGATGCTCTCGAATTCGTCGAAAGTAAGCGGACGGTTGTCTGAGGCTGCCGGCAGCCTGAAGCCGTATTCCACCAGGACTGATTTGCGGGAGTGGTCTCCGCCGTACATGGCATGTATCTGCGGGAGGGTGACATGGCTCTCATCGATGAATGTGATGAAGTCCTTGGGGAAATAATCTATCAGGCAGAATGGTCTCTGCCCGGCTTTCCTGCCATCGAAATAGCGGGAGTAGTTCTCTATGCCGGGGCAGTATCCCATCTCCTTTATCATCTCCAGGTCGTATTCCACTCTCTGTTTCAGGCGTTTGGCCTCAAGCGGTTTACCGATCCCCTCGAAAAAGGCTATCTGTTTCACCAGGTCGTCCTGTATCTGGGAGACGGCGGCGATGGACCTTTCCTTGGTGGTTACGAAATTGTTGGCCGGGTAGATGGAGATCTCATCGACAGTTTCCGAGACTGCACCTGTCAGGGCATCTATTATGGATATGCTGTCGATTTCATCACCGAAGAACTCAATCCTTACTGCATTGTCTGCTCCGGAAATCCAGACATCCACGGTGTCGCCCCTGACCCTGAAAGTGCCTCTTTTGAAGTCCGTTTCGGTGCGGGAATACAGCCCGTCAACAAGTTGGTAGAGGAATCTCGTAAGGGATCTGGTCTCGCCCTTGTGTATAGTAACTGTCTGGCTGTAAAAATCTTCCGGATTGCCTATGCCATAAAGACATGAAACGCTTGAGACTACTATGACATCCCTCCTGCCGGACATGAGGGAGGAGGCGGCACTGAGTCTCAGCTTGTCGATCTGGTCATTGATGCTGAGATCTTTTTCAATATATGTGTCTGTGGTTGGCAGGTAGGCCTCGGGCTGGTAATAGTCGTAGTAGGAAACGAAATATTCTACGGCATTGGATGGGAAGAAGGATTTGAATTCTCCATACAGCTGGGCCGCCAGGGTTTTGTTATGGCTCAGGATCAGGGCAGGGCGCTGAAGCTGCTGTATGACATTTGCCATGGTAAAGGTCTTCCCGGACCCTGTCACCCCAAGCAGCGTGACTGCAGGATCTCCCTCCCGGAGAGCTTTACACAGTCCATCTATTGCGCCCGGCTGGTCGCCGGCAGGTTCATATGGAGCGTTAATCCTGAATTTCATGCGACGAAGATAGCCAAATATCGATTTTTTTCATAAAAATTGTAGAAATAAAAATAAATGATTATATTTGTCCTCTAGAAAGTAATTGTGAAAATAGTTATAATTTCTGTTAAAGTATCATGAAAGCATTCAAAACAATCTTCGGAGTTGCCGCTATGGTGGCGCTTCTTGGTTTTTCCTTCAGCGTTAACGCTCAGGAAAATGGCAATCGTGACGAGAACGGTAAGGTAGTACGCGGTGCGTATGAAACTAACCCGGGCAGTGCAAACTGGTTTATCGGCCTTGGCGCTGGTGTAAACTCTGTTTACAACAACAAGGATTTCGGTAAGTTCGGTCTTGCTACTGATGTCAACTTCGGTAAGTGGTTCACTCCTTCCGTCGGTGCACGTCTCGGCTGGAGAGGATGGAGCAATGAAGCTAAGAACGGCGGTGCTTACTACGATGGCCAGTTCGACAACTTCCACCTGATCCATGCTGACCTGCTGTGGAACCTTTCCAACGCTCTGAGCGGCTATAAGGAGACCCGTTTCTGGGACATCATTCCTTATGCTACTTTCGGTGACCTCTACACCAGGGCTAAGGACGTTCCCGGAATGCATGGTTGGGAGTTCGCTGCCGGTCTCGGTATCTTGAATGACTTCCGTCTCGGCAAGCACGTTGATCTCTTCGTTGACATCAGCGCTGTTCAGTCCCGTGAGGCCGCTTTCTACAAAGCAGCTGAGGACAGGTACATCACCTTCCCGTCGGTTACCGCCGGCCTCATCTTCAACCTCGGCAAGTCCAACTTCGACCGTCATTCCTCTATTACTCCTGTAGTTGTTCCCGTGCCCTTCACCACCGAGCAGTACAATGCCCTCAAGGACAAGGTTGCAGCTCTCGAGAAAGAGAATGCAGCTCTCAGGAACAGGATTGCAGAGCTCGAGAACCAGAAGCCCGACACCGTCTATGCTGAGAGCACTGCTGCTCCTGCAAGCTCGGTTGTTTACTTCAACATCGGCAAAGCTACTCTCACCGACAGGGAGAAAGCTCACCTCGAGTACTTCGCTTCTACTCTTGACAAGGACGCTAAGGTTACCGTTACCGGTTCAGCTGACAGCGGCACTGGTTCAGCCAGCCTCAACGATCGTCTCTCCAAGCAGCGCGCTGAGTATGTTAAGGACCTCCTCGTCAACAGCTATGGCCTGAACGCTGACAACATCACCGTTGACAACACTGTTGACCTGTTCGACAGCCCCGCAAAGAGCCGCGTTGTTCTCGTGAAGTAATTCTTAACACGATACGCTAAAAAGAGACCGACTTTCCAGTCGGTCTCTTTTTTTATTACCTAGCGCAGGCAGTCTCCTCTTCCGGAAGCCCGTAGCCGCCCATGGCATCGTGAATGGGAGGGGCCCGCGCCGTAAGGCGTGGGAGGGATAAGCGAAGCGCAGGCTTCCGGAAGAGGAGACTGCCTGCGCTTACTTTGCCAGCTCTTTAAGGGTCTGGTCTATCCTGATCTTGTCAATGATGGCCGTTACGACCTTGTAGGCTTTGCTGTCGGCATTGTAGATGCTCGGAACGACGAAATTGGCCCGTCTCTCCTGCTGGAGTTTCTCTGCGAGTTCTTTCTTCCCGGGAGTGTCAGGATTATAGACAGCGATTGAATGTCCGCCGAACATGGTTACAATCTTCATGCAGGGGACGTCGGTCTCTCCGTCTCCGAAGTAAATCATATTCGTAAACGGAATCCTTTTCTCGTCATCTGAAGTTGACTCGTTGACGAGTTTGGAGTCCCTGGCGGAGAATATGCCTTTGTTGATCTTGAACATGAACTGGGTCTTGGCAGTGTAGTCCACCGCTATGCCGGGCCATTCCGCCTCGCCGTCCTCATTATATATATAGGTGCAGGCGAAGATATGCTTGAATTCGTGTGCTATGGGAGATCCTTCGATGATTTCTTTCAGCCCGGAGGAGTTGATGTAGTGTTCGATGGTTACTCCGTGTTCTTTGCCGTACTGGTTGATCAGGGAGAACCATCCTTCCACTCCTTTGAAAAGCTGGATATGCTTTCCGAATTTCTTGAACTTGTTTTTTTTCAGGCTTATCCCGGCCTTGTGAGCCTCTTCCATCATCAGCTTCATGTAGGCTAGGATATTGCTCGCATCCTGTCCTTTCGCAATCCCGTCAGACATAGTCCAGAACTCTTCAGGAGTCTTTCCGATGGCCTGGATAAAGCCGAATTCCTGCATGTTGCCGGGGGACAGGGTCCCGTCGAAATCGTATATAAGGGCTACTATAGGTTTTCTATCCATATGATTTAACCACAAATAGGGTAAATTGGCGGATTCGCGCCATAATATGTTCAGATTTACAAATATAGGAATAAATGTCGTTTTTATTAATCAAACGGAATTCTTATTTTTGCGTTGCCAAAATCGACAATTTAAATCAATATGGAGAAATATCCGCATTATCTTGAGAGGTTGCAGGCTGCGACCAGGAACTATTGGAACAAATCCGCATTAAACACCTACAAAGGCGAAGGATTCACTTATGGCCAAATGGCCACCCTCATAGAGAAGTACCACATTTTCTTCCGTAATGCCGGCTTTGTCAAGGGAGACAAGATGGCATTATGCGGAAAGAACGGAGCCAGGTGGGGAATGACTTATCTTGCCATCAACACCTATGAGGCTGTGGTAGTCCCTATCCTGAATGATTTCCTTCCCGAAAGCGTATGTGACCTGACCAACCATTCCGATGCGGTAGTCCTCTTCACAGATGCCGGAAAATGGAATCTTCTCGATATTGAGAAAATGCCCAAACTCAGGCTGGTTGTCGACTTCGAAGCCATGAACGTGCTCTGGTCCTCCGATCCCTCCGTTACGGAGGCCTTTTCAAGGGTTGATGAAGATTTCAACGCTGCATGGCCTGATGGCTATGGCCCTGAGAATGTGGTATTTCCGACAGACAACTGGGATGATCTCGCAGTGATCAACTACACCTCCGGCTCTACCGGAAACCCCAAGGGTGTCATGCTTACCTACCGTAACTTCAGCGCAAATGTGGACTACAGCCAGAGGAACGTCCCCTCGTCCGATAAATTCAGGATGGTGTCCATGCTCCCGATGGCGCATATGTACGGTCTGGTGATTGAATTCATCTACCCGCTCTGCAATGGTACCGCCATCTATTGGCTTGGAAAGGCACCGACTCCTACTCTGCTTCTCAAGGCAATGGCAGATGTCAAGCCCTATCTTCTCATAACCGTCCCGTTGGTAATGGAGAAGATTTTCAAATCGAAGATACAGCCTATGCTCGAGAAGCCCGCGATAAAGATCGCTACCAGGATTCCGGGGCTCAAGAACGTGATTTACAACAAGATAAGGGAAGGACTTATCAAGGCCTTCGGCGGTGAGGTCCAGCAGTTCATCATGGGTGGTGCTGCCCTCAATCCCGAGGTTGAAAAGTGGTTCAAGCGTATCAAGCTCCCGTATCTTGTCGGATATGGTATGACAGAGGCATGTCCTCTGCTCGCATATAAGAACTGGGCATATTATGTTCCCGGCTCATGCGGCGAGGCAGTTGACTGCGCTGATGTCAGGATAGACTCCGAGGATCCCCAGCATATCGTCGGTGAGATCCAGGCCAAGGGTGAGAACATATGTATCGGTTACTACAAGAATCCCGAGGCTTCAGAGAACGCTTTCACCGAAGATGGATATCTCCGCACCGGTGACCTTGGAATAATTGACGCTCAGGGGAATATCTTCATCAAGGGACGTTCCAAGAGCATGATCCTGGGACCTTCCGGACAGAATATCTATCCCGAAGAAATAGAGGCCGTCGTGAACAATCAGCCATATGTAGCTGAATCCGTAGTAGTGGACAGGGGAGGAAAGATAGTGGCCCTCGTCTATCTGGACGATAATCAGATCAAGGACAGTAAACTTGACTCTGAGGCTGTCGCCGACATCCCTGAGAACATCAAGATCGCTTCCAATAAGCATCTTCCCAATTACAGCAAGATTTCCATGGTGGAAATCAGGACCGAGCCCTTTGAGAAGACTCCGAAGATGAGCGTCAAACGCTTCATGTACAAATAGGGCAGGAGTGCCATTTTGGCAGGAATGCCTTGCCCGGAACATCCTTTGCTAGCCATATGCTTAAAATTTTAAAGCATATGGCTAGTAAAGGTAATATTGGAGTAACAACTGAGAATATATTCCCGGTAATCAAGCAGTTCCTGTATTCTGACCACGAGATTTTCCTCCGTGAGCTTGTGGCAAACGCGGTTGACGCTACCCAGAAACTCAAGACTCTGGCATCCAACGGCGAGTTCAAAGGTGAACTTGGCGGACTCGATGTGACAATTGAACTGGATGAGAAAGCCAAGACCCTCAAGGTGAAGGACAAAGGCATAGGAATGACAGAGGAGGAGGTTGACAAATATATCAACCAGATAGCATTTTCCTCGGCCGGGGAGTTCCTTGAAAAATACAAAGACCAGGCAGGCAACATCATTGGCCATTTCGGCCTGGGATTCTATTCCTCATTCATGGTCTCGTCCAAAGTGACAATCGAGACCCTCAGCTGGAAAGAAGGGGCGAAAGCTGTCAAGTGGACATGCGACGGCTCTCCGGCGTACGAGATGGAAGAGTGCCCTAAAGAAGACAGGGGCACTACCGTAACCCTTTATCTGGATGATGATTCCGCGGAATTTGCATCCAAGACAAAGATCAGGCAACTGCTCGATAAATATTGTAAGTTCATGCCTGTCCCTGTCATTTTCGGAAAGAAACAGGAATGGAAGGACGGGAAATATGTCGATACTGACGAGGACGAGATAATCAACACCGTTGAGCCTCTCTGGAAGAAGGCGCCCTCCGACCTGAAGGAGGAGGATTACATGAAGTTCTACAGCGATATCTATCCAGGGAAGGAACCTCCGATGTTCTACATCCATCTGAACGTGGACTACCCGTTCCATCTTACAGGTATCCTCTATTTCCCGAAGATCAAGGAGCGTATGGCTATAGAGAGGAACAATATCCAGCTCTATTGCGACCAGATGTTCGTTACGGACCATGTCGATAACATTGTACCTGACTTCCTGACACTGCTTCACGGTGTCATCGATTCCCCGGATATCCCGCTGAATGTTTCTAGGAGCTACCTGCAGAGTGACCGCAATGTGAAGATGATCTCCAGCTACATTACCAAGAAGGTGGCTGACAGGCTGGATGAGATCTTCAGCTCCAGCCGTAAGGAGTATGAGGATAAATGGGACAATATCAAGTTGTTCATAGAGTACGGTATGCTCGCTGACGAGAAATTCGGCGAGAGGGGACTTAAATTCGCATTGGTCAAGAATACTGATGCTAAATATTTCAGCCTTGATGAGTACCAGAAGGCTATCGAGACGGAGCAGAAGGACAAGGACAAGAAGACAGTCTGGCTTTATGCCTCGGATGTAGATGCACAGTATTCTTACATTGAAGCCGCCAAGAACAAGGGCTGGGATGTACTCCTTCTGGACTGCGAGGTGGATTCACATTTCGTCAATTTCCTCGAGCAGAAACTCAAGGACGTACGTTTTGCAAGGGTCGATTCAGATGCGACTGAAAACCTGATCCCGAAGGAGGATAAACTCCACCTTGAAATGTCTGTCGAGGACCGCAGGGACCTCGGAACTCTCTTCAAGTCAGTTCTTCCCACAGAGAATGAGTACTATGTCGAAGGGGATAACCTTGGAGAGGATGCGGCTCCGGTCCTGATAACCCAGAGTGAGTTCATGCGCCGCTATCGTGACATGAGCATGCTGGGTGGCGGGATGAATTTCTACGCCGAGATGCCGAAGTCATATGAGATCAAGGTGAATATGCAGAATCCTCTTATCCGCAAGATCTGGGAGGCTCAGAAAAAGCAGGTAGCACCTCAGGGCAAACTGCCTGAAGATGCTCCCAAGGATGCTACCGAGGAAGAGAAGAAAAAGGCTCAGGAAGCCCGTCAGGCCGTCATTGAGGCTCATGATGAGGAAGTCCGCGGATTCGGCAAGGCTAATGAGATCCTTCGCCAGGTTGCGGATCTGGCTCTCCTGTCTAACGGCCTGCTGAAAGGGAAGGCTCTGGGTGATTTTATCGCAAGGAGTACCAAGGTCGCTGAAGATGCTTTCCTGAAATAGGTTTTCTGGAATTAATTCCTATTTTTGCAAAAGCGACAAAACGATATTTACTCTATGGATCCCAGGGAAGAAAAGAAAATCAACAAGGCAGCTGATGCTGTCAGGTCATATCTGCGCGGACGTGTGCCGGAGATAGGGATAGTTCTGGGCAGTGGCCTCGGAAAACTTGTAGAAAAGATTGAAGACCAGATCGTTATTCCCTACAGGGAGATCCAGGGTTTCCCGGTAAGTACGGCAATAGGCCATAAGGGGAACTTCATATCCGGGACCCTTGGAGGCAAGCAGGTTATCGCCATGCAGGGCCGCATCCATTATTATGAGGGATATGACATGTCGGAGGTAACCATTCCCATCCGTGTCATGAAGGTGCTCGGAATCCAGTATCTCTTTGTCAGCAATGCTGCAGGAGGGCTCAATTTCGATTACAACGTGGGGGACCTGATGATCATCCGCGACCACATCAATCTTATGCCAAATCCCCTCATAGGACCAAATCTGGATATTTTCGGTCCGAGGTTCCCGGATATGACCCATCCTTATGACCTGAAACTCATCGCCAAGGCCGAGGAGATTGCAGCTGAGCTTGGTATTCCGGTCCACAAAGGGGTTTATGTAGGTCTTTCCGGTCCGTGTTATGAGACCCCCGCGGAAATGCGTTTCCTGAAAATGGTAGGTGCTGATGTAGTCGGCATGAGTACCATTCCTGAAGTTATCGTCGCCAGGCATTCTTCAATTCCGGTATTCGGCATGTCGGTAGTCACTGACGCATCCCTGAGGGACATCGACTCCGAATACAAAATAGATGGGGAAGCAGTTATCAAGGCCGCTGATGCAGCGGCTGACAAGATGACCAGCCTGTTCATGGCGCTGATAGCCTCTATCTAGAGAAATACCTATAGCTTTATTTCCCCCGGCAGCGACTTGATGTAGATGTCCTGCTGGGGGAATGGTATTGCTATGTGGTGTTCGTTCAGGCAGTTGTAGATTATTTCTTTCGCTTTTGCAGAATAATCATAGTATGCCTCTACAGTGACGAACTGGATGGCAGTCAGCTGGATGCTGCTGTCTCCGAAGCCTTGGAACCTTACCTTGATCCCATAATCCTGCTCGACTATTTCCCGGCCGAATTTGTCTACAGTGCGGAGCGGCTGGAGTGCCTCGATAATCAGTTCCCTGACTTTTTCGATATCAGCACCATATGCGACTGAGAAATTAATCGCCGTGAGCTGATAAGAATGGTTCCTGGTCAGGTTCTTGAAATTCTTGTTGAACAGGGTGGCGTTCGGGAAGGCCATGATTGCTCCTTCATCGGACAGGATCTGGGTACTCTGGTAATTGATGCTGTCGACTTTTCCGCGTACTCCGTCACATTCCACATAGTCTCCCACGCGCAACCGTCCTCCCATGAGCTGGATGCCGTAGAAGAAGTTGTTAAGGACATCCTTCATTGCGAAACCGAGTCCTGTCGCAAGACCTGCACCGGCTACCCCGATCGCAGCGGTAGGGATCTTCCACATTATGAAGATGGAGATAATGAATATGCCCCACAAAGTGATTGATATGACGTTGTTTGCCAGGTTGAGGTTGACGTCGGTCTCGTGGATGTCATATGTGTGCAGCTTCTTCTGCATCGAGCGTATCTTGTAGAGCCTGTAGATGGCCTTTGCTGCGTACTCGAAATATCTGAAGAAGAAATACATCGTAATGACTACCATGATCTTCCGTGCCGAAAGATGGATGTAGCCTTCGATGTCCAGGAACGGGAAATTGAAGTATCTGGAGACAATCGAGGTGATGTCGAAGACGTCAGACGCCAGGAAGATGGCAGCCGGTATGCTCCATACGCTTGCAACGGGAACGATTGTCATCTTGAGGAAGTCGTACAGCCAGGATATGGAAATGAAATCTTCCCTTTTGTGCCTGGGCATATGCGGATGCTCTTCCTTGTACCTCTTTATTCGTTTGGAAACATGTGAGTTATAATAATATGAGAAGAGCGCGTAAATGGCCTGGATGCTGATGATCAGGGTCAACTGGAATGTCCACCAGATCAGAAGCTGTATTCCGAGGAGAACATACCCGAACCATACGACAACGGTAGTGACGATCATGACCACAAAGGACAGCCATCCGTGGATGTAGGCAGCGTGACCTTTCTTCCTGCCATGGTTGCAAGCGAGTCCCTGCCATATCGTAAATCCCAGCAGGAGAGGCGGGAAGATGATGTTTACCAGACTGTTGGGGATGAATATGATGCGGAATACTATGATCGTAAAGTACATGACGATAATAGGTGCATAGATCCGGAGGCTCTTCTTGCCCTCTTCTGCGCTGTCCGTGCGTATGATGATAGAGGTAAGTATAGCCGCCAGCATCCATGCGAATTCCACCAGCAGGCCGGAAGACATTTTGATGAAACTGTGAGTCGCCTCCGAACTGGCGATCCAGAGAGTAATTGCAAAGATAATTACTGCTGCAAGGATCTGGTACTCGGCCTTATGGCGCAGGTAGTGGGCGGATTCGAAGAAACGGATTCTTTTGTGAAGCAATCTTACGGCCAGTCTCATCAGTCCTACCGCCAGAAGCAGATAAAAGAGGACTATCACTCCAAGCCAGTTGACCATAGGCCCTCTCCAGTCACTGTGTATGCCATCGAGTGCTGTATACTTCTCCTTTGTGTCGGCGGTAGCCCGGCTGACATACCTAGGCAGGTATTTGAGTATGGTCAGATAGTCTGTCTGCCCTTCCTTGAAAATGGTTTTCTGGATCTTGTTATACCGATTCTGGGCGTAATCATATGCATCCTTGAGCATTACGCTCGTCTCGGCGTAGTAGGTGCTGTCGCTGACGATCTGGGATTTGAGCGCTTTATAATTGTCCAGGATGGCGAGGCTGAACATCAGGCAGCTGTCGCGGTTGGCGCGCCCGATAGAGTCGAGGGTGAACTCATTTGTCTCCAGAGGATTGATTCCGATTGCAAGGCTCATGTCGAGACTGTCAAGACTGTCCTGGAGAGTTGTGTCGCTTTGGATGGAAGCCAGTGCGGGAGGGAGGCGCTTGAGAGCGGAGACAAGCCTTTCATAACGCTCGATCTCTGAATCCATGGTGCTGACGATGCGGTCGAATGGCATCTTGTTCCTGGAGAACTGATTGTATTGTTTCGAAACCTCGTTCAGGGCATATGTCTGGTCGAAAGTAAAATCCTCTTTCTGGGAGTAGAGCATCAGGGAGAGCTCATTGCTGCGGTTGACGATACCCACCATCCGTGCATGCTGTGCGTTGCTGGCCACAGAGGAACGCTGCTCAAACCTGTGGAGCTTGGCATAAGTATCGCTGAGTTCCTGCCTGAGTACTGCAAGGGTCTGTCCGAGGCTGCGTTCACTAAGTACGGCGAAGGCCGGTATCGCGGCAAGGAGTGCCACTGCGGAGACAATCTTTCTGATCTTCATGTCGTTCAGTCTCTCTTTTTGATGCTTTTTTAATTCATTAAGAAACAAATATAACTAAAAAATGAGTAAATTAGCCATCAAAGAAACCGTTCATGTTCAGGACACTCCTAAGACAGGTCAAGCAGTACAGGAGAGCGATGATACTCACTCCCATATGGACTTCCCTCGAAGTCGTCATGGGCGTCCTTATCCCATATGTCACGGCATCCATCATAGACAAGGGAATCAGTGCCGGTAACTTGTCAGAGGTTTACAGGTACGGTTTCATAATGGTTTGCATGGCCTGCCTTTCGCTTCTCTTCGGAATCCTTGCGGGACGGTATGCGGCATATTCTTCCACAGGTCTTGCAGCGAACCTGAGGGAGGCCATGTACGGGAACATCCAGAAGTTCTCGTTCTCGGACATTGACAAGTACTCTACGGCCGGCCTCGTGACCCGTATGACTACTGACGTGTCCAATATACAGAATGCGACACAGATGTTGCTCAGGACCTCTTTCCGGGCCCCTATGAACCTGGTTTTCAGCGTTGTAATGTGCCTTCTGGTAAATGTGAAGCTGAGTCTTGTCTTCATGACCGCAATGCTCATCCTTGGAGTCTTCCTGACCATGCTTATCAGCCGTGCGGCAAAGCTCTTCTCCGAGATATTCCGCAAATATGACGACCTGAACGGGGTGGTGAAAGAGAACATCGATGCCATCAAGGTCGTGAAGGCATATGCAAGGGAAGACCATGAGATGTCCAAATTCGACAGGGCTGCCCTTTCTCTCTATACCTTGAATGTGAAGGCTGAAAGCCTCATGGCACTCAACGGTCCGGTGATGAACCTTATAGTGTATGCGTGCATGATCGCGCTCAGCTGGTTCGGAGCTCATTTCATTGTCGGAGGCTCGCTTACGACTGGTCAACTGACTTCACTTTTTACATATGTGATGACCATAATGTCCTCATTGATGATGCTGTCGATGATCTTCGTGCAGCTGACTCAGAGCGCAGCGAGCGGTCAGCGCATTGCGCAGGTAATCAATGAGGTCCCGGATATGGAAGATCCCAGGGAACCCCTTATGGAAGTCAGGGACGGATCGGTGGATTTCAACCATGTATGGTTCACTTACAAAGGAGCCGGCCTCGTTGACGGACAGGGATCCCAGGATACGGTTCTTGCCCGGGAAGAAAAGAAAGAATGGGCACTTGAGGACATTGACCTTCATGTCAGGGCTGGGGAGACCATAGGAGTAATAGGCGGCACCGGCAGCGGAAAGTCTTCTCTTGGAGCCCTGATTCCCAGACTATACGATGCTTCCCGCGGGAATGTGGAAGTCGGTGGGGAAGATGTCCGGAACTATAATATGGAAGCACTTAGGGAAGAGGCGGTTATAGTGCTTCAGCATAGCCTTGTTTTCTCCGGTACCATACTCGACAATCTCCGGTGGGGAAGGCCTGACGCAAGCGAGGAAGAATGCATAAATGCCTGCCGTCTCGCGTGCGCAGACGAATTCATATCCGCGATGCCTGACGGTTACAACACCGTGGTCGAGCAGGGTGGAGCCAACCTGTCAGGAGGACAGAAGCAGAGGCTTTGCATCGCCCGTGCCCTTCTCAAGAATCCCAAGGTGCTGATCCTGGATGATTCTACATCAGCGGTGGATACGGCAACTGATTCCGTCATACGCAGGACATTCGCCGGTGAGATGCCCGGAGTTACCAAATTCATCATTTCACAGCGTGTCCTCAGCATAATGGATGCTGACAGGATAGTAGTCATGGATGCAGGACGGATAATAGGATGCGGTACCCATGAAGAGCTCCTGGAAAGCAATGAGGTTTACAGGGATATTTACCAGATGCAGACTTCCGGGGGAGAAGGCGATTTCGATTCCCCGGTCGATGCTCCCAATGAGGCGAAGGAGGCGCAGCAGTAGGCTATGGCGATGGGTTTCGGTTCAGCCGGCAGGGTGCATAACAGGGATATGCGGCTTCAGGGGGCCAGTCTGGGTGACCTTAAGAATTCCAAGACTGTCTGGAGGATGCTTGGATTCGTCCTGAAGAATTACAAGGTCGGATTCCTTGTGGTGATGGTCTGCATAGTAGTATCGTCGCTGGCCACCCTGGCATCAACCCTTTTCACCCGTACCCTGATTGATGATTACATAACTCCGATGACTGTGGCGGCAGGTGCGCCTGACTATGCCCCTCTCGCCGTCGCTATGTTCAAACTGATGGCAATACTGCTTGTCGGGGTCGGTGCTTCATATGCCCAGAGCCTGATAATGATACATGTAGGACAGGGGACGATGCACAAATTGCGCGACAGGCTTTTCTCACATATGGAGTCTCTGCCCCTGAGCTATTTCGACAGACATTCCCACGGAGACACAATGTCAGTCTATACCAACGACGTGGATACTCTCCGCCAGGTTATTGGAGGTTCTTTGCCCCGGCTCTTCCAGTCGGTGGTGACTATCGTTGCGACCTTTGTCTCCATGGTTGTCCTCAGTATCCCCCTGACTGTCGTGTCGATCCTGATGGCTATTGTAATGTATATGGTCACAAGGAAGCTCGGGAAATTGTCCAAGAAGTATTTCACGGCCAGGCAGCAGAATCTCGGAAAAGTGAACGGATTCATTGAGGAGATGGTCTCAGGGCAGAAGGTTGTCAAGGCCTATTGCCATGAGGCCGAGGCATCCAGGGAGTTCTCGTCCCTGAACGAGGAGCTCCGTTCCAGCGTATTCAATGCCAACAAGATCGCCAACATCGTAATGCCTGTCAACAGCAACATAGGCAATTTCGGATATGTGCTTCTGGCAATTGTCGGGGCCATTATAGCGATCGGGGGTTTGGAGGGCTGGTATTTCTGCGGGCTCAACGGTTCTGTCCTTACCCTGGGTACCCTTGTTTCCTTCCTGACACTACACAAGAATTTCACCCGTCCTGTTTCCCAGATATCAAATGAAATCAACAGCCTTGTCATGGCCTCGGCCGGAACTGACAGGGTATATGCCCTTCTGGATGAAGAGCCGGAAACCGACAGTGGAACAGTAACCCTTGAGAAAACGGGAAAGGACAACTGGTCATGGAAGACGGCGGAAGGGGAGTCCAAGCCCCTGGAGGGACTTATAAGCCTCAAGGATGTGGACTTCTCATATGTTCCCGGAAAGCAGGTGCTTTACGATATCAGCCTCACGGCATGGCCCGGGCAGAAGATCGCCTTCGTGGGAGGAACCGGGGCCGGAAAAACTACTATTACCAATCTGATGGGACGTTTCTACGAGATATCGGATGGAGTTATTACATATGACGGATTCCCGGTCACAGGCATCAAGAAGAATTCCTTGCGCAGGAGTCTTGGGACAGTGCTCCAGGAGACCCGCCTGTTCAGCGGGACCGTCATGGAGAATATCCGGTACGGGCGTCTGGAAGCAACTGATGAAGAATGTATTGCCGCGGCAAAGCTGGCCTGTGCCGATCAGTTCATCCGGCGCCTTCCTCATGGATATTCTACTGTGATCAGCGGTGAGGGCGGAAATCTTTCACAAGGAGAGATGCAGCTCCTGTCCATAGCCCGGGCGGCAGTTGCCGATCCTCCTGTCCTCATCCTGGATGAGGCTACTTCTTCTATCGATACAAGGACGGAGAAACTTATCCAGAAGGGGATGGATTCCCTGATGGCAGGGCGCACCACATTCGTTATTGCCCACAGGCTCTCGACTGTCCGGAATGCCGATTACATCATGGTAATGGATCACGGGCATATCATCGAGCGCGGTAAGCATAATGAACTCCTGGCGCTGAAGGGCAAGTATTGGGAACTCTTTACAGGCAATCAGATCACGGCCTGACACCGCCGTTTTATGCCCGAAATCTTATCTGAAAACGTTTGCGGATTCTTTGGCGTTTTGTTATATTTGTACGATATAACATAAAAGCCTTTCATTATGCTCAAAATCTATAAATGCAGACGCTGCTCCAACATAGTTATCCTTGCAGAGGATGGTGGCGGCGTCCTTTCCTGCTGTGGTGAGGAAATGCAGTTGCTCGAGGCCAATGTCACCGATGCTTCTGCTGAAAAACATGTGCCTGTTGTCGAAACTGTTACCTGTCAGGAATGTGGCCGTCCGGTCGTCAAGGTGAAGGTCGGCAGCGCCGCCCATCCCATGGTCGAAGTCCATTATATCCAGTTCCTTATCCTCGAAATCGAGAGGGAGGGGACAGGCAATGCCTACCGTATGGCCAAGCTTATTCCCGGAAATGCTCCGGAAGCCTGCTTCGTCCTCCAGAAAGGCGAGAAGGCGGTTGCGGTATATGCATATTGCAATCTCCACGGACTGTGGAAGGCTGATGTCACCGTTTAATCAGAATCAATAAATTATCAAATATGTCTAACGTAGAAATTTCCCTGAAAAAGGACTGCAAATGGTCCCTTCTGGTCCCCACTAGCATGGGACTCCGTATAACTCCTGAAAGCGGCCAGCCGGTTCAATCCTCGGATGTCTTCCATCTGCAGGCTACCAGCGCCGAGACCAATGTTGCGAGCATATCCTCATATCTCGGGCTCCCGGTAAAGGTCCTTACCACATTCGTCAAGGACTCTCCGTTCGCATCTTTCATCAAGTCCAACCTTCGTGCTCGCGGCATGGCTTATGAGGGACCGGACGTGGCGCAGGGCGGTCCCTGGGGTTACAGGCATCAGATCAACATCGCTGACAGCGGTTACGGTTCAAGGGGACCTAGGGTCTGGAATGACCGTGCCGGAGAAGTCGGGCGCACGCTGAACGTCAAGGATTTCGACCTGGACCGTATCTTTGGCCAGGAGGGTGTCCAGATAGTTCACCTCTCAGGTCTTGTAGCTGCGCTTAGCCCTGACACCAGCCGTTTCTGCCTTGAAATAGCCCGTGCAGCCAAGAAATATGGCAGCAGGATCAGCTTCGACCTCAATTACAGGGCTTCCTTCTGGAAAGACCGTGAGAAGGAACTCCATGACATATTCACTGAGATCTGCTCTGTCGCCGACATCCTTATCGGCAATGAGGAAGATTTCCAGCTCTGCCTTGGGATCAAGGGCCCGGAAGCCGGCGGAAAAGACATCGCATCCAAGATTGACGGTTTCAAGGAAATGATCGGCCGTGTAAAGGCCAGTTTCCCCAATGCAAAGGTATTCGCTACGACTCTCCGCCAGGTAAACAACACCAACAGCCACAACTGGGGAGCCATCATGCTCGCCGGAGACGAGTGGCAGGTTGTTGAGCCCCGTGAGATCCATGTCCTCGACCGTATCGGCGGAGGCGACGGTTTCGTAGGTGGAATGCTCTATGCGATCCTCAAGGGCTGGGAGAGCAGCAAGTGGATCCAGTTCGGCTGGGCTACCGGAGCTCTTGCCACTACTTTCCTTACTGATTATGCACAGCCGGCCGATGAGGACCAGGTCTGGAGCATATGGCAGGGTAACGCCAGGGTTAAGAGGTAGGATATGCTTTGGTATTCAAGAGGTTCCAAGACCGATAACCTCTCTGCTGAGGATATCAGGGAAGCACTTTACGGAGTGTGGAGGGCAATGGGCCCGAAGCGCCGCGTGCTCGCCATACCGCCTGATTTCACTCGTCTGAATTCATATGCGGGGCCTATAACCGCGATGGCGAATGACTGGTTCGGGGATGCACTCACCGACATCATGCCTGCGCTCGGCACGCACTCTCCGATGACTGACTCCCAGATAGAACATATGTTCCCCGGGGTGCAGAAGGAGAAATTCCGCGTCCACGACTGGCGCAACGATGTGGTCACTGTCGGAACCGTTCCGTCTTCATATGTCAGCGAGGTCTCGGAGGGCAAGCTGGATTATTCCATGGGTGCCCAGGTCAACAAGCTTCTCCTGGATCCGTCTTTCGACCTGATCCTTTCGATAGGCCAGGTAGTTCCGCATGAGGTAATCGGCATGGCCAACTACACGAAGAACATTTTCGTGGGTGTCGGCGGCTCTGATTTCATCAACAAGAGCCATTTCATCGGAGCCTCATATGGCATGGAACGCATAATGGGCCGTGCCAGTTCTCCGGTCAGGGACGTATTCGAATATGCCAGGGTCAATTTCATCAAGGACCTGCCAATAGTATACGTGCTTACGGTGCGCGCCAAGAACGAGCAGACCGGCGAGATGGAGACCCGCGGGCTTTTCGTCGGAGATGACTTTGAATGTTTCCAGAAGGCTGCCGAACTTTCTCTCGAGACCAACTTCATAATGGTCGACCGCGAGATCGACAAATGCATAGTCTGGCTCGATCCGGAGGAGTTCAAGAGTACCTGGCTCGGGAACAAGGCGGTTTACAGGACCAGGATGGCCCTGGCAGACAATGCCCAGCTTATCATCCTCGCGCCTGCGCTCAAGGAATTCGGTGAAGACAGGACAATTGACACACTTATCCGCAAATACGGATACAAGGGGACCCCGCATACTCTTGAAGCCACATCGGCAAATGAAGACCTGAAGGCTAACCTGGGGGCTTCGGCCCATCTGATCCACGGTTCTTCAGAGGGACGCTTCCGGATTATCTACTGTCCGGGACAGGACATGAGCCGTGAGGAAATCGAAGGAGTCGGATTTGAGTGGGGAGACCTTGACGAAATGATCCGCCGCTATAATCCCTCGGCCCTTTCGGACGGATGGAACTGTATGCCGGACGGAGAAGAGATCTACTATATATCGAATCCGGCGCTTGGCCTGTGGGCCTATCCGGAGCGCTTCAAAGACTGACAGGCCGGATGAAGATCGTCTGTGACAACAAGATCCCGTTCCTTCGGGGCGTACTTGAACCTTATGCCGATGTGGTTTATCTGCCCGGCAAGGAAACTACCGCAGATGACCTTCGCGACGCAGATGCTGTAATAACCAGGACGCGGACCAAGTGCAATTCCGATTTGCTCGAAGGATCCGCCGTCAGGGTCATTGCGACCGCGACAATAGGTTTCGACCATATCGACACAAAGTGGTGTGAATCCCGCGGAATCATATGGAAGAATGCACCTGGATGCAATTCCCATTCAGTGAAGCAGTACATTTCCTCTGTGCTCTGCACCCTGATGGGACGCTTCGGCATGGATCCTGGCAAAATGACCCTCGGAGTGGTCGGGGTAGGAAATGTCGGCAGCAAGGTGGCGGACGTCGGAAGGGCCCTCGGCATGAAGGTCCTTCTGAATGACCCTCCCCGACAGCGGGCGGAAGGCCCCGATGCCTTCGTATCCCTCGACAGCCTGGTTGCACAAAGCGACATCATATCCCTCCATGTCCCTCTTTACAGGGAAGGGGAGGATGCGACCTGGCATCTTTTCGACAGCGGGCGGATCGCTTCTTTGAGACCGTCACAGATCCTCATAAACTCTTCCAGAGGCCCTGTGGTCGACAATGAAGCCCTCAAGGCCGCCCTTAAGTCCGGACTGATCCGTGCTGCTGTCCTGGATGTGTGGGAAAGGGAACCGGATATAGACCGGGAACTGCTCGGCCTTCTCTCTGTAGCTACTCCGCATATAGCCGGATACAGTGCTGATGGAAAGGCAGCGGGGACTGCTGCGAGTGTCCGTACTGTAGCAGAGGTCCTGGGACTTCCGCTGACGGACTGGGCGCCTTCAGATGTGCCTCCTCCGGCCCAGACCCTGGATTTTACGGTAGATGCTTCGTGCCGTCCGCCTTTCGAAGTGATTTCCGAGGCCGTTTTCCATGCATATGACGTGATGGATGACGATGCTGCCCTTCGGGCTGCTCCCCAGGCTTTTGAGAAGTTGCGCGGGGACTACCAGATCCGCAGGGAACCATCTGCATTCACTCTCCGTCTGCGCGGAGGTACTCCGGAGTTGTGTTCATCGCTCAGGCTGTTGGGCTTCAAAGTAATCAGTCTCTGATCCATTTTAAGGATAATTCAAAATAATTCAGTATATTTACACAATATCGCATCTTTTTATGACACCAGTATCTGACATAGGACTCATCGGTCTTGCCGTCATGGGTGAGAACCTGGTCCTCAACATGGAGAGCAAAGGTTTCCATGTAAGCGTTTTCAATCGTACAGTCGCCAAGGTTGACAAGTTCATCGAAGGTCGCGGCGCCGGAAAGAATATCTACGGAGCCCACAGCCTTGAGGATTTCGTCGCTTCCCTGAAGAGCCCCCGCAAGGTGTTCCTGATGGTAAAGGCAGGGTCGGCGGTCGATGATTTTATCGACAAGCTCATCCCGCTTCTGGATGAAGGTGACATCATCATCGACGGTGGCAATACCCACTTCCCGGACACGACGAGGCGTACTGCCTATGTCGAGAGCAAAGGACTGCTTTATGTCGGTACCGGAGTCTCGGGTGGAGAGGAAGGCGCCCTCCACGGTCCGTCTATGATGCCCGGCGGCTCTCCTGCTGCCTGGCCATATGTAAAGCCTATTTTCCAGTCCATCTGCGCTAAGGTTGCGGATGGTACTCCCTGCTGCGACTGGGTAGGTGAAGGCGGAGCCGGACATTTCGTCAAGATGGTCCACAACGGAATCGAGTACGGAGACATCCAGCTCATATGCGAGTGCTACCAGATAATGAAGGACATCCTCGGAATGAGCAATGCCGAGATGCATGATGTCTTCGCCAAGTGGAACAAGGGAGACCTTGACAGCTATCTGATTGAAATCACACGTGACATCCTTGACAAGAAGGATGAGGATGGCAATTATGTCCTGGATTACATCCTGGATACCGCAGGCCAGAAGGGTACCGGCAAGTGGACGGCTATTTCCGCCCTGGATGCAGGCGTTCCGCTCACACTTATCGGAGAGGCCGTATTCGCACGTTGCCTGTCCGCACAGAAAGATGAGAGGGTGGCTGCTTCTTCAATCCTCAAGGGACCTGCCCCCGTCCGTTTCGACGGTGACCGCGAGGCTTTCCTGGAGGACCTCCGCAATGCCCTCTTCGCCGCCAAGGTGGTCTCATATGCACAGGGTTATACCTTGATGCGCGCCGCTGCCAAAGAATATGGCTGGAACCTGAACTATGGCGGAATCGCCTTGATGTGGAGGGGCGGATGCATCATCCGCAGCGTATTCCTCGGCAAGATCAAGGAAGCGTTCGACAAGAATCCTGAAATTGCCAACATCCTGCTTGATCCTTATTTCAGCGAGAAGCTCGCTTCTGCACAGGACGGGTGGAGAAGGGTTCTCGCCGCTGCCATCACATCCGGCGTCCCTGCCCCGACTCTCTCGTCGGCCCTCGAGTATTATGACGGTTACCGTACATCGAGGCTTCCTGCCAACCTGCTTCAGGCGCAGAGGGACTATTTCGGAGCCCATACATATGAAAGGACTGACCGTCCGCGCGGAGAGTTCTTCCATACCAACTGGACCGGTGAAGGCGGAGATACCGTTGCCGGAACTTACAACGCATGACATATATTAATCAACACTAAATCATATGAAATATTCATTTGACGATCTTAAGGGGCGCAACTGCGTCATCACTGGCGGTTTTGGAGTAATTGGTTACGCACTCTGCGAAGGTCTCGCTTCTGCCGGGGTGAATATGGCAGTCATCAGCCGCAGTGCCGGCAAGTCTCCCAAGGCTGAGGAAATCTCCAAGGAGTATGGTGTCAAGTGTATCGGCATTTCCGCCAGCACCCTTGACAAGGACGCACTTCTCGCAGCCCGTGACGAGGTCCACGAAAAACTCGGAAAGATTGATATCCTGATCAACTGCGCCGGCGGGAACTCTCCCAAGGCGACCTGCAAAGTTGAGCAGATGTCTGCCGGCGACGACCTGGCCGATTCATTCTACGGACTGGATATCAATGGTTTCAAGGATGTGTTCGACCTGAATTTCCAGGGCACCTTGCTTGCAACCATGATTTTTACCAAGGATATGATCGACGCAGGGAAGGGCAACGTGCTGAACATTTCTTCAATGAATTCCATCAGGCCCCTGACCAAGATTCCTGCATATTCCGCAGCTAAGGGAGCCATCAACAACTTCACACAGTGGTATGCCGTCCACGTAGCCCAGATGGGTATCAGGTGCAACGCTATCGCTCCGGGATTCTTCCTGACAGACCAGAACCGTTTCCTGCTTACCGACGAGGCTACAGGGGAACTCAAGCCCAGGGGAAAGAAGATTATCGCCAACACGCCGACCCACAAGTTCGGAGAGCCTGAGGATCTCATCGGTGCAATGCTCTGGCTCTTGAGTGATATCTCATCCTTCGTTACGGGTATTATCGTTCCTGTTGACGGAGGCTACAGCGCATTCGGCGGCGTTTAATCGGAACCAATTGTTTTATAAAACCATATTTTTTAAAAAATGATAACCAGAAGAGACTTTCTAAAGGATGTGGCAGTTGCATCAGCAGGTGTCGCATTCATGCCCGGGACTCTGGCCAGCGCCCAGTCCAAGACTACAACCAAGCCCAAAGGGGACAAGGTGAAGATCGCTTACATCGGTATCGGTAACAGGGGACAGCAGATTATCGACGAGTTTGCCAAGACCGGCATGGTCGATGTCGTTGCTCTCTGCGATGTCGATCTCGATGGAGATCAGTGCAAGAAGGTCCTCGGAATGTATCCGAAGGCCAAGAGGTTCAGGGATTTCCGCGAGATGTTCGACAAATGCGGCAATGAGTTCGACGCTGTTGCTGCTGCCGTTCCTGATTTCGACCACTTCCCGATCGTGATGCTCTGCCTCAATCAGGGCAAGCACATCTACATCGAGAAACCGCTCTGCCGTACTTTCCATGAGGCTGAGCTCATCATGGCTTCCGCCCGCAGGCATCCCAACCTGGCCACCCAGATGGGTAACCAGGGCCACTCGGAAGGCAACTATTTCCAGATGAAAGCCTGGACAGAGGCCGGTTTCATCAAGGATGTTACTGACGTGACCGCCCATATGAACAACGACCGTCGCTGGCACAAGTTTGATTCCAAGATCCACAAGCTTCCCGATCCCGAACCGCTTCCCGCCAACATGGACTGGGACACCTGGCTTGGCGTTATCGGCTGGCACGATTACAGCATCAAGTATCATCAGGGCAACTGGCGTTGCTGGTATGACATGGGTATGGGTGCCCTCGGCGACTGGGGTGCACACCTGTTCGACACCGTTCACGAATTCCTTCAGTTGGGACTTCCGTACGAGGTTACCTTGAAATACACCAACGGGCATAATGATTTCTTCTTCCCGTATTCATCTACCATCCTCTTCCGCTTCCCGTCCAGGAACGGCATGCCGCCTCTGGATCTTACATGGTATGACGGTCTTGACAACCTCCCGCCGCTGCCCGAGCATTTCTGGGAAGCTTCAAAGGGCCCCGCAGCCAATGTTCCTACTACCAACCAGGGTAATACGGAGAACAGGAGGCTCAGCCCCGGCAGGATTATCTATGCCAAGAATGACCTCATCTTCAGGGGCGGTTCCCATGGGACTACTCTGAACATCGTTCCGAATGAGGCAGGAAAAGAAGCCATGAAACATATGCCCGAGGTTCCCAAGAGTCCGTCGAACCACTTCGAGAACTTCCTTCTCGCTTGCCAGGGCAAGGAGAAGACCCGTTCTCCGTTCGAAATCAGCGGTGTCCTCGCCCAGGTCTTCTGCCTCGGTGTAATTGCCCAGAGGCTGAACACCCAGCTCTTCTTCGATCCGCGTACAAAGCAGTTTACGAACAACGAATTCGCCAACGCTATGCTCGTCGGTCTTCCGCCGCGTAAGGGTTGGGAGCAGTTCTATAAGATGTAATTGATTTGCTTCTTATATGAAGAAATTATTTACATTAATCGCCCTTGTACTTTGCGTGACAAGTGTTTCTGCCCAGGAGTGGACTTCTCTTTTCAATGGGAAGAACCTCAAGGGATGGACTCAGCTGAACGGCACTGCAAAGTACAAGGTCGTTGATAAAGCCATAGTAGGCGTTTCGACTGCCGGAAGTCCCAATTCATTCCTTTGCACCAACCAGAACTACGGAGATTTCATTCTCGAGTTCGAGGTCAAGATCGATGAAGGGCTCAATTCAGGTGTCCAGTTCCGCTCCCTGTCATTGAAGGACTACAACAATGGAAGGGTTCACGGATACCAGTTTGAGCTCGACCCTTCAGCAAGGGCATGGACCGGAGGAATATATGACGAGGCCCGCAGGGGCTGGCTCTATCCTCTGACGGACAATCAGCCGGCACAGAAAGCTTACAGGCACAACGAGTGGAACAAGGCAAGGGTAGAGTGCATCGGTACTTCCATCAGGACTTTCGTCAATGGTGTTCCCTGCGCTGATGTTATCGACGACATGACCCTTTCAGGGTTCATCGCCCTCCAGGTGCATTCCATAGGGAAGAACACCGAACTTGAGGGGAAGACCATTTCGTGGAGGAACATCCGCATCCTCACCAAGGATGTAGAAAAGTACGCGACGCCTGACAATCCCGCTGTGCCTCAGGTAAATGCGATAGCCAACTCCATTTCCCCGCGTGAAGCCGCAGATGGGTGGAAACTCCTCTGGGACGGCAAGACGACCAACGGTTGGAGAGGTGCCAAGCTGGATCATTTCCCTGAGAAAGGGTGGACCATCGAGGATGGTATTCTCAAGGTTCATTCCTCTAAGGTTGCTGATACAGGCAATGGTGGAGATATCGTGACTGTACGCAGGTACAAGGATTTCATCCTCAAGGTTGATTTCCAGATTACCAAGGGAGCTAACAGCGGAATCAAGTATTTCGTTGATCCCGAGTCGGCCAAGGGCGATCTTTCGTCTATCGGCTGTGAGTACCAGGTCCTGGATGATAACAACCATCCTGATGCTAAACTTGGAGTCAAGGGCAACCGTAAGCTCGGATCGCTTTATGACCTGATTCCTGCTCCTGAAGTCAAGCCCTACTACGGAAATGGCTTCTCCACGGCAATGATAGTCGTGAAGGGCAATCACGTAGAGCACTGGCTCAATGGCGTGAAACTTCTTGAGTACGAGCGTAACAACCAAATGTGGGATGCCTTGGTAGCCTACAGCAAGTTCCGTAACTATACGGGCTTCGGTAATGCTGCCGAGGGCCATCTTCTCCTTCAGGACCGCGGAGACGAGGTCTGGTACAAGAACATCAAGATCAAGGAACTGTAGTAAGGTTTCCACTATCCAAATGTAAAGGGGAAGACTGTTGAGGTCTTCCCCTTTTTTGTCGTACTTCGCCTGCAGACAATGTATTCAAATGAGAGATGACTATTTCAGGATGTCGTCGAGGACACCGCCGGCTGTCTGTTTCGCACCGGCACCTGCGCCCTGGATGACGATAGGTGAGGGATAGAAGGAAGTGGTAATGATAGCGGCGTTGTTGGTCCCATTGAGGTTGAACAACTGATGGTCCGGTCCAAGCTCACGGACTCCCATGGTCGCCTTCCAGCTATCTCCGTCCCTTTCAAGAGAGGCCACGAACCTGCGCTTGCAACCACGTGAAAGGGCATCTTCATATGCTTTGGACAACTGGGGCTCCGCCTCCTGAAGCATAGCGTAGAATTCCGGCAGTTTGCAGTCAAAGAATTCCGGACCCAGGATCGGATTCTGGACGACAGCGGCTTCTTCCAGAGGGACTCCTGCCTCGCGGCTGAGAATCAACAGTTTCCTGAGTACGTCACGCCCGCTGAGGTCAAGCCTGGGATCGGGCTCGGAGTATCCTGCTTCCTGAGCGTAGCGGACTACGTCGGCAAATGATTTTCCGTCCTTCCCACCGCAATACGTGCTGAATATGTAGTTGAGTGTTCCGGACAGCACGGCCTCGACCTTGAAGATCTCATCTCCGCTGTTAATACAGGATGCGATTTCCTCCAGGATCGGGAGGGCGGCTCCAACGGTAGTGCCATAACGAAGCGAAACGTGATTGTCAATTGCGGACTTCTTCAGCATCTTGTACTGTCTGTAAGGGGATGCGAAAGAAATCTTGTTGCTGGCGACCACAGAGTATCCTCTCTCAAAGAGATTCAGGTATTTGTAGGAAATGTCCGAACTGGCAGTGAGATCCACGAAGACTGAATTCTGAAGAGAAGTCTCTGCAAGTGCTTCGAAATAAGCCTCATTTGCCGCGCTTTCGCCTTTGTCCAGCAGTTCATCGACTTTCGTAACGTCAATTCCTTCCTTGTCCAGGATGAATTTGCGGCTGTTGGAAATGCCGGCGACGTGGATGCGTTTTCCTGTTCTCTCTGCAATCTTTTCGTGGTTATGGGATAGGATGTCCATGAAGGCTTTTCCGACTGTCCCGTATCCTGCAATGAACAGGTTGATGTCCTTGTAGCGGGAAGTCTCGAAAAACTCCTTATGGATGTAGCGGATAGCCTGGCGTACATCATTTGAAGAGACTATCACTGAGATGTTTCTCTCTGAAGACCCCTGTGCTACAGCCCTGACTGCGATGCTCCTGCGCCCGAGTGCTGCCAGCATGCGGCCGGTTGTGCCTTTCTGGCTCAGGATGTCATTTCCGACAAGGCATACGATAGAGTAGCCGGTCTCCACCTTCAGGGGTTCCAGTTTTCCGAGGGATATCTCATATGCAAAATCCTGGTCGACGGCTTTCTTGGCCTTCTCTGCGTCCTTTTCAGAGACTGCGACGCACATTGTGTTGACTGACGAAGCCTGGGTAATCAGGATGATGCTTATGTCATTCTCGCTGAGGGTGCGGAAGAGCCTGTAGGAGAATCCCGGTACCCCGACCATACCGCTTCCTTCAAGGGAAATGAGTGCGATGTTGTCGGAATTGGATATTCCTATGATCTCGTTGCTGCTCCTCGGGGGATTCTGCTCTATCAAAGTCCCTTCGCCTTCAGGCTCGAAAGTGCATTTCACATATATGGGGATGCGCTCAGCGACAACGGGCTGGATGGTGGGAGGATAGATTACCTTGGCGCCGAAATGGGAGAGCTCCAGGGCGGCACGGTAGGAGATGTTCTTGATGAGGGTGGCGGACGGAGCCATGTTGGGGTCGGCTGTCATCATTCCCGGCACATCCTTCCAGGTCTCCAGGGCGCGTGCCTTGCTGCCTACTGCGAACAAAGAGGCAGAATAATCAGAGCCTCCGCGTCCCAGGGTGACCATGCGGCCTTTCTCGTCAGAAGCGATGAATCCGGGGGCCACAAACAGGGATTTGATCGGATTGGACTCAATCATATCCTCTACGTTTGCATATGTCTGAGCCGTATCAACGATGTTCTTGCCTTTCTCGGAGCTGGTGCGTATTATCTTGCGGGAATCCACCCACTTGGTGGAAATCCCCAGTGAAGCCATCTTGGTGGCCAGGATACGGCTGGAGACAAGCTCCCCGCATCCCTGGATCGCATCCAGGCTGGTCTCACTGAGTTCCCCGAGGAGGAAAACTCCCTGGGCAATGCCTCGGATGGAATCGAAGACACTGTCGCAGGCCTCAATGGATTCTGCATGCTTCTCGAAGGGGAGGAGGGCCTTGATGATCCCGTGGTGCTTCTCCTGCCAGGTGTCCAGGATACCTTTGTAGGAGTCGTCACGGGACGCAGCCAGCCTGCCCGTTGAGATAAGGGCATCTGTAAATCCGCTGATAGCCGACACGACCACTATGGTCCTGTCACGAGAGACGGCCTTGGATATGATTTCGGCGCACTGCGCCATGTTTTCTGCCGAGCAGACGGAGGTGCCTCCGAATTTCAGTACCTGCATATGATTCTCTTATTTGAGATAGCCTTTTTCCAGCAGGAGACAGGCTATCTGGACAGCATTTGTCGCTGCTCCCTTACGGATATTGTCGCTTACACACCAGAAATTGAATCCGTTTTTGACCGTAAAGTCCCTGCGGATCCTTCCTACGAAGACATCGTCTTTTCCCCAGGCGTACAGCGGCATAGGATAGACATTGTTCGCGGGGTCATCCTGTACTGTGACTCCGGAAATGCTTCCCATGATTTCCCTGACCTGATCGATCTCAAAAGGCTTCTCGACTTCCACGTTGATGCTTTCGGAATGTCCGCCCTGGACCGGTACGCGCACGGTGGTTGCCGTAACGGCTATACTGTCGTCCCTGAGTATCTTCTTGGTCTCGTTGACCATCTTCATCTCTTCCTTGGTGTAGCCGTTCTCCAGGAAGGAATCTATGTGCGGAAGGATGTTCTGGTCGATCGGACAGGGATAGACGGCAGGGTATTCTCCCCACTTTGCGCCGGCCCTTTCAGCCTCCATCTGGTGGATAGCCTTATAGCCGGTTCCGGTTACCGACTGGTAAGTGGAGACTACGATCCTTTTAATAGTGAGCGCTTTGTGGATGGGCGCAAGGGGCAGCACCATCTGAATAGTGGAGCAGTTCGGGTTGGCTATGATCATGTCTGAGTCCTCAAGGACATCCCCGTTGATTTCCGGAACGACGAGTTTCTTGGTGGGGTCCATCCTCCAGTATGAAGAATTGTCGACTACCTTGCAGCCAATCTCGGCAAACCTGGGTGCGAGCTGGTGTGAGGCCTCTCCTCCGGCACTGAAAATGGCCAGGGACGGCTTTGCAGCCAGAGCTTCCTCTGAGGTTACAACAACCCACTCTTTGCCCATGAAACTGACTTTTCTTCCTTTGGACTTCTCTGAAGCAACGGGAATGAGTTCTGTTACAGGGAATTGCCTCTCCTCGAGGACCTGGAGCATTCTGGTACCTACCAGACCTGTGGCTCCTACAACTGCTACTTTCATATATCAAGTTTTTTGGGTCAAGTTTTAAAGATAGATATTTTTTGTAAATTCGCAAAAAGAGTCCTAAAGAAGAGCATATGAGTGAAGAATTGAATTTCGCCAGGGACCTGGCAATAATACTGATTTCAGCCGGTATCTTTACTATCATATGCAAGGCTCTCAAACAGCCATCCATCCTTGGTTATATCATCGCAGGTTTCCTGATAAGTCCTAACCTGGGCCTTTTCGGAATATCCAGCATGACGGCCGTGAAACAGTGGTCTGACATCGGTATAATCTTCCTCATGTTCGGCCTTGGACTGGAATTCAGCTTCAAGAAACTCCTCGCAGTAGGAAGCAGCGCCCTGGTTACGGCCGGCAGTAAGTTCATCGGAGTCTTTGTCCTGGGTTTCCTGGTGGGGCAGGCTATGTCGTGGAGCATGATGGAATGCATTTTCCTGGGCGGTCTCCTGTCCATGTCTTCAACGGTGGTAGTAATCAAGTCATATGGCGAGATGGGCCTCATGCGCAAGCCCTGGGCGGGTGCCGTCTTCGGGACTCTCGTTGTTGAGGACCTTATAGCGATCCTGCTCATGGTCCTTCTGTCAACTCTCGCTGTTTCAAATAATTTCTCCGGAGGGGAACTTCTATTGAATCTTGCAAAGCTGGTCTTCTTCCTGCTGCTGTGGTTCGTAGTCGGTATATACCTTATCCCGACCCTCCTAAAGAAGGCCAGGAAGTACATTAACGACGAGATCCTTCTCATAGTGTGCCTGGGACTCTGTTTCGGAATGGTGACACTGGCTACTTCGTCTGGATTCTCTTCTGCCCTGGGGGCGTTCATGATGGGTTCAATTTTGGCGGAAACAATTGAAAACGAGCATATTTTCAAATTGATAGCCCCTATTAAGGACCTCTTCGGAGCTGTCTTCTTCGTCTCAGTCGGAATGATGATCTCTCCGGAAGTGATTGCCGCCCACTGGTTCGTCATACTGATCCTGGCCGCAGTCGTAGTGCTTACCCACATAATATTCGTCGCCGTAGGAATAATCCTCAGCGGAGGGGGGCTGGAGAATGCCGTCAATACGGGATTCAGCCTGGCTCAGCTCGGTGAGTTCGGCTTCATCATCGCCAGTGTCGGGGTCGCGCTTGGAGTGATGCGTGACTTCATATATCCGGTGATAATAGCGGTTTCCGTCATAACCATCTTTACAACGCCATATTACATCAAATTCGCTCCTAAAGCATATGAATTCCTCCGCATGAAGCTCCCACCCAATGTCCTGGACCGTATCGACCGTCCGGACCAGGGAGCCCGCCGTTCCGCTGCCGAACGGAGCGAATGGCGTGAAGTGATAATGGCGTGGCTGACCCGGGTCATGCTTTATGGGGTCATTCTCACGGCAATCCTGCTGCTGTCAATACGTTTCCTCCCGTCATTCATAGAAAAGATCCTGCCGTCTGTGTCGGCTTCTGTACATAACCTGATCAACGTTGTCGTCACCCTTTTGATGATGCTGCCTTTCCTCTATGGCATAGGCGTTTCCACCGGTTCGACCAAGAAATCGACTATGAAACTGATAAAGGAAAAACGCAGCAACATCCTTCCTGTCTTCGGTCTCATGTTCGCCAGGATTTTCATCGCTATCGGATTCATACTGGCTGTGATTTCCAGCCATATCAATCTTGCAGGATGGATGGTCGCGGCCATCTTCCTTGCCGGAATCCTGCTGTTCATAGTTGCCAGGTACTATTTCAGGCGCTTCGATGCCATGGAAGAGAGGTTCATGGGCAATCTTAATGAAAAAGAGGCGGATGCCAGGAGACGTTCCCCGGTCAGGACTACCGTCCAAAGCAGCATGGCGGGATACGATGTCCACATTGAGGAACTGGAGCTTTCTCCCGATTCCGGCTATGTCGGCCAGAGGCTCATGGACCTTCCGCTCAGGACTGAATCCGGAGCGAACATAATCAAAGTTACCAGGGGCTCGCGTAAGATAGTTATCCCCGGGGGAGATGAAAGGATCTATCCATATGATAAACTGCTTGCGGTGGGGACGTCGGAGCAGATTTCAAAGCTCCGGGAATTGCTGGCATCATCTGTTTCACTGTCAGAGGGCGAATCGTCCGACCCAAGTTTCAAGGTCGTCCCTGTCCTTCTCGGTCCGGATTCCTGGTTGACTGGTAAGCAATTGCGTTCAATCCGCCTGCGTGATATGGGATGCATGATTATCAGTCTGCTGCGGGGAGACAATTTCATAACCAACCCGAAAGCAGACCTGATATTCCAGGCAGGAGACCGTGTCTGGATCGCAGGGGATACAGATTCGATAGAGTGGCTCAAATAGCCCTGCCGGATCTCGGACAGCTGTCAGAACAGCAGTGTAGCAGGGCCTGTAAGAAACACTGAACTGTGGTCAGGCATGAAATCCACTGAGAGGTTGTCAATGCGTGCCCGGATCCTGTAGGTGAGCCTTCCGTCCGTTCCCGCAGAAGTAGGAGCTATTCCTTTCATATGTGCTGCAATGGCGCTTGCAGTGATCCCGGTGCCGCATGCAAGGGTCTCACCTTCAACACCTTTCTCGAAGGTTCTGACATTGAGGACAGGACCGTCTGGGGAAACGAAATTGACATTGGTCCCCTGAGGGGCGAACTCTTCTCTCCAGCGTAATTCCTTGCCTTCAGCCGCGACATCTACATCTTCAACATCCTGTACGAACTTAACGAAATGCCTTGTCCCCGTGTCCAGGAATGTCCCGCCAAGCACATCACGTGACTCTGAAACATCCTTCATGCCCAGGCGGACCGTCCAGTCTCGCTCAGAATCATGATTGATAATCACTGCGGTGTGAGGGCCGTCAGGGGCCAGGAAGTAAAAACTGCCGTCTTTCGATGGCCTGATGCCCAGCATGTCGGCGAAAGCGGTTATACAGCGTCCGCCGTTTCCGCACATCATTCCTCCGCTGCCGTCAGGATTGTAGAATTCCATTCCGAAATCATATCCCGGAGCTTCTCCCAGGATCATCAGCCCGTCAGTGGAGTACTCCATGCAGAGGAAGGAAATGAATTCCGGATTACGGTACTTGGAAACATCGGCTCCGCGTCCGTCGAGGACTACGAAGACATTGCCGGCTCCGGAGAATTTGTGAAGGATCGGGTCCATATGCTTAGTCGGTTCCCATCATTTTCCGCACGAATGCGGCCAGCAGCTTCACTGCAGGGCCGATCTTGTCGGAGTCGATGTAGGAGAAATTGAGTCTCATTGTGTTACGGTGGCTCGCGTCAGTGAAGAAGAAGGAGCCGGGGACATATGCGATGCCGGAGGAGATAGCCTGGTCATACATCGCGAGAGTGTCGCAGCCTTCGGGCAGGGTGACGAAGATGAAAAGGCCCCCCTGGGGATGTGTCCATGTGGCTCCTGAAGGCATCTCCTTCCCGAGTTCATCCAGCAGGATATCCCTTTTTGACCTGTACAGGGCCTTTGCTTTCTCAAGGTTGGTGTCAAGCCTTCCGCTGCTCATCCAGTTAAAGGCCAGGTACTGGTCGAAAACGGGAGGACAGAGGTCCAGCGCCTGCTTGCAGATGTAGACCTTCTGGATTATTTCTTCAGGTGCCTCCATCCATCCCAGCCTGAACGCCGGGGCGAAGATCTTGGAGAAACTGCAGAGGTGGACGGTGCGTTCCGGGGCGAGGCTGCGGATGGTAGGTACATCCGTTCCTTCGTATCTGAGCGCCCTGTAAGGGCTGTCCTCCACAATCAGGAAGTCCCCGCGCCTGGCCAGGTCCACCAGCTCCTGTCTCTGCTCAAGTGTCATAGTCGCTCCGGAAGGATTTCCGAAGTCGGGGATGACATATGCGAACTTTACCTTTCCGCAGCTTCCCGGGTCAGCCCTGAATTCATCCAGGGTCCGGAAAGAGGCCCTGTAGTCCCTGAATGACTGGATTGCTCCCAGATAGGTGGGATTCTCGGTCAAGACTACATCTCCGGGGTTGAGGAATATCCTTCCGCATACATCGATTCCCTGTTGTGAGGAAGTGGTTACCTGGATGCACTGAGGCGCTTCTCCTGTGCGGCGGCAGATTTCTCCCACAAGCTCGGGGACTCCCTGCGTGCCTCCGTATTGCATGGCCTTGGCCCCATATGTCTCCATGACTTCGGAGACAATGCTTGCCATCTCTCCGGTTGGAAAGGTGTCCGGTGAAGGGAAACCTCCGGCCAGGGAGTAGATCTTGCTGATGTCCACTTTCTTGAAGAGCTCTCTTGTAGGAGAGGGCATGAAAGCGGGGACGTCGTCTGAAAAGAATCTGCCGTAGTCTTCCATTATCTCAGCAATTCCTCGAGATGAACAGATCCTTCAGTCTTCTCGTCTCGGTATTTGACGATAACCGGGCAATAGAGGCTTACTCCACTCCCCGCGGCCGGTCCATGAGCCAGGGGCTTGCTGCCGCTTACAACGACGGCTCTTGGCGGGACGACTATCCTCCCATCGTCATTCCTCTTTATGAAATCTCCTGTAGTGGAGTCGAAAATGGCTGTGGATGATGTGATTATCACTCCGCTGGCGATGACTGCACCCTCACTGATAAGCGTACCTTCATATATGCCGCAGTTGCCTCCTACGAAGGCCCCGTCTTCTACAATGGTAGGCAGTGCGCCGGCAGGCTCCAGGACTCCGCCGATCTGGGTGGCGGCGGACACATGGACATTCTTTCCGATCTGGGCGCAGGATCCGATAGTGACATGTGAATCCACCATGGTGCCGGTGTCCACATATGCTCCGACGTTTACATATGACGGGGGCATGATTATGGTGCCGGGGGCCATGTAGGCACCGCGCCTGACAGAACTGCCTCCGGGAACGAAGCGGACTCCGTCTTCAACTACGAAATTGCGTTCCGGAAAGGTACTCTTGTCGATGAAGCGGCCCATCTGTTCCATCTGGCCAAGCTTGAAACCGGCAAGGATAACCTCCTTGACCCACATGTTCACAACCCACTGGCCGTCGACTTTCTCTGCTACCCGGAGAGTTCCTGCCTCCAGGCGGTCCATCACTTCGGTGAAGGTCTCTAAAGTTATTTCTGCCATAAGTCTGCGAGTGTCTTTGCGATGATGTCTTCTGTCTTCTGCGTCGCCTTCACTAGGGGCAGCCTGAGGCTGTTCTCCATGAGTCCGAGCTGGGCCATGGCTGCTTTTGCAGGAGTCGGGTTGCTCTCAATAAAGAGATTGCGGAAGAGGGGAGTAAGCCTGTGATGGAGAGCCCTGGCCGTTACTATGTCATCATCCAGGAGGGCGTGTGCCATGTCGGCCACTTCTTTCGGGGCGATGTTGGAAGCAACTGAAACAACGCCTTTTGCGCCTGCAGCCATCAGGGCAAGGGTATCATCGTCATTTCCGCTGAGGACCGAGAATCCCTCTGGTGCCTCGCGGATTATTTCACTTGCCTGTGCGAATATCCCCGAGGCCTCTTTGATGGCGACTATGTTCTCTACATCCCTGGCCAGTGCAAGGGTAGTGGCGGCTTGCATGTTGGCTCCGGTACGTCCCGGGACATTGTAGATGACGATAGGCTTGTCGGTTGCCGAAGCGACGGCTTTGAAATACTCGTACTGTCCTTGCTGGGAAGGCTTGTTGTAATAGGGAACCACTATGAGGAAAGCATCCGGACCATATGGCTCAAGCAATTTCATGCTTTCGATAGTGCCTTGAAGCGAATTGGTCCCTCCTCCTACAATCACCGGACGGCCGGCTGAATGGGCTTTGGCTGCCTTAAGGACCTCAATGCGTTCCTCTACACTAAGACAGGGAGTCTCTCCTGTAGTGCCAAGGGGTACCAGGAAATCGACGCCAGATGAGATCTGGCGGTCGACGGAGGCAACAAAGGCCTCGTAGTCAACTTGATCGTTGATGAATGGAGTTAGAAGCGCGGTACCGCAACCCTTAAGTGACAGTGTTTTCATATGATAAGGTCTTTGAATTCGTGTACTCCTGTGAGTCCTTCAGTGAGGAGGGCCGCCGTAACGGCGCCTTCCGCGAATCCTTCCCTTGAGAAGGCTTCATGAGTGAGGGTGATCACATCGCATCCGCTCCGGAACTCCACTGTGTGGATCCCGGCAACCTCGCCTTCGCGGATGGAAGTGATTTCAGGCATTATGGAGGTCTTTCCGGCCACTATTTCAGCGAGGGATTTCGCCGTTCCGCTCGGAGCATCCTTCTTGTGGATGTGATGTGTCTCGGTAATATGTACGTCATAACCATGGCCGGAGAGGATGTCCGAGACCTTGCCGACTGCGGCGAAAAGGGCATTGACACCCAGCGAGAAGTTCGAAGCCCATATCATCGGGGTCTTTCTGGCCTCGAATTCGGCTATGACTTCATCCTTGATGTCATTCCATCCGGTAGTACCTATGACTACTGCTTTGAAATGGGCTGCAAGCCATTTGTAATTCGCCCTGAATGATTCCGGGAAAGTGAAATCAATGCAGACGCATTCTTTTGCAAGGGCCGGATCTACGGAGGTGATGTCTTCGCTGCATTCTACCGGTTCGATGCCCCGGGCGCGAAGCCTCTCTTCGACCATATGGCCCATTTTCCCATATCCTGACAGAATGATTTTCATGATATTCCTTTTTGAAGCATATGATACATTTCCACATAGTCCTTCACGGCGGTCAGAAGGTCCTCAAGGTCAACATGTTCGTCGTCTCTGTGAGCGAAGCGGATGCTGCCCGGCCCGTAGATTATCTTCCTGAGGAATCCGTTAAGATGAGGAGCGTCGCTGCCGAAAGATACTGGGGCCGTCGGGAAGCCTTCCAGGGTAAAATATGTTGACGGCTTGTCCCCACCGCTTTCGGTAATCTCTACAGGCAGTCCCTCTGCCAGTTTCTTCACTGTGGGAGCAATCATTCCATCGCTGGCGAATGTTGTCCTGAAGTAAAGGCGGCATGAGAGTGAAGGACTGAGTACATTCTGTGGATTCTGGCTGGACAGCATGCCTATGTTCCATGTCGTGGGACCTAACACGCTGTCTTCCGGGAAACTGAATTCCTTAAGGGCGCCGAAATAGTCCAGGAAAGCATCCACGGCGCTGGACCCCCATTGTGGATAGCCGGAATGGAATGCCTCTCCCTTGAAAGCCAGGCCGAAACCTTTGGTGCCTTTGCAGGCGCTGACCATCTTGTTCTCAGTTGGTTCCCCTATGATCAGGGTATCTGCCCTGAATCCTGTGGCGTCAAATGCCTTGGCGCCGTGTGAGCCGGTCTCTTCACCACTTACAAGCAGAAGCGCGAAGTCGGTGCATCCCTGCTTCTCAAGTTCCTTGCAAGCGGTGTACATGGAGATTATCTGCCCCTTTGCATCGCAGGCGCCGCGCCCCCATATCCTTCCGGATTCGATGCGTGGGGGAATGTATGGCGGTACCGTGTCCATATGGGTGCAGAAAACAATCTTTGGCTCGCCCCATGTAAAGAGAAGGTTCCGCGTCCCGTCCCCGACTTCATATGTGTGGACCTCACCGGCTTCCAGCTTTCCGAGGAGGAAATCGGAGAATTTCCCTTCGCTGCCGGAAGTCGACTCGATGTCGAGCATATGAATGAAGAGTTCCAGGTCGATCATCTCAGTACATCGTTCAGTACGCTGCCTGCCGCCTGCTGGGCTCCCTCGCCAGGTCCTTGGATGAGGAGAGGATAGGGATGGAAGGCGCTGCGTATTATAAGTGCATTCTCTGTGCCTTTAAGCCAGTAGGCAGGATGTTTCTGGTCTACCAGCCGTGTGCGTACACTGGCTTTGTAACCGTTGGGGGCGGATGGATCCTTCTGGAGGGTGGCAACGAATCTCTGGTGGGAGAGTGTCTCGTCTGCCTTTCTCTCCGCTGCGGCGAACTGTGGCTCCATAGCCTCCAAGGTGGCATATAACTGTTCTTCGGGAGTGTCCATCCCGATTACAGGTGTAATCTCCACATCGCGTTCTTCGAGGGGGATCCCTGCCTCCCTGGAAATAATAAGCAACTTGCGGAGAGCATCTGTGCCGGCAAGGTCAATCCTCGGGTCTTTCTCAGTAAGTCCGTCTTTCTGGGCTTTGCGCACTATGTCCGCAAATGTCCCCGGGAAGAGGTCATATGAACTGAAGATCTGGTTTAGCGTACAAGAGACAACTGCCTCTATTGAAAGTATTTCGTCTCCGCTGTTCGCGCTAAGTGATATGCTCCCCAGCACTGGGAGAGCCGAGCCTACGGTGGTCTCGTAACGGATGAATGCCCCGTTTTCCCGGGCGGCCGCTTTCATGGCGGCATATTCGACGAAGGGGACTGCAATCGACCTTCGGTTGCTGGTCACTATGTTGATTCCGGAGCGGAGCAGCCTTGTGAAGGACCTGTGTATGTCTTCGCTGTCCGTGAGATCTATGAATATGCTTCTCCTGGGAGCGCAGTCCAGGATGGCCTGGATGTACCCGTCTCCGGAGTAGAATACTCCTGATTCGAGTCTCTGGGCAGCCTCCTGCGGGGGGATTCCCTCTTTGTCAATGATGTACCTGTGGCTGTTGCCCAGTCCGATTATCCTCAGTGACTTCCCGTTGCGGTGAGCGGCAGCGGCATTTTCACCCAGCAACTGGATAAAAGCCTTGGATACTGCGCCGAAACCGGCGATGAATATGTCCAGTTCCGACAGCGGAACTGTTTCGAAGAACTCTCTGTGGATGGCCTGGAGGGCGGCATTGGCGACTGCAGCCCTGACCCTTGCACATACGTCGGTCTCGTCATTTGAAACCTCCAGGGGCTCGATTCCGGCTTTCCTGAGGCAGTCGGTAACCCTGTTGCAGGATGCTTCTCCGTTTATCGGTGAGTCATTTATGAGGTAGATCAGGGTTTCTTCCTTTTCGGGACAGTCTGTGCTGGTGACACCTGTCCATCCATTGGAACCAGAAGTCTCAGGAGAAGAGATGACGGTCCCCGGGTCGGAGGGGCTGAAGGTGTTCCGGATATTAATGGGCAGCCCGGCGTCCATCGCAGGCATTACCGTCGGTGCATAGAGGACTTTGGCGCCGTGGACCGCCATGTCAAGGGCTGCCTTGTAGGACATCAGGGGAATGGTTCGGGCCTGTGGCACCGTTTTCGGATTGGCTGTCATCATTCCTGGAACGTCAGTCCATATCTCCAGGGTGTCTGCCTTTGAACCGGCTGCATAAATGGCTGCGCTATAGTCGCTTCCGCCTCTTCCTAGAGTGACTGGATGGCCGTCCCTGTCACTGGCGATGAAGCCGGGGGCGACGAAAACGGGGACTTCGGGATGAGCCTCGATCGCAGCGGAAATGTTCTTGTATGTAAGTTCTTTATCCCCCTTGATTATGAGTTTGCGGGAATCCAGCCATATGTTTGTGACCTTGTCGCAGGAGAGCTTGCGGGAGATAATGCTTGATGAAAGCAGCTCTCCATATGTTTCGATCTCCCCGGAAGGAGCATTGGTCATGGACTTGAAGATATCAGTGCATTCATCCAGGGCTTCCTGTCTTTCCTTGCCTGTGAAGAGCCTGGTGATTATGTCTTTGTGGCGCCTCAGAAGAGGCGCAGCCATTTCCCATCTTTCAGAGGGATCGTCAGGCTTGGAGCTGATGGCCAGGAGGGCATCGGTGCATCCGCTTATGGCAGAAAGCACCAATATGACGCGGTCCTTTGCGGCCGCGGCGGTGACGATGTCCAGGACCCTGGATATGTTCGTTGCGTTTGCGACGGAAGATCCGCCGAATTTCAGCACTTGCATTATCTTGTATCAGCTTATGAACAGCAATTCACGGTATTTCGGAAGCGGCCATATCTTGTTGTCCACTATCTCTTCGAGCTTGTCGATGGGGCGGCGGAGAGTCTCCAGGGACTCGGCGATTTCCTGATATGCCACAGCCTTGGCATATGGATCTTCGATGGCGTTTGCTGCCTTGCGTGCATTTTTCATCTCTACGATCCCGACACGGAGTTCCTCCAGATATTGAGAGATCTTTGCAAGGGTTTCAAGCTCACCCGTACATCCGGAAGTGTCGGAGAAAACCTCCTTGGTAAGTGCCACATCCTTGAGAAGGGCAGTCTTGTACTCGAGGACCGCAGGGATGATGTGGTTGATGGCCATACGGACGAGCACGCGGGACTCAATCTGGATTTTCTTTACATATGTCTCCCACTTCACCTCATTTCTTGCCTGGAGCTCCGTTTCGGTGTAAACACCTGTGCGGGTGAACATTTCCACTGACTGCGGGGTAGTGAAGGCTTTTATCATCTCGGGTACCGAGTTGCATGTGTCAAGGCCCCTGCGGGTAGCTTCCTCATGCCACTCGGGAAGATATCCGTTCCCGTCGAAGCAGACCACGTCTATGATTGAAGCTATGATCGGCTTCAGGGTGTCCATTACGGCAATGTTAAGGCTCTTTCCCTTTGCGAGTTCCTTGTCCAGGTCGGCCTTGAAGGTGCAGAGCTGGTCGGCAACGGCGGCATTGAGAGTGGTCATTGCGCCCGCGCAGTTCGAGGATGCCCCAACAGCCCTGAATTCGAACCTGTTACCGGTGAAGGCAAAAGGAGAAGTACGGTTGCGGTCAGTGTTGTCTATGAAGATCTCAGGAATCTCGACCAGTCCCATTTTCTTGCTCTGCTTCCCGGCTATTTCGATGCTGGTGTCGGAGGGGAGTGTAAGCAGTTTCCTCAGGACTTCTGTCATGGTCTTTCCCAGGAAGGCGGAAATGATGGCCGGCGGGGCCTCATTGGCTCCAAGTCTGTGGGCATTGGTGGCGGAAGCTATGCTGGCTTTGAGAAGGGCATTGTGCTTCTGCACGGCTGCAAGGGTGTTCACGAAGAATGTGAGGAACTGCAGGTTTCCCATCGCATCCTTTCCGGGAGCGAAGAGGGGAGTGCCGGTGTCCGTACCCAGAGACCAGTTGTTATGCTTACCTGAACCGTTTACCCCGGCGAATGGTTTCTCGTGGAAGAGGACCACGAAACCATGGCGCCTGGCGATGTACCTCATCTGGTTCATCAGGATCTGGTTCTGGTCGTTTGCAAGATTGGTCTCGCCGAATATGGGAGCTATCTCGAACTGGTTGGGAGCGACCTCGTTATGGCGTGTCTTCAGGGGGATTCCAAGGCGGTAGCACTGGATTTCAAGGTCACGCATGAAGGCTGCTACCCTGGTCGGGATAGCTGCGAAATAATGGTCATCAAGCTGCTGGTTCTTGGATGAGCTGTGCCCCATCAAGGTGCGTCCGGTGATCATGAGGTCAGGGCGGGAAGCATAGAGGTCCTCGTCAACGAGGAAATATTCCTGCTCCCATCCAAGATAGCTGTAAACCTTCTTGACTGATGGATCGAAAAGCTGGCATATGGGCAGTGCTGCTTCGCAGACAGCCTTGAGAGCCCGCTTAAGAGGCGTCTTGTAATCAAGCGCTTCCCCTGTGTAGGAGATGAACACCGTAGGTATGCACAGGGTGTCTCCCTGGATGAAAACCGGAGAAGTGGGATCCCATGCAGTGTATCCGCGTGCCTCGAAAGTGGCGCGGAGCCCTCCGCTCGGGAAGGAGGAGGCATCAGGTTCCTGCTGTGCGAGAGACTTTCCGTCCAGTCTCTCGATCACCCCGCCTTTCCCGTCATATTCGATAAGGGAATCGTGTTTTTCCGCAGTACCTTCAGTGAGCGGCTGGAACCAGTGGGTGACATGGGTGACACCATGCTCCATCGCCCAGATCTTCATTCCCTTGGCGACTCCGTCTGCAGTCATATGGTCGAGGGGCTTGCCGCCTTCGATGCAGTCAGTGAGGGCCTGGAATGTGTCTGCGTCAAGATATTCCTGCATCGTCCTGCGATCGAAGACGAGTTCTCCGAAATACTCGGAAATCTTCTTCCCGGACACTGCTGGTTCTGCCGGTTTCTTGGAGAAGGATTCTCTGACGAGTTCGAATCTGTTGATGCTCATATGCTTGATATTTTCATCTTCTAAAATAGTGAAAAGATTCTGCAAATGCAGGATTTTTTACTTTTTTTCGTTTTAGAGGTACCCGGACGGCAGCCAAACGCCCTATGCAGGCGTTAATCCCTTAAGGATGCGGAGTATTCTGCGGTCTGCGTCAAGGTTCAGCGAGGCGTCTTCGCAGGTCCCTCCCTCTGACTCGGGAAAGCATCCGCATATGTCTGCTCCGATTATTTCCCTTTCCGCTGAATATGCTTTCATAAGGGCTTCCAGGCTTTCCAGAGTCATTGTTCCCTGGTCCCAGTCTGTGCTGGCATAATCCCTGGAAAGTACATCCTTGTCAATGGAGATGTACAAAGGCACCCTGGCCGTCTGGTTCTCTTCGTCATTGTTCCCCGGGAAGATGCCGGACTTAACGACATCGTCCACCTCGTCTTCGCATATGACAGTGACCCTTCCGGGGAAATCCATGGCCAGGGAACTGAGCTTCCGGTCGATCCCCGCTATTACCACTTTATTGAGGAAACGATTGGATTCCAGCATATTCCTGAGCCATCCACCGCAACTGAGAAGCTGGGCGAAAGCAGGCTCCTGCATATCCGGATGATGGTCCAGGAGCAGGAGGTCGAACGGGTACGGGATTGGATCCGTGAAAAGCTTGGTCAGGTAATGATAATTCCCGCTGTCTATGAAATGGATCCCGGAATAGCGTCCTGCAATCAGTTTGGAGAGAACCTTCTCCGCGTCCGGATCGCAGTACCGGCTTGTCCCCGGGATGAGTGTACAGTCAATCACCTCCATGTCTTTGACAGGAGGTGGAATGTGACTGAAATCCAGCTGGATCAATACTTGGACATCAGATCGGCGATACGTCCGCGCACTTCTTCGATAGTGCCGGTGCCGTCGATCTCATTGTACTTGCCTGCTCCTTTGTAGAATGCGACAAGAGGTTCGGTCTTGTCGTGATAAGTGCGGATCCTGTTGGCGATGACTTCTTCATTGGCATCGTCGGCACGGCCCTCGATAGCGGCCCTGTGTGCGATGCGCTCCTTGATCATTTCGTCAGGGATCATCAGGGAGACTACGGAAGTTACTTCTTCACCCTTCTTTGCAAGGATGGCGTTAAGGGCTTCAGCCTGGGCTATCGTGCGCGGGAAACCGTCAAGCAGGAAGCCTTCGACTCCCTTTACAGTGTCGAACTGTTTCTCGATCATGCCTTCAACAATCTCGTCGGGGACAAGTTCACCGGCATTGATGAGGGCCTTGGCTTTAAGTCCGAGTTCGCTGCCTGCAGCCATTTCCTTGCGGAGGAGGTCACCGGTAGAGAGGTGGCAGAGATGGAAATTCTCCACCATTGCCGTAGCCTGGGTGCCTTTTCCTGCACCCGGAGGACCGAATAGGATGAAATATTTCATATGTTTCTCAGGAATGTTGATAATCGTGTCGGGAGTGCCGTCAGAATCTGTGTCGAGCACGTAAATGTCTTTGTACGAGCGGCCCAGGTTGTCGTAGTCGAGACCGAATCCTACGATGAAATCGTTGGGAATCTCCATGGCCACGTAGTCGAGTTTGACGTCGCCTTTGTAAGAGGCGGGTTTGAGGAGCATCGTGCAGATCCTGATGTCACTTGCACCCTGCTCCTGGAGGAATTTCTTGAGGGCGACGATAGTGGTTCCGGTATCCACTATGTCTTCGACTACGATGACTTTGCGGCCTTTAACATCGGTGGTCAGTCCCATGACCTGGGAGACCTCGCCCGAGGACTGGGTTCCGATGTAGGATGACAGCTTGATGGTGACCAGCTCACTGATGAAGTTCAGACGCTTCATCAACTCTGATGTGAACATTATGGCGCCGTTAAGAGTACAGAGCAGGATGGGTACTTCATTGGAGTTTTCGAAATCCTTGTTGATCCTTTCAGCTACCTGCCCGATTGCCTTTTCTATCTCAGCATATGGGATGAAAGGCTTGAATGTTTTGTCAAACAGAGTGATTTTGCCCATGGTTAAGAAGCTATTCTGAAAATACTACGAACAAATTTACATAAAAAACGTAAATCTTCATATACTTCCATCAGGCATATACTTTTCTTTGCCTTTTTTACGTTTGCCGCTTCTATTTTCGACGTTGCCATAACTTAGCACCCATGAAGCGGAAACACTTGTACATATGTCTGATATGCCTTTTGTGCCTCGTCAGCCGGGCCTCCGCCCAGGATTCATCCCTGTTGTCCGCCATAGCTGAACTGTGCGGAGTGGGCGATCCGGAGGATATCCCTCCGGAGGAGCTGGAAAGGTACATGCACTATGCTTCCCATCCACTCAGGATAAACCAGGCCGGTGAGGCTCGTCTCCTTTCTTCCGGTATCCTTTCGCAGTACCAGGCGGCTTCAATCACCGATTACCGGAGGAATGAAGGAGATGTGCTTTCCTTTAGCGAACTGGCTGCCCTGGACGGTTTCGGGGAAGCTTTCGTCAAGGCTATAGCTTCTTTCATATCCCTTTCCTCCGGCTCTGTGCCTGGCACTCCGGCAGACTCTGTGCGGAATATCAGAAGTACATTGCAGACCAAGGGCGGGATACGTGAGGATTTCGGGAAAGGCGGGAAGCCTGAAACGACATATGGTTTCAAATACGTCCTGGAAGCGGACAGGGGATGGGAGATCGGAATCGCTGCCCGCTCGGGTTTTAGCGAGCCTGCTTTTCCGCCGGCTTCATATGGTTTCAGCACAGCCATTTATCCCGGGCACGGGGCGTGGAAAATCATAGCCGGCGACTTCAACGCCCGTTTCGGGCAGGGGCTGGCGCTCTGGAGCGGCATGGTCATAGATTCATATTCCAGTATTGCCTCTTTCTACAGGCGCCCCGGAGGCTTGTCTCCTTCCTATTCCTGGTCTTCCACGGCCACCCACAGGGGGCTTGCGGCAGACTTTACTGCCGGCCATTTTACAGTGTCTTCATTTGTCTCGGCTGAGGGGTTGAGAGAGAAGATGCAGGGTAAGCGCAATGCAAGGATCCAATATATGCCAGGGTTGAATCTTGGCTGGAGGTGGAGTCACTCAACTGTTTCATGTACAGGAGTATGGAAAAAAGACAGCGGATTGACCGGGAGTATGGAGGGAAGGGCTTCATTGTGGGGATGTGACCTTTTTGCCGAAGGGGTGTATGTCTGCGGCCAGCCCCGGACTCCACCGGAAATCAAGGCGGCTGGCGGATTGGTTTTTCCGCTCGGAAAAGGCCGGTCGGCTGTCCGGGCCGAGTGGAAAAGCGGATCCCTTTGGAGGGGTGCAGCAGGATTTGAAAACGGTTCTTTTGTTTTTTCGGCCGAATACCGTTACCAGATGGAAAAGGAGAGGCACCAGACCAAACTGTTTGTGCGTAAGAAGCTGGAGATCAGCGAGTCCCTCTCTTTGACCCTGAGGGGGACATGCAGGTGGAGGCCGTATGAGGGAGATCCTGTCAGAATCTCATTTCGCGGGGACCTGGCATGGAAGGGAGACGCCTGGCAGGCTCTTGGCCGCGTGGAATATGTTCACTGCCGGAAAAACGGAGTTTTGACATATGCTGAATTCGGGAGGCAAGGGGAGAAATTCTTTTTCTGGGTCAGGGGAACATGGTATTCTACTGACGGATGGACTGACAGGATATACTGTTATGAGCGTGATGCTCCGGGAAACTTCAACGTCCCGGCCTATTACGGGAATGGTACCGGAGCGTCTTTGTACGGAGGCTATGCTCCAGGACGCGGCAGGGGAGGAATGCTTATAAAAACATATGCCAGGCTCTGGTTCAGGAGTCCTGGCATGAGTTTATTGAATATGACCCTGCGGGCTGAATTCTAGCGGTGGATGTAGAGTCTCTGGCCTACCCTGATATTGTCGCTGCGGAGGTTGTTCCATCTCTTCAACTGTGCCACGGAGACGCGGTACCTGGAGGCGATCCGGCCGAGATAATCTCCCTTCTTGACAACATATGTAATTGTGGATGAAGTCTTTGCCTGCTCTTTGACGGTGCTGACCATAACCGGGTTGAACAGCGAGTCGGCCATGAAGGTATAGACTGAATCCTCCTGCTGGACAAAGTCGCTGGTGAAGTTGTAAGGCAGCCTCAGGGTGTAGCTGTGTTTCTCGCTTCCCGGGATGATGTCATGAAGGTACTGGGGATTCAGGTTGCGGAGATAATCCTCCGGGATTCCCAGAAGGCCGCTGAGCTGCTTGAAATGGAGCATCTTGTGGATGTCGAGGGTGTCAATATGGGACGGCAGCTGCATCTTCTCAGGCTTAAGGCCGTGTTCCTTGTAGTAGGTGACGGCATACATCGCGCCGACAAATGCAGGCATATAGCCTCTGGTCTCCCTGGGAAGGAAATCATATATCCTCCAGAAATCCTTTGTCCCTCCGGCTCTCCTGATGGCTTTGATGACATTACCTGCGCCGCAGTTGTAAGAAGATATGGCCAGGCACCAGTCCCCGAAGACATTGTAGGAGTCTTTCAGGTAGCGTGCCGCTGCGTCGGCGGACTTGTACGGATCCAGGCGCTCATCAACATATGAATCTATCTCCAGCCCATAGCTCTTTGCGGTGCGGAACATGAACTGCCACATGCCTTTGGCTCCTGCGCGTGAGACAGCCCTGGGATTGAGGGCTGACTCGATTATCGCCATGTATTTCAGTTCGTCAGGGAGGCCGTACTTATTGAAGGTCTCCTCGAATATGGGCATATAATAGTCGCACAGGGCGAGGATGTGTCCCATCTTTGTGGGCATCTTCTCGGCGTAGAGGATGATATAGTTCTTGACTGTCTCGTTGAACGGCAGGGTGATGTAGGAATTCATCTTGGCCAGCCTGTCGATGAAGACTTTGTCCGGGACGTCCGAGGTCAGATGGATCGAGTCCATGTCGTAACTGTCTCCCTCGCGGTTGCGGTCTATCTGTGTCTGATGATACCATATGCTCAGGAGTGAGTCCTGTACATCAGGTGTGTATTCAATGGCACCGAATGAACCGGCTGCAACCTTGTTCTCATTTTCCTCGAAAAGGATGGCGTTCTTCAGGCTGTCCTCTATGCGGATGTGCTCCTGGTACTCGTGTATGGCCTTTTCCAGGGAGTCAATCTGCTTGCGGTATTCCAGGTTCTCGCGGAGGATAACCCTCCTGCTGCGGAATTTTGCCGGCCCCTGACCCGTCTGCGCCTTCATGGCGAGGGGGATGAGGGTGAATATCAAAATCAATGACAGTCGTGTAAAGCTTTTCATCTAGAATCTCAATCCGATTTTCAGGCCATACCCGTAGGTGTCCGGGCGCAAGGCATATGTCTGGTCTGTGGTGACGACAGCAGGACTGACCTTAAGTGCTATGTCGTCATCCATGTTGAAGTCGTACATGTAGGCAAAGACGTTGGCGTCAATTACCTGAAGAAGGTAGAAACCGGCCAGGGCCAGGTAGGAATAGTCCCTCATCCTCCTGAAATAGTTTCTGAAATAGAGGGCGGTCTCTGCCGAGACCGGCCCGTCATAGCTTTCGGAACCCTCTCCGCTAGCCTGGTTGTAAATGTTCCGGTAACGCTTGTAGTTCTTGGAGTTGGTCATCATGAAATGGACGGAACCGATGATTCCGGTCCAGTAAATCGGGACCTTCCAATATTCCTTGTTGTAGATCTGCCCAAGACCGGGGACCAGGATCGAATAGATCGTGGCCTTTCCCGGCTGGGGATATGTCCCCGGATTGTAGCGTGCGGCACCGTCCAGGAGCGAACCCCACCATATGGCTCCCGCACCTATGAACATCGCGGTACTCAGGTCGGGTTTACTGTCTTTCCAATGGATTCCGAGGCCTATCGCGGTTCCGATACCGCCATATATGACAGGGATTTTCCAGTAGTCCTTGTTGTAGGCCTGATAGCCTCCGATGAACAGGGTGGAACCGGCGAATAGGGTACCTATGCGGGCGTCCCTTTTGTGGAAGACGCCTCCGAAATACTCCTTGAGGGAAAACATTGTGTCCGTAGAATCCTTCCCGGCAACAGTAGTGTCGGCGTAGCTCTGGGTGAAAGCCTCTTCCTTGAACTGGGCCCTTGCATATGGCTGTGACGCCATGAAGAGACACAGTACAAGAATGATGAAGGACAGGACTTTACGCATTGGCAGAATCAGATCTTGGCCTCTTCCAGGGCTTTAAGGAAACGGCTGATCTCCTCGTCGGAGTCAAACCTTATGGTCATGGTACCTTTCCCGGACGGGGAACGCTTCAGTGAGATGTTGTTCTCGAAGTATTTCCCAATGTGCCCGAGTACTTTGTAATAATCTTCCGGAAGGTCCTGGGGAACCTTTACAACAGGTTTCCTCGCGGCGGAAAGCCTGTTGATCCGGTCTTCGAGCTGCCTTACGGACAGTCCGTCGCGGACAACGCTTTCGCACAGGCTCTCCTGAAGGGCTTCGTCTTCCACTCCGAGGAGGACTTTTGCATGGCCGACACTGACAAGCCCGACTTTCAGGTCATGCTGGACCTTTGCGGGAAGTTTGAGAAGGCGGAGGTAGTTGGCCACCGAGGCTCTTTTGCGTCCTACCCTTGAGGAAAGCTGCTCCTGGGTGAGGTCACATTCTTCAATGAGCCTCTGGTAACTCATAGCCACCTCGATCGGGTCAAGGTTTTCCCTCTGGATGTTTTCGACGATAGCCATTTCCAGCATACCCTGGTCAGTCGCGTCGCGGATATAGGCGGGAATCATGTCCATGCCTATCTGGCGGCAAGCTCTGAAGCGGCGTTCTCCGCTGATTATCTGGTACTTCCTTTCAGCTATCTTTCTTACAGTGACCGGCTGGACAAGCCCGAAAGTCTGTATTGAGGAAGCCAGTTCGTCCAAGGCTTCCTGGTCGAAAGACTGCCTTGGCTGGAAGGGATTCGGTTCAATCATGTCAACCGGGATCCGGAGTACGTCCGACGTGTCCGGCTGGGCTTTGGTGCCCACTACTTCCTTATTGACGTATCCGACCGGCCTTCGCAGGTCGCTTATGTCTCCGGCCTCCCTCAGGAGGGCGCTGAGCCCCTTTCCGAGCCCTTTGGTTTCGCGATTGCTCATTTGGCTGGTGTGTTTCTGTCGAGGATTTCCTTGGCCAGGTTGAGGTAGTTGGCCGTTCCGTTGCTCATCACGTCATAAAGGACGATCGGTTTCCCGTGCGACGGGGCTTCGGAAAGGCGGATGTTCCTCTGGATTATGGTGTTGAAGACCATGTCGCCGAAGTGCTCCCTCAATTCGTTCACAACCTGGGTGTGAACCTTGGTGCGTCCGTCGAACATGGTGACTACAAAGCCTTCGATTGTGAGAGTGGGATTGATTCCGTTCTGTACCAGGCGTATGGTCTGGAGCAGCTTCCCGAGGCCTTCCAGAGCAAAGAACTCTGGCTGTACCGGGATGATAACGGAGTCGGCGGCAGTCAGGGAGTTGATGGTTATCAGTCCCAGGGAAGGGGAGCAGTCGATAATGATGAAGTCATAGTTGCCGCGTATCGGACTTATGGCATTCTTCAAGATTGATTCCCTCTCATCTGCATCCAGAAGCTCGATCTCGGCACCTACGAGATTGATGTGTGAGGGAATAAGGTGAAGTCCGCTCATCTCCGTCTGTACAAGGGCGTCCGATGCGGCGATTTTTCCGATCATCACTTCGTACAGGGTGCGTTTCTCATCATTGTCCGGAGAGAAATTCAATCCGGAAGTAGTGTTGGCCTGAGGATCGGCATCGATAATGAGGACCTTCTTCTCGAGGACAGCCAGGGATGCCGCGAGGTTTATCGCCGTGGTGGTTTTGCCCACGCCTCCCTTCTGGTTTGCTATTGCTAAGACTTTTCCCATTTGCTCCTTGCAACCGTGAATAATGTTCCACACGGTATGCAATTTACAAAGTTACAAAAATATTTGCATTTATACCGGGTCAACATCGATTGCAATGTGGTCTTTGTAATTCTTTTCCTTCTCAAAGGCTTCCAGGATATCCTTCAGTTGTTTTTTGTTCCACGCCTGTGACTTGTCTTTCGGGACCAGGACACGGATGTGCCGGATGTGCTGGTTGGATATCCTGTCAACAGCGGGGGCGAAGGGCCCGGTGACCGGGAGCTTTACCTCGGAGGATATGCTGCGTGCCAGTGCAGAAGACATGGCATCCAGTCTCGGCTCGTTGTAGTCTTTTATGACGAAGTTGACGATCCTGGTGTAAGGGGGATAACCGAAAGCTTCCCTTTCGGCCATCATTTTCTCGATGCTGTCCCCGTCCAGCCCCTGCAGCATCTTGTAAACCGGGTGGGAAGCCTGACTGGTCTGTATGACGAAGAGTCCTTTCATCCCTCTCCTCCCGCTTCTGCCCCTGAACTGTTCCAGAAGTTGCAGGGCCCTTTCGTCTGCCCTGAAATCATCCTGGGCCGACAGGGAGTCGGCCTGGATGGCTGCAACCAGGGCAAGTCCCTTGAAGTCAAATCCTTTAGTTACTATCTGTGTACCGACCAGGATCTTTATCTTTCCCGATGCGAATCCTTCCAAGGTTTCTTTTTCATATGCTGTACTTCTGGCGGAATCGCTGTCCAGGCGGGCGATGGAGATTCCGGGGAAGGCTGCGGTGAGTTCCTCTTCGATCTTCTGCGTACCCGCTCCTATGGTCTGGAGGCTGCCCCCGCATTTCGGGCATATGCCTGTAAATGCGCGGCTCCGGCCGCAGTAGTGGCAGACAAGCTTCCCGTTGTCGCGGTGGTAGCTGAGAGTCACGTTGCAGCGCGGACATTTCGGAATGTCGCCGCATTTTTCGCACTGGACATATGGTGAGTAAGCCCTCCGTGCGCGCAGGATGGCTACCTGTCCGCCGTTTTCGAGAGTCTGGGATATCCTCTCCAGAAGCTTGCGGGAGAGGTTTCCTACCATTCCGTTCTTGCGTTTTTCGGCTATGGTGTCTATTATTTCGATGTCGGCTCCGGAGCCTTCGTAGTACCTCTTGTCGAGTTTCGCAAGGGCATATTTCCCCGTCCTGCAGTTGTATAGCGACTCCAGGGAAGGGGTTGCGCTCCCGAGAATGATGTTTGCCTTGAATATCCCGGCCATTACCACGGCACTCTCCCTGGCATTGTACCGTGGAGCCGGGTCGCTTTGCTTGAATGAAGAGTCGTGCTCTTCATCGACAATGATCAGTCCCAGGTCGTGGTGGGGCAGGAAGATAGCTGACCTGGTCCCTAGGACGACGTATGGGGTCCTTTCAGAATGGCTTCGGAGGGCATCGGCGATTTTCAGCTTGCCGGACTGTGTGCGGGCTGAGTGGAATGTCATCAGCAGGGGACCGAAAAAAGCCTCGAGCCTGTCTTCCAGCTGTCTGCTGAGTGCGATTTCCGGTACGAGATAAAGCACGTTCCGGCCTTCGCTGAGGACCTTTGCCGCGAGCTTCAGGTAGAGTTCCGTCTTTCCCGAACCGGTGATACCGTGGAGGAGCACGGGTTTCCCTTCACGGAATGCAGCGCATATGTCTGCATAAGCTGTTGCCTGAGCGTCATTCAGGGTGATTTCCTTAAAAGAGGGAAGCTGCTGAATGTCCTGTGCGGCATCATGGACAGGCTTGTCCATGCCACGGGACGCCAGACGGCTTTCCAGCTGATCCAGTTCCGATTCCAGATCCGTTATTTCAGCCTCAAGACGTTCTTTTACGGTTTCTTTCCTTGCGTGGGCCAGGGCCTCTTTCCTCTTTTCCAGCCGGAGTGCAAGTGTCTCTTTCTTTTTCTGGATGGCTACAGCTTCGGCTGCCTGTCTGCGCGCCTCCAGCTCGGCCTGCCTTTCTTTCCTGCGGGCCGCCGTCTCCTCTCCGTCCGTCCTGGCGGAAGGATAGGCCGCTTTGTAAACTTCTCCGACAGAGCACATGTAGTATTCCGCTACGAATCTCCAAAGTCTTATCTCTTCCGGAGTGATACAAGGAAGATTGTCTTCTATTGCACTGATATCCAGTATTCTGGATGGATCTATCTCAGTTTTTACATTAAGTTCGGAAACGACTCCTGTATACGCCCCTCTGCCAAAGCATACCCTGACTCTTGTGCCAATGGATACGGGCTCCGTTCCCTGCGGGACACGGTAAACCGGTTCCCATCCGAGGCGGAGAGGAAGGATGACGTTTATGTAGTTCCCGTTAGACATGGCGAATGCTAATTTACGAAGAAAAAGCATATATTTGTCGCAAATTTTCTTCTTGATGGCAGACTTGGACAAACTGTCCCGTTTAAGGGATGCGCTTAACGTTCCCACAGCAGCTTCTCCTGCAGACATGGAAACTGACATATGGGATGAGGATTATTGCTGTAATTACAGTGCAGATGGCACTAAACTCCTTGATGCTGAGAACTTTCCTGATGAAGTGAAGGTCCGCGGAGGAGTCCGGGTGATCTGTGACGGAGTGTTCTCATTCCAAGACTATATGGCTGAAGACGTGCCTCTCGGCCAAAAGGTCCCTGATGACGACAGGGTCTCATGGCTTGACAAGGTATCCCTTCCTTCTGGGCTGACCCATATCGGCAGGGAGGCTTTCAAGGAGTGCGGCTGGCTCAAGAGCCTTCGCCTTCCGTCATCCCTGGAAATAATCGGAGACAGTGCTTTCGAACTCTGCTGGAGCCTTGGCCAGATAGGCTGCCCGGCATCTCTCCTGAGCATAGGGGAGTCTGCTTTCAGCGAGTGCTATTCACTGAGGAAAGTCAGGCTTGACAGCGCCTTGGAGGTGATAGGACCATATGCTTTCGCGTACTGCGAGTCGCTTGAAGAGATCAATCTGCCTTCCGGACTCGTTTCCATAGGCGAGGATGCTTTCCTGGGGTGCAGGAAACTCCGCCGTATCATGGTGAAACCCGGAATGAAAAAAAGATTCGCAGGGATGTTGCCTGCGAATCTTTCAAGGTACATCAAAGAGGCCTGAGGCTATTTCACGTAGCCCCTGTCTGTAAGGAATTCCCAGATCCTGTCCAGCCAGGTGTAGCTGCCCGTGCCGGGAGAAGCTGTCCTCTGGAAGCAGTGCGGACGTTTCGCAAGGGTGTGGAGTTCGCTCTGTATGCCCATGGCGCGCATCTTTTCCCAGGTCTTGACTGAATTCATCGCAGCCCAGCCGTCAGCATCTCCATGGATCAGCAGCATCGGGACTGTGTTAAGGTCGAAGGTGAATTCCGGAGCAAGTACTGCACTGTCATCATTGCCGCCCGTCTTATTGTTGGCGTTCAAACCGTCGGTCAAGGCATATGCAGGATAGATTCCGATGCCCCACTGGACATTGCAGGGGAGTTTGTCGATACTGTCTATGGCAAGATAAGACCTGTGATTTGAGGATGTCACTCCCATAAGGGTGAGGTGTCCTCCGGCAGAACTGCCCATGATTCCTATCCTGTCCGGGTCGAGTCCGCGGGACTTGGCCTCGCTTCTCACTATCCTGACAGTGCGCTGGAGGTCCTGCCATGCTGTAGTGTGCTTGGCCAGGCCAGTGGTCGGGCGGGGAGTGCGGTACTTAAGCGTTACCACCGTCATTCCGAGAGAGTTGAGATAACGGCGGGCAGGAGCGACTTCGAATCCGTCAGGATCATTGCCGGTGTAGCTTCCGCCGGAATAGATTATCTGGATGGCATCGGTCTTCTTGACTTTCGGGAGATGCCATTCAATGTAGGGAACGCATTGGTTGGGCTGCACATCAGGCATCTTGCCCTCAGGCCACACATCTTCCTTGATCAATTCTGCCCTTGCTGAATCGTCAGGGAACCTTTCCATGATGGGGACTTCTGCCGGGACTTCACCTATGAAGCCCATCTGGGTCATGAATTCCACGGCCCTTTCAAGGCCATATGCCCCATGGGGCTTTCCGGGATAAAGATGAACTTCAGCGGGGATATGCATGCGTCTCAGCTGCCTGTAAACCAGGGTCGAGGCGTTGGGGGAGTAGGGATCCAGTCCTCCATGGTGGAGACTCATGGGACATGTCTTCTCGTCGAACTTGAAGACGCTGCTGAGTTTTACATCTACTCCGTATCCTTCCAGGGTTGAAGGAGTCCCGTTCTCTCCGTCAGTAGTAGCATATGCAGGAGCGTTGACTATGGCCCAGTTGATGTGGCAGGGAACTTCGTCAAGGGCGTCTATTTTCTCATATGCGGGAGTCTGGGAACTTGTGGCGAGGAGGAGTGCGAGATGCGAGCCGGCTGACATTGAGATGGTTCCGATCCTTTCAGGGTCGAATCCGCGTTTTGCAGCCTCGCTGCGGACCATCCTTACCGCGCGCTGTCCGTCTTCCCAGGCTGTCTGGTAGATCGGAAGCCCTACGGGGCGGGGAGTGCGGTAAACGAAATTGACGCACTGGAAGCCAAGTTCGGTGAATCTCTTGTGCCACTGCTCTACCAGGGAAACGTCGCAGCAGTTGTTGTATCCGCCTCCGGAAATAAGGATCATGCAGCCTCCGTTGCTCTTTGCCGGAGCTTCATACCACTCCAGATAGGCGATGCGATGTTTCTGGGCTTTGAAATCCTTCTGTTTCACCTCGTTTGTCATTGCGGCTATCTGTCCGTCCTGTGCATCGGGCATTTTGCCTTTCGGCCATACGAGTTCTCTTTCAAAGCCGTAGGTGGCCAGCGTAACGAATACGCTCAACAAAGCAATTAATCTCTTCATTGTCTGATGGTTATTGTTATTTATGCATATGTAGTCATTTTCTCAGCCTGAGTGAATTGCTCACCACGCATACGGAACTCAATGCCATGCAAGCAGCGGCGATCATGGGATTCAGCTGCATATGGAAGGCTCCGGCAGCAAGCGGTATGGCTATTACATTGTAGATAAATGCCCAGAACAGGTTTTCTGCAATTATCCTGGATGTCCTTTTGGACAGGTCTATCAATCTGGGAATCTTTGTGAGGTCGGAAGATACAATCGTAACCATGGAAGTGTCAATGGCTATGTCACTGCCGTGTCCCATGGCGATGCTCACATCGGCAGTGGCAAGGGCAGCGCTGTCGTTTATCCCGTCTCCGGCCATTGCGACTACCGTCTTGTCTCCCTGGAGACTTCTGATGTACTCTGCCTTCCCGTCAGGAAGGACATTGGCCTTGGTCTCATCTATTCCGGCCTGTGAAGCAGTGAGCCTGGCTGAATCTTCATTGTCTCCGGTGAGCATGCACACAGTGATGCCCATTCCATGCAACTGCATTACGGCCTCCACGGCGGAATCCTTCAGCGGGTCTGAGATGGCGAAAACAGCCAGGACCTCTTCTCCTCGGCAGAAATAGGTAACAGTGTAACCTTCTGTAATCCAATCATTCCCGATTTGGCAATCCACCGGGGCGGAGTTGCCTGCAAAGTAGAGAACGTCTCCGGATGCCGCCTCTATCCCTTTCCCGGGAATAGCCTCGAATCCGGATATTTCCGCTGCTGAGACATCTGTGCCCAGAGAAGATATGACAGCAGGGGCCAGCGGGTGTTCGGATGCCTGTTCCATTGACAGGAGGATCCCTTTCGTACTCTCGTCGAACCATTTGCTTTTTATCACTTCAGGCTTGCCGGCAGTGATGGTGCCGGTTTTGTCAAGTACAAGGGTCTTGATTTTCCTGGCTGTCTGAAGTGCATCAGCATCTTTGATGAGGATCCCTTCGTCGGCTCCTTTGCCTATGCCCGCAACTATTGCGGTCGGGGTTGCAAGGCCTAGGGAACATGGGCAGGCGATAACCAATACGCTCACCATGTAAAGCAGTGCATTTCCGAAACCGCCTCCTTCTTTTGCGATGAAACACCAGTATATGAAAGTCGCAATGGCGATCAGCAGGATCACAGGGACGAAAACAGCTGCGACCTTGTCCACGGTCTGCTGGATCCTGGCTTTGCTTCCCTGGGCATTCCGGACCATGCTGATGATCCCAGACAGGAGGGTGTCGGATCCTGTTTTTTCAACCATAACCTGGAGAGTACCCTTCTGGTTGACAGTCCCTGTGTAAACTTTGGAGCCGGGGAATTTTTCTGCCGGGACAGGCTCGCCTGTCAGCAGGCTTTCATCGACGAAAGAAGCTCCCTGGGTCACCGTGCCGTCTACGGGAATATTCTGACCGGGCTTTATCCTGATAACATCACCGGGCGCGGCCTTGACTTTCCGTGGCCGCAGCCCCATGAGTTTGCGTATGCTGGCCGTAGTCCCATATTTGGCCTTTTCCTCCAAAACCCGTCCTATGAGTATGAAGGCGGTGATCATGGCCGCAGAATCGAAATAGAGGGTGGCAGGGGAGTCTGCGCTCCCCATAACCCTTGGGAAAATGAGGTTGAAACAACTGAAAAGGAAAGAGATAAGGGTTGAAAGGCTGACAAGTGTGTCCATGTTGGACCTGAAATGCCTGACCTGCGCCAAGGCTGCCTTGTGGAATCTCCTTCCGCACCAGAAGACAGAGACGGCAGTTGCAGCCAGGAGGATGATCCCTTTCCCCTTGAAAGGCTTGAACCCCATCTGCACTATGAATATAGCTACGGCAAGGATTATGGCCAGAACCATGTCCCTGCGCAGCTTTCTGTATTCTTTCCGCCTTAATTCTTCGGCTTCTTCCTCCAGGTGATCTTCGTCTGGATGGTCTTCTTCATCATCGTCGTCGCCTTCCTGGACCATGAGGTCATAGCCGGCATCCTGTACAGCTTTCTTGAGGCCGCTTGCCTTTATTATAGACGGATCGTATTCAACCTGGGCGCTGTTGGCGGCAAGGCTGACCGAACAGGCCTTGACTCCGTCCTGGCTTTTCAGGGTTCCTTCGACACGTGCCACGCATGCTGCACAGCCCATTCCCACTACCGGAAAGTTTCTTTTTACTGTATTGCTCATGTGAAATTACATATTGTTGATACCAAGATACGGATTTTTTTTCACTGCTCGTGAAAAAAGCTTATATTTACATTCATTAGAACAATAACTATTATGAAAACCACATTCTTTAAGACTTGTTTGGTCGCTTTCGCGACAGGGTTGATCCTGACCTGCTGTTCTACGGAGGAAAAACCCTTCTATGGACAGCGCACAGATGCACTGGATGACTCTGCATGGGACACATCTTGTTGGATATCAGTTGTTGACGCTCCTGTCGTCACCGGTGTAGTTAGGGACGGTGTGCGTGCTGCAGACGGCGCCAACTGGTTCGTCTCGAAAGTGAAGAATGAAGGAAAGGTCGTTTCCGCGAAGTGGATGACAACCGGACTGGGAGTTTATGACCTGTTCGTAAACGGGAAACTCATAGGCGAGGAAGTGCTCAAACCTGGTTTCACCCATTTTGAGAAGACCAAGATTTCTTTCACATATGATGTCACTGAGGCTTTCCGCACCGGAAAGGGGGCTGAAAATGTCCTTTCCGCCCAGGTGACTCCCGGCTGGTGGGCTGACAAGATCGTCACCCACAGCGGACACCAGGGTATGGTCGGAAAGAAATGCGCATTCCGCGGAGTCCTCGAGCTGACTTTCAAAGACGGAAGCAAGAAGCTCTACGGTACCGGGACTCAGGACTGGACTGCCGGAATCGCCGGTCCGGTCAAGCATGCCGCCATATTCGACGGTGAGACTTATGATGCGCGTGAACTTCAGGGATATGAAGTGGCTGACAAGTTTTCCGCCCCTGAGGAAAACACTGAATTCAACGGTCGTATCTATCCTTCCGCAGGCGCGGAGATCTACTATCGTGAGGATCTCACTCTGAAGCCTGTGCGTGCATATGTTTGGAAAGACATCGAGGGCGCAAGCGATGATGCATATGGCAAAGTCGTCATTTCCAAAGAGTTCGCTCCGGGCGAGACTATGACAGTACATCCGGGTGAGAACCTGGTTGTTGACTTTGGCCAGAACTGCTCTGCTGTTCCCTCCTTCGTGTTCAACGCCAAGGAAGGGACCACTCTTACCTGCCTTCCGTCTGAGTTGCTGAATGACGGGAATGGTGCCAAGAGCCGCGGAATGGACGGTCCCGAAGGAAGCATCCACCGTCTCAACCTCCGTATCCCGAAAACCGGAATGATTCTCGAATACACTTTCGCTGATTCCAAGTCTGACGTTTCGTTCAGGCCCAGGAGTACTTTCTTCGGCTACCGTCTGGTTTCAATAACCGCTACCGATGATGTCACCATCAAGAGCATCGAATCAGTTCCGGTGACTTCTATAGCCAAGAACATGGATGCCGGCAAGATCACTACCGGGAACGAGTTGGTAAACAAACTCATATCCAACACCTGGTGGGGCCAGCTTTCAAACTACCTGTCAGTTTCAACTGACTGCCCTCAGCGTAATGAGAGGCTGGGATGGATGGCTGATACACAGGTATTTACTGAGGCGGGCTCCTTCTTTGCCAACACTTCTTCATTCTTCCATAAGTGGCTCCGCGATGTGCGTGACACCCAGAGCAAACTCGGCGGTTATCCCGGAGTCGCTCCTCTGGCCCAGTACGGAGCAGACGACAACAACATGATGCGTGTAGGTTGGGCTGATGCCGGTGTCATTGTCCCCTGGACGATCTGGAAACAATTCGGAGACAAGGGAATAGTCGATGAGAGCTGGGATTCCATGGAGAAATTCATGAATCACGTCAACGAGACCAAGTACGACCATACTGCTCTTGCAGCCGAGAACGGCAATTACCAGTGGGCTGACTGGCTCAGTTACGAACCTCTGGAGAGCTGCGAAGGCCGAGCCTTTGACAGGGACAAGAAAGGCAACAGGGTTCCCAAACCCGACGCAATTGCTTACTGGAACTATCTGAATGCATCTTACTGGGCAATTGATGCCGCTATGATGCGTGACATGGCGAAAGCAGCAGGCAAGGATGTGGCGAAATACGAAGCCATGGTCAGTGCCGCTAAGGCTTATATCAAAGAGAAGTTCCTCACCAGGAACGGAGAATTCAAGACCGCTATCCTCAACACCATGCAGACTCCTGCCCTCTTCGCCCTGAAGAATGAGCTGGTCGAGGGACAGGCAAAGGAAAACATGGTGGCCCGTCTCCGCAAGAACTTCGCCGATCACGGGAATTGTCTGCAGACCGGTTTCCTCGGTACATCCATCCTTATGGGAGTACTTACCGACAATGGAATGAGCGACATTGCATATGAACTCCTTTTCCAGCGCAAGAACCCCAGCTGGCTTTATTCTGTCGATAACGGTGCGACCACGATCTGGGAGCGCTGGAACAGCTATATGATCGACAAGGGCATGGGTCCCAAGGGAATGAACAGTTTCAACCACTATGCATATGGCGCTGTCTGCGCATGGATCTGGGAGACAGCTGCGGGAATCGCTGCCGACACTTCCGCTCCCGGCTTCAAGCACATTATAATGAAGCCCGTGCCGGATGCCAGGCTCGGTCATCTCGATGCTGAATACAAGTCAGCCGCAGGCGTTATCAAGAGCTCCTGGAAATTCGAAGGCAACAAATGGATATGGAACTTCACCATTCCGGAAGGTGCCACGGCATCGGTTACTCTCCCCGGAGAGACCAAGGCTGAGGAATTTACTGCCGGAACATATGAGAAGGTAGTAGAAAAGAAGTAATCAATGCCGAAAACATTTAAAGACTGGGTAATGGCCACGAGACCGTGGTCATTCCCAGCCAGTTCCATGTCAGTAGTGACCAGTGCCATGTTCATGGGCTGGGTCGCTGCTTCTAATGGCTTCCATATGGATTGGCTGAATGCCGTCCTCGCCCTTGTGGCAATGGTATTTTTCCAGATCGGAGGCAATCTTGCAAGTGACTGGCATGACTTCGTGAGCGGAGTCGACAAGCCCGGAGAAGAGTCAGTGCAGATCCTTACAAGCGGTCTTTTCAGCAAGAAAGAGGTAGCCTGGTTCTCTGCTGCGGCTTTTTCCGTGGCCTGTGCCATCGGGCTGGTCATCCTGCTCCGTACAGGCTGGCCGACTCTTGTGTTCGGCCTTCTGGGGCTTGCCCTGGCGGTATTCTATTACCTGCTGAAATACAATGCGCTCGGTGACCTTACCATTTTCCTGGAGTATGCAGTCCTTCCGATGCTGGGAACCAGCTATATTACCATAGGCCGGATCTGGTGGCCTGTCCTCCTCCTTGCCGTTGTCGTCGGACCTGTGACGGTTGCGATCCTCCATGCCAACAATGCCAGGGATATCCCTTCGGACAGGGCTTCAGGCATAAAGACTTTTGCGATGGTGATGGGACTTGGAGCTTCCAAGTGGTATTATATGGCATGCACCCTCTGCCCGTACGCCATCTTGGTTATCGGAGTGATTGCCGGGATTTTCCCCTGGACGGCGCTGGTTGCTTTTATCGCCCTTCCGAAGGCCCTTTCCATCAACAGGGAAGTGGCTGCACTTATGGGAAGCGAACTGCCTTTCTCCGGGATTGATGTCAAGACCGCAAACCTTCAGCTTACTTTCAGCATGCTGCTTGCGCTCGGTTTTGCCGTCGGAATGATACTACTCTGACAGACATATGCAGAAGACTGTAAAACAACTTATGGGCGGCATATTGCTTGCCGCCCTTCTTTGGTTTTTCATGTTCAGCCCGTGGACATCCCCTCTGGTCGGGAATTTCTGGGTGATGATGGCTTTCGCCGCTACCGGTCTGGCGGCATATGCAACTTCTGTCTGTCCGGAATGGATGGACGATGTGCATATTACTGTGCCTGAGGTGCTTCTGGGGTGCGTAATGGCAGCTGCTTTCTGGGGCGTTTTCTGGGTGGGCGACAAACTTTCCCAGATGTTGTTCCCATTCGCCCGGGGAGAGGTTGACCTGATCTATACCCTTAAAGGAGGCTCTAACCTTGTGAAGATCGCATTGCTCCTCCTGTTTCTCATAGGACCGGCCGAGGAGATATTCTGGCGCGGTTTCGTTGAGAAAAGGCTCATATCCCGTATAGGGAAATGGGGCGGTTGGGCATTGGCCACAGCCATATATGCACTGGTTCACATCTGGTCCATGAACTTCATGCTGGTAATGGCCGCATTGGTGATCGGGGCACTGTGGGGCTTCATATACATGATGTGGCCGAAACACCTGGGCGCAATCATAGTGTCCCACGCTTTGTGGGACGTAGCTGCTTTCGTGGTATTTCCTTTCTAGCTAGCTCTCCTGGCTGATTTTTCCGCGGATGACGAGCCTGCCCTTCCGGTTGGCATCGTAGCGGCGGAGATGACCGTTGCGGTTGGCATGGATAGTCCCGGTGTCCGAAATTATTCCATTGGTCTTGTAGCGGCATACCCACCCGTTGAAGAGGATTGCCAGACTATGTTTGCTGCTTTCCACCAAAGGTTCGGTCTCGCCGTCGAATATCAGGGCGGGAAGGGTCATCAACTGCATTCCGTCTCCCTTAAGGATGATTTTCATTCCGCGGCGGGACAGTTTGGTAGTCCACACGGCTTTGCCGTCAGTGAGGACTACGAGGCCTTTTTCAGCCTTGACGATCTTGTATTCATCCCAGAGCGGTGCTATAGCGAGCGGACCGGGATTATTGATGTCGAGCTTATAGTTGGGTTTTGTGGTAGGGCAGGGAGATGAAAGCGCCAGGACAGGTGGTGCTCCGGCTTTCTGGAAACGGCCGATTCCGCTGCTGTCGTATTTCTTCTCAGCATCCGTGTCAAACTGGACGGTGTAACCGCCGTTGTTCATCATGATGCGGTGGAATTTGTCCGACGTGACGAATGTTCCGTCTTCTTCGGCGATGTCTGCAGCCTTGATGCTGTCATCGGCGAAAAGATATGCCGAATAGGCCCAGGAGGCAGCTGTGACCATGTATTTGTTGAAGTGTGCATATGATTCGCAACCATATCCGGTCTCGGTGGGGAAACGGTTCTTGACATGGCGCAGGGGAGTCTGGCTGGTCCAGTATGCCAGGGAAGCGGAAGCTCTCTTGGCTGCTGCCTTGAAGCGTGAAGCCAGCTCCATGTCTCCTTCTTTAGCCATCCATGTGGCGTAGTACTCGCATACTGCGGCAAAGAAAGTTTCATTGTGGAGAAACTGGTTGCTTCGTCCGCCATAGGGGAGTTCTCCCGTTACGCTCTGGAGGTTGAGAGTGAGTCTGGCTGATTTCCTGAGATTGTCAATGATTCCCTGCTTGGCCGGACCGTCATATCCGCAATATAACGCAAGCATATATTGCAGACGGGTAACCATATCATATACAGTCGGTTGCCCGGGATCCATATACATTCCGTTCTCATCAAAGAAACGCAGCTGGTCTCCGAGGTATTTGTCTGCGAAAGACCTGTCTCCGCCAATCCCTGCCATGATCCTGGCGCATTCGCTTGTCGAGCCGAATACACACCAGTTGCGGGCTGTGGGGTCTCCGGGCTTCGGCTTTACTACATATATGTCGTCGGCCTTCATGTCTGTAAGGGCTGCACGCCACTCATCCGTCTTCTCTTTCGGGACGATGCCTGCGGCTTCTACCTCCAGGATGCAAAGGACTATCTCCTTGACTGCGAATTCATTCCCTATTTCGCCTATCGACCTGTTCCTTTTAGCGCAGGTCGGAATCTCTTTCGTGCACAGGTCCATCATATGTATGAACTTGTCTTTGTACTGCTGGAGGCGTCCGTGGGCGATAAGGACGCCCATGTTCGATGTCAGGCGGGCGAATCCATGTTCAGTGATGCCTCTGGTTTCGATGTCTGCGATGTACTGGTCGATGTGTTCCGGCGTGTAGGCTTCTACGGCCTGCTGCATGATGTCCAGGTAGATTTCCTTCCCTTTGTCCTGTGCGGGAAGTACCTGTGATACGGCGAACAGCAGAAAAACTGTAGCAACGAGTCTGAGATAGGTTTTCATGTTATGGTGGTTTTCGTCAAATATAAGATTTCTTTTTGGATTCCTATATGCATATTTTTCGTAAATTTGCCCCTCGATAACCAATAGGGCCTGACCACGGCTTTGTGAAAATGAATGATGTCCTAAGGATCCTGGGGACCTGGAAGTTCTGGAAAGAACTGATGGTCATGACTGCAGGCATGTTGTTCGGAGCTGCAGCCGTTTATTATTTCCTGCTTCCCAGCAAGCTTATCATCGGAAGCATATCCGGTCTTTCGATAGTACTCTCCACTCTCCTCGAAGGAGTCGGGGTGCACATAAAAGTCTCTATGATGGTGCTGCTTATCAATGCGGTGTTGCTTGTCCTCGCCTGGTTCCTGATAGGTCGTGAGTTTGGGGCCAAGACCATATACACTGCCTTGATCCTGGGACCTCTGATGGACCTGCTGGAATGGATAAAACCTTATTGGGAACTCATGGAAGAGGGTCAGACATCGATAATGGGGGACCCGTGGCTGGACCTCATATGTTTCGTCCTGATGCTTAGCATATCCCAGGCTATCCTGTTCAATATCAATGCTTCTACCGGAGGCCTCGATATCCTGGCGAAGATAGTGAACAAATACTTCCACCTGGACATCGGGACCAGCGTCACTGTCGCAGGCGCGATCATATGCTGTACTGCATTCGCGATCAATCCTTTCCGAATGGTCGTGCTGGGACTTATCGGAACTTGGATCAATGGTCTTGCAATAGATTATTTCACTGCAAGCCTCAACCGCAAGAAGAGGGTGTGCATTATTTCAGATGATTATGAGCGGATCAGGGAGTACATAATCAATTCCTTGAACCGCGGCTGCAGCCTGTTCCCGCTGAAAGGCGGTTACAGCGGGGATAAGAAAGTCGAAATACAGACCCTGCTTACCACCAATGAATTCGCAGAACTGATGGGCTACTTGAAGGACAACAAGATAGATCATTTCCTGACAGCCGGGAATGTCAGCGAAGTCTATGGTCAGTGGAACCAGAAGCAGCACGAGCACACCATCGGTTACAGGAAAAAGAAAGAGACCGATGACTCGGTCTCTTGAAGTGGTGTTGGCAGGAGTTGAACCGGCGACACATGGATTTTCAGTCCATTGCTCTACCACCTGAGCTACAACACCATTTTTGTGTTTGCAAAGATAGCCAATTTTCCTGAGGCTGCAAATTTTTCTTTATTTTTTTGATTTTTCTTATCCGGAAACACCACAATTTAAAAATGTTTTTTATATTTGTATCTAAACCGTAATCAATATCGTAAACAAAAGAATACTAACCTTTTTTAAAAATTTTTGTCATGGCAAGTTACAAAATTATTGACATCGAGGGTATTGGTGATGCATATGCTCCCAAACTCCAGGCTATCGGCATTGAGAAGGTAGAGGATCTCCTCGAGAAAGGCGCTTCCGCAAAGGGACGCAAGGAAATCGCAGAGCAGACCGGTATCTCTCCGAAGCTCATCCTCACCTGGGTAAATCATGCAGACCTCTTCCGTGTAAAGGGTGTCGGTCCTCAGTTCTCTGAGCTCCTCGAGGCCGCAGGCGTTGACACCGTCAAGGAATTCGCAACCCGCAAACCCGAGAACCTTGCACCGAAGCTCCTCGAGGTCAATGAGGCTAAACATCTTGTCCGCAGGGTTCCTGTCCTCGTAGAGGTTGTCAAGATGGTCGAGTATGCAAAGACTCTCGAACCTAAGGTTACCTACTAACGGACAGACCTTCCTTCAGGAATAGTTTAACAACCATCAGGGGCGATATAAGTCGCCCCTTTTTCGTATATGAAAAAGGTAAAATCGGCGTTGTCGATGCTGGCCATCCTTTTCTTTGCGGTGTCAGGTGTCCAGGCAAAAGAGAAGAAAGCAGTTTATATTATCATCGACGGGGTTCCTGCCGACATGATCGAAAGACTTGATCTGCCGGCGATTAAGGAAATAGCCTCAGAGGGAGCTTATTCGCGTATATACGTGGGAGGTACAAAAGGTGGATATGATGAAACTCCGACCATTTCAGCAGTCGGATACACCGACCTCCTGACTTCTACATGGGTCAATAAGCACAATGTCTGGGGGAACAGCAACTTGCATCCGAATTACAATTACTGGACAGTCTTCCGAATTGCAAAAGAACAGAAGAAGGATTTCAAAACAGGCATTTTTTCGAGCTGGACGGACAACAGGACGGTCCTGCTCGGAGAGGGCAAGCCGGAGACGGGAAATCTGAAAATAGATTATGTCCGTGACGGTTATGATCTGGATACCCTTACCTATCCCAAGAAGCCTAATGGCCTCCATATCCTGGATTTGGACGAACGGGTGTCCGACGAAGCGGCCAAATGCATCCGGGAGGATGCTCCAGACCTTAGCTGGGTGTATCTATGGTACACTGACGATGCCGGTCACGTGTATGGCAATGGAGACGTGTTCGACGAGTCAGTAGTGAAGGCAGACAGGCAGATCGGAAAGGTATGGGACGCAGTCAAATACCGCGAGGCCAATTTCAACGAGGAATGGATGATCGTAGTCACTACGGACCATGGCCGGACCGATGACGGATTCCATCACGGAGGCCAGTCTGACCGTGAAAGGGTGACATGGGTGGCTACCAACCGTAAAGTCAATGAAAGACTGCTGGGCGGCAGTTCTTCGATTCTGGATATCGCTCCTTCAATCAGCCGTTTCCTGGGATTCAAGATCCCCAGGGACATCCTTTGGGAGCAGGACGGAATGCCTTTCATCGGGAAGGTTGACATAATGGACATGCGCGTTGTCCCTGTTGGGAACAATGTGGATCTCAGATGGAAAAGTGTAAACGGCAAAGCACGGGTGAATGTCTGGGCGGCTACGGGCAACAATTTCAAGGAAGGAGGGAAAGACATTTGGATCAAGGTCGGGACTGTCCGCTCAGGAACAGGAGCTTTCACAGTAGATCTTTCAAAGCTCCCGGATTCCAAATTCTACAAATTCGTCCTGGAAGCACCTCACAATCACCTCAACAGGTGGTACGTCATCAAATAGGCCTCAATTTTAGTTGGCTGTAATTAAGATTAATGATATTAATTGAGTATCTTTGTCAGATATGAAATCTATTGTTATCTGTACGCTGGCTTTTTCACTGACGCTTGTGGCCGGCTGCAACGGCAAGAAGGCGTCAGACGTAGTTGACGGTGTCGTTTCTGTTCCCGGGACAGTTGAAATCAAGGGCGTCCCTTTGGAGATGCAGACCCTGGATGCGACTGTTTTCGCGATGGGGACTCTTGAGGATGGCCGTCTCATTACAGGAAGCCAGGAAGCTCATGAGGTCCTTCTTGGAGGTTATGCCATAAGCAAGGCTCCTGTTAGTCAGGAACTCTGGGAAGCTGTAATGAAGAATAATCCCAGTTCGACTGTTAACAAAGCTTTGCCCGTGGACATGGTCGATTACCAGTCCGCCCAGTCCTTTGTCAAGAAAATATCGAAAGCAACCGGACTTGAGTTCGCGATTCCGACTGAGGCCCAGTGGGAGAACGCATTCAGGGCAGGTATCATCATCCGTAAAGACGGATCTGTCAGGGAATGGACTTCAGATATATGGTCTGATGAGCCCGTCGGTGAGATCACTGTCGACCCGGCCGGTGCTGCCAAAGGAGACAGGAGGGTTGTCCGTACCTGGAAGGAAAGGGAGCCGGTCCTTCAGTTCACTAAAGCCGGTGGCCTTACTTTCCGTCTGGCGGTCAGGACCGGTGTCAAATGTTCTCCCGAGATCATGGCTGCCTTCATCGACCAGAAACCCGAAAGGGAGAATGTGTGTGCAAATGAAACAATCGAGGTGGGCGGCTGCAAGATAGAGATGGTCGGAGTTGAGGGAGGTACCTATCTGATGGGAGGAACAGTAGAGCAGGAAAAGTACGCGTCCGAAGATGAGAATCCGGTCCATGAAGTAACTGTGAAGGGCTTTGAGATTGGTAAGACAGAGGTTACCGCCGGGCTCTGGCAGGCTGTTATGGGATCGCTTCCCCTGGGCAACAGCGAGGCTGACAGGCCGGTGGTCAATGTGTCCTGGTACACAGCCCAGGAGTTTATCCTTAAACTCAACCAGCTGACAGGAAGGAAATTCCGTCTTCCGACAGAGGAGGAGTGGGAATTCGCCGCCAGGGGCGGAACCAAGACTAGCAGTTGCCGTTATTCCGGATCCAACCATATTGAGGAGGTTGCTGTTTACGCGCAGGGCGGCGCTGCCAAGCCAATGCCGGTAGGCAAGATGAAACCAAACGAACTCGGCATATATGACATGAGCGGGAACGCGTGGGAGTGGTGTCAGGATTATTATCACAAATACGGGGAGGAGCCTCAGAAAAGCGAATGGCATATGATGCGCGGCGGTGCAGCTCCCAGCAAGTGGGAAGCCTGCAGGGTATCCAACCGTCAGAAAGTGCCTGCAAGCAACATGAAGGGCTCTTTCGGATTCCGTCTTGCACTCTAGGGTTTTCTATTAATCGATGAGTTCCATATGGATGAAGCACAACTGAAAAAGACCTGTCTTTACGACAGGCACGTGGCATTGGGGGCGAAAATGAGTCCCTTCGGAGGTTTTATCATGCCTATCCAGTACAGCGGCATCATTGCCGAGCATATGGCTGTCCGTACTGCGGTGGGTATGTTCGATGTCTCCCATATGGGAGAGATTTTCGTCAGCGGGCCTGATGCAGAAGCATTCGTAAATTACATTTTTACGAATGATATCAGGCCGATGGAGGCCGGAGGAATCCTCTACGGTATGATGTGCTATCCGGATGGAGGTACAGTGGATGACCTCCTGGTTTACAAACAGTCGCAGGGTAGGGATTATCTGCTTGTTGTCAACGCCTCGAATATCGACAAGGATTATCAGTGGATATTGGACAACAGCAAGGGCTATGATGTCAAGGTTGAGAATGTGTCCTCCCAGTGGGGACAGATTGCGATACAGGGGCCCGCAGCTGAGAAGACAGTCGTCGACGTACTCAGGCTTGATGCTGCGAAAGAATTGACTTTCTATACTTTCGTGGATACCCAGTGGAACGGAAGCCCCCTCATCCTCAGCCGTACCGGCTACACAGGAGAGGACGGATTCGAAGTCTATGCCCCGGAGGAAAGCATACGCCTGATCTGGGACAGGCTCCTGGTCAACGATGTCGTCCCTTGCGGACTTGGATGTCGTGACACCCTGCGGTTTGAGGCAGGACTCCCGCTTTACGGAGATGAACTCAGTAGCGAAATCAGCCCTGTCATGGCCGGATTCAAGATGTTTTGCAAATTTGAAAAGGAGCAGTTCATCGGCAAGGAAGCGCTTGTGGATCAGAAGGATAACGGTACCGCAAGGCGTCTGGTCGGCATTGAACTTCACGACAAGGCCATTCCACGTGCCGGCTATCCTGTAGAACTTGAGGATGGAACTGAGGTCGGGGTCGTAACCACCGGTTATCATTCGATCAGCCTTGACCGCAGCCTGTGTTTCGCCATGGTGGACAGTTCATATGGAAAACTCGGTACTCCGCTCTGGATCCGTATCCGTAAGAAAGTGTTCCCCGGCGAGGTAATCAAGAAGCGTTTTTATCAGACGAATTACAAGAAATAAATACAGTAACAAATAAATACATTTGAAAATGAGCAAAGTACTTGAAGGGCTGAAATACAGCGAATCCCACGAATGGGTAAGTGTCGAGGGCGACATTGCCTTTGTCGGCGTATCTGATTTCGCTCAGGAAGAACTCGGGGACATTACATATGTCGACATGCCCGATGTAGATGATGAGGTGAAAGCTGGGGAAGAATTCGGCGCAATCGAAAGCGTCAAGGCTTCCAGCGACCTTAATTCTCCTGTCAGCGGAGTAATTGTCGAGACTAACGATGCCCTCGCCGATGCTCCTGAAAAGGTAAATGAGGATCCATACGGAAGCTGGATTATCAAGGTCAGGATGAGCGATCCCTCTGAGCTTGATGACCTGATGGATGCTGCAGCTTACAAGGAATTTACAGAATAAAGGTAATGTCGGCTTCTGCGTATTTCCCCCATACCGGGGATGATGTGCGCGCAATGCTGTCCCGCATAGGTGCGGATTCTCTCAGGGATCTCTATACTGACGTGCCTGAGAATCTGGTTTATAAGGGACAGTATGATCTTCCGGAGGCAATGTCCGAGCAGGAAGTCAGGGATTTCTTCAATTCCCTGCAGCAGAAGGACATACCCCTCAAGGTCTTTGTCGGCGCCGGGGCGTACGACCATTATGTGCCGTCCGTAATCCCATATCTGACCTCCAGGTCCGAGTTCCTTACAGCCTATACTCCATATCAGGCTGAAATCTCTCAGGGAACACTCAGATATATTTTCGAGTACCAGTCGATGATCTGTTCGCTGACAGGCATGGATGTCTCGAACGCTTCTATGTACGACGGCCCCACGGCTGCCGCGGAAGCGATGAACATGATGTTCTCAAGTGCGAAGCACAAACCTCGTGTCCTGGTCTCCGGGACCCTGCTCCCGAATGTACTGAAGGTCGTAAGGACATATGCAAAGTATCATGGGGTTGAGTTGGGAACCATCGACTCAGAAAACGGGCAGACGGCACTTGCATCGCTTCAGGAGAAACTTTCCGCTGGCGATGTCGCCGGAATCATAGTTCCTTCCGTGAACAGGTATGGTATTGTCGAGGATTTATCAGGGTTCGCAGATGCCGTTCATGAGGCAAAGGCCCTTATGGCAGTGTACTGCGACCCGTCGGCTCTCGCAGTGGTCAAGTCTCCCGGCCAGTGGGGAGCTGACATTGCGGTGGGGGACGGACAGTCCCTGGGCATCCCGCTTAGTTTCGGCGGGCCATATGTGGGATTCATGGCATGCAAGGAGGCTCTCGTGCGCAAGATGCCCGGCAGGATAGTAGGTGAGACCAGCGACGCCCAGGGAAGGAGATGCTACTGCCTTACCCTTCAGGCCCGCGAGCAGCACATCCGCAGACAGAAAGCGACTTCGAACATATGCTCGAATGAGTCTCTCATGGCTCTCTGGGTGACTGTCTATATGTCACTGATGGGAGCCGAAGGACTCAGGAAAGTCAATGAACTCAGCAGCGGGGGAGCCCATTATCTTCATGACGCGCTCCTTGAGACTGACGGCTTCAGCGAGGCTTTCCCCGGACGGCCTTTCCTCAAGGAATTCACCCTGAAGTATTCAGGAGATGTAAATGCTCTTCAGCAGAAGCTCCTGAAGGCCGGCTATTTCGCCGCATATGAACTGGAGAAGGGACTGCTCAGTTTCTGCGTTACTGAAAAACGGAGCAAGGCTGAGGTCGACGGTCTCATAAAGGCAATAAGGGAGGCATAGCTATGAAATATTACGACAAACTCATATTCGAACTTTCGAAAGAGGGCCGTACCGGCTACAGCCTGCCTGCATCAAAGTGGGAAGAACCCTTCCAGTTGCCCGAGGAACTTCGCAGGGATGAAGATCCAATGCTTCCCCAGGTCAGTGAAGTGGATGTCGTACGCCACTATACCAATCTTTCCCAGATGAATTTCGGGGTTGATACCGGCTTTTATCCGTTGGGCAGCTGTACGATGAAGTACAACCCCAAGATCAACGAGGAAATCGCTGCTTTGCCTGGTTTCCAGGGCCTTCATCCGCTTCAGCCTTCATCTACGGTACAAGGAGCCCTGGATGTGTTCGACGGCCTGGAGAAGTCTCTGTGTGCGATTACCGGTATGGCAGGATTCACATTCTCGCCTTGCGCCGGTGCCCATGGTGAACTGACAGGTCTTATGATAATGCGGAGTTACCACATGTCCCGTGGTGATTCCGGCAGGACCCGCATCATAGTTCCGGACAGTGCCCACGGTACGAATCCCGCCAGTGCAGCTGTGTGCGGCCTGGAGGTAGTGGAAGTCAAGTCGACTCCTGAAGGGCTGGTGGATGTAAATGACCTTAAACCTCTGCTTGACGACACGATAGCCGGAATCATGATGACCAATCCCAATACTCTCGGACTCTTCGAGAAAGAGATCGGGGAGATTGCTAAACTGGTACATGACTGCGGTGGCCTCCTCTACTATGACGGAGCTAACATGAATCCTCTCGTAGGTGTGGCCCGTCCCGGTGACATGGGCTTCGATATCCTTCACCTGAACCTTCACAAGACATTCTCGACTCCTCACGGAGGCGGTGGCCCAGGTTCAGGGCCGGTAGGAGTAGCCAAGTCCCTCCTGCCTTTCCTTCCCGTTCCTTCCATGGAAGAGGACGTTGATGAGCGCAGTGCGGGAGTAGTGAGCGGTTTCAGGGGGAATTTCGGCGTCATGCTCAGGGCATATGCCTACATCCTGATGCTGGGCAGGGAAAATGTCAAGCAGGTAGGTCCGCTGGCCACTCTTAACGCCAACTACATAAAGGAGAGCCTGAAGGATTGCTACAAGCTTCCCATTCCGTCCATATGCAAGCATGAATTCGTCTTCGACGGGCTTCTGTATGACGGTAGCCGGAAAGAAGAAGGAGACACTCCGGCGAGATCCGGAGCCACTACCCTGGATGTTGCCAAGCGTCTGCTGGATTATGGCTTCCATGCTCCTACGATCTATTTCCCGCTGCTCTTCCATCAGGCTATAATGATAGAGCCTACCGAAACCGAGTCAAAGGAAACCATAGATCTCTTTATCGAGACCATGAGGAAGATTGCCGCCGAGGCTGCAGAGGATCCTGCAATCCTGCAGGGGGCACCTCACAATACCCCGATCGGGCGTCCTGACGAAACTGCGGCGGCCAGGCATCCGGTACTCAGATATAAGGGCTGATGCCGTACATCTACGACATACTCAAGTCTTTCCGGAAGAATGACCTTCTTGATGTGGGGGCCATTTTCGGCTTTGATGTCAGGTCTTCCAACCGAAAGGATGACATCCTCGACAGGCTGTCCGACTATATCCAGAACGAGCCCGGGAAATGGCTTTCCCTGATGCTGGAGAGGGACCTGAATTTCCTTAAAGCTTTGATGGCTTTCCCGACCGGCAAGCCGGTGTGGCTGGAATATGCGGAGTATCCCACGATCCTTGAAGCGATCGGACTGATTCATTGGTCCGATGAGGATGAACATTTCCGCAAGGTGTGGATCGACCAGGAGTTCGCCGAGATTGTCTCCGGTCACCTGGATAAAGCCATAATGGAAGGGGAGAGTTCCGGAAGATTTGAGCATGAGCGTCTCCTGCTGGGCATCCTGAACATATACGGAGTCATGTCATATGGCGATTTCATGCGAACTGCCATATCTCTTTTTGAACAAGGAGGGAACGGGGACCTTCGCGGCTTCTTCCTGACGCTGCGTCAGTCACCGCTGGTGATGGTTTACCGGCATGACGGATATGTGTTCTCTCCGTGCGTTGAGAAACCTGAAGAAATCCTTCAGGCAAGGGGGCGTCTTTCCAAGAACAGGCGCTACCGCAAGATAAGTTACGCCCAAGCTGTGGAAGCGGGCAGCGACGCTCCATTCTTCGTACTTAACGCAGGTTCTCCACAGTGCAAAGCCCTGTTCCAGGCTCTTTCGGACATAGGGTATGACGATATTGTAATCCGCCGCAAACTGCATGACATGTGGATGGATTCGCAGTTCGTGGACGTGGAAGAGGAGGCCGAGGCTGTTTTTTCGGCAGTTTCTGACAAGCAGGACAGTTTTTCCACGTTCGAGGAATACCAGGCCTGCATGCAGATAGTTGCGGATTATGTCAACAGTCTTCCAAAATGGAAACTCCGCGGCCGTTCTTCCGAAGAGGCCGGGACCCTCAGGGTTGTTTTGAAGTCTGACTCCTCAACTGTCGACACCCTTAAGGAAGCGTCGTCTTTGATGGGCCTTTTCGTCAGGCATGCAGATCCCGATGAGCCCTGTCCCTGCGGGAGTGGGCTGAGATATCGGAACTGTCACGGTAAGTACCTGAGCTGAAACTGGTTACCTATTTCAGGCTGTCAATGAAATAGGTCATTTCCGGAATCTTGTCAAAGGCGCTGTGGAAGAGGCGCAACTGGTTGCGTGTCCTGACCAGGTTGTGTTCCGGATACTTGATCTTGTAGTAGGTGTCTCCGTTGATGTAGTCGGCGAAGAAACGTACTGTCTGCATGTAGGGGAAAAGGCATGCAGCATACGGAAGGTTGGACTTCTCCACAGGGGTGAGGAATGATCTTGTGCCCTCTATGTAGCCTTCTGTGAATGCCTTGAAAATATCCATCCTGAAGTCAATCTTGTCCAGTTCGGGAGAATCTTCCATTACCGGGTTGGCGGCGTACCTCAGGAAATCTCCGAAATCGGAAAAGACATAGCTCGGCATGACAGTGTCAAGGTCGATGACGCAGAGGACTTCGCCGTTATCATCGAAGAGCATGTTGTTGACCTTCGTGTCACAGTGGCATATCCTCTTTGGAAGGCTGCCTTCCCTGTACATCCTTTCGGACTTGCACATTTCTATGCCGAAATTGTCGATGTCAGCCAGAATCTCCTTGACTTCAGGCTCGGCCATCCTGCCTACCCTGTCTTCCTTGACGGCATCTACGAGCTGCTGGAGCCTGAACTCGATGTTGTGGAAGTTGGGAATCACTTCTCCGATCTTGTCTGGAAGGTCGGCCAGCATGGCCTCGAACTCACCGAATGCCTTCCCGGCATACCTGGAGTATTCCGGATTTACAGTTTCATATGTCTTGGCGTTGTCGATGAAAATGTAGCTCCTCCAATACTTCCCGTCCTCAGAGATAGCATATGTCTTGTCAGAGTCTTTCAGATGGGTGAACGTGAGGACTTTGCGGTCTATATCCGGAGTCCCTGCCGCCTCGAGTTTCTTGCGGATGTGACGGGTGACGGCGAGGATGTTGTCCTGGAGCATGTCAACGTCCTGGAAAACCGCGTTGTTGATGTGCTGGAGCACGTAGTCATGGGGGCCGTCGGTCTTGACCCTGTAGGTGTCATTGATAAGTCCGTTGCCGAGAGGCTTGACTTCCAATACTTTGCCTTCTAAGGCAAATCTTGAGGCTATTTCATTTAGATTATCCATGATATGTGGTTGTTTTATGATTCCTGTTTTTCCAGCGCCTCTTTAAGTGAGTTGAATGCATGCTGCAGCACTGCTCTCTGGGTGCCGACATTCAGACGCATGAAACCGCTTCCATTCGGGCCGAATATCGCTCCGTCGTTGAGGGCGAGCCGTGCCTTGTTTACGAAAAGGTCTACCAGTTGTTTATGGCTCAGTCCAAGTGAACGGCAGTCAAGCCATACCAGGAATGAGGCTTGAGGACGTATGGGCTTGATCTGGGGAAGATTGTCCTTGAACCACTGTTCCGTAAAGAGGATGTTGCCTTCTATGTACTTGAGCATCTGGCGTCTCCACTCGTCACCTTCAGGAGTGTAGGCGGCAATGGTTGCAATCGGAGCGAACAACTGTGGCTCATCGAATTCGCTTGCTTCCAGCCATCCGAAGAAGCGGGAACGGATTTCGGGATTGGGGACGATTGCGAAAGAGGAAACTATCCCGGCTATGTTGAAAGTCTTTGAGGGGGCCTGGAAAGTGATGGAGCAGTTGGCCGCCTCTTCACTGACCGATGCAAAGGGGTGATGTTTATTTCCGAAAATGGCCATGTCGCAATGGATTTCGTCCGAGATTACCAGGACATGGTTCTTTGTGCATATGCGTGCAACTTCCTTGAGGGTTTCAGGGGACCATGTGATCCCGACGGGGTTGTGGGGGTTGCAGAGGATCATAAGGACTGTCTTGGGATCGGATGTGAGCCTGTCCAACTCTTCGAAATCCATCCGGTAGGAGCCGTCACCGTCCTCTATCAGCGGGTTGAAAACCACTTCCCTGTGAAGGGCTTCAGGTACAAGGCGGAAGGGGTGGTATACCGGCGGCTGGATCAATACTTTTTCATCTTCTTTTACGAAGACATTCACAACCATTCCGATCCCTTTGACTATACCGGCCACGAAATCGAGCCATTCCCTTTTTACATCCCATCCATGCCTGTCCTTCTCCCATGCTATGATTCTCTCCCATAATTCAGGGGGAGTCATAGTGTAACCGAAGAGAGAGTGGTCAAGACGGCGGCGAAGAGCATCGGTAATGAACTGTGGGGTAAGAAAATCCATGTCAGCAACCCACAGCGGAATCAAATCATCCCGTCCGAAAAGCCTGTCCAGTGCGCAGTGCTTGAAATCACCACTTCCTGTGCGGTCGACGGGATAATCAAAATCGTAAAAAGTCATGAGGAACTATTTGTTTGTTAATGCATTGAACTTTTCTATGCCGGATTCCAGGAATGCTACGAAACTGTCAATGTCCAGGTTGTAGCCCCTGATCGGGACCAGGAGTTCTCCATCAGGAGAAAGGAGGGCATAATTCGGCTGTGCATTGACGGAAAAACGCTCTCGAACTATGTAGGAATTCTTCCGCCCCAGATCTTTGAGGACCTTCCCGGACGGAGTGATTATCCATTGGCTCTCATCGAGCTTGGTCTTGTCATCGGTGTATAGCGCAGTAATTACATATGCATTTGAAAGGAGATCAAGGACCTTTGGATCGCTCCAGACCCTGCTCTCCATCTCACGGCAGTTAACGCAGCCATGCCCTGTAATATCTACAAAAAGGGGCTTTCCTGCGATTCTGGCAGCCTCCAGCCCTTCTTCCAGGGAAAAGTATCCCCTAAGGCCCAGAGGGAGTTTCAGCCCGTCCTGTCCGTCATTTTGAGAGCGTGTGGAAACCGGGGGAACGGCCGCAGTGTTGTTCCATATGACGAAGTCCTGGGTTTCCATCGGAGGCAGGTAGCCGGAGAGGGCTTTCAGGGGAGCTCCGACCATCCCGGGTAACATATACACGACGAATGTGAAATCTATGATCGCCAAGGCTAGTCTCCCGACTCCTATGTGCTTGACTTCGTCATCGTGGGAGAAACGTATCTTGCCCAGCAGGTAAAATCCCAGGAGAGTGAAGACTACTATCCATATGGCCAGGTAGACCTCGCGGTCGAGAATTCCCCAGTGGTAAGTCTGGTCAGCTACGCTCAGGAATTTAAGCCCGAGGGCGACTTCAATGAATCCCAGCACTACCTTGATGCTGTTCAGCCATCCTCCGCTCTTCGGAAGTGCTTTTAGCAGAGAGGGGAAGAGTGCCAGGACCGTGAAAGGAAGGGCGAATGCAACTGAAAAAGCCAGCATGGTGACCATCGGGCTCCAGAACTCTCCTTCAGTGGATTTGATAAGGACCGAGCCTACAATCGGACCGGTGCATGAGAAGGAGACCAGGACCAGGGTAAGGGCCATGAAGAAAATGCCCGCCAGGCCTTTCCTGGAGGATTTCGAGTCGCTCTTGTTTACAAGGGATGAGGGCAAGGTGATCTCGAAAGCCCCGAAGAATGATGCCGCAAAGACCATGAAGACTATGAAGAATATGATGTTCGGCAGCCAGTGTGTCGCCATCCAGTTGAAAATGTCGGCGGTGACCGTCTCTCCTCCCATAAGCCAGGTGAGGCCTATGATGATACAGATCGGAACGGTGTACAGCAGGACTATGAAAAGTCCGTACATGGCGGCGTTGAACTTGCCCCTGGCCTTGCTTCCGTTCTTGAGGAAATACGAGACAGTCATCGGAACCATTGGGAAGACACATGGTGTCAGCAACATTGCGAATCCCCAGAGTATGGCCTCGAGGATGAGGGCCCACAGGCTTGTGCGCCCCGTCTTTCCGCTTTCCGGATCGGCGATTGCTGTCTGATTGGGATTCCCTGCGCTGCCCTGTGAGACCGTTACTGCGGGATCCTGGACTTCGTCTGACAGTGTAACCGTGAAATCGAAATCTTCAGGGGAGTGGCAGGCGTCTTTCTCGCAGGCGTACCAGGTCAGGGTCCCGGAGAACTTGGCAGGAGTACTGGCCGCAGTTACGGTCTGGACTAGCCGGGCTTTGCCGAAATAGGCTTTCGATCCTTTATAGTCGGAAGGGGAGTCAAGGGAACGGAGGTCTCCTGTCAGTGTGCAGGACTGGTTTTCCCCTGGAGTCAGGTATGGGGCTGAGAACTCATCCGAAGGATCGTAGATGTGGAAACCTTCCTGTATGGTGCCTTCAAACAGTACATCGAAAGTCTTTTCTGCGGTTTTTGTGACGGATGCCTTCCAGCGGACGGTAGGCTGCTCGTTGAAGGGCAGGGCCGAAACTGCGACACATCCGATCAGGGCCGCACAGAGGACTGTCAATGTATATCTGAATGACATATGGAACACTCTTGCAAGTGTTGGTGGTTATTTGGCATATGCTACGGACCTGGTCTCGCGGATGACCGTGATCTTGACCTGTCCCGGATACGTCATTTCATTCTGTATCTTCTGGGCTATGTCGTTGGAGAGGGTAGCTGCCTGGTCGTCGGTGACCTGCTCGGCTCCGACTATAACGCGGAGTTCGCGGCCAGCCTGGATCGCATATGACTTGGTAACACCGGGATAAGATGCTGCCAGGTCTTCCATTCCCTTGAGTCTCTTTATGTATGACTCGATAACCTCGCGGCGGGCACCAGGGCGGGCACCAGAGATGGCGTCTCCGACCATGATGATGGGAGCTATGATAGAAGTCATCTCGGTCTCTTCGTGGTGAGCTCCGATAGCGTTGCAGATCTCAGGCTTTTCCTTGTACTGCTCGGCGAGTTTCATTCCGAGGAGGGCGTGAGGAAGCTCCGGGTCATCTTCAGAGACCTTTCCGATGTCGTGGAGGAGACCGGCGCGTTTCGCCATCTTGACATTCAAACCGAGTTCGGAAGCCATAATAGCACATATGTTCGCAACCTCACGGGAGTGCTGAAGGAGGTTCTGGCCATATGATGAGCGGTATTTCATCCTTCCGATGAGCTTGACCAGTTCTATGTTCATTCCATGGATACCCAGGTCGATGCATGTGCGCTTTCCGGTCTCAAGTATTTCTTCTTCAAGCTGTTTCTGGACCTTGGTCACCACTTCTTCGATACGGGCGGGATGGATTCGTCCGTCAGCGACGAGCTGATGCAGGGCGAGCCTGGCAACCTCCCTGCGGACAGGGTCGAAAGCAGAGATGAGAATTGCATCAGGAGTGTCGTCCACGACGAGCTCGACTCCCGTAGCTGCTTCAAGAGCCCTGATGTTGCGTCCTTCACGTCCGATAACGCGTCCCTTGATCTCGTCGCTGTCGATTGGGAAGGTGGTTACGGCATTCTCGATAGCGGTCTCGGTGGCAGTTCTCTGGATGGATGTTATGACAATCCGCTTTGCTTCTTTCGCGGCATTCAGGCGGGCCTCGTCCAGGCAGTCGTTGATATATGCAGCAGCTTCGGTACGGGCCTCTGCCTTCATGTTCTCCATCAAGACATTCTTGGCCTCCTGGGCACTCATGCCGGCAATGGTCTCGAGCTGTTTGTTGGCCTGCTGCCTTAGAGTTTCGCTCTCAGCGGTCTTTTTCGCGAGGACCTCTTTCTGGGCCTCAAGGCTGGATTTTATGCTTTCGTTTTCTTTAATCCTTCTGGCAAGTTCAGCGTTCTGCTGGTTCAGGGCATTCTCTTTCTGCTTCACCCGGTTTTCGGCGTCACGTATCTGTCCGGTCTTCTCAGCGGCCCATTTGTCGTGTTCGCCCTTCAGAGCGAGGAACTTCTCTTTGGCCTGGAGAATCTTGTCATTCTTGATCTTCTCAGCCTCCATTTCAGCCTTCTCGAGTATTTCATCCCTCCTGCCTTTGAGAATCGACCTCCGGATAGATGCCGAGAGGACCAAGGCCAGTACTGCTCCCACGATGGCCGAAACCAATCCAATTATAATCTGTGGCATATATTAAGTTTTTTTACACGTTAATAGTTATGTATATAATCAATTCATTTCCAAACAAAAAACCACCGGTCTCCCTTGTTGGCAGACCAGTGGCTCATCAAAAAAAGCCGTCAGTCGGTTGACAGAGAATCTTAATGAATAAGATTTGAGCTCCGCAATGGTTCGGGAATCCTTCGTCCGGCATTACTGCCGAATCCCCCTCATGGGGTAACCCAGGCCAGCCGTCCTCACGCGAGAAAGCTCGGTACGTTGTGTACTGTTGATTTCAGCAAGAAGGACTAACGGCTAAATTTCTTCATTATTCTCGAGATAGCGCTCCGTTTCTTCGTGTAGTTTCCGGGTTTCTTCCAGGGCCGCATTCAGTTTGCTCTGACAGGAAAGCCTTCCAATCGCCTCGTTCAGGGCTGCGAATGCAAGTTTGTCAACCATCGACCTGTCGGAGAATTTGCTGTCATATACCTCTACCTTCTTGGACACGCTTTCAGCAGCAAGACGCATGAGCCGCTCGATTTCGGGCGACCCGGCCTTGAGCGAATACTCCTGGCCTGCGATTCTGATCTTGATGCTCTGGTCCATCTTCGGCTAACTCTCCATCAAGCGGATGCATTTGTCAATCTCCCTGATGAGCTTGTCAATCTTCTCTTTCGCTCCTATGTCGCTCCCTGCCTGTCCCATGAAAGCCGCACTCAGTTTCAGATTGTCTATCTGTTGTTCCAACTCTGTTATCTGCCTTTTACAGGTCTCATTGACAGCACGGCTCTCGGCAAGGGCCTTGCGCAAGGAGATGTTCTCCTCCTTCTCGGCCTCATACTTCGCAATAAGTTTGACGATGTCTTTTTTGATGTCCTCAAGCATAATGCTGCCTATTTAACCTGTTCTGCAAAATTAAAACATTATTTCTTCATAAACAAGGTCGCAGACACATCCGACGGCATTCTCCAGTCGCCTCTTGGAGAGAGGCTGACACTTCCCACCTTGGGGCCGTCCGGCATGCATGAGCGTTTGAACTGCTGGCTGAAGAATCGCCTGCAGAAAACGTCCAGCCACTTTGACAGGTCTGCTTCGGTGTAGGTGTTCTGTTTCCCTTCAGGACCGATGAAAGCATGGTCTCCATCCTGCCCCAGGAATGCCTTCTTGGCGAGGAACAGGATTTTCTGCGGGGAATAGCCGAAGCGGAAGAAATTGTAGAGGAAGAAATCATGGAGTTCATATGGCCCTACGATGTCTTCTGTCTTCTGAGCTATGTTGCCGTTCTCATCTGCCGGAGTGAGTTCCGGACTGATGGGAGTATCGGCTATGTCCAGCAGGATATCTTTTATGTTAACTCCAGTTGAAGTGGTTGTGCTGAAATAATTTACGGCAGCCCACTTCACCAGATGCTTCACCAGCGTCTTCGGTATGGAGGCATTTACTCCGTACATGGACATATGGTCTCCGTTGTAGGTCGCCCATCCGAGAGCCAGTTCTGACAGGTCCCCGGTACCGACTACAATTCCGTTCTCCATGTTCGCGATGTCCATGAGTATCTGCGTACGCTCCCGTGCCTGGCTGTTTTCATATGTCACGTCATGCTTCCCGGGATCTTGTCCGATGTCCTGGAAATGCCTTGTAACGGAAGGTCCTATCGGGATCTCCCTGGAAGTGATTCCCAGAGCATCCATAAGGCCGCATGCATTGCCGTGGGTGCGTCCCGTCGTCCCGAATCCCGGCATGGTGATTCCGATAACTCCATCCCTGGGAAGTCCCAGCTTGTCGAATGCAAGCACTGTGACAAGAAGGGCGAGGGTGCTGTCCAGACCGCCGGAGATACCCAGGACAGCCTTCTTGCATCCGATATGTGACAGCCTGGTGGCAAGGGCGAGCACCTGCATCGAGGTGATTTCACGCGCACGCCTGTCCAATTCGGCTGCGTTCCCGCCGGGGACGAAGGGATGGGGTTCCACATATCGCAGAAGTTCCTTTTCGAAATCCGTATCCGGTCCGGCCCCGAGTTCTATTCTGGAATAGAGCGGAGCATAGTCCTTGGAATGAGACCCGTCAGGTGAGACAGCGTGGAAGGTATTGTCTTTCTGCCTGAGTATCTGCAGTTTCTCAATATCTACGTCAGCATATATTATTGATGGAGACGTGGAGAACCTCTCGCTCTCAGCCATGAAGGTCCCGTTCTCGCATATGAGCGATGAACCTCCGAAGACGAGGTCCTGGGTGGACTCGCCGTATCCGCAGGAACTGTAAACATATGCCGAAACCGTCCTGGCGGATTGTCCGCTGACGAGGTTCCGGCGGTACATATGCTTCATTATCACTTCGTTGCTGGCGGACAGGTTTACGATAACCTCGGCGCCCTGTACTGCATGCCAGCTTGACGGCGGGATGGGGGACCACAGGTCCTCGCATATTTCGACTGCGAAAGTAGCCTTCCCGGCCTTGAAAAGAAGGTTAGGGGATACTGTTACCTTGTGCTTCCCGATGGTTGCGAGCCCGTCCTGGCCGAGGAAATCGGTCCCGGAAGAGAACCAGCGGCCTTCGTAGAACTCCCCATAACCCGGGATGAATGTCTTTGGTACCAGGCCTTTGATCTCTCCGCACCTGATAACTGCCGCACAATTATACAGCCTGCCTGCAATGCGTACGGGGGTCCCGACTATCACCGTGGCCTTCATCCCGCGGGTGTGGTCGGCAATCCTGCGGACTGCCTCATCGGCGGAGTCAAGGAGCAGCTGCTGCCCGAACAGGTCTGCACATGTGTATCCTGTTATGCTGAGCTCGGGAAAGACAACCAACGAGGCCTTTGAGGCCTCTGCCTGGTCTATGAGGTCGATGATCCGTGCGGCATTCGCATCCGGATCCGCTACTTTCACTACGGGAGTGGCTGCTGCAACCCGAAAGAATCCGTAATCAGACATATGGCTAGAGCTGCTCGTCGGAATAATTGAAGGGACTGTATTTTGTCATGTCCCCGTATTTCAGGCCGAGGGCGAGCCAGCGTTCACGCTGCTCCGAGGTGCCATGGGTGAAGGTATCAGGCATGCTGCGGCCATATGATTTTTCCTGGAGATAGTCGTCTCCGATGACTTCCGAGCACCTGATGGCTTCCTTTATGTCGCCTTCCTCGATTGACGAGAACAGCCGGTTGTCATTGTTTGCCCAGACTCCGGCATAGTAGTCTGCCAAGAGTTCCAGCCTCACACTGAGCCGGTTAGCCTCAGTTTTGCTGACCCCCTGCATGGCCCTGTTGACTTTCTGCAGGGTGCCGAGAAGGTATTCAACATGATGGCCGACTTCATGTGCGATTACATATGCATATGCGAAGTCTCCGTCAGCGCCCAGCTCTTTCTTCATTGACGAGAAGAAGCTGAGGTCGATGTACAGCGTCTGGTCGCCTGAGCAATAGAACGGGCCGACAGCCGAGGTCGCGCCTCCGCAGGCAGTCTGTACGCTGTTGGTGTAGAGCACCATCTTCGGGGGAGTGTAGGTAAGTCCGTGCTGTTTGAACAGGGTGGACCATACGTCCTCTGTGCCAGCGAGGATTTTGCTGGAGAATGTCGCCAGCTCCTGCTCCTGTGCGGTGAACTCAGCCCCGCCTGCAGTCTGTTCGGTGACAATCCCTCCATTGGAGTTGACTACATTTATAATGTCTCCCAGGTCACCTCCTGAAAGCATTGTGATAAGGGCGATCAGTGCTATACCTCCGATTCCGAGGCCGGCCTTTGCGCCTCCGCTCATCCTTCTTCTGTCCTCTACATTTGAGGATTCCCTTCTTCCGTCGAGTTTCATAATTCGTAGATTGTTAAATGTCAGTCGTTTACAGGATCATCTGAATGGTATTTGCGCTGTGCCCTGCGGGCTCTGGTAATCTGGGTGCCGCGCCATGTGAAATACAGGCCGAGACCAACTATTATCCAGCTTATCAGCGGCTTGTCTATTCCATTGATGATGCCGGCGATCCCATATGCCAGCGCCATCAGAGCCACGAGATAGTAAAGTATATCTAGATATTTCATCGGACTTTGATTGTTTTGATTAATTCTTCGAAAATACGGCACATCTTGGAGGCGGCAGCCTGGGCTGTTTCGACCACGTCTGCGCCGTCGTTCTTGTAATCGGAAGCGAATTCTTTCTGTGCCGCGTTGGTGATTACCGACATGCCGAAGACCTTTATGCCGGAGTGCCTTGCCACGATTACTTCCGGAACGGTGCTCATACCTATGGCATCCGCTCCCACCGTGCGGAAGAAGTGCCATTCGGCCGGGGTCTCATAACTTGGGCCTGTGACGGCGATATAGACACCTTCCCTTAGTTTTATGTCCAGCCTGTCAGCGATTTCCTTTGCTGTTTCCCTCAGGGCCGGATCATATGGATGGGTCATGTCCGGGAAGCGGGGACCGAAGTCATCCAGGTTGGGGCCTATGAGCGGATTTGGAATCATGTTGATGTGGTCCTTGAGGATCATCAGGTCTCCGATACGATAGTCGAAGTTGATCCCGCCGGCGGCGTTGGACACCAGCAGGTACTTGATTCCCAGGGCTTTGAATACTCGGACAGGAAGAGTGACCTCTGACATGGAAAGGCCTTCGTAGAAATGGACCCGTCCCTGCATTGCGATGACGTCTTTCCCTCCTAGCCTGCCGAGGATCAGGTTGCCCTGATGGCCTATCGTGCTGCTGACCGGGAAACCGGGGATTTCCGTATATGGAACTTTGACCGCGTCGGTAATGCTGTCGGCCAGGCTTCCAAGTCCGCTGCCGAGGATGATTGCGATGCGCGGTTTGAGTGAGGAGCCTTTCAGGATTTTCTTGATGTACCTGGTGGAATCGGTTATTCGTGTCAGTATCTGGCTCATATCTTTTCATGAATTCAGCCGGCCTGTGGCAGACCGGCTGGTTTGATTGATCTGCCCGACGTCTCCCTAAAAGAATTCTTCGTCTTTGGGAGACTCATCTCCTCTGTCGGGCGCTGAGGTGTCAACATCTTCTGATGCTGCTTCAGGGACCTCGTCTTCAGCAGGCGGGGCATAGGACGGTGCCGGATTCGGAAGCTCGGCGATCTTTCCCTTGATGTACTCGATTACCTGGTTCAGTCCTTCTTCAAACTTGTCGAAATCCTCTTTGTAAAGGAAAATCTTATGTTTGTCATATGAAAAACTTCCGTCCCTCTCCTGTCTGCGCTTGCTTTCAGTTATCGTGAGATAATAGTCGTTATTGCCTTTAGTGGCCTTTACATCAAAAAAATAAGTGCGTTTTCCAGCTCTGACCGGAATGGAATAAACGTCCTCGGAATCGCGCTGTGAAGCATAGCTCCTGCCAAAATCTTCTCTGTACATGGTAGTGACTTTTGGTTGTAATTCTTACAAATTTAGGAAAAAATCTTAATTTATCGCTTATCTTTGTAAAAAATTGTCACAATACAGCAAAAATGTTGAATCGTAGAATTCTGAGGATCAAGGTCTTCAAAGTGATTTATGCCTATGCAGAGGACCAGTCTATGACGCTTAAAGAGGCTCAAAAGACATTCCGGGATTCGTGTGAGGCCACACGGGATCTGTACTTGTTCATGCTGTTGCTGATCCCGGCCCTTTCCCGTCAGGCAAGGCAGGAGGCGGAAGCGGCGATGGGAAAATTCAATCCAACTGAAGAAGACCTCCATCCGAACATGAAGTTCGCTGACAGTCCGTTGGCGGCGCTTCTGGAATCGGACGTTGATTTCACCAAGATAATCGAGAAGAAGAAATTCTCCTGGGACCAGTATGACGTCTTTTTGCGCTGGCTGTACGCCCGCCTGAGGGAAGAACCTTTCTATCAGGACTATATGCAGAAGGAACAGGATTCCATCGCTGCGGATGCCTCACTTTGGACGAAGTTCTTCGAGGATGATGAAGCCTTCTCTCTCAATCCGGAGCTTGAGGCGATCCTGCAGGATATCTCCCTGATGTGGACGGATGACCTTCCATATGCGCTGACATGGTGCTGCAAGACTCTCAAATCCCTTTCTGCAGGGAAGGGCTGGAGGCTTCCTCCCCTTTGGCAAAGCGATATCCTAAGCGAAAAGAATCCGGATGTGGACAGTGACGAGAAATTCGCGCTGAAACTTCTGGACCGTTCATATGCAGGATGGCAGCGCTACGTCCAGATGGTGGCTGATTCGGTACCCAAGTGGGATGAATCCCGTCTCTATACAACCGACCTGGTGCTGATAGCCATGGGACTCGCAGAGGCAGTCAGTTTCCCGGAGATCCCGGTAAAGGTGACTATCAATGAGTATGTCGAGATCTCCAAGTATTATTCCACTCCAAAGAGCCGGGCATTCGTCAACGGCCTGCTTGACAGGCTTATACAGAAATTGAAGGAAGAGGGCTCGGTTGTCAAGGATGGCAGGGGACTTCTGTAAAGCAGTTTTTTTTCTTATCTTTGTAAGACATCAATCTATCATTCGAAATGAATATGGTTTTTTTGCAGGCGGCTGGTGCTCAGGCCGCATCCCAGACTGGAATGGGCAGCTTCTGGGTCATGATCATCCTCCTTTTCGGAGTCATGTATCTCTTTATGATCCGTCCTCAGCGCAAGCAGCAGAAAGAACTCGAGAAATTCCGCAGTGAGCTCAAGAAAGGCGACAGGGTCGTCACTGCAGGAGGCATCTACGGAGTCGTTGATGAAATCAAGGACAGGAGCGTCCTCATCAAGGTTGACGGCGAGGTCAAACTCCGCGTTGACAAGAACTCTATAGTCAGGGACTATTCTGACTCACAGCAGCAATAGCAGGACTTTTCCCGGAGGGCTGCGCTGATGCTCAGGGACATGTACCGCAGGTTGCTTGAAAGCCTGCACATCAATGGCAGGGACTTGACAGTCTTTCTGCTTTCCCTCCTGCTTGCATTCAGCGTATGGCTCCTCCACAATCTTTCCCTCAATTATTCCGACCTGGTCAGTATCCCGGTTACGGCCCAGAGTAACATCGAAGGCCATTCGGCTTTTTCATCCAATTCGTGTCTGGTCGTGGCCAGATGCCGCACTACCGGGTTCAACCTGATCAGGAACCACTATTCCTACAAGGTTAAGACCGTCTTTTTCAACCAGGCTGACCTGGTCAGCGAGGGTGGTGAGGATTTTTCCATTTCGGCTAACAGCCTGAATACTTATTTCAAGGAGATTTTCGGCGATGATGTTTCCCTGGAGTCATTCGTCACCCAGAACATCCTTTTCAGGTTCCCATATGAGAACCACAAGAAAGTCCCCGTCCAGCCGGTTGTCATGATAGGTTACAGTCCCCAGTACATGGCATCAGGCACTGTAACCACTGTTCCGGATTCTGTTACCGTTTACGGAGAGCCCTTCCGTCTCGAAAAGATAGACCGCGTACTTACCAGGGCCATAGAGCACGAGAACGTGAAATCGAGCCTCCACGGAGCCGTGAAACTGGAAAAGGCTGCAGGAGTCCGCTATTCCGATGACGAAGTCAACTATTCCCTGCCTGTCACCCGTTATGTGGAGGTGAGGTCTCAGGTGAAGGTCGTCGCCAGGGGAGTCCCTGCCGGGAGGGATTTTTCCATTTATCCCTCTTCAGCCCAGGTTGTCTTCCGCTGTGCTTTCCCCATGACCGAAGATCCGACTTTCGAAACGGGTTTCCATGTTGATTATAAGGAGTTCCAGAATTCCATCAACGGACGGTGTGTCGCCAGGATAAACCGTGTTCCGGATGGGGTCATTGATTATCAGATCTATCCGGAAGTGTTTGAATGCGTGGAGAGTCTGAGACGATGAAAACGGTAGTAGTCACAGGAGGAATCGGAAGCGGCAAGTCTGAATTCTGCAGGCTGCTCGGCCAGAAGGGGATCCCGGTATATGATTCGGATTTCAGGGCAAAGTCACTCTATGATGAGCAGCCCGGTCTTGTAGACGATATGGAAGACTCCCTTGGATGCAGTCTGAGAGCTGATGACGGAAGCCTTGACAAGGCTAAACTTGCCTCGGCCATATTCTCAGATGCCTCCAAGATGCAGAAAGTCGAGGATATCGTGCACCCTGCCGTGCTGGAGGATTTCAGGAGATGGAAGGCCTTCGCGCCAAGCGAAGCCCCATTCGTGGTTTTCGAATCGGCCATTGTTCTGGAGAAACAGCTTTTCAACGGAATCAGAGACTATGTTGTACTGGTTGATGCTCCGCCTGAAGTACGCCTCAGGAGGGCTTGCCTGAGGGATGGCTCATCCCCTGAAAAAGTCCTGGAAAGGATGTCCAGGCAGCATTTCGACCTGTCGCTGGTGGACAGGATCGTAAGAAATGACTCGGACCTGGAGCATCTGGCGTCACAGGCGGAGGAATTATTCGTATATTTAACAGACAAATTACCAAGTAATAAGTTATCATGAAAACAGATCTTTCAAAAATCATGTCCGTAGGCGGGCAGAGCGGTCTTTACAGGTTCGTAGGGCAGTCACGCAACGGAGCAATCGCAGAGCATCTCTCGGACAAGCACAGGACCATGTTCGGTTTCAGGAGCAAGATCAGTTCCTTGTCCGATATCAGCATATACACATCACAGGGTGAGATGAAGCTGCAGGATGTGTTCCTCAAGATAAAGGAAGTACTCGGAGATAAGGATGCTCCGACATCAAAGGCTCCCGTTGACGAGATCAAGGCCCTTTTCCAGAAAGCCGTGCCGGATTACGACGACAGCAGGTTCTATGTCTCGCATATGAAGAAAGTCGTTGACTGGTACAATGACCTCAAGGCCAACGCTTCCCTCGACTTCGGCGAAGAAGGCGAGGCTCAGGGAGAGGAATCTTCAGAGGACAAGACTAACGAATAGGCTTTGCGGACTCTTCAGGTCATAACGCTGGGCTGTTCCAAGAACACAGTGGACACCCAGCACCTGCTGGCGCAGGTCCGGGACGATTTCCAGATTGTTCCGGAAGGGATGGATGCCCCTGTCGACTATCTGCTGGTCAACACCTGCGGCTTTATCGGGGACGCTAAAGAAGAGTCTGTGAACACTATCCTGGAATGTGCCGGACGGAAAAAGGCCGGCCTTGCCGGGAAACTGATAGTCTTCGGCTGTCTGTCCCAGCGCTATGCGGACAGCCTGCCTGAACTGATTCCCGAGGTGGACGGATGGTACGGGGCCAGGGACCTCGGTCCCGTTGTCAGGGCCTTGGGAGTCCGTCCTTCGCCCCTTCGCGAGACTGAAAGATTCATCCAGGGACCGCCCCTTCCATATGCTTTCCTGAAAATATCCGAAGGTTGTGACAGGCGTTGCTCGTATTGCGCTATTCCACTTATCCGCGGAGCGCACAGGTCAGTGCCCATTGAGACCGTTGTCAAAGAGGCGGAAGGGCTCGTCCGCGGCGGGGTGAAGGAATTGATCCTGATTGCCCAGGACACTACTTACTACGGCCTGGACCTTTACGGACGCAGGGCTCTGGGTGACCTTCTCACATGCCTGTCAGGGATAGAAGGACTGCATTGGATAAGGATACATTACTCTTATCCACAGGACTTCCCGGACGATGTGCTGGACATAATGGCCTCAAATCCGAAAGTCTGCCGCTATATTGACATCCCGCTCCAACATATTTCTGACAATGTACTTGGCATGATGCACCGCCATGTGGACGGTGCGACCACCCGTGCATTGGTCAGGAAGATGAGGGAAAGGGTACCCGGAGTCGCCCTGAGGACTACAATGATAGTGGGTCATCCGGGTGAAGGAGAAGAGGAATTTGCGGAACTGCTTGATTTTGTAAGGGAAACCGGTTTTGAAAGGCTTGGCGCCTTTACCTATTCCGAGGAAGAAGGCACATTCGATGCAGCCAATTTCCCGGACTCCGTACCGGAAGAAGTGAAAAAGGAAAGGCTCGGGATCCTCATGGAAGAACAGAGAGGCATATCTCTTGCATACAACCTTTCCCGTGTGGGTGAAATTGCCGAAGTGCTTGTGGACGATTATGCAGGAGGTACATATGTCTGCCGTTCTGAGTTCGAAAGCCCTGAGGTTGACGGGGAGATCCACCTGGAATATGATCCTTCGACCATGGGGCCGGATCCGGAGGTTTTAAGAGGTAAACTGGTCAAGGTAAGGATAACGGGTGCAGATGAATATGATTTGACTGCAAAACTCTTATGAAGATGAGAAACTTGATATATCTGACGATTCCGGCTATAATGCTGGCTTTGTCATCATGTTCCATTGAGACCTACACCTTAGGTCTGGAAGCCCGGCAGCCTTCCAAGTCGGGAGTCAATCTTGTCGGAAAGACCGTAGCTGTGGCCTATCTCGCCAGTCCTTCGGGAGTGGATACCGTTTTCAACAGCAACATCAGCGATGGATTCGCCCAGGCCCTCGAAGAGGACGGAACACCGGAAATCCTCCAGTACAGGCTCGTGAAGCTCCCCGGAGGGGAATATGCATCGAGGGACAGCCTTGTCAACCTGATAATGGACACCGAATGCGACGTTGTCTTCCTGTTCGATACTCCTACCTTCGGGACTCCGACGGTATCAGAGCCGAAGCCGAATTCAGCCGGCAAGAAAGAGGATGAGAAATATGTCTATAATGTCAGCATGCCATATGAGGTGAAACTCTATGCATATGATTCCATGAACAAGGCCGACACTGTAAGGTCGTTCCATGGGAAGGACACTTTCTCGGCCCATATACTGGGCCGCGGGGATGAATCCCGCGGGCAGATCCTCGGACGGGTCATGAAAGACATTTCCGGCGCGGCTACCATGGCAGGTAAGAACGTCGCGGAGTCATTCGTAAGTACCTGGAAACCGGAGGCTTTCACATTTACTTTCATGGACAACCTCGAAAAGGAATGGCTTGAAGGCATCGAACACGTCGCAGCCTCTGAGTGGGGCAAGGCCATTTCAACCTGGGAGAAACTTCTGGGCACCAAATCTGTACGCAAGCGTTCCGCAGCTGAATACAACATAGCAAACGCATGTTATCTGGCAGGGGAATATGAGCTCGCATCCAAGTGGCTCGCCTTGTCGGACAAAGATTCAAAGATGTCGTCATTGTCTGACGTCCTTCACAAACGCTTGCAGGAAAAGCTCAGATGAAAGACGGATATGATGTCATAATAATCGGCGGGGGAATTACCGGAGCCGGGACTGCAAGAGACTGCGCCATGCGCGGTCTCAAAGTCTTGTTAATAGAGCGTAATGACATCGCTACCGGTGCGACGGGCCGTAACCACGGTCTCCTCCACAGCGGAGCACGATATGCGGTCACAGACCGGGAGTCTGCCGCCGAGTGCATCAGTGAAAACCTTATCCTTAAGCGCATAGCCCGTAATTGCGTTGAAGATACTTCCGGACTCTTCATAAGCCTTCCTGAAGACGACCTCGGCTATCAGGCCACATTTGTCGAGGCATGTAAAGCCGCAGGCATAGATGCCAGGATAATCGATCCGAAAGAGGCTCTTGCCATGGAACCTTCGGTCAATCCGTCACTTACCGGTGCCGTAGTCGTCCCGGACGGTTCTGTGGATCCCTTCAGACTCTGCCTGGCCAACGTGATCGACGCCAAGGCCAGGGGAGCGGATGTGCTGGTTTACCATGAAGTAGTCGAAGTGCTGCGTGAAAACGGCCGCGTCATTGGAGTGCGGGTCCTGGACAAGGTGCACGGTGATGTGAAAGAATATTATGGCAGCGTTACGGTAAATGCCGGCGGTATCTGGGGACATCACATCGCTTCTCTCGCCGGTGTCAATGTGGGCATGTTTCCTGCGAAGGGAGCCCTGCTGATCTTCGCTCACAGGGTAGCCAAACTTGTGCTCAACCGCTGCAGGAAGCCGGCGAATGCTGATATCCTGGTCCCCGGAGACACTGTCAGCATAATCGGAACCACCTCTACAAGGATACCTTACGAAGAATGCGACGACGTCAGGGTGACTCCTGATGAGGTCGACCTGCTTCTGAGGGAGGGATCTCTCTTATCTCCAAGCCTTTCATCTACCAGGATACTCCGTGCATATGCAGGAGTAAGGCCTCTGGTAGCATCCGGAGACGATCCTTCGGGAAGAAGCATCAGCCGCGGGATTGTGTGCATAGACCACGAACAGCGGGACGGCTTGAAGGACTTTATCACAATTACAGGCGGCAAGCTGATGACTTACAGGCTCATGGCCGAACAGGCTGCCGATGCCGTGTGTGCCCGTCTTGGGGTGAGTGCCAAGTGTACTACAGCCCAGACTCCTCTTCCGGGTTCAGAGATCGGCGGTCTTGAAGAGACTGCACGGAAGATATGGGCAGTGCCGACAACAGTGCAGAAGGCTGCTGTGGGCAGGGCCGGCTCCAGGGCTTCTCAAATAGGACTTAATTCAGACGAAGGGCAGGGAATCATATGCGAATGTGAAGAGGTGTCATGCGGGGAGATAGCTTCGGCTGTCGATAACCTGGATGTTCGCACCCTCACCGACCTGAGGCGCAGGACCCGCTTCGGAATGGGAACATGCCAGGGGGAACTGTGCGGATACAGGGCTGCCGGAGTCCTGGCAAAAAAGACAGGAGATGCTCCTGCGGCCCGCAGGGACCTGTGCGATTTCATGAACGAGAGGTGGAAGGGAATGTTCCCCATAGCCTGGGGAGAGACCCTTCGCGAGGCTGCATTTACCCAGTGGGTATCTAAGGAAGTACTTGGACTTGAGGAGGATGGCATATGAGATATGATGTAGTGATAATCGGAGGCGGTCTTTCCGCCCTGGTGTGCGGGACAAGGCTTCAGCGCAGCGGGAAATCAGTACTGCTGGTTTCCTCGGGGCAGAATGCCATGCACTTTTCCTCCGGTTCTTTCGGTTTTCTGGGACGTCTTCCTGACGGGAGCGCTCCGGATGATCTGATTGATTCCGTGATAAACCTTCCGGAAGTCCATCCATACCGTAAAATCGGTCCCGAAAGGCTACGTACATATGCAGGGCAAACCATAGGTTTCTTTGAATCAGCCGGTATCCTGCTTCATGGAGACCCGACGCATAATTCTTACAGGATGACAGCCTCAGGCATATGCAAGCCTGCCTGGTTGGCGATGGAAGATGTTTCTCTTTTCGCTCCTGGTGAAACTCCTTCGGGAGGGAAGGCCCTTGTCGTTACGCTGAAAGGCTTCACTGATTTCAACGTCCCGTTCATCTCATCCGCGTTCACGAAGATGGGATATGCCTGCAGGTGCGTGGAGGTTGAGATGGAGGAGATCGCCAGGCTGAGGAAAAACCCGACGGAGATGCGCTCGGTCAACATCGCGCGTGTCCTGGAGGGACAGCAGGCTCTCGACCGTTTCATCTCGGGAGTCCGCGGCAAACTTAAGGATGAAGATACCGTAGTGCTTCCGCAGGTTTTCGGATTGAAGGACACTTCTCCTCTGGCCGCAATACGGTCTAGGCTGCCTGCCCATGTCCATTTCGTGGGGACCATGATTCCGTCCGTACCGGGGATCAGGAGCCAGATGTGCCTGAAGTCCGCGTTCCAGGCTGCCGGAGGGACATTCCTTCCCGGTGACACGGCTGTAAGGGCTGGATTTGACTCAACTGGGCGTGTGTCCTCAGTATATACGGCGAATCTTGGGAATACACCTCTCGAGGCAGGGGAATTCATCCTGGCAAGCGGCGGTCTCTGGGGGAAAGGACTTGAAGCCAGTTATGATTCAGTCAAAGAGCCCCTGTTCTCCCTTGATGTGGATTCGCCCCGGGAAAGGAAGGAATGGTATGATTCCGACTTCTTCAGGAGACAGGCCTTTACCGGCTTCGGAGTAGTCACTGACGAGTCTTTGAGGGCTCTCAAAGGAGGAAAAACAGTGTCCAATCTCCGGGTGATCGGAGCAGAATGCGGTGGGGCCAATCCTTTGGAAGAAGGCTCCGGTGCAGGCATAGCCATAATGTCAGCCTTCATGGCTGCAGATAGTATTTTAGGTCGCATATGATTCATAACGAGCATATTAGGTCGAGCAACTTCGAGGAATGCATCAAGTGTACCATATGCACTGAGTTTTGCCCTGTAATCGAAGTTAATCCACTGTTCCCGGGTCCTAAGCAGGCTGGTCCGGACGGAGAGAGGTTCCGTCTGAAGAATTCGTTCTTCTTCGATGAGAACCTCAAATATTGTATGAATTGCAAGCGCTGCGAAACGGCATGTCCGTCGGGGGTGAAGATAGCTGACATAATCCATTCGGCGAGGATGGATTACGGCACTGTCACTCCTCATCTCAGGGAGAGGATTCTCGCCGGGACAGACATGATGGGAACCCTCGCCAGGCCATTTGCTCCGGTAGTGAATGCTGTCGCCGGGTCCAAGGCCGGGAAGTTCATGATGGACAAGGTGCTCAGGATCGACCGCAGGAGGTCCTTCCCGAAATATGCTGCACATGGTTTCAACCGCTGGTTCAGGAAGGAAAAAGCTGCACTTCAGGACAGGTTCGCTTCACAGGTGGCGTTCTTCCACGGATGCTCCACTGAATTCCAGCACCCCGAGGTAGGAAAGGCCTTCGTTGAGGTGATGAATGCCATAGGAGTCGGAGTCAGGCTGATGGATGAAAAATGCTGCGGCGTAGCGATGATATCCAATGCCATGTGGCCTGAGGCCCGCAAGAATGCCGTACATAATCTCGCGGAGTTCCGCAAAACAGGCCTTCCGATAGTAACTGCATCATCTACTTGTACCTTGACCTTGAGGGACGAGTATCCTAACATTCTCGGCCTGAGAAACGATGACCTCAGGGATAATATCGTCATTGTCGAGAAATTCCTTTATGACATGGTGGACGAGGGAAAGGTGAAGCTTGTTTTCCGGCAGGACTATAAGGCGAAAGCGGCTTACCATATTCCCTGCCATATGGAAAAACTCGGCTGGAGCATATTTACCCGCCGCCTTCTGGAAATGATTCCGGGACTGGATCTTACGGTCTTGGAATCGGGATGCTGCGGCATTGCTGGAACATATGGTTTCAAGAAAGAGAACTATTCATATGCACAGGCTATCGGGCAGCCGCTCTTCGACGCGATCCGCGCGGAGGATCCCGGTTTCGTGGTGAGCGAGTGCGAGACGTGCAAGTGGCAGATAGAGATGTCGACGGGCTACAAGGTCCTCAATCCTATTGTCCTGTTGAGTGAGGCCCTTGATTTGGAAAAGACCCGCATGGCCAACGAGAAATAATAACCACATATATTTATGCAAATGAAGAAATTGATCCTTAGTTTTGCCGCAGTCATGATGGCTGCCGGCATGACCGCCTTCGCAGCTCCCTCTGCATGGACAGTCACTTCTCCGGATGGGAAACTGTCCGTCCGCGTAGCCAGCGGGCAGAAACTGACCTATTCAGTCGCATATGCGGGGAAACAGCTTATCGATGATTCCGAGATATCGGTCAAGTTCACTGACGGAACAGTCTATGGTGCTGGGTCCAAGGCCAGGAAAGCCAAGACCGTACGTGTAAGCGAGACCATCAAGCCGGTCGTACTCGACAAGTCGGTACTGGACAATACCTACAATGAACTCACGGTTGATTTCAAGACTTTCACCCTGAAATTCCGTGCATATGACGAAGGTGTGGCTTGGAGATTCGTTCCGGGCAACACTGATGTCGCATATGTTGAGTCGGAGCAGGTGGAATTCAGTTTCCCGGGCGACTGGAAGACATGGATCCCATATGTCAGGGATTTTGATGACAAGGGTTTCAAGAGCCAGTTCCATAACAGTTTCGAGAACTATTACACTGTCACGACCCTTTCAGGGTGGGATTCCAAGAGGCTTGCATTCCTCCCGCTGCTTGTCCAGTCTCCGGAAGGCGTGAATGTCTGCATTACCGAGTCAGACCTTCTCAATTATCCTGGACTCTATCTCAACGGACAGGGTGGCAATACTCTCAAGGGTGTTATGGCACCGGCTCCGCGCAGTGAGAAACAGGGAGGACACAACATGCTGGAAGGCTTTGTGGAGACCGCAGAAGACTACATCGCCAAGATAGGTGCCGGAGAGGCCCTTCCTTGGAGGGTGGTTATGGTGGCTCCCGAAGACAGGCAGCTCGCCGACATCGACCTGGTTTACAAGCTTGCAGCCGCTCCTGACAACAGGGACTGGAGCTGGGTGAAGCCCGGAAAGGTTGCATGGGACTGGTGGAATGACTGGAATCTCTACGGCGTGGATTTCAAGTCCGGAATCAACAATGACACTTACAAGTACTATATCGACTTCGCTTCCGAGCACGGAATCGAATACGTGATCCTTGACGAAGGCTGGGCGGTCAACCGTGCTGCCGATCTTTTCCAGATAGTACCCGAGATCGACATGAAGGGGCTCTGTGCATATGCAGAATCCAAGAATGTCGGCCTCATCCTCTGGGCTGGTTACTGGGCTTTCAACAGGGACATCGAAGGTGTCTGCCGTCATTATTCGCAGATGGGAATCAAGGGCTTCAAGGTCGATTTCATGAACCGAGACGACCAGGCCATGGTGGCATTCTACACCAAATCCGCTGAAATAGCTGCCAAATACCATCTGATCCTGGACTTCCATGGGGCTTTCAAGCCTGCCGGCCTGATGCGCACATGGCCGAATGTGATCAACTGTGAAGGTGTCAACGGCCTGGAGCAGATGAAATGGGGTACAGGAGACCAGGTTACATATGATGTGACGATTCCTTTCATCAGGTACGCTGCAGGTCCTGCGGATTACACCCAGGGAGCCATGAGGAATGCTACAAGAAGGAATTACAAGCCTGTCAACTCCGAGCCTATGAGCCCCGGTACGAGGTGCCATCAGCTCGCGGAATACATGATCTTCGATGCTCCGCTTACAATGCTGTGCGACTCTCCTTCCAATTACATCCAGGAGAAGGAGTGTACCGATTTCATCGCCGCAGTGCCTACAGTGTGGAACAAGACTGTAGCCTTGGACGGAAAGGTAGGGGAATACGTCGTCATCGCCCATCAGGCCGCTGACGGCAGCTGGTGGCTCGGAGCCCTCAACGGATGGGATGCCAGGGACATTACCCTTGATCTGAGTTTCCTTGAGAACAGGCTTTATAATTTCGAAGCTTTCCAGGACGGAGTAAATGCCCACAGGGCCGCCAGGGATTACAAGAAAGTTACCGGCAGTGTCCCGGGGTCACGCAAAGTCACTGTCCACCTCGCTCCCGGCGGAGGCTATGCAGCCCATTATACCCTGCACTAGTCTATAGAGGTGACCTCAAGGGTGTTTCCCGAGACTGTGAAACGGACCTCGTGCCCGGCGAATGGGAAACCGTAAACTTTTGAGGCATCGTGCTGTACCCTTGGCCTGGGATCGAGTGAGAGCGTCTGTCGGAGGACTTCAAGTTCCCGGTCCGAGAAATATGAGCCGGCATTATCCGGAAAGACAACCTCAAGGCTTTCCCAGTTGTTTTCCCCGACGAATCCATCCCTTGCATCGGGATGAGAATCGGAAAACCGTATGTAAGGTTTGATGTCATAGATTGGCGTCCCGTTCATGAGGTCTGCTCCCAGAATGTGGAGGACAGGTCCTGACGGGGCGTCAAATTCTATTGATGAAAGCCGTACGGAAGACAGGCCGAGGGAATTCGGCCTGAAAGGGGAGCGTGAGGCGAAGACTCCGATGGTCCGGTTACCTCCAAGTCTCGGCGGCCTGACGGTTGCGTGGAAGGGCTCGTTAACGTCATTTGCAGAGAAGCCCCAGACCAGCCACAGCCAGTCGAATCCCTCGAGTCCTCTGACTGCATCAGGACTGCGGAAGGCGGGTTCGAAAACGATGCTTCCCTCAATGTCTTGGATGACAGAACTTTGCCTTGGAATTCCGAACTTGGAACCGAAAGGCCCTCTGTAATATGCGATGGGTGATATTTCCATGTCGGCAAAAATAGTTAAATTCGCGACAGATGAAAAGGATGATCTATTTGTTGGCGGCACTTTCCGCCGGGGCGATATTGATGTTCATGCCACTCTCTTGTGGCCGTCACCGTGCTCCGGAGGAAGTGGAAGAGGCCAGGAACGACAGTATCCCCCCTCTTGGATTCTGGGAGGATTCATTGAAAATGGTTGAGGGGACCGTAGGAAGCGGTGAAACCTTTGCCGGACTCATGACAAGGCTTGGAATGCAGTCTGACTCTGCATATGTACTTTCCGGAAAATGCGGAGGTGTTTTCGACGTACGCAGGATGAGGGCAGGCAACAGATATGAGGCATATTATCAGCTGGGAACTACCCCTGAAGTCCTGAAATACGTCGTTTACCACAATGACAAGATCAGGATGACTGTGTTCAGCTGTGCGGACTCGCTGGGTGTGAAAAGCGTGAGCAAGCCTGTCGATTATCAGGTCAGGGTCTCGGAAGTAACTATCACCCAGTCTCTTTGGAATGACATGATCCGGGCTGACGTCTCTCCTATGTTGATTGTCAGCCTGGAAGACATATATGCCTGGACACTGGATTTCTTTGCGCTTCAGGAAGGAGATTCTTTCAAGGTGCTGTACGGCCAGTCGGTAGTTGACGGGGAGGTTGTTGCCATAGATACGATATACTATTCGGTTTTCACCGGCGGGGGAAAGACTGTCCCGGCAATATTGTTCGACCAGCATGACGGAGGGAACATCTACTGGAAAGAGGATGGGGAGAGCTTGAGGAAAGCATTCCTGAAGGCCCCTCTGAACTTCTCAAGGATATCTTCGGGCTTTTCCTATCACAGGAGGCATCCGGTTACAGGCCGTGTCAAGGCCCATACCGGTGTCGATTATGCCGCTCCGACGGGGACCCCGGTGAAGAGCATCGGAGACGGGACCGTTATCAGCGCAGGATGGGCCGGCGGTGGTGGAAACCAGGTCAAGATCAGGCATAATTCCGTCTGGCAGACTGCATATCTCCATCTTTCCCGATTCGCTAAAGGAATAAAGGCGGGCGCCCGCGTCAAGCAGGGAGAAGTGATAGGATATGTCGGGTCCACAGGTGTTTCTACGGGCCCGCACCTGGATTTCAGGGTTTGGAAAAACGGGACCCCTGTCAATCCTCTCTCGATGGAGTCGCCTTCTGCGGATCCCATATTGCCGGAAAACCGTCATGCCCTGGATTCAGTGTACAGGCTGTACAGGCATATGGCTGATTCACTGGCATCAAAGTAGGTTTTGAGGATTATTTGAATTATCTTTGCAGCCCCGTTTTATGCGGGGCAGATTTTTGTTTTGGAGGGACAGTCCGCCGCGCCGGTCATATGCCCGGTGAGGAAAGTCCGGACAGGGAAGGGCACCTTCCTGTGGAAATCACAGGCAGGAGTGATCTTGCGGGAGCCGTGACAGAAAATAACCGCCGTCCTCCGGGGCGGCAAGGGTGAAAACGCGGGGTAAGAGCCCACGGCCCCGGGCAGCGATGTCCGCGGGAGCACGGTCCGAAGGCCTGCAAGGCCAAATATACTGGCAGATGAGGGCTGCCCGCCCGATGCCAGGGGGTAGGCTGCGTCAGATAAATGGCGGATATAATAACAGAAACCGGCTTATGCGCCCTCCATTTCTTTCAGGGATGACCGAACTATTTGGTCATCCCTTTTTTTTGGCCTATATTTGTATTGCGAAGAATGGACATATGAAAGCATACCGTCACATAATCCTGCCGTGCCTTATGGCTCTTATGATGCTTCCTGTCTCATGCAGCGGGAAGGTGAAGGAGTATCGTGTCAAGGTGGTGAAGGAATATGAGCATGACCAGACTTCCTATACCCAGGGACTTTTTTTCGACGGCAAGCAGATGTATGAGAGTACAGGGCAGTGGGGCAACTCTACTTTCAGGAAGGTGGACCTCGAGACCGGAAAACCTCTCAAACGTCTGGATTTCAATAAGAAATATTTCATAGAGGGTTCTGTCATGCTGGATGGGAACCTCTATATACTGACCTGGACGAACCGTGTGGCCTTCATCTATGATGCGGCCAGCCTGGAGTACATCAGGACTGTCTCCTATCCTCGGGAGGGATGGGGGCTTACTACGGACGGATCCAGCCTCATAGCCAGCGACGGGTCGTCCGTATTGTATTTCCTTGACAAGGACCTCTCTGTCAAGAAGAAAGTTTCCGTTAAGCTGGAAGGCAAGCCTGTGAACAACCTGAACGAACTGGAATGGATTGACGGAAAGGTGTGGGCGAACATCTATCTTACGGATATGATAGTTATAATCAATCCCTCAAACGGTCAGGTGGAGGCAACTATTGACTGTAGGGGACTGTTGCCGCGGAAGCTCCGCGACAAGGACACCGATGTCCTTAACGGGATTGCATATGAAAGCGGTGAGGGGAAGATTTATTTTACTGGAAAGAACTGGAAGAGACTGTACGAAGTAGAATTGATTGAAAAATAATAAGCGGGGGTATCGGACGCCCATGGCGATCCGATTGAGAACATACCCATGAACCTGATTCGGTTGATACCGACGTAGGGAAGGCTGATCTCATATGCGTATAATGTACGCGCCCCTTGCATAAACTTTATAATTATGCGAGGTTTTATTTTTTTTATCCTGGCACTGTGTGCCATGGTTCCGTTCCGTGCGATGGCGCAGACGGAAAAGGCGGAGAGGCTCGACTCGGTCGTGGTGTCCTCTTCAAGAGCCGGCAGCAGGACTCCTGTTGCCTTTACTATGGTCGGAAAAGAAGATCTGAGGTCTTCCAATCCAATGAATTCCCTTCCGGAGGTATTGTCGCTCCAGCCTTCGGTTGTGACTTACAATGAGGGTGGTACTGGCCTTGGCAACTCCGCGTTGACCATCAGGGGAGTGAAAGGCTCGCAGATAAACGTAACTCTCAATGGCATAACCCTTAATGACCAGGAGTCTCAGGAAGTTTTCTGGGTGAATATCCCTTCCCTTACCAATATCATCAGCTCCGTCCAGATGCAGAGGGGACTCGGGACCACTGCCAGCGGTGCAGGCGCATTCGGCGCCAGCATCAACATGAGCACTGAAACCGCGGGGGTAGATCCCTCCGGGCGGGTTGACCTGTCATATGGCTCCTGGAACACATATTCCATCACTGTGTCCGGAGGAACGGGGCTCACCCGTTCGGGATTCTATGCCAATGCCCTCTATTCCAGGAATTCTACAGACGGATACATCCGCAACGCATTCGTGAAATCTCAGTCAGCCCTTGTTACTCTCGGGTGGATGAGGGGGAGGAATTCCCTCAAGTTTACATGGCTGATGGGAGACCAGAGAAGCGGAATTACCTGGGATGGACTGGATTATGAGAAATACAAGGAGGACCGGCGCTATAACGGAGCGGGAGAATACCATGATGAGAACGGGAATGTCTGCTATTATGACAACCAGACGGACAACTATATCCAGAACCACCTGCAACTGAATTACACTCACCGTTTCAATGATGCCCTGTCCTGGACAAGCACCCTGAATTATACCCGTGGAGACGGATACGATGAGTATTACAAGGAGGAAAAGAAACTTAAGAATTACGGTTTCGTCTTTACTCCCAATGACCAGTGGGTCGATAATGCCAAAAGCGATGTGATCTACAGGAAGAAGATGGGGAATTACTATTGGGTCTTCAATTCCGACCTGAGGTACCGCAAAGACAGGCTCAGCCTGACATCCGGAGTCAACCTTTCTTTCTATCACGGGGACCATTGGGGCGAATTCCTATGGGCGAAGATCCTGGGTGACGGATATGATTATGCATCAATGAATTCTGCGCATTCATGGTACTTCAACGATGCGGACAAGAAGGAAGCGGATATCTTCGTCAGGGCCGAGTACAGCATAACTGACAGGCTGACGGCATATGGTGACCTGCAGTACAGGCTGGTGAGGTTGGATATGGACGGGAAGGACGATGATTTCCATGAGTACGGCGGTAAGGATTTGCTTGATTACGGGAAGACCTGGAATTTCTTCAATCCCAGGGCGGGACTCACATATGAGCTTGCCGAAGGCCAGAAAGTCTATGCTTCAGTATCGCTGGGAAACCGTGAGCCCGGGAGGAGTGACATCAAGGAGAACATCAAGGGCACCGTTTCTCCTATCAAGCCTGAGTCTATGATGGATACCGAGATCGGGTACTCACTCAGGTCCAGGAACTTCTCTGCATCCGTAAATGTCTATCTGATGGAGTATTGGGACATGCTTCTGGAGACCGGACGTCTTAGTTCCTCAGGCTATGCCATCAAAGAGAATGTGGACAGGGCCTGGAGAAGGGGAGTAGAGTTCGCCGGTGCATGGAATGGCCTGGGATGGCTGGGACTTGATGCCAATCTGACTTTGAGCAACAACCGGATCAAGGATTATACTTCATATGTGGCCGTGGTGGATGAGAACTGGGATTATACAGGGGCCACGGAGGCGTTTGACTGGGGCAGGACAACGATTCTTCTGTCTCCTTCCGTGACGGCCATGATGCGTGCCAGGGTAAGGCCCTGGATCCATGCCTCATCTTCCCTTAAGACCTTCGAACTGACACTGGACGGAAAATATGTCGGACGTCAGTATATTGACAATACCTCACGCGATTCGATGGAGATCCCTTCATGGTTCGTGATGAATGCCGGGGCCAGTCACCGGTTCAGCCTCAAGAAGGGGACCCTGACCCTCTCGGCATATGTCGGGAACATGCTCAACCGCAAATACTGGGCATATGGCTGGCGCTGGGAAGCTTGCTCCGCCGGAGCGGCCAAGGATGAGATCGAGAGCGGAATCGGAGTTTATCCACAAGCTCCCGCCAACTTCATGTTCAAGGTCTCCTACGGTTTCTGATGAGATCTCCGGAAAATGGATGTGCCCCGCTTCTCAGCGGGGCACATATGTTAGTTAGTAGTGTATTATTACCTTAAAAAGGTCAATTAAGCTGGTTAGCAGAGTGAATCTACGGTTGTATGAAAATTGTATCGTTTTTCATTCACCGATACGAATTTCGAAAAAATCTGCTAACCTAACAAGATTTAAAATGTTTAATTTCGTTTTTTCTTTCTGAGTTTGAGGCTATTTACCTGATTTACAGCCACTTGACTTTTCGAGAAGTTCAGGCCTTAAAAGCTTGGTCCTTTCCAAGGCCTGTGCATCTTGCCAGTCCCGGATAAGTTTGGGATTTCCGCTCAGAAGGACATCAGGAACCTTCCATCCGTTGAATTCCGCCGGGCGGGTATAGACAGGTGCCGAGAGGAGCCCGTCTTGGAATGAGTCGCTCAGGGCTGATGTCTCGTCGGTCAGCGCTCCGGGGATAAGCCTTACGATCGAGTCCGCCAGCAGTGCTGCAGGGATTTCTCCTCCGCTTACCACGTAATCTCCCACGGAAATCTCCCTGGTGATGAGGTGCTCGCGGATACGCTGGTCGATTCCTTTGTAGTGACCGCAGAGGATGATGATGTTTTCTTTGAGAGAGAGCTCGTTAGCTATGCCCTGGCTGAGCCTTTCGCCGTCTGGGGACATGTAGATGATCTCATCATATGTCCGCTGCTGCATGAGTTCTCCGGCCATCTTGAAGACCGGTTCGGCCATCATTACCATGCCTGCATCTCCGCCGTAGCAATAGTCGTCGACAGTCTGACGGGGGCCTATGCCGTATTTCCTGATGTTGTGTACGTGTATATCGACGAGTCCCTTCTTGCGGGCGCGTCCGACTATGGAATAGGAAAGCGGAGAGTCGAGAAGCTCGGGAACAACTGTAAGGATATCTATACGCATCTTGGGCTTTCAAATGAATCTTTGTTGTGCAAAAATAAATGTTTTATCGCAATAATTTGATATATTTGCAATTCATATGCGCAATATATTTTGCGTAGTTAATTTAAAGAACACTGCAATGAGTGAAGAATTGAATCCCGAAGTTCTGGGGCAGCCCGTTGAAAGCGCCGAAAGCGTTGTGGAAGCAACGCAGGAGCAGACTGTTGCCGCAGAGCCCGTAGCACAAGAGCCGGCAGACCAAGAGCCGGTGGCCGTCGAGCCTGTATCAGAAGAAAATGTAGAACAAGCAGAAGCTGAGGAGCCTGCTGCAGAGGAAGCTCCGGAGCAGCCAGTCCAGAAGGCCGCCAAACCTGCGAACCTCTCTGAGAAGTCCCTTGCCGAACTTATCGAGTTGTTCAAGGAGTTCATGAGCGATGTCGAAAGGGTGAAAAACTCCAAGGAAGCCGATGCCATCAAGTCTGCTTTCTACAGGAAGCTTTCGAAAGAGAAGGCTGAAGCCGGTTATGGTGAGAAAGTTGATGAGCCGTCATCAAAGGAATATGCAGAGATCGAGGTCGAGCCTGTTCCTGCCGATGAGTCTCCGGAGAAAGTCAATCCTTTCGAAGCCCTCGAGAATGGATTCAAGTCACTTTATGCCGAATACAGGAAAGAGCGTTCCGAGCTCAACCGTGAGAGCGAACAGCAGAAAGCTGAGAATCTTGTCCTCAAGCAGGCTGTCATCGATGACCTCAGGTCACTGGTCGAGAGCCAGGAAGATGTCAGTGCCTCCTTCCCGGAATTCCGTTCTATCCAGGACCGCTGGAGGTCAATAGGACAGGTTCCTATCCAGAATTTCCGCGATATCAATTCCTCGTACCAGTTCCTTGTAGAGAAATTCTACGACAAGGTTAAGATCAACCATGAACTCAGGGACCTTGATTTCAAGAAGAACCTGGAAGCCAAGGAGAAGTTCTGCGAGATGGCTGAGAGTCTTTCCGAAAACCCGAATGTCATCGAGGCATTTGCCGAACTTCAGAAACTCCACGAGCAGTGGAAGGAGTATGGTCCCGTCGCCAAGGAGCTCCGTGACTCCATATGGGAGCGCTTCAGGGCTGCTACTTCAGTGATCAACAAGAAGTACCAGTCCCATTTCGAGGAGCAGAAGGCTAAGCAGAACGAGAACCTCGCTGCCAAGTCCGCTCTCTGTGAACAGGTAGAGAAGATTGCCGAACAGGAGATCAAGGGATCCAATGAATGGAATTCCTGCACCAAGCAGATCGAGGAGATCCAGAAGCAGTGGAGGACCATCGGATTCGCTTCCAAGAAGGAAAACCAGAAAATCTACGACCGCTTCCGTGCTGCATGTGACAAGTTCTTTGAGCGCAAGCGCTCCTTCTACTCCGAGTACAAGAGCGTGATGGACGAGAACTATGATAAGAAGATGGCCCTCATCGAACAGGCAGAGGCCCTCAAATCCAGTACCGAGTGGAAGAAAGCCGCTGAGCAGTTCATCAACCTGCAGAAGCAGTGGAAGGAGATCGGTGCGGTTCCGCGCAAGAAATCCGAGGCTCTGTGGAAGAGGTTCCGCGCTGCATGCGACGAGTTCTTCGAGGCTCGTGACTCCCAGGCCAAGCCTGAGAAGAATGATTATTACGGCAACCTCAAGGCCAAGAAGAAACTCATCGAGGAGATAAATGCATATGTTCCGGTTGAGGATGACGATCAGGCCAACGAGGCAGCCTTCAAGGAGTTCAGCGAGAAGTGGAATGCCCTTGGCTTCGTCCCGTTCAAGGAGAAGGACGCCATCCAGCAGGCTTACAGGGAGGCTGTAGATGCCAAGTTCCCCGGCAGGAGTTCACAGCGCTCCGGATTCCGTGGCGGTTTCCAGCAGCAGCCCAGGGGTCCCAAGACCGCGAAGGACCGTCTCGTCCAGAAATTCAATACTCTCCAGCAGGATATCCAGACATATGAGAACAATCTTGGATTCTTCACTATGTCCAAGAATTCCGAGTCGCTTATCGCTGAGATGAAGAAGAGGATAGAGTCTGCAAAAGAAGAACTCGCAGCCCTCAAGGAGCAGATCCGCGCTGAAGAGGAGAAAGAGGAAGGAAAGCAGTAGCAGATGGACAAGAATTCAGTAATAGGTTTCATCCTCATAGGAGTAATCTTCTTCGGCTTCACTTTCTGGCAGTCAGGCCAGTACCGAAAGCAGATGAAATACCAGGCGGAGCTGGATTCCATAGCCCGTGTTGAGGCTTTGGCCCAGGCACGTCTGGATTCAATCGAATTCGCCCGCCTCGATTCAATCCGCAAGGCTTCGGGAGACACCCTGACGCTTGCCGAGGCCGGTACGCCTGTCCAGATAGCAGCGCCGGAGAAGCATGTGTACAAAGATTCCCTCCTTGACGCTGCATCCGGGGTTGAAGGCGAGGTCGTTACTCTTGAGAATGAGAAGATAGTCCTGGAGTTTACCACAAAGGGCGCACAGCCGTTGTCGGCAATGCTCAAGGACTACCGCAACTACGACAGTACCAAGACCTATCTTTTTACCAGGGGTAATTCCGAAATCGGAATCCAGGTCTATACCGGAGAGAACATCAACACTAAGGATTTTGTTTTCACCCTGGCTGAAAAGACTGACAGTTCCGTTGTATTCCGCCTGCCCTTTGCCGGCGGCGGATGCATAGAGCAGAGATATGTTCTGCAGCCTGATTCTTATATGGTCAGGAATGAGCTGGCTTTCCTGGGAATGGGTTCGGTCATACCGAAGAACGTTTCTGCCATCGATATGGATTTCAAGGTAACGATCCCGAGGATGGAGAAAGGTTACAAGAACGAAGTCCAGTATTCGAAGACGGACGTGATGTTCAACGGGGACAAGAAGCCCACGGAGGTCGGAAGGGGAAGGAACGCATCCAAACGTCTCGATTCACAGGTGGGCTGGTTCGCTTTCCAGCAGCAGTTCTTCTCAGCTATCTTCCGTGCTAAGGATAACTTCTCTTCCGGTCAGATTGGTGTCGAGTACGTGCCGGAGGATGATCCCTCCCACAACCTGATGACATGCTCCTCGACAATGAGGGTGGATTACAAGGGGGGTGATTCAGTAGTGCTTCCGTTCGAGATGTACTTCGGACCTAACCACTACCGTACGCTTAAGTCATATGGCCAGAAGTACGAGAAGATCATCCCGCTTGGCGGCTGGTTGGTTGGATGGTTCACTAAATATGTGATTATCAATCTTTTTGACTTCCTTCACAGGTTCATTTCCAATTTTGGTATAATCATTCTCCTGATGACCATATTCATCAAGATAGTGGTTCTGCCTTTCGCCTACAAGACTTATTCGTCTTCTGCGAAGATGCAGGCTATCAAGCCTTGGGTCGAGAAACTCAATGCGAAGTATCCCAAGCCTGAAGATGCGATGAAGAAACAGCAGGCGACCATGGAACTGTACCAGCGGGCCGGCATTAATCCTATGGGAGGATGCCTGCCGATGCTTCTCCAGTTCCCGATCCTGTGGGCCATGTTCCGTTTCTTCCCGGCTTCTATCGAGTTGAGGCAGCAGAGTTTCCTCTGGGCCGAGGACTTGAGTGCATATGATTCTATCGTGAATTTCGGGACGAAGGTGCCTCTCCTTGGCGACCATCTTTCGCTCTTTGCACTCCTGATGGCCGTGTCCATGTTCTTCTACACCCAGATTACGATGAAGGGACAGGCAGGAGGAGATGATCCGAACGCCAAGATGATGAAGTTCATGAGCACCTGGATGATGCCTTTCATGATGTTCTTCATATGTAATAACCTCTCCTCCGGTCTCAGTTATTACTACCTGCTTTCCAACCTTATAACCATGGCTGAAACATGGGTGATCCAGAAGTTCTTCGTGGACAAGGATGCAGTCAGGAAGAAGCTCGAGGCTACCGAGGGCAAGAAGCCGCAGAAGAGCAAGTGGCAGCTCCGTCTCGAGGAGGCCCAGAGAATGCAGCAGCAGATGGCCAAGGAGCAAGCCAACAAGAACAGAAGGTAGCTGACATGATCTCAGACAATCTTCAGAGAATCCGTAAGGAACTGCCATCAGGTGTGAAACTGGTGGCAGTTTCCAAATTCCACCCTTTGCCTGCCCTCATAGAGGCTTATCTGGAAGGGCAGCGGGTGTTTGGAGAGAACCGTCCGCAGGAATTCGCCGCCAAGGCAGTCCAGCTTTCGCAGGATATCGAATGGCATTTCATCGGCCACCTCCAGACCAACAAGCTCAAACTTGTCCTTCCATATGCTTATATGGTCGAGTCGGTCGATTCGGTCCGTCTGCTGGATGCCATAGACAATTGGGGGGTCCTTCACTCGAAGACCATACGTGTGCTCCTGGAATTGCATCTAGGTGCGGAGGAGACCAAACACGGGCTCAGCGAAGATGAGATAAGGGAGATCCTGAGCGCCGCAGTGACTCCTCTTCCGGACGGAGGCCAAAGATACCGGAACATCCGCTTCTGCGGTCTGATGGGGATGGCTACGAACACGGATGATGAATCTGTTGTAAGAGCTGATTTTCAACGCATTTCATCTTTAATGGAGAGCCTTTCCGCTGAGTTCGGTGTGGATTCCTCTCCGGTGCTCTCCGATTTCAGGGAACTGTCCATTGGTATGTCGCATGACTGGAGGATTGCCGTTGAATACGGAGCTACCATAGTGCGTATCGGGACAGACATTTTCGGCAACCGCCAGTATTGATTTTTGAGTCCCCTTCGGGGACATGTCAGGCTCCTGCGCCCAAGGGCGCCCTGTACGGGAAAATGTCGCCCTACATGTCCCCAAAGGGGACCAAAGCACAGTAGTGACACTTGGTAAAAAAAGAAGCCGGCTCAAATTGAGTCGGCTTCTTGAAATAACTGAATGTCAGATTACTTGAGCTCAGCAAGATACTTGATGGTGCGGACCATCTGGGAAGTATAGGAGTTCTCGTTGTCGTACCAGGAAACGACCTGGACCTGATAGGTCTCATCGTCGATCTTGGAAACCATGGTCTGGGTTGCATCGAAGAGCGAACCGAACCTCATGCCGATAACGTCGGAGCTGACGATCTGGTCCTCGGTGTAGCCGAAGGACTCGGTGGTAGCGGCCTTCATGGCAGCGTTGATGCCCTCTACGGTAACATCCTTACCCTTGACGACAGCGACGAGGATAGTGGTGGATCCGGTGGGGGTGGGAACGCGCTGTGCGCTTCCGATGAGCTTGCCGTTGAGTTCGGGAATAACCAGACCGATAGCCTTGGCAGCACCGGTGGAGTTCGGAACGATGTTGCAAGCACCAGCGCGGCTGCGGCGGAGGTCACCCTTGCGCTGCGGGCCGTCGAGGATCATCTGGTCGCCGGTGTAGGCGTGGATGGTGCTCATGATACCGCTCTGGATGGGAGCGTATTTGTTGAGGGCGTCAGCCATCGGAGCGAGGCAGTTGGTGGTGCAGGAAGCTGCGCTGATAACTGTGTCGGCGGGGGTGAGGGTCTTGTGGTTGGTGTTGTAAACGATGGTGGGGAGGTCATTGCCTGCGGGAGCGGAGATGACGACCTTCTTTGCGCCAGCCTGGATGTGAGCGGAAGCCTTAGCCTTGGAGGTGTAGAAACCTGTGCACTCGAGAACTACATCAACACCGAGTTCTCCCCAGGGGAGTTCTGCAGCATTGGGTTTTGCATAAATGGTGATCTCCTTGCCATCTACGATGATGGAACCGGGAGTTACAACGGTCTTGCCATCTTCAGCGAGAACGGCATCCTTGTAATCTACAGTGTGCTTTCCTTCACCAAACTTGCCGGCGAAACCACCCTGGGCGGTGTCGTACTTCAGAAGGTGAGCAAGCATTTTGGGGCTTGTGAGGTCATTGATGGCGACTACTTCGTAACCATCAGCCTCGAACATCTGACGGAAAGCCAGACGACCGATACGGCCAAAACCGTTGATAGCAATTCTATTCATAGTATTAAAATAAAAATGTGTAACTATCATTTTTTAAGTTGCGGCACAAATTTACAAAAAACCGGGCACAAATACCCAAAAAAAAGAGAGAAAACAATATCTTTGTGTGGCTAAAATCGACTAAAACATTTAAGGATGAATATCTTGATAACCAATGATGACGGATATCGGGCAAAAGGACTGTTGACACTGGTCAAAATAATGCGTCCATATGGCCGGATAACCGTCATCGCTCCAAAGTACCCGCAGTCCGGAATGTCGATGGCGGTGTCCATGGGTTTCAGGCAGATAGCCGCGAAAAGGCTCCCTGACCAGGACGGTGTGAGGTGGTACTATCTTGACGCGACTCCGGCCAGTTGTGTCAAATTCGGGATTGACAATGTGTTTGCAGATGAAGGGCTAAGGCCGGACATTGTTGTCAGCGGTATAAATCACGGCTCCAATGCGGCTACGGCGGCGAATTATTCAGGTACCCTTGGGGCTGCGGAAGAAGCAGCGATCAACGGGATCCCGGCGATAGGGGTGTCGATTGCCACGATGTCACCCAATGCAGACTTCAGCTGCGTAGGCAGGTTTTTTCCCGACATATTCGACGGACTTACTTCATCACCCGCAGTTTCATCTGGAATCTATTACAACGTGAATTTCCCAAATCTTCCCATATCCCGCATAAAGGGAGTCCGCGTCGCCCATCAGGGGAGCGGCCACTGGGAGCGGGAGTTCATAGCATATGACTCTACATTGTTGGAGCGTAACGGTATAGATCCAGACATGTTCGGACCAAGATACGCTCCCGCTCGCGAAGAAGGAGAGGAACTGTACATGATGGGCGGAGAATTCAAGGATGACTCCGGAGACGATGCGCTTGCCGACCACCACGTCATGACCGAAGGTTACGTAGCCATATGTGCACATAACGTCCTCAACAGTGATGTGCGGGAAATCAACCGGTTGCGTAGCCTGGGCATGGACAGGGATTTCATATAATTTGTTTATATTTACGCCATGCGATATTATATCATAGCAGGGGAGGCGTCCGGGGACCTTCACGGGTCCAACCTGATGCGCGGATTGTATGGCGAGGATCCGGGAGCGGTAATCCGTTTCTGGGGCGGAAGCCTGATGGATGCAGTGTGCAGGGAATTCCAGAAAGAGCAGCCCGGGCTGGTCAGGGACTATAACGAAGGCGCTGTCATAGGTTTCAGCCAGGTCATCCTCAATGCAAGGAAGTTCGCCCGCAGGCTGAAGGACTGCTGTGATGACATCCTGGCCTGGAAACCGGATGCCGTGATCCTGATAGATTACCCGGGATTCAATTTCAGGGTTGCCCGGTTCGCACATGAACATGGCCTGAGGGTATTCTACTACATCGCTCCCAAGGTGTGGGCATCCAGGGAGAGCAGGATCAAGAAACTCAAGGCTTGGGTGGACAGGCTTTTCATTGTCTTCCCGTTCGAGAAGGAGTACTTTGCCAAGAAAGGAGTTCCATATGTCTATAAAGGCAATCCTCTCATAGACGCCATCGATTCTTCCGAGTCCATGAAGCAGACCCGCGGGGATTTCTTCTCAGCATGCGGGCTGGAAGACAGGCCGTATGTCGCTATACTTGCAGGGTCACGGAGCGGGGAAGTGAGTTACATGATGCCCAAGATAGCGCAGTTCGCTGACCTCATGCATTCCAGGAAAGAGTATTCTTCATGGCAGTTCATCATCGCCGGTGCTCCCTCTCGCCGCGAGTCAGATTACGCGCAGTGGCTCGAGGGAAGGGAGTCGTACATGCACCTCGTATTCGGTCAGACATATGCAGTGCTCCGTCATGCAGAGGCTGCTGTAATCAATTCGGGTACAGCTTCTCTGGAGGCGGCACTTATAGGTACTCCCCAGGTTGTCTGCTATGGTGGCTCCACCTTCAATTTCAACATTGCAAGACTGATACTCAAGGTCCGTTTCATCAGTCTCGGGAACCTGATTCTCGGACGTACCTGCTTCCGCGAACTGCTACAGTATTATTTCACTCCCGAAGAAACCAAGAACGAGGTGGTCAGGCTTACCAGCGACAGCGACTACCGCTCGAGGATGCTTGAAGGGTATCGCCAGATCCGGGAATCCCTTGGCGGAAGCGGAGCTTCGGAAGCCGTGGCCAGGGCCATGATAGAAGAAATTACTGAAACAAACCAATAACAATCAAAACACTACAACAATGTTAATCATCATTATCGCCATTCTGGCAGTCCTGGTACTGTGGGGAATCTCAGTACAGAACAGCCTCGTCAAGAGCGACGAACTTTGCAAGAATGCACTTCGTCAGATCAATGTCCAGCAGATGAGCCGTTACGATGCTCTCAAGGCTCTGGTCAAGCTCACACGCGAATATGCTTCCTATGAAGCTGACACTCTCCAGAAGGTCATCGAGGAGCGCAAGGTTACTTCCAGTCCGAATCCTACCGCAGCTGAAATCAATGCCAACCAGGCTTCACTCGATTCCATCGCCGCCCGCCTCATCGCCGTGTCAGAGCGTTATCCGGACCTCAAGGCCAACGAGAACTATCAGAAGACAATGGACAGCATCCAGACATATGAGGAGAACGTAAGGCTCTCCAGGATGACTTACAACGACACTGTCACCAAGTTCAACAACCAGGTTCGCATGTTCCCGGGAAGCATCGTAGCCAGCATTCTCGGATTCCCGCAGAGAGATTATCTCGCCGAGGACAAGAGCAAGACCGAGTATCCGGAAATCTAAGCATATGCGCCGTTTTTTGCTGCCTGTAGCCTTGCTGATAGCGGCATCGCTCCAGGTAATGGCGCAAAGCGTCGAGAACCTTTCAATCCGGGCTGTCCTTCACAAGGACGGTTCTGCCTCAATTACCCAGAAATGGGCGGCCGAGGTAGTGTCGGGTACTGAGTACTATATCCCGATATCCAACCTGAAGGACATGTCGGTGAGCGACTTGCGTGTCTCCGAGGGCGGGGTCGAGTTCGTGTCTGAAGGCACCGGCTGGGATGTTCACAGGAGTATCCGGGAGAAAGCGGGACGATGCGGTATAGTGGACAAGGGTTCGGAAGGAGTAGAACTGTGCTGGGGCGTCGGGGAATATGGCAAGCATGTCTGGAATGTCAGCTATGAACTGTCAGGGCTTGTACAGGCCCTCCAGGACTATGATGCCTTCAATTTCCAGTTCGTCAACCCGGGATTGGCCGCTCCTCCGCAGCAGGTCCGGGTCCTGATCGATAATGACTTCGATGCCCAGTGGACTGATGAGGACACCAGGGAATGGGGTTTCGGATGTGACGGAACCGTTGACCTTGTTGACGGGAAGATCGTCATGGAGTCCAATTCGCCTCTGTCCTCCAGCCAGTACGTGAACCTGATGCTCCGGTTCAACAAGGGCATTTTCTCTCCGGCTGTGTCAAGGGATATCCCCTTTGAGAAGATGCAGAATAAGGCTTTCAAGGGGAGCGACTACTCATCGTCTCCGGACTGGGGCCTGATTCTGTTCGGGATCCTTTTCCTCCTGATGTTCGGAGGGGTCATCTTCGGAATCCTGTTCGTGATAATCGAATCCATCCGCGGAAGGAAATACAGCAAGAAACTCCTTGGGGAGAGAAAGGTGACCGGATGGTTCCGTGAGGCGCCGCTGGATAAGGATATCCCGGCTTCCTATTATGTGCTGAACCATTGCAACCGCTTCGGGAACACAGCTTCCAACGCCACATTCATAATCGGGGCCTATTTCCTGAAATGGATCCTCAGCGGCTTCGTCTCTTTGAGACCGGATCCGAAGAGTACAAAGAGGCAGAACCTCCAGTTCATCCACGATCCGAAAGATGAAGGAGATGAGAAATATGCCGCTCTGGAGGATGTTGAGAAGCAGTTGTACGACATGGTCTATGAGGCCAGCGGTGACGGAGTGCTCGAGAGCAATGAATTCAAGCGCTGGGCTAACAAACATGTCGATAAAGTCGCCCTCTGGCCAAAGAAAGTGGACGGAGCGGGACTGTCGCGGCTTCTGGAAACCAAGGACCTTATCTCACCTGGTGTCGCCAGTGAGACAGGAGCGGTCAGGATGCGCAACGTCATAGAATTCAAGAATTTCTTGAATGATTTCACCCTCAGTTCGGAGCGCGGTGCGACCGAGGTGGGTTTGTGGAAGGACTACCTTGTCTATGCCCAGCTTTTCGGTATCGCCGACAAGGTGGCCAAGCAGTTCCAGAAACTTTATCCCGCTGAATTCGCCCAGCTGTCTGAGGAACTCGGAGTCAATTCGGGGAATCTCATCTGGTACATCAACTACAACAACACCCTCTCGGGCAACATTTACCGCAGTGCATTCGAAGGTCATTCCGCACGTAGGCTTTCCTCCGGGGAAATAGGAGGATTCGGTGGAGGAATGTCTTTCGGAGGTGGCGGAGGTTTCTCCGGAGGTGGTTTCGGAGGGGGCTCCAGATAGGAGTCATTTCATCCTCACTGAAATATCTACATGACCCGGGGCGCCATTTACGGTGCCCCGGTCTGTAAACTGCCACCAGGTCCAGCCTTCAGTATATGGAGGCTCTTTCCGGTAGTGTGCGATCCAGAGTGGGTAACCGGCTTTGATAGTAGGGGAGAGCCAGTCACGGGCAAAACTGTCGGATGTGTAGATGACGGGTTTGCGGCCATAATGTTTCTCGACGAGCCCCAGCCATATGAGGAGGTCCGAGTTGAGTTTTTCTTTTGTCAGTCCCCTGTGAGTGGTTTCAATGTCCAGGACCGGAGGCAGGTCCTTGAACCGGATCGGCCCGGTGGCGGCGATGAAGTTCTCGGCCTGGCGGGCAGGGTCGTGGGAAGTACGGTAAAAGTGGTATGGCCCCCTTGGTATTCCTGCTGAAAGGGCTGATTCCCAGTTCTTGATGAAATCCGGGTCCTTCATCGACACTCCTTCTGAGGCTTTTATGAAAATGAAAGAAACCGGCTCGATGCGCCGTGCCTGGGACATGTCCCTCACAGTACGTCCCCGTGAATTTATGCATATGCACAGTGAGTCCCAGACAATCGGACCTTTGTTATTGTGGCTGATATCGATTCCGAAGGCATATGCTCCTTCGGGGACCAGGGCATGGCCTTCGCCTCTGCTTCGTTCCGGAAGGACGGCCAGGACGTAGATTATCGCCCCAAGGGCGAACAAAGCAGCAACCCACCACCATTCTACGCGTAACGGATGGATTTTCCGTTTTTTACGTGTTTTCTTCCGGGGCCTTCCGCCCTGGGTTTTGATGGTACGTCTTTCGGTTGCTGCCATATTGCAAAATTAAGTTATTCTGGGTAAATTTGTGAATTAATAAACTGAAAAGAAATGGAACTTAAAGGAACCCAGACGGAGAAAAATCTCCAGACCGCCTTCGCAGGTGAATCCCAGGCGCACACAAAATACCTGTACTACGCATCAAAAGCCAAGAAGGACGGATATGTCCAGATCAGCGACCTCTTCACCGAGACAGCCAAGAACGAGAAAGAGCACGCAAAACTCTGGTTCAAGCTCCTTCATGACGGAGACATCCCCGCTACGACACAGAATCTCAAGGATGCTGCTGATGGCGAGAACTTCGAGTGGACTGACATGTACGACGGTTTTGCCAAGACTGCCGAGGAAGAAGGTTTCACCCAGATCGCCTTCCTGTTCAGGAGCGTAGGCGCTATCGAGAAGGCTCATGAGGAGCGTTACCGCAAACTTCTCAAGAACATTGAGGATGAGGTAGTCTTCTCAAAGGACAATGACGTCATTTGGCAGTGCAGCAACTGCGGCCACATCGTAGTCGGGAAGAAAGCACCTGAACTCTGCCCTGTCTGCAAGCATCCGAGGTCTTATTTCATGATCCTCGCAGAGAACTATTAATCTCCGGACAGTCCCAGTACACTCAGGACAGAAGGGACCAGGAGGCTATGGATGTATTCCTCTTCCATGAAGTGGGTACCCTTGTAGACTGTGTAGGTCTTTCCATAGTATTTCTCCCACGTCCTGATGAGGACGACTCCGCTGCGGCGGTAATGGTCGTCCGTCCCGAAAAAAGCATGGAAAAAGTCCTTGCCACCCCTTGCAGGGGAAAGTGCAAGGGCTTTTTCTCTGTATAATCCCCAGTGCCTGAGATTTTTCCATGTAAAATGCAGCTTCTGGCGGTCTCCTTCCCTTGGCTTGTAGACCCTGTCCAGCAGGCATGTCATACCGGGTATCAGGCACAGGTATTTCATCAGGCTGAAGAAAACCGGTGCGTTAAGGGAAGGGGAGACCAGGAGATGGGGGACTCCAGCTATAGCCAGTGCATGGATTGCGCCCATGGATTCTCCGATCACCAGGTCAGGAGAGACCTCCTTTACCCATGCTCCGATCTGGCCGGAGGCTATGTCCGGATTGAAATCATATGTCCGGATTATCAGCCTTACGGAGTCATATGCATGGAGCGCGTCGCGCAGGATTCCAGGGATGCGGCTGTCGCCTCCTCCTCCCATTCCGTGTATGTACAATATGGTCTTAGCGGGGTCCATAGACGTTGCTAAAATAATAATAATTGTTAAATTTGCGTTTGTCTACAGAATACAATTCTAATTTTTAAAGACATATGATGAAAAAAGTATTGACAGCCGTTTCGCTTGTCGCACTTGCGTTTTCTGCTGCAGCCCAGACAGACGGAGCCGCTTCCAAGAGTCCTGAGTACAAATTCACTACAGTGCTTGAACTCCCCGTTACGAGTGTCAAGAACCAGTCCCGCTCAGGAACCTGCTGGTGCTTCTCGGCCCTTTCATTCCTCGAGTCGGAAGTGATAAGGATAAACAATATAAAGGACCCCTCGGCTTACCCCGACTTTTCAGAGATGTTCATTATCAGCAAGTCCTATAAGGACCGCGCTGACAAATACATACGCACCGACGGCAACATCAACTTCGCTGCCGGAAGTGAATTCGAGGATGTCCTCCATGTGATAGGGGATTATGGACTTGTACCCCAGTCTGCGATGCCCGGCCTTCAGAAACTTCCCCAGCACACGGAAGTCGACGCTGTTCTCAAGTCATATGTGGATGCCATTGCGAATGTCCGCGTAAGACCTATTTCCAATAACTGGCTCAATGCTTTCGAGTCTATTGAGGAGTCCTATTTCGGCGTCTGCCCGGAATCTTTCTCAGTTGATGGAAAGGACTATACACCTGCATCTTACAGGGACGCGATGAAGATCAATCCGAAGGATTACGTGACCATCACATCTTTCACCCATCATCCTTTCTATGAGAAATTCATCGTCGAAATCAGCGACAACTGGCGCTGGGACGCGTCCTACAATGTGCCTCTGGATGAGATGATGCAGATCCTCGACTATGCCCTCGAAAAGGGTTACACTGTCTGCTGGGGGACTGATGTCAGCGAGAAGGGATTCAACCGTCAGGGAATAGGAGTCCTCCTCCCGGATGAGGAGAGCAGCACCGGGTCCGACCAGGAAAGATGGGTCGGAAAGTCTGATGACAAAGCCGCTCCCGCAGATGCCTCACTGCCTAAGGAACTTGTCCCCGATCAGGAGTACCGTCAGGTCGGCTTCGACAACAAGACCACTACTGACGACCATGGAATGCATATCTATGGAATCGCCAAGGACCAGAACGGAACCAAGTATTATCTGGTCAAGAACTCATGGGGTGAGACCGGAAAGTACAAAGGGATCTGGTACTGCTCAGAGAACTTTGTAAAGGGCAAGACCATCGAGATAGCAGTCCACAAGGACGCTGTCCCCAAGGCAATAGCCAAGAAACTCGGCATCAACTGATAAAGTGTCATTACGTAAACATATTCCTGACGCGGTTACGTCCATGAATCTGCTATGCGGATGCATGGGCGTAATTGCCGCTTTGTCGGGTTATCCCGACCAGGCATTCATCTTCATGCTCGCCGGGGCTGTCTTCGATTTCCTGGACGGTTTTGCGGCACGTATGCTCGGAGCCCATTCCGGTATAGGCAAAGAACTGGATTCACTTGCTGATGTAGTCAGTTTCGGAGTCCTTCCATCCATGCTGCTTTACGAGATCATGCATTTGGGAGGTGCGCCCCTCTGGCTCTCATTGATCCCCCTGGTGCTGGCCGTCTTCTCCGCTTTGAGGCTGGCCAGTTTCAATGTCGATGAGAGACAGGTGGACGGGTTCCTTGGACTGCCTACTCCAGCCGCGGCAATGATCTGCGGATCAATTGTTTACATCGCCGTAAGGGAGCCTTCCTGCTTCCTTGCCAGGTGGTGCGCCGGGCCTGCTTTCGTGCCGCTCCTCGCGGTAGTCCTGTCAGTACTTCTGGTGAGCGGGATCCCTATGTTTTCAATGAAGATACACAAGGGGGCGGAAAAGGATCCCGGACTTATGATCAGGCGTACAGGATTCCTGACGATAGCTGCCATCATTGCGGTGACAGTAGTCGTCATGAGACTGAATTGGGCAGCTCTGGTGCTGCTGGTCTTCGTGGTCTATATCCTGATGAATCTCGTCCTGGCAGTCGTGCCTATGGGCGGAGGGTCCTCCCGGGGTAATTCTTGAGGGCTTCCTCGAGGATGTCCAGGGCTTTCTTAAGCTCCGGAACTTCAAGTACATATGCAATACGTACCTGCCTCATGCCATCTTCCTGGTTTGAGTAGAACGACTTCGCCGGAGTTACCATGGTGGTCTGGCTGTTTATGCTGAATGAGGTGAGCAGCCATTTTGCGAAGCTCTCGGAATCGTCAATCGGGAGTTCGGCGAGAGTGTAGAATGCGCCCATAGGAACGGGGGAGTAGACTCCTTCCATCGCATTGAGTCTCCCGAGGGTGTAGTCCCTCCTGCGGATGTACTCCTCACGGACTTCATCAAAGTACTCCTGGGGTGCATCGATGGCGCCTTCGGATGCTATCTGTCCGATAAGTGGTGGACTCAGGCGGGCCTGGGCATATTTCATCGCAGCCTTCATGACGTCCTTGTTGCGGGAGACAATCATTCCGGTTCGTGCACCGCAAAGGTTGTAACGCTTAGAGACAGAATCAACCAAAATCACATTCTGTTCCAGTCCGGGGATGTTCATGGCGGAGAAATAGGGCTCGTCAGTGTAGCAGAACTCCCTGTAAACTTCATCCGAAATGAGGAAGAGGTCATGCTCAAGGCAGAACTTCCCGATCTCCAGGATCATCTCCTTTGAGTAGATCGTTCCGGTAGGATTTCCCGGATTGTTGATGAATACGGCACGGGTCTTAGGGGTCAGGGCCTTTTCGAATTCGGAAAGGTCAGGCATCCTGAAGCCGTCGCGTATGTTGGTGTGTACGGTTCTGAGGTGGAGGTTGAGTTTGCGGCAGAATGTGTTGTAGTTGGTGTAATAGGGCTCCATGATGAGGATGTCGTCCCCATCGTCACAGCACACCGACAAGGCTATCTCGATGGCCTCGCTTCCGCCGATGGTGACGATCAGCTCTTCCTGTGAGATGTCTATCCCAACCTTTTTGTAATAATCCTCGACCAGTTTGCGCCTCAGGGAAGCCCGGCCTGCGGAGTGGGTGTAGGAGACATGATGCAGGGAAAGATTGTGCACTGCCTCGAGAGCGCAGTCCGGAGATTTGATGTCCGGGGCGCCTATGTTAAGGTGGAATACGTGGATTCCCTTTGCTTCTGCAGCGTCGGCAAACGGGACGAGTTTCCTGATAGCTGATGCGGGAAGTGCTTCTGCTTTATGAGAGATGTTTGGCATTTACCTGTGTTTTTAGTCCATTATGGACAAAGTTAGTATTATTTTTTATAACTTTGCCCCAAATGACGAAAAATATATTCCATATGAAAAAGGGAGTTGCCATGGCCCTCGCAGCCGTCCTCTTTTCTGCCCTCATGATGTCGTGCAGGGAGTCCGTTGCGCCCTCCAGGCCCCTTCCCCCATATGTAAGTTCCCTTCTTGCGGATACCCTGTCTGAGGGCTTCCGGCCGTTGTCGGATTTTAACCCGAAAGACCATAACCGCGATATAGCCGTTGTGGGGTCATTGGAGCGGGTTTCATTCATAGCCGAGGCCTTGATGGAAGCTGACCTGTTCAATAATATTGACGGTAAAAAAGGTGGCGACGGGCTGACTGATTTTGCAGGTGAAGTTATTTCTCCGATGTTCGATATGGCCTTTGCTCCGTATTCTGAAGTCGTAAAGGACAGCGGAGCGCTTAAAATGAGTGACGTTGCTGTCAGGAATCTCATTATGGCCCTGGACACTCTGGTCTATCCAAATAATTATGATTGGGAACACAGGCTTGCGAAGCGCCGTGCAAAAGTGGTGATCCTTGCCTCACCGGAGATGTCGGCATATGCAATGAATGACATCGACACCCTCCTCTCTGTCGCCGGAAAGGATGTGCCGGTGATATCCGTGGTTGATGCGATGCTTGACGAGGCTTTCGAAAAGAACCCCATGGCCAGGAATTTCTGCGTATTCACTCCTGATTCCACTGTTCTTCCCTTATACGAGGCCTGCCTGAAGAGACAGGCTGCAGCCCGTTCCCTGGAAGGTGTAACGGTAACAGCGGCATGCTGCCCTTCTGATACCTCAGCCAATTTCCTGCTGTCTTTCCTGGATATCCGCAGGGCTGCCGGGACTTCTATCTCCCCGGCTGATGTCCTCCTTCTGGATGATTTTTCGCTGGATCCAAGGGACGTTTCAGCCACTCTCGAGGCCATTTTGAATCCATACAGTGAAGAGACGCTCGCCAATAACAAATTGATTTCCGGAAGGTTCTCCATCGTTTCGGCTTCTGACGCCGTTTCACGTAAATGCTATTCTATCCTTCGTGGCCATAACCTCTTCACACACAATATAGCCTGGCCGAAGTCCGAATGCTATGTCACTTCCAAGGTTGGCGATGCATCTTTGAAATACTCCCTCCTCCCGTTCAGTTTCCATTACCTTAAGCCGGAAGAATCGGTCTTTATTATGGCAAACTCTCCGAAAACGATGGAGGCATATGTTCAGAATTAGTATTTCCCAAGAGGAGCTGGAGGGCCTTCCCCAGGTGTCTTTCCCTGGGAAAATACATGTGATTACAGAGCCGGGACCTGAACTGGACCATGCCATTGCGTATCTCCGGCGTCAGAAGATCATCGGGTTTGACACTGAATCCCGTCCGGTCTTTTCTCCTGACCAGCATCATAGCGGAGAGGCGCTTCTACAGCTTTCAGGTAAGAACGAGGCTTTCCTCTTCCGTCTGAAAATGCTCGGCCTCCCGAAGAGAGTAGCTACCATCATGGCCAGTCCCCGTATTGTCAAGGTAGGCGCCGCAGTGCTTGATGACCTCAGGGGGCTCAAGAAGTACTTGCCTTTCAAGGAAAGCAATGTGGTTGACCTTCAGAAGATCGTGTGGGAGTGGGGAGTGAAGGACAAGAGTGTCAAGAAGATGGCGGCTATCATCCTGGGGATCAGGATATCCAAGACACAGCAGCTGTCCAACTGGGAGGCTCCCGTACTTTCAGAGTCGCAGGAGAAATACGCGGCTACGGATGCCTGGGTGTGCAGGGAAATGTATATGAAGCTTCAGGGAGAGCAAAAGAATCCGCTGACGGCAGAGCAGATGGCTCCGCCTCCGGTCACAATTATGACAGGTAATGGACAGGATAATACTTAAAAAAGGCAGGGAGGCATCCCTGTTGAGATTCCACCCCTGGGTGTTCTCGGGGGCTGTGGCAAGCATTGCAGGCAATCCTGCTGAGGGAGACATTGTCGAGGTGTTCTCTTCTGACGGGAGTTTCCTTGCGACGGGACATTACCAGAAAGGTTCCATTACTGTCCGTGTACTCAGCTTTGAACAGGGAGAAATAGGGGAGAAGTTCTGGGAGGACGGCATCCGGCAGGCTCTTCAGGCGAGAAAGGCTGCAGGACTTTTCGGAAGTGATTCGACAGATTGTTTCCGTCTTGTGCATGGTGAGGGGGACAATCTCCCTGGCCTGATTGTGGATTATTATGACGGAGTCTGTGTCATGCAGGCCCATTCTGTCGGGATGTTCCGTTCAAGGGAGGAAATCACCAAGGCTCTCCGGGCTGTGCTTGGGGATTCCCTCAAAGCCGTTTATGACAAGAGCTCCGGAACAGCTCCATTCAAGGCCGGGCTTGCCCTTGGTGACACTTATCTTTACCGGGATCCTTCATTCAATGACGATGAGCAGACTGTCCGCGAAAACGGGCATCGTTTCTTCGTGAATTGGACTACCGGGCAGAAGACGGGGTTCTTTCTCGACCAGAGGGAGAACCGTGCACTGGTAGAAAGGCTTTCCCGTGGGAGGAGGGTCCTGAATCTTTTCTGTTACACCGGAGGCTTTACGGTTTATGCCCTTTCAGGCGGCGCATTATATGTCGATTCAGTGGACAGCTCCCAGCGGGCGATAGATATGGTTGAACGCAATGTGGCCCTGAATGGCTTCTATGCCGGAGTCAATACCTCCTATTGCACTGATGCCATCGATTTCCTTCACTCCGTACATGAAGGGGCATATGACCTGATGATAGTCGATCCGCCCGCATTTGCAAAACACCGCGGTGCCCTTGACAATGCCCTCCGGGCTTACCAGAGGCTGAATGCTGCGGCTATCTCAAAGGCTGCCCATGGGGCTTTGGTGTTTACTTTCAGCTGCTCCCAGGTCGTGGACAAGGAAGCATTTGCCCTTGCCGTCTTCTCTGCAGCGGCTTCAGCTGGCAGGAAGGTCAGGATTTTCGACCGCCTGTGCCAGCCTGCTGACCATGCCGTGAACATCTATCATCCCGAAGGAGAATATCTCAAAGGGCTTCTGCTCTACGTTGAGTAATAGTATATGAAGAGGATTACCATTTATCTCGCAGCCCTGGTATTTTTGTTTTCAGGGTTCTTTCTCTTGTCTTCACCGGTCCTTTCCGCGCGGGCACCTCGAAAACCTGTTGCCGGAGTGATCATTACCGGGCAGAACAACCATAACTGGCCCGTGAGTTCCGAAGCTCTCAAGCGGACTTTGGAGAATTCAGGCCTATTCAAGATGGATGTGGCCGTTTCTCCTAAGGAAGGAGGGGATATGTCAGGTTTTTCCGTGGACTTCTCCCGGTATAGTTTCGTGGTCCTGGACTATAACGGAGACTCCTGGCCGGAGGAGATGCAGGAAGCTTTCCTGAAGTTCGTCACCAGGGGAGGAGGTGTAATCGTATATCACGCCGCGGACAATGCTTTCCCTCAGTGGAATGCGTACAACCATATTATCGCCTTAGGTGGTTGGGGTGGCCGCGATGAGCATTCCGGTCCATATGTTTACTGGAAGGACGGGGCCCTTGTCAAAGACAACGCCCCGGGACGTGGCGGATCGCACGGATCCAGGCATGCATATGTTTTGAATTGCCGGGATTCCAGGCATCCTGTAGTGAAAGGATTGCCTGAGCGCTGGAAACATGCTGAGGATGAACTGTATGACCGTATGCGCGGCCCTGGAGAGATCAAGGACCTGCTTTATACGGCATATTCTTCTGAAGAGAGGGGTGGATCCGGAAGGGAAGAACCCATGGTCTTCACTGTAAAATATGGCCGTGGCCGTATCTTCCACACTGTCTTGGGGCATGCCGGAGCGACGTTGGAGAATAATCCGGCGATGCAGTGTGCAGGATTCCAGACCCTTATCCTGCGCGGGGCAGAGTGGTGCGCCAGAGGCCGTGTCAGTCAGAAGGTTCCGGAGGATTTCCCGACAGAGACGACCGTTTCCATGCGTCCTGATTACAAGTAGGAAGAGGCTGGATTCTTGAAGCAACTCAAGCCTTTGGAAAAGCAAATGCCACCGGAGCATCTCCAGTGGCATTTTTTGAGGTGCGAAGCGGAATCGAACCGCTGTCCCAGGTTTTGCAGACCTGTGCCTAACCGCTCGGCCATCGCACCGGAAAGGGTTACAAATATAGGCTATTTTTCCTTGTTTCCAAAATTTTTCTCTGTTCAAAAGCCCATATAAAAAAAGAGCAGTCGACGCTCACGCGTGGACCACTCATACTAACCACATAATTAATAACACTAAAACTAATAACCAATAGGCTGGTTCAGAAAAGAACTTTCATCCACAACCCGATGCAAAGGTACGACTTTATTTTTAATCTGCAAATATTTTTATAAAAAATTTTAAATTATTATATAACTAATTGGTATTTAGTCATATAAACCGTTATCTAAAAGTTTACTGATATAATTTTAGCACTTGTATAGGCCATAGAAGTGCATGTACAAGTGCTATAAAACGATAATAACTTACAAATTGTAAGTCCTTATATGAGGAAAGATTTCAGCTTTTCGTAAACCAGGTGGGTAGGGAAGCCCATTACATTGTAGAAAGAACCGTCGATGCGGGAGATGCAGGCGTATCCGATCCATTCCTGAATCCCATATGCCCCGGCTTTGTCATATGGCTTGTACTTTTCAATGTAATAGGAGATCTCCTCCTCGTTGAGTTCCTTGAACCAGACGTCTGCTTGGTCCGTGAAAGTCTCATATCTGTCCCGGTTGCGGATGGTAACAGCGGTAATTACCTGGTGCTCACGTCCCGAGAGTGCCCGAAGCATTGAGGCGGCCTCTTCGGCGGACTTGGGCTTTCCCATCATACTCGGGCCCAGGAAAACCATTGTGTCGGCCGTAATCAGTATTTCATCGGCTTCCAGGGGCCTGTGGAAACCGAGGGACTTCCCCTCGGACATCAGTCGGGGAACTTCACTGTGGGGGACATCAGGGGCAAACTGCTCAACGAAGTTGTTCCGTGTATCAACAGTGAATTCAACGTCGAGCGCTGCAAGCAACTCCTTTCGGCGAGCTGAATTGCTGCCGAGGATTATCTTTTTCCCGCGCAGGTCCATATGTCAGAATTTTTTCTCGTAGAGTGCTGCATCGAAGGTCCAGTCGCCCCTGAGCCTGAGAACTTTCTCTGCCAGTTCACGGAAGCAGCCCTTCCCTCCCGGACGGGTCGATACGATGTCGGCTGCATCTATCGCATCCTGGGCGGCATCGCAAGGGGCAACGCCTATTCCGGCAGCCCTGAGTACTTCACAATCTGGCAGGTCGTCTCCGAAGAACATGACTTCGGATGCGTCTAGACCATGGATGTCGCAGAATTTCCGGAAATCCTTGATTTTGTCGCGTGAGCCCAGGAATATGTCTTCCTGGGGAACTCCGCTGCCGCGGAAGCGCTCCCTGATGCTCGTAGAGCGGCCTCCTGTGATGACTCCTACTGGATAACCTTTCATGCTTGCCATACGGATAGCGAAGCCGTCCTTTGCATCAAAGACCCTGAAGAGGTTCCCGTCCAGGTCGCACAGGATTCCCCCTTCGGTCATGACACCGTCAACGTCGAAGGCGAAGGCTCTGATTTTCTTGAGGTCAGGCATAAGCCGTCAGGATTTTGCGCCGTTTCCTCCGATCGGGCCGAAGCCGGGAAGGTCTCCGAGGTTGAACGTGCCTTTCTGCTGAGCTCCCGTGGAGATTACTCCGAATTGGTTCTCGTACTTGGAAACATTGTCCTCGAGAGCCATCAGAAGCCTTTTCGCATGCTCCGGATGCATTATTATGCGGTTGTTTACCTGCGGACCGTTGAGGCCGGGGAGCATCGAAGCGAAATCGATGACGAATTCTGTCTTTGAGTGTGAAATCACGGCCAGGTTCGAATAGGATCCGCCGGAAATTTCAGGCCTTATGTTGAGGCTGAGCTGTTTGGGTTCTTCTGCCATAATTCTAAAGGTTTCGTTTTCTTCGCAAATTTAGCTAAAAACCTTATCTTTGTAAAATTTGTTTATTACAAAAAGAGCAATATGGAGCTGTCTACGAAGTACAATCCCTCCGAAGTGGAGGACAAATGGTACGCCTATTGGCTGAAGAATAATTTCTTTCATTCCGAACCCGACGGGAGGGAACCATATACCATAGTCATACCTCCCCCCAATGTGACCGGTATCCTTCATATGGGGCATGTCCTTAACAACACCCTGAACGACGTCCTGATCCGCAAGGCCAGGATGGACGGAAAGAATGCCTGCTGGGTGCCAGGTACGGACCATGCGTCGATAGCTACTGAGAACAAGGTAGTTGCCAAATTGAAGGATATGGGTATCGAGAAGTCTTCGCTAAGCCGTGAAGAGTTCTTGAAATACGCCTGGGAATGGAAAGAAGAGCATGGTAACAAGATCCTGCTTCAGCTCCGCAAGCTCGGTGCTTCCTGCGACTGGGACCGCACAAAGTTCACCATGGATCCGGACATGACGGAAGCCGTGATCAATACCTTTGTGTATTTCTATAGGAAAGGATTGATCTACAGGGGAGTACGCATGGTCAACTGGGATCCTGTAGGACTGACTGCAGTCAGTGATGAGGAAGTCATCCACAAGGACACCCAGAGCAAGTTCTACCATCTCAGGTATTATGTTTCCGACGGTAACGGGAACAAGACTGACAAGTACATCATAGTCGCAACTACCCGTCCGGAGACTATCATGGCCGATGCTGCGGTCTGTATCAATCCGGAAGATGAAAGGTACAGGTGGCTTAAGGGAAAGAAGGTCCTTATCCCTCTCATCCACAGGGAGATCCCTATCATCGAAGATTCATATGTCGAGATAGGCTTCGGAACAGGCTGTCTCAAGGTTACCCCTGCTCACGACGTGCATGACTATGAGATCGGAATGAGGCACTCTCTTCCCGTTATAGACATAATCGATGAGCACGGAAGGCTCAATGAACAGGCTGTCATCCTTGTAGGTGAAGACCGCTTCGTCGCGAGGAAAAAGATCCAGAAGATGCTTGATGAGGCAGGGGAGCTTGAGAAGGTCGAGGATTACACCTCTCCTGTCGGTTACTCTGAAAGGACGAATGCTGTAATCGAGCCGAGGCTGTCCGCCCAGTGGTTCCTCAAGATGGACTCCCTGGCCGCTATGGCACTCGATTCAGTCGTAAAGGGCGCTACCAGGCTCATCCCGGACAAATACATGGCGACATACCGCCATTGGATGGAGAATGTCCATGACTGGTGCATCTCTAGGCAGCTCTGGTGGGGACAGCGTATCCCCGCATGGTACCTGCCTGACGGGCGGTTCGTAGTTGAGCCGACAGCCGAAAAGGCGCTTGAAGCAGCGAGGAAACTTGTTCCGGACATCAAGGCAGAGGATCTTTCCCAGGATGAGGACGTGCTGGACACATGGTTCTCTTCATGGCTGTGGCCGATTTCCGTCTTTGATACGGGAATGCCTGGTAACCCCGGACACAAGGCCGACAAGGACCTGTCCTATTATTATCCTACCAGTGACCTGGTGACAGGACCGGACATCATCTTCTTCTGGGTCGCCAGGATGATAATGGCCGGAGATGAATTCATGGGGAAGGAACCTTTCCGTAATGTTTACTTTACCGGAATCGTGAGGGACAAGCTTGGCCGTAAGATGAGCAAGCAGCTTGGCAACTCTCCGGATCCGCTGGACCTTATTGCCAAATACGGCGCCGATGCCGTCCGTATCGGCATGCTCCTTTGCTCTTCGGCCGGAAATGACATCTTCTTTGACGAAGCCCAGGTTGAGCAGGGCCGTAATTTCTGCAACAAGATATGGAATGCCTATCGTCTCGTAAAGGGATGGAAAGTTGATGAATCACTTCAGCCTAGTGAGATTAATTCAGTGGCCGTCAAATGGTTCACCAATAGGTTTAATCAAGTTGTCGAGAACGTCGAGGATAATTACTCCAAGTTCAGGATCTCCGATGCCCTCATGGCCATCTACAAGCTGTTCTGGGATGACTGGTGCTCATGGTACCTGGAATGCGTAAAGCCGGCCTTCGGCCAGCCTATTGACAAGGTTACATATGATGCGACCCTCGGTTTCTTCGATTCGCTGCTCAGGATGATCCATCCTGTCATGCCGTTCATATCCGAGGAACTGTGGCATGACCTCGCTCCCCGCGAGGAAGGAGAGACTATCATGTACGCCAAGTCGCCTGCGGCAGGTGCATATGATTCGGCGCTTATCGATTCATTCGAAATTGCGAAGGAGGCTGTTAACAATGTGCGCGGAATCCGCCAGCAGAAGAACATCTCTCCGAAGAACGGGCTAGACCTCCAGATCAAGGGGGACTATCCGGCTGTGACGCTCCCGTTCCTGAGCAAGCTCGCGAATGTAACGCCCCAGGTCTGTGAGTCTCTTCCGGCCTCCGGATCAGGCGCCACTTTCATGGTCCGTACATATGAAATGTTCCTTGGATTGTCAGGGCTTGTGGACACTGCCGCCGACCTGAAAAAGGCCGAAGAAGAGCTCGAATACCAGAGGAAATTCCTTGCCAGCGTGCAGAAAAAACTGGGGAATCCGCAGTTCACAGCCCATGCTCCCGAAAAAGTGGTGGCCATGGAGCGTAAAAAGGAGGCAGATTCGCTCTCTAAGATACAAAGTCTCGAAAACCGCATTAATGCATTGAAAAATAATGCATAAAACAAAATAGTTTGCGAACTTAACATTTTTGTTATGATAAGTTTCGAGGTAAAAATGCCCGTCCGTTACTACGAAACCGACCTCATGGGGGTAGTGCATCACTCGAATTACATACGCTACTTCGAGTGTGCCAGGAATATCATGATGGAGGAGATGGGGTATCCTGTGGAACAGCTCGCAGCCGACGGTTTTTTCACTCCGGTCATATCGGTCGCATGCAAGTATCATAGGCCGGCTGTCATGGGTGACACGGTCAGGGCTGTGGCGACTATCGAAAATGCCCCGCTTGCAAAATTATATGTCAAGCAGGCTGTCTATAACCAGAATGATGAACTCCTTGCCGACGGTCAGGTTGTGGTTGCCTTTACAGACAAGGAGACTGGAAGGCCTGTAAGGTGCCCTGCGAAACTTCTTTCGATCATCGAATCGATGCTCGGGTAGTTTTTCATTTTGTCGATGGTCTCGGTCAACAACATCACCTTGTCGTTCGGCAGTTTCAACCTGCTGGACGGTATATCTTTTTCTATAGGTGACAAGGAAAGGATCGGACTGGTAGGGAAGAACGGGGCAGGCAAGTCCACCCTCATGAAACTCATATGCGGTGACATCCTTCCGACCAGCGGATCCATCGACCGTCCCGATGCCCTGGAAATCGGTTTCCTGCCCCAGGTCATGGAACACAACAAGGGGCGAAGCGTCTTTGACGAGACTATGACCGCTTTCGGCAGAATCAATAGTATGCGTGATGAACTTGATTCTGCAACTGCTTCATTATCTGAGCGGACGGATTATGAATCTGAATCATATCTTAAGCTTATAGACAGGGTCAATGAACTTAGTGATGCCCTGTCTGTCCTGCAGGATGTTCCTCCGGAAGTGTCTGCAAAGAAGACTCTTCTCGGACTTGGTTTCAAGGAGGAAGATCTTGACAGGAAGACCGAAACGTTCAGCCAGGGTTGGAACATGCGCATCGAGCTGGCCAAGATCCTCCTTGGAAAGCCAGACCTGCTCCTTCTTGACGAGCCGACCAACCATCTGGACATCGAGTCCATCGAATGGTTCGAGGACTACCTGAAGTCATTCCGCGGTGCAGTGGTGCTGGTTTCTCATGACAGGCGTTTCCTGGATAATGTGACCGGAAGAACCATTGAACTGATGCTTGGGCATATGCATGATTACAAGGTGCCTTACAGCAAATATGTCGAGCTGCGAGCCGAACGTCTTGCCCAGCAGATGGCCTCCTACGAGAATCAGCAGAGAATGATTGAGAAAACCGAGGAGTTCATCGCGCGCTTCCGATACAAGCCCACCAAGTCCAATCAGGTCCAGTCCAGGATAAAGGCCCTGGACAAGTTGGAGAGGATAGAGGTGGATGAAACTGACAATGTGACCCTTACGGTGAAGTTCCCGCCTGCTCCCCGTTCTGGAGACGTAGTGTTCAAGGCCTCTGGAATCACTGTCGGATACCCGCAGAAAACAGTCTTCAGGAATGCCGACATAGAAGTCAAGCGAGGGGAAAAGGTGGCCCTTATTGGCCGGAATGGCGAAGGAAAGACCACTTTGATGCGTGTGATAACGGGTGAACTGTCCCCCTTGGAAGGGGAAGCCAGGTTGGGATACAATGTAAAGGTGGGCTACTATGCCCAGAACCAGGAGGACGTCCTGGACAAGACACTGACTGTCTGGGACACCTTGGAGCGCGCTGCAGTAGGTGATATCCGGACTAAGCTCCGGGAGATCCTTGCGGAGTTCCTTTTCCGCGGAGAGGATATCGACAAGAAGGTCTCCGTGCTCAGCGGGGGGGAGCGGGCCAGGCTCGGCATGGCTCAGCTGATGCTTCAACCATATAACCTTCTCGCACTCGACGAACCGACGAACCATATGGATATCAAGTCGAAAGATATCCTTAAGCAAGCCTTGAAAGCATATGACGGCACGCTCATTGTAGTCTCCCATGACCGGGATTTCCTGGATGGTCTGGTGGACAAGATGTACGAGTTCAGGGACGGTAAGGTTTCGGAGCATCTTGGGGGCGTACAGGATTTCCTTGAGAAGAGGAAGCTGGAAGATTTGAAGGAACTGGAGAGGCGTTTCCAAGTCGAGAAGCAGGACAATCCTGTGAACCGGAAGAAGGTTGAGTCCCAGAAAAAGTTCCATGAGAACAGGGCGCAGGAAAAGGAATTGAGGAAACTGCGTTCCCGCGCTTCATGGCTGGAGAAGGAGATCCTGAAGCTGGAGGATAAGATGAAGAAATTGGAGGAGAAGCTTTCAGCTCCGCGGGACGGGGATGATGTGATTGAACTGACCAGGTCATATCTCGAGGATAAGCGCATCCTTGATGCATATACCCAGGAGTGGAGTTCCCTGGTTGAAAAGATAGGATAAAGATTATAACAATTAAACATATTAACCCAATGATTAACTTGATAGATAATACATTCAAGGTCCTCACCGTGAGTGTCGCTTTATGTGTATCAATCTTCCTTGGTACTAATTTGTCAGCTCAGACAAAAGCATTGGACCACCAGAACTGCCCGGAGTTCGATGCCATTGAGGTCTCTGATGAATTCCAGGTCGTCGTCCGTCCTGCTGAAAAGTACTCCTATACTGTTACGGTAGACGATGCACTTGAGCCTTATTGCACGAATTATATCCGGAACAAGACTCTGTATGTTACGATTGACAGGAAGGCCATACCGAAAGAGACCAAGAAACTCTATCAGGGAAAAGGCGGCCAGGTAGCTATCCTGAAAGTCGTCGTGAACATGCCGGTCCTCAGGTCCGTTAATCTTTCCGGCAAAGCTGTGATGAGCGTAGAAGGGGATATTACCAGTGAGAGATCGGAGATCTCCCTTTCCGACAACAGCTCCCTCCGTGGTCTTGACCTTGCTTCAAGTGATGTGACAATCAGGATGGAAGGCAAGTCTTCAGCTTCGGTCAATATAGATTCTCCTGCTATAAATGTTTCTACTACAGGATCTTCCACGCTGACTCTCAAGCAGACATCACGTGAGCTCCAGCTGACTCCTTCCCGTTCTTCCCATTTGATTGTTTCGGGCGAGATGGAGAATGTGGAGGTCACTAGTTCTGGATCCTCGGAGACCATTCTCAGCGGAAAGGGAAAACTGGTGAACATTACCGGATCCAATTCCTCCAAGGTGAATGCGATTGACTTCGCGTGTGATGATGCCATTGTTTCCCTTGCGAATTCCGCTGTAGCACAAGAGGCTGCTGAAGACACTCTGAAGGTGAAACTTGAAGGCGGAAGCAAGCTTTATTTCAAAGGGCAGCCCCTCTTTGACATAGTCAGGATCGCCGGGTCAAGCCTCCTTCCTTACACTGAAATGAAATAGTCTGCATATGTTCGTACTTGATTCGCATTGCGACACTCCCTCGGCTTTGCTCAGAGGCAGGGATCTTCGCATTGACAATCCTGAGGGGCATCTGGACTTTCCGAAAATGAAAAAAGGCGGCGTCGATGCTGCCTTTTTCGCATTATATACTTCCAATACCCTTACCGGAGAAGCAGCCCTTGAGCGTGCCCTTAGGATGCTGGCTGCAGTTCAGGACTGCCTGGAGGCAAACAAAGATCTGGCTGCCCCAGCGGTATCTCCTGCGGAAGCATTTGAAAATAAAGCAAAAGGGCTTATTTCAATATTCCTTGGAATGGAGAACGGGAGCCCGATCCAGGATTCCCTTTCCCTTTTGAGATTCTTCTACCGATCCGGGGTCAGGTACATGACCTTGACCCACAACGGAGACAACCTGATCTGTGATTCAGCCGCAGGATCCGGAAGGTGGGGAGGGCTGAGTCCTTTCGGCCGTGAGGTCGTACGTGAAATGAATTCCCTCGGAATGATAGTCGATCTTGCCCATTGCTCTGACAAAACCTTTACGGACTGCCTGGAACTGTCTGTAGCTCCTATAGTCTCGACGCATTCCAGTTGCCGGGCCCTGGCATCCCATCGCCGCAACATGGCAGACTGGATGTTGAAAGAGCTGGCTGCACAAGGGGGAGTCTGCCAGATCAATTTCTATCCTGTCTTTCTCTCTGATGAATTCGCTGCGGTACATGATGATAATATCCCCCAAAGCGGGACAGAAGTCCTGCCTTCTTATCGGCGAGTTGTAGATCATATCGACCATGCTGTCGAAGTGGCCGGCATTGACCATGTCGGAGTAGGCTCCGATTTTGATGGCATAGAAGTCGCTCCTTCCGGGCTCGAAGATGCCGGAAAAATGCACGTGATTTTCGATGAGATGAGACGGCGCGGTTACAGTGAGGAGGACATCTCAAAGGTCGCAGGAGGTAACTTCCTTAGAGTCTTCAACGATGTCATAAGGATGTCAAAATTATCCCAAAAGTAGTGTAACAAAAAAGTTATACAAATTAACTTATTTGTTACTTGTATTGTTAATCAATGAATTAAAGATTAGGCCTACTTTTGATCCTCAATTATGTATCTTCTGAGCAAATCCAGGGCGGAGGCGGCGAATCTCTGTATGTTCCGGAGCCTGTCATTGTGATAATTCCTCATTTGGACCACTGTTCCGTGTGGCCCGCTGACTCCGATCCAGACTGTTCCGGTGGGGAGCTTACCATCTCCGTCAGGGCCGGCGAGTCCGGTGGTTGAAACGGAGTACGTACTGCCTGTAAGACTTCTCACACCCTCTGCCATTGCGGCTGCAACTTCTCCGCTTACTACGCCATATTCCTCTATTAATGAACCGGGGACTCCGAGGACTGACTCCTTGACTGCAATCGCATATGATGTTACCGATCCGAGGTAATACTCTGACGAACCGGGGACTGAGGTAATCAGGTGTGATATCTCTCCTCCAGTACAGGATTCGGCCGCGCTTACGGTCTTTCCGGTTCCTGAAAGGAGTTTTTTCAGTGCATGCTGAAGGTCGTCCTCCTCATCTGAATAGATAGCATCCCCAAGGATTTCATGAAGCTGTGCAATTCTTTCTTCGATACGGGCTTTTTCCTCTTCTTTGTCGCCGCTATAGATAGAGAGCCGCAATTTCACGCCTGTCAGTGTATTGGGAAGATATGCCAGATGCATATCCGCAGGCAGTGAATCTTCCCATTTTTCGATCTTTTTGGCCAAGGCTGACTCGGCATAACCATAGACCATGAGGTTCCTATGGTAGATGCCAGTAAGTGAAAAATGTGATTTTATGTCACTTATTATTAATGGGATAGCCGAAAGGGCCTCATGTGGAACTCCAGGTAATGAGTAGAGGACGGCAGGATGTCCGTAGCTGTTTTCTGGAAAGCGGAACACCATGAAAGGAGCGGTACCGTTCTGATTGGGTATGACCTCGCAAGTATCCGGGACCATCGCCTGGAACTTGTTGGAATCGAGAACTTCCAGTCCCCGGGATTTGAGTATCTCCCTGACAATCCGTGCCTGTTCAATGTTCTCCACGAAATGGGTGCTCCCCGACAATTCAGCAAGAGCTTGTTTCGTGATGTCGTCTTTAGTGGGGCCAAGGCCACCGGTACAGATTACTATTTCACTGTTACTGAGCTCTTTATCGAGATTTGAAATAATCTCTTCATGATCGTCGCCGATAGACAGCATGCGTACGACTCTTACTCCGACCTCTTCCAGCGCCCTGGAGATTGCCGAGGAATTGGTGTCCACGATCTGGCCTATGAGGATCTCGTCCCCGATAGTACAAATAGACGCTTTGGTCATTGTCTGTCCAGTTTCTTGAGTATTTTCTTTATCAGGCCCGGCCCTTCATATGCGAGTCCGGTGTTTATCTCTATAAGCGAGGCGCCTGCCTCCAGCATTTCCAACGCTTGTTCGGGTGTCATGATTCCGCCGACCCCTATAACGGGCAGTCGCCCTCCTGTGTATTCATTGATATACTTCACAAGTGAGAGGCTTTTTGCATATAAAGGGGCCCCTGAAACCTCTCCAGGGCCGATTTTCTTCAATGTGTCCGCAGATGCGGTGAGACCCTCGCGGCTTTCGGTGACATTCGCTGCTACTATACCATCAATCCCGGCCATCATGCAATAGTCAAGGATAGAACCCAACTGGTCGTGTTCATAATCAGGGGATATCTTGATGAGAACCGGCTTGTTGATGTCATAGCACTGCCTGAGCTCCATAATCGGATCTATTAGGTCGGATATATAAGGTATGTCTCCAAGGCCCTGGAGACCGGGCACATTCGGCCAGGAAAGGTTAAGAACTATGATATCGACGAAGTCATAAATAAGGGAAAAAGCTGTTTCATAATCTTTTACGACCTCATCAAATTTGCTTGTCGCATTCATTGCAATGTTGGCTGCGACAATTCCTTTCGGTGGCCTGGTGCGAAGCTGGTTGATAGCATATTCGACGCCTTTGTTGTTGATTCCTGTCCTGTTGATCATAGCCTTGTCCTTTGGAAGGGCGAAGACCCTGGGCTTCGGATTACCGGCCTGCGGCCGTGGGGTGATGGATCCTATCTCCACGAAACCGAATCCCAAGTCCAACATCTCATTGTAGCAGTCTCCGTTATTGTCGAAACCGGCTGCCAGTCCGAGAGGGTTGGGGAACCTCAGTCCGAACAGCTCGCGCTCAAGACTATGTCTTTTCCGCTTGCGGAAGGCACTGTATAGGGCAAAAAGAACAGAGTTCCTGGCCAGGCTTTTCATATATGTGACAGCTAGCCGGTGTGCCAGTTCCGGGGAAAATCTCAGAAAGACGTGCCTAATGATCAATTTGAACATGATAGTATCGCTTTTCAAAAACAAATATACAAAAAAGCGCAATCATATGATAGGAGGGGAGTATTAAATTCCATATATTTAATTAACATTTAGATAATATATAATAACTAGCTGAATAATAATTGTTTCTATATGAATTATTTGTTATATAGCCTGGCATTGTGTATTATTTCGGTTCATAGACTTGCCAATTCATTATTTATAGATTTAGATGAATATTATTAATTATCTGATTATTAATTATTTCACATATAGCAAAATGTACCATAAATTTTACTTATGCCTGAAAAATTTCGCACTTTATTGGAATATGATTAATTTCGCGTCGGAATTTCAAAACTGAGATTGCTGAATGATTCCGAACATCCTGATCGAAGACTTCGATTACGATCTGCCTGAAGAGCGAATCGCTAAATATCCCTTGAAAGAGCGTGACTCTTCCAAGCTTCTGCGCTATAGTGATGGAAAGGTTGAAGACTATATATTCCGTGATCTTCCTTCTTTGCTGCCTTCTGACTCAATTATGGTATTCAATGATACCAGGGTGGTCCCGGCACGTCTGCATTTCGTAAGGCCTACAGGTGCCCATATAGAGATATTCTGCCTTGAGCCGGTTGATCCTGTGGAGTACAATCTTAGTTTTGCTTCTACCGGCAGCTGTTCCTGGAAATGTATTATCGGCAATGCCAAGCGCTGGAAAGGGGAGTCTCTGATCTTTGCAGCCCCCGAAGATGATCCTGAAGCTTCTTCGCTGAAGCTAAGGGCTGACTCAGAGGGCGAGAGAGACGGGCAGACCACTGTTGTGCGATTTACTTGGGAAGGTGGCCTTCCTTTCTCCCGGGTTCTGGAGATCTGCGGAAATGTGCCTATTCCACCATATCTTAACAGGGAAACAGAACCGATTGACCTTGAGCGCTATCAGACTTTATATGCCAAAATCCGCGGATCGGTTGCCGCGCCAACTGCCGGACTTCATTTTACCGACACGGTTCTGGATGCGATAAGGGCGAAGGGTATTGATGTGGAAGAAGTCTGCCTTCATGTCGGTGCCGGAACATTCCTTCCGGTCAAAAGCGCATCTATATCCGGTCATCCGATGCATCGGGAGCCTTTCAGCGTTAGCCTGGACTTCTTGAAGACGATTCTACGTGGTCGGAAGAAAATCATAGCCGTAGGTACAACGTCCGTCAGGACTCTGGAATCCCTATATTATGCCGGAGTGGACATTATCCGAAGCGGGGAGCCGCATGATGTAGAACAGTGGGCTCCGTATGAAGAGGATTATCCATATACAACCAGGGAAGCCCTGGAAGCTATCGTAAGTTTTCTGGAGTCCCTTGGACTCGATTCGCTCAGGCTCGGTACCCGCATAATAATTGTGCCCGGATTCCGTTTTAGGCTGGTTGATATGCTTGTCACCAACTTCCACCAGCCCCAGAGCACCCTTCTCCTGCTGATCTCCGCTTTCGTAGGAGGGGATTGGAAGACCATATACGACCATGCCCTTTCTTCGGGATACAGATTCCTCAGTTACGGGGACAGTTCACTGCTTCACAGAGTGGACTGATTATTGCAGTTCTTTGCTCGACTTATTTATTTGTTATGATTGATACAAAAGATCTTGCCGATATTGCTCCTTATTCTGACAAGGAGGCTATCGAAGCTCTAAGTCATGTAGCCAAGCATCCTCTGGTGCCTGCCATTTCGAAATACATTTTCCCGGACTTGCCTGAGAATTTCCTGGGCGAAGCCCTTTCACACATCCACAGCATAGACCAGTTCCAGTCTATCGTCATGAGCAAGGCAGTCGTATGGGTGCTCAATAATACTGTGAAGAATTTTTCATATGACGGATTCCTCAATGTCACCGAGGTCCAGGGCAAGTTCCTTGCTCTGTCCAATCACAGGGACATTATCCTGGATCCGGCATTTACCCAGTATATACTTTGGCAGAACAGCTACCCTCAGACTGAAATCTGCGTGGGGGACAACCTGATTTCTTCTTCCAAGACGATAGAGTACCTTCTTCGCTCCAACAGGATGATCAAGGTAATCAGGGGCATATCCGCCCGCGAGCTGTATCTCTCCTCAAAGAACCTGTCCGAGTACATCCGCCATACGATTACTTCGGGAAGGAGTTCCATATGGCTTGCCCAGCGGCAGGGCCGCACTAAGAACGGCTTAGATATCACTGAACAGGGACTCCTGAAGATGCTTGACATGAGCGGAACCGGCAGTTTCACTGACAATTTCGATGAACTGAACATAGTTCCGCTGAGTATTTCCTATGAATACGAGCCCTGTGATATACGCAAGGCCAGGGAAATCCTCATATCCCGCACGCAGAAATATGTTAAGACCGAGACAGAGGACCTGGAAAGCATACTTACAGGTATTACCCAGTGGAAGGGCAATGTCCATATGAATTTCGGCAAGCCTCTCTCAAGGGAAGAAATCGACGCCGCATCAGAAGGCATCAGGAATGACCGTTACCAGTCAATCCGCCATGCAGTTGACCTGAGGGTCATCGAGGGGTACAAGCTCTGGAAGACTAATTATATTGCATACGACCTGGTGAACCAGTCGTTCACCTATGCAGAGCAGTACACCCAGGAAGATGTCGAGGCATTCACCGAGTACATGGAGAAGCAACTCGACACCGTGGAGAAAGAATTGAACCGCGATGAACTGAGGGATATATTCCTGAGAATCTACGCCAATCCGGTAGAAGCTAAAGCTGAACTCGCTACTGCTTCATGTGCACATCGAGCTGAGGGAACGGGAATTTGATCCCGTTGCGCGGCAGTTCATCATAAATCGCTTTATTGACCGCATACAGGACTACCCAGTAGTCCACCGTTTTCACCCACGCGCGCAATATGTATTCAACACCGCTGTCCTGCAGCTGGTTGATAATCACATATGCATCAGAGGCTCCGGGTGTGTCGCTCCCGACGATTTTCTCCTGGTTGCGGGCGATTCCCATCAAGACCTCGATAACCTTGTCCGAAGGTGCTCCGTATTCCACGTTTACCTTCCAGTCAATCCTCCGTACGTCGCGCTGGTAGTGGTTCTCGATGTTGCCGTTGAAAAGGGTCCCGTTCGGAAGGATTATGTCCCGGTTATCCCATGTGCGGAGTTTGGTATTTACCACGGTAACATCAGTTACGAAACCTTCATAATTCTGGGCTTTGATGTAGTCTCCGACTCGGAAGGGCTTGAAAAACAAGATCATAATTCCACCCGCGAAATTCTGCATCGTGCCGCTGAGAGCCATTCCTATGGCTACTCCGCCGGAGGCGAGGAGGGCGGCAAGGGATGTGGTGTTCACTCCCAGGGTGCTGACCGTTATTATGATCAGCACCACTGTAAGCGAAATGGTTGTCAGGCTTATGATGAATGAGGAGAGGGTTTCTTCGGCCTTCCTCTTTTCCAGACGTTTTATCAGCCACTTCCTGATCCGGCGTATTACCCATGCACCGATCAGGTAAATCAAGATTGCGGCCAGGAATTTCAGTCCGAATTCCAAGGCCTTGTCCCACATGGTGTAGAGAAAACCACCGGGATCTTCAGTGAATTTTTCGGCGAGTTTGACTGTATCCCCGATTATCATAGCCTGGATTTACGGCTGTTTGTGTTCATGGTGAGCAGCTTGTCCACCTGGGAGATGATGTCCTCGAAGGGGAGGTCGGGACTCAGCACGAGATCCGGTTTCTTGAGGAAGAATCCCTTCTGGGTGGCCTTGAGCATTCCACCGCCGCTGATGTTCAGCATTACGGTGTCTTTCCGGTCCACCTTGCCCTCGTCGAGGGCCTTCTTGAGACCGGCGACAGCTGCAGCTGCAGCGGGGAAGATGTCGATGCCTTCCTTGTTGAAGAACTGGAGCATCCAGTAGACTATGTCATTATTGTCGACCTTGTACATGTCTCCGCCACTTGCCTTGAGAACGTCGAAGAGGCCTCCGGCAAGGCTGTAGGGCGGTTTACGATTGGAGAGCACCTTTGCCAGGATCATCGCAGCCTGTCGTCTGGAGTCATCAGCCGAGAGGGGAACGAGTTCCCTGCTGTCCTTCTTCCAGGAGTCGTACATAATGGTGAACGGATCGTTCTGGACGGCGAAGATCTTCATGATGTTGTCACCGAAACGTCCGTCTTCCTTGAGCCTGAGATTGTTCTCATATGCTGCGATTGCTCCGGTTCCGCTTCCGACAGCCTGGAAATAGGCATCGGGAATGCGTCCGATGGCTTCTACGGCAGAGAGTACCGTGGTCCCCATTCCATCCCTGCGGGCTACATTCTTGGCGCCTCCTTCAGGGAGATAGCGGGTGTCCTTGCAGAGTTTGTCTCCTACTGTGATGGCATCGAAATAGTCGGTTCCGTGAGGAGTCGCAACTACTTTGACGCAGTTACGCAACTTGCGGACGAACCACAGGTCGTTAATATTGTCTTCAGGAATGCATATGACTGCGGGGATGTTGTTGTCGGAGCAGACGCGGATGAATGAGCGTGCCGTGTTTCCTGCGGACTGGATGACGAGGACATGCTTGTCATTCTTGGGCAGGCGCGCGCACACTGAATAGGCTTCGGTCTCCTTGAATGAGCATGTACTCATGCGGGCCCCGATCTTGGGCGCATATCCTGAGAAGGTGATCCACAGGTTGTCCATCCCGAAAACGGAGGCAAGGCCCTTGCTCTTGTAGGTAACAGGAGCGTGGGAATGCTTCAGTATCCTCTTGCAGGGGAGCCAGTTGGCGTAACGGTAAAGTCCGTCGAGGTCGTTCCTGGGTGTGAATTGCTTGTTTTCGTAAACAGCCCTTACCAGAGAGGGGGAAGAGCCTTCGGGATCGACAAGGGTCCATCCCTCATCATCGAATACGCGACCGCTTCCAATATTCAGAAGGCGGTATTTCGTGGGTGTGAAAGCCATAACTGTGATGGGTTTAGTGTTTTATCTCCCAAATATAGGAATTTTCAGAGTTTTATGAAAAGCCAGACCATATAGGACAGGAAAATGGTCAGGAAGACTGCACCTTCCGCCCTGTCCAGTTTGTCCTTCTTGTTGGTGAAAGCGGCTATCAGAAGGACAACCGAACTGAGCAGCATGGTTCCCAGGTCAATCCAGCTCATTCCATGGAGTGAAAGGGGATGAAGGAGAGCTGAACCTCCCAGGATGAGAAGGATGTTCGATACGTTGGATCCGAGGATGTTTCCAAGGGCCAGCTGTCCTTTGCGCTTTATTGCTGCCACTATGTTGGTAATGAGTTCCGGAAGGGAAGTACCGCATGCAAGGATCGTGATGGCGATGAACTTGTCACTGACGTGGAGGGCCCGGGCAATCTTCTCTGCAGAGTCTACGAAGATCCTTCCGCCGAATATCAGGCCAGCCAGTCCTCCCAGGACCATGAGGATTGCAAGAGGGATCCTGACAGGGGTGTCAGAGGCTTCTTCCTCCGCTCCCAGGGCAGGGCGGTCTTTCTTGAATGAATAGATCAGGTAAGCGATGAAAAGTGACAGGAATACAGCACCTTCTATCCTGCTTATATAGTCTCCTGACCCCAATCCGAAAAGGCTGAAACTCATTCCTGATAAGATCAGGAGCAATGTAACGGATACATTGATCGGCAGGTCCCTGTGAAGGTTGGAAGGGCTGATGTCGATGGGACGTAAAAGGGCGCTTATGCCCAGGATCAGGAAGACATTGAAAATGTTTGAGCCGACTACGTTCCCGACGGATATGTCCGAGTTGCCTTCCAGGGCTCCTGTGAAACTGACGACGAGTTCCGGCATCGAGGTGCCGATCCCGACAATGGTAAGTCCTATGATGAATTCACTCACTCCAAGCCTGCGGGCGATGCCGGATGAACCTTCTACCAGGTAGTTAGCACCCAGTATCACCATGGAGAGGCTCAGAAGCAGGAGAAATATCTGGAGAAGCATGTCAGTCTTTCAGTTTCAGGGCGCAGACATTCTCTACATGTTGCGTCTGGGGGAACATATCAACCGGCTGGATGGCCGTAATATCGTATTTCTCAGCCAGTATGGCAAGGTCACGGGCCTGTGAGGCAGGGTTGCAGCTGACATATACCATCCTGGGGGCGGCTGTCTCCAGGAGGACCTTTGCCACGCTGGGGTGGATTCCCGCGCGGGGAGGATCCAGGATTACCACATCCGGCTGTCCGTGCGCCTTGATGAAGTCCGGAGTGAGGACATCTTTCATATCTCCTGCGAAGAATTCGCAATTGCTGATCCCGTTTGTCAAGGCATTCTCCCGGGCATCTGAGATGGCTTCCGTGACATATTCGATGCCTATGACCTTCGAGGCTTTCCTGCTGACGAACTGTGCGATCGTCCCGGTGCCGGTGTAGAGGTCATAAACAGTCTCCGAGCCTGTCAGGGCGGCGAATTCCCTTGCCACTGTGTAGAGCTTCAGGGCCTGCTGGGAATTGGTCTGGTAGAAGGATTTGGGCCCGATCTTGAACCTGAGGCCTTCCATCGATTCATATATGGCGGGAGCCCCTTTGTAAAGGATCGGAGTCTGGTCACCGATGGAATCGTTGAATTTGGAGTTGATAATGTAATAGAGGGATGATATCTGCGGGAAAGCCTCGCAGAGGGCATCCAGGAGGAGGGGACGCGAGGAGTCGTCATATGCCAGGCACAGGATCACCATGACCTGTCCGTCCCCGGTCGTACGTATTATCAGGTTCCTGAGGCATCCGGTGTTTGAGCGTATGTCATAGAACGGGATTCCATGGCTGACTGCGAAATCCTTTATGAAAAGACGGATGGAGTCGGATGGTTCGCTCTGGAGGTAGCAGTGCTTGATGTCCAGGACTTTATCGAAGAATTTTCCGACATGGAAGCCCAGTCCCATGGAGTCGGATGCAGTGATCTGCTCAGGATCCTCGTCGGGAAGGATCCATCTTCGGGAGGAAAAGCTGTATTCCAGTTTGTTGCGGTAGAAGGAGGTCCTGTCCGAACCGATGATAGGGGAGACGTCAGGTATGGTGAGCCCACCGATACGGGTAAGCTGGTCTTCGACCTGGCGCTGCTTTGCCTTAAGCTGCATCGGATAGGGGAGAGGTTGCCATTTGCAGCCACCGCATATGCCGAAATGGGAGCAGAAGGGTTCCTGGCGGTCGGGTGATGGAGTGACAATGCGTTTGACTACGCCCTCCAGATAGTTCTTTTTCTTCTTGATGACCCGGATATCAACAACGTCGCCGGGAACGGCGAAGGGTACGAAGGTCACCACCCCGTCGATGTGGGCGAGAGCCTTTCCTTCAGCTGCTACCTCTTCGATAGTTACGTTTTCGTATTCTATGTTGACTTTCTTTCTGGACATATTCATTATTCTACTGTCCTTACAGAGGCCTGAGAGACATTGATGATGAAGTCTCCCATAGCTTCAAGTTCCTCGAGCAAATCAAGGAAATAGTTCAGGGACATATAATTGCCGGTGCGCTGTTCGATCTGCATGAAGGCTTCGTCACGGTAAGTGTCGCGTACGGAGTTGATTGCATCTTCCGCTGCATATGCATTGCTGATGTCTGTGAGGTCTCCCGCGACCGCGGTCCTGAGGTTGGCTCCCATTGCAGTCAGCGCATTCTCCACGAGGCTTATCATCTTCCTGATCTTCTCCATGGTGTCGGAATCGAATTCCTGTTTGTGGGCGCGCAGGCGGCCCAGGAGGCGGCTGATGTTTTCGCAACTGTCCCCGAGGCTCTCCAGCTCTCCTATGATCCGGTAGAGGACCCTGGTTTCTTCTGTCTCCTGTCCGGTCATCTGTTCGGTGGATATCTCGCTTAGGAAGGAGGCGATTTCGTACTCATACCTGTCCGTAACCTCTTCAGTCTTGATCAGGGCCTTGCGGTACTGCTCGAAAGTGTCGTCATCGGCTGCTGTAAGGGCTTTTTCTACATTCTGGAATCCTTCTTCCACAGAATTCTCGAAATCCAGGATTTCCTGATAGGCCTGGCGGATGGAGAAGGCCGGAGTCCCGAGGCGCCCGTTACCTATGTATTTGAGTTTGAATCCATTGCTTGCAGTAGTGCCGTCTTCTCTGACGAGCCATGTGTCGATCTTCTCAATGTACTCGGTCAACCACATGAAAATCAACGTCATGACCAGGTTGAATGCGGTATGGAACATGGCGACGTGGAAGACAGGGGAGTGTAATCCTATGGCATTGCAGAGGCTCTGGACGGCATTGGTGCAGGGCTTGAAGGTCAGGAGTACCAGGATGACTCCCAATGCATTGAAAACGGTGTGGGAAAGGGCTGCGCGGGAGGCCATAGTGCCGGCGCCCTTTGCAGCGATATTGCCTTTGAATGTAGTTCCAATGTTAGTACCCAGTACAATCGCGGCGGCGCTGGAGAAATCGATCCACCCGAGATTGATGAGGATCATTGTGATCGCGACGGTAGGGGAGGAATGCAGCATCCATCCGCATAAGATGCCGATTATCAAGTAGATAACGACGCTCAAAAAGCCTTTGGAAGATGAATTGATGAATATCTCCGACAAAGAAATATCCTGATTGACCGCAGGCAGGGATTTATTCATGAAAGACATGGCTATCAATATGATAGCAAGTCCCATTACAAATGTTCCGATGCTTTTCCTGACTGTTTTCTTGCCCATATTGAGGACAAAACCGGCTCCCATCAGGATTATGGCGTAACTGATTGAAGGCAGGAAGCCTGCAGATGCCGTGATCCAGCCGGTTACAGTGGTTCCTATGTTTGCACCAAGCAGTACGTTGATGGCCTGCAGCAGTGTCAGAAGGCCAGCATTTACGAAACCAACTGCAAAGAGCGTGGTCGCGTTTGATGATTGTATGAGTGCGGTTATACCCAGTCCGGAGAGAACCTGCTGGACACGGTTACCGGTCATCCAGGGCAGGAATTTCCTGAACCTGTCTCCGAATGCCTTCTGGACTCCGGAACTCATTAGTTCCATACCGTATATGAAAAGGGCGAGGGCACCCAGGAAGGTGAGGATATTCAGTATCATCTAACTTAACATAATATAAATTGTGTAACAGAACCGGCCTGGCTGTTGACGCCTTCGACGGCAGACGCAAATTTACGGAAAAAACGCATCAAATCAAATCAGAAATTCACTGCTGTACCAAATGTGACGGCAATATTTACTTTATCGTCAGCCCGCATGAATCCTTCAGGTTCTATAGCTCCTTCATGTTCGTCTGAGAACCCGGGATGCATCAGCATCATCCTGCACCCGGCGAGTAAATCCAATTTAAGGGCTTTGTACATATGCAGTCGCAGTCCGCCTCCGGTTTTTGCGGTCATTCCTGTCTTAAGCCCTTCGAAGAATACCGGGCCTGCTTCGGCATATGCCAGCCATCTCCTTCCTGACTTTTCATTGGTAAGTCCGGTAATCCTCGATGTAAGCGGAAAACATTCATGGACGTCTTTTTCCAGAGACAGTCCTCCCCTTATTGAAACGTTTAAATTATTGAGTATGTCATAACCTACTCCGGCATCAAGGAACCAGTTGGAATAGAATCCTTTAGATTCTCCTGTCACGTCGATGACACCGTTCGGAGACATATATTTGTAATGATAATTCCCGTAAACGTCTGAGAATAATCCCCATTCGAATGCGAATGTGACTTTCCTATTCCCTCCCTTGTATCTCTGATCCCGGGGCCGTTCGCTGAAGTTGTACATGAACCTCAGTTCGGGATAATATGAATGGATGAGGCCTTCCTTGTATATCGAGAGAACGGTCCCCTCCTGTTCCCGGGATGCGTGGAGGCCCAGGTCTGCGGAAAAGCCCAGGCTTACTATCAGCGGATTGGATAATTCGACCCTCACTCCGACGTCGGCGCAAAGAGCCCCCATCACTCCCCTTCCCTTCTCGATATCATAGACGTAACCCATTGATACTCCGGGGCCTGCATATACAGTAAGCCTGTTCTCGGGGCCGCTTGTGGTGAAAAGGGAGAAATTGTGTATGAATGAGCCTTTTATGCCGACTTCAGTACCTCCTTCCCCGAAGAAATCCCGTGCATCCATCCATATGTTGGCTGAAGAGAAATCTCCGTCTCCCCTGAAGGAGAAATCGACTCCCAGGCCCATTCCCTTGGGTGAATTGAAGGTGCCGCCTGAGAAGAACTGGGCGTTGCAGACCCCTGTCTGGAAGAGGAGTCCGGCAAGTACACAGATCAGTTTCGAAGTCGTTTTCATCCGTGCCAGGTTCAGGTGTCGCTTATTGCAAATTTAAGCAATTAATGATATCTTTGAAAGATTAAAAACAAAAAATACAGTACTGAAATGGGAGTTACAGTCAGGCGTGTGCAATCCAGGAATGAACTGAAAGAGTTCATCGAATTCCCGAACAGACTTTACAAGGGCAACAAGTGTTTCGTGCCCAAGATGTATACCGATGAAATGACGACGCTGGACCCGAAGAAGAATCCGGCGTTCGAGTTCTGCGAGGCAGCATGTTTTCTCGCAACCGACGACGAAGGAAAGACTGTCGGAAGGGTCGCAGCCATAGTTAACAACAAGGCCAATGAGATCTGGAAGCATGATGAAGTGCGTTTCGGATGGATAGATTTCATAGATGACCCTGCTGTATCTAAGGCTTTGATTGACAAGGTTATCGAGTTCGGGAAGCAGCGTGGCATGACACGTATTTCCGGTCCCCTTGGATTCACGGACTTCGATCCCGAGGGAATGCTGGTAGAGGGTTTCGACCAGCTCTGCACAATGGTTTTGATATACAATTATCCGTATTATCCCAGGCATATGGAAGCCATGGGTTTTACCAAGGAAGTGGACTGGCTGGAGTACAAGATCTACCTGCCGGAGAAGGTCCCCGAGAAGATCTCCCGCATCGCCAGGATCATTGAGAAACGCGGAGAATTCCATCTGCTGAAGGTGACCAGGAATATGATCCGTCAGGAGAATTACGGGCAGAAGATATTCAAGCTCATAAATGATGCATATTCAGGACTGTACAACTTCACTCCCCTGACTCCGAAAATGATTGACGGGTACGTCGACCAATACCTCGGAGTAGTAAATCTCGATTATGTGACCCTGGTAGTTGACAACGACGGAGAACTGGCCGCGGTCGGCATTACTATCCCGTCCATTGTAAATGCCCTTCAGTCATGCGGCGGGAAGCTTCTTCCTTTCGGCTGGTCAAAGATTCTCAATTCCATGTACGGGAAGCATGAGGAGCGGGTGGAAATGATGCTTATAGGGGTGCGTCCAGAAGATGCTAACAAAGGACTTATTGCACTTATTTTTGATGATCTTCTGCGTCGTTATATAAAGAAAGGCTTCAAGTGGGCGGAGACTAACGCCGAGCTCGAGTCCAACAAGGCTATGTCCTCAATCTGGGGCATGTTCGACTATGACCAGACGAAGCGCCGCAGGATCTACACCAAGGAAATCTGATATGGAAGGTATAGAACCGGTAAACCGCAACGCAATGCTGCCCCCCTTGCCTGAGCGGATGCGTCCGCATACGCTTGAGGGCTACATCGGACAGAAGCATCTGGTGGGAGAAGGTTGTGTACTCCATAATATGATCTTGAGCGGCAACCTGTCTTCTTTCATTCTCTGGGGTCCCCCGGGAGTCGGCAAGACCACATTGGCGCATATCATTACCGATTCCATGAACCGGGAGTTCTTCACCCTTTCGGCGGTAAGTGCCGGCGTGAAAGATGTGAGGGATGTCATTACCAAGGCCAAGAATAATTCCCTGTTCTCACAGGCCGCTCCCCCGGTGCTTTTCATCGACGAGATCCACCGGTTCAGCAAGTCCCAGCAGGATGCCCTCCTCGGGGCTGTAGAAGACGGGACCATCGTCCTGATTGGTGCGACTACCGAGAATCCTTCTTTCGAGGTTATCTCTCCCCTGTTGTCACGTTGCCAGGTCTTCGTGCTCAAGCCGTTGGAAGTGTCTGAGATGCAGGAAATCCTGGATAATGCATTGCATAAGGATGTACTGCTCCGTGAGAAACGGATCGAAGTCCGGGAGACCGAAGCGCTGTTCCGTGCCGGCGGCGGAGATGCCCGAAAGCTCCTCAATGCCCTGGAAATAGTAGTTGATTCATATGCCGGAAAGGAACCGGTAATAATTGATAACAAGACAGTTACAGCTACACTTCAAGAGAGCATGGCCCGTTATGACAAAGGCGGTGAGATGCATTATGACATCATCTCCGCCTTCATAAAGAGCGTCCGTGGCTCGGATCCGAATGCCGCCTTGTTCTATCTTGCACGTATGCTGGATGCGGGTGAGGATCCCCTATTCATCGCACGCCGGCTGTGCTTGTCTGCGACGGAAGACGTAGGGCTTGCTAATCCAAATGCAATGCTGCTGGCGAATGCCTGTTTCCAGATTGTGCATGAGATTGGAATGCCCGAGGCGAGGATCCCGCTGGCTGAATGTACAGTCTATCTGGCGTCTTCCAGGAAGAGCAATGCCTCATACATGGCCCTTGAACGCGCATTCCAAGCTGTCAGGGAGCACCCCGATGCACAGGTCCCCATGTACCTTCGCAATGCTCCGACCAAGCTGATGGAGGAGCTGGGCTATTCCGACGGGTACAAGTACGCCCATGACTACAAGGGTAATTTCGTAGATCTCGAGTTCATGCCTTCCCCTCTTGAAGGCACGGTTTTCTATGAGCCGGGAGACAACCGCCACGAAGAAGCTTTGAAGGCCTATCTGCAGTGGTGCTGGCCGAAATATTATTCCAAATAATAGTCTTTCCCTAGACAAAAAAGTGATTTTTCTGGAATATTTTCCAGGAATAATACATATATTTGAATATTATAACCAATAACCACAATTGTTTAACCCGTTATGTTTCTCAAGAAGATTAGCCTGACAGTCCTGTTATTGCTTGCCGTTACTGCGGCGATTGCCCAGACTAGGACTGTAAAAGGTGTTGTTTATGAGGAAGAGACTGGTGAAGCTATGGCAGGAGCCACGGTGTCGGTGGCAGGATCCACACGAGGGGTCATGACCGACCTTGACGGTTCTTTTCAGTTGTCCGATGTGAAACCGACAGACCGGTTGCGTTTCGAGATGCTGGGTAAAGAGCCTCAGGAAGTTACTGTTGGCGACATGGTCAACTTCATCATCAAACTCAAGAACCAGCCCAATGAGTTGAATGAGGTGACTATCGTGGCCTTCGGTAAGCAGCGTAAGGAAAGTACCGTAGCTTCGATTACATCAGTGAACATCGAGAATCTGAAGGTCCCTTCCAGCAACCTCACCACCGCACTTGCCGGTAATGTTGCAGGAGTCATCGCCTACCAGAGATCGGGAGAGCCCGGACAGGACAATGCCGACTTCTTCGTCAGGGGTATCACGACTTTCGGCGCTAACACCAGCCCGCTCATCCTCATCGACAACATCGAACTTACCTCGACCGACCTGGCCAGGCTCCAGCCCGATGACATCGAGAGTTTCTCGATCATGAAGGATGCGACTGCGACTGCCCTTTACGGAGCGCGTGGCGCCAACGGAGTCATATTCGTGACTACGAAGCGTGGAAAGGAAGGCCCGGCGAAGATATCCGCCAGGCTTGAAACCTCCATTTCCACTCCGACCGACGTAGTCCAGCTTGCAGACCCGATCACATATATGAAAGCATATAACGAGGCCATATCCACCCGTGACCCTCTCGGGGAATTGATGTATGGCTTCGACAAGATCGAGAACACCGGCAAGCCCGGTATGAGCCCTTACATATATCCTATGAACGACTGGTACTCCATGGTCTTCAAGGATATCGCAACATCCTACAGGGCAAATGCTTCCGTCAGGGGTGGAGGTAAAGTGGCCACATACTATGTTTCCGGATCCTACAACCAGGATACCGGTATCCTTAACGTGGACAAGCGCAACAGTTTCAACAGCAACATCGACCAGAAGACTTACTCTCTGCGCTCCAATGTGGACATCAATGTCACTCCGACCACAAAGCTCGCCGTCCGTCTGACAGGAAACTTCACTGATTACCGCGGACCGCTCCAGGGAGGTTCTCAGGTTTACAAGGACGTGGTCCATTCCGATCCTGTCCTCTTCCCGGCGTACTATCCGTTGGACGACGAACATGTAGGAATCACCCATATCCTGTTCGGAAACTATGACGACGGCAGCTACCGTAACCCCTACGCCAATCTGGTCAGGGGTTACCGTGACTACCAGCGTTCACAGATGATCGCCGCCCTGGAGATTAACCAGGACCTGGATTTCATCACCAAGGGATTGCATTTCATGACCCTGTTCAACCTCACCCGTCTGTCGGACTTCTCGGTAAACAGGTCATTCTCTCCCTTCTGGTATGCCCTCGACAATTATGATTCCTATACCGGCGAGTACCACATCACCAGGATCAACGATACGGGTACTGACTACCTGACTTACGGTGAGGGTGCCAAGAATGTGCAGAATACCCTCTATTCGGAAACCAGGCTCAATTACGCCAGGGAATTCGGAAGGAGTGAAGTAACCGGACTCCTTGTCCTTACGGCCAATGAAAGAAGGGTTGCGAATGCAGGAACCCTCCAGCTGTCCCTCCCCTCCCGCAACGCCGGTCTTTCCGGTCGTTTTACATATGGTTGGGACAAGCGTTTCTTCTCAGAGTTCAATTTCGGTTACAACGGATCCGAAAGGTTCTACAAGACCCACCGCTGGGGTTTCTTCCCCTCTGCCGGTGTCGCCTGGGTCGTCTCCAACGAGAAATGGTTTGAACCGATCAAGAATACTATTTCCAACCTTAAGCTGCGTGCCTCTTACGGACTCGTCGGAAATGACCAGATCGGCAGCAGCACCGACCGTTTCTTCTACCTCTCTGAAATGAATATGACCGATTCAGGCCTTGGAGCCTATTTCGGAGAGAACAGGGGCGTCGGCTACACGGGAATCAACGTGAAGAGGTACGCCAATGAAGCTATTACCTGGGAAACGGCTTACAAGACCAACTTCGCCATTGAAGCCGGTCTGTTCAAGAAGGTGAACATAATTGCGGAGTACTTCACCGAGACCAGGAAGAACATCTTCATGCAGAGGTCCGACATCCCTGAGACCATGGGACTCCAGGCGGCTATCGCAGCCAATATCGGCGAGTCAACCGCCCATGGTGTGGATGTCCAGGCAGAGTACCAGCAGGTCTGGAACAAAGATCTGTGGACATCGGCCAGGGCCAACTTCACCTGGTCCACGGGAAAGTACCGGATCTATGAGGAACCGGACTACCCCGAAGACTACCGCCAGCATGCCGGAAAGGCCCTGAACCAGAGATGGGGCTACATAGCTGAACGCCTCTTCATCGACGACGAGGATGCTGCCAACAGCCCCTCACAGCAGTCTTTCGGTTCCCAGTACGGCGGCGGTGACATCAAGTACACCGACGTTAACAAGGACGGTGTCATCACTACTGCCGACATGGTTCCTATCGGTTATCCCACTTCTCCTGAGATCATCTATGGTTTCGGTGCCTCTGTGGGCTACAAGGGATTCGACTTCTCCGTGTTCTTCCAGGGACTTGGACGTGAGTCGTTCTGGATCGATGCATCTTCTTCAGGAACTGCTCCTTTCGTAGGGAATACCCAGCTTCTGAAAGCTTATTCCGACAGCCATTGGAGTGAGGATAACCGTGATATTTACGCCCTTTATCCACGCTATAGCGCTTACCTCAATAGGAACAATATCGCTTCCAGTACTTGGTGGATGCGTAACGGCGCTTTCCTGCGTCTGAAACAGCTCGAGTTCGGTTACACCCTGCCCTCAAAGCTCATGCGCAAGATAAAGGTCGGAAGCATGAGGGTCTATTTCCAGGGGAACAACCTCTTCTGCTGGAGCCGCTTCAAGCTCTGGGATCCCGAACTTGCCGGAGAGGGTCTCAACTATCCTATCCAGAAGACCTTCAATTTCGGTCTGAATGTTACACTTGAAACCAGATAAAAGATGACTGCAATGAAAAGACATATCAGAAATACAGTAGCTTTCGTGGTACTGTTCTGCTCCTGTTTCGGGGTCATCGACTGCAACAAGTACCTTGATGTCGTCCCGGATGACGGACTTCCTTCGATAGAGACGGCTTTCAACCTGAGGAATACGGCGATCCGCTACCTCGCTACCTGTTACTCCTACATGACCAACGAAGGGAACACCGGCGCAGACCCGGCCATGATGACCGGTGATGAGATGTGGGACCTCGTGGGTCGTATAGTTACAAACACTTCGGACCGTGTGCCCCAGTCGCTCTTCAACATCGCCCGTGGTTTCCAGAGCGCTGCCAATGTATATGGAAATGACTGGGCTTCAATGTACCAGGGCATACGCTGCTGCGACATCCTCCTGGACCACATCGATTCAGTCCCGGATATGAGTGCGGATGAGAAAGAACAATGGAAGGCAGAGGTCACATTCCTGAAAGCCTATTACCATTTCAACCTGATCCGCAAATGGGGCCCCATCCCCATTATCCGCGAAAGCCTTCCTATCGACTCCGAAGTTGAGGATGTGCGTGTCTTCCGCGACAATATCGATGACTGTTTCGACTACGTCCTGGATCTCCTGGAAGAGGCGGAACCATACCTGCCCCTTGTGAATGCATCTCCGGATGAATATGGCCGCATCACCAAGACCGCCTGTGCCGGACTCAGGGCCAGGGTTGCGGTTTTTGCCGCCAGTCCCCTCTTCAACGGGAACGACGAGGAGGCTTCACTTGTGGACTCCCGCGGCCAGAGACTTTTCCCGGCCAAGACTGATGCAGAGAAACTTGCCCGTTGGGAAGACGCCCTGGAGGCCTGTGAAGATGCGCTTGACATATGCGAGGAAGCAAACCTCAAGCTCTATGAGATGAGCAACGTCGAGTCAATGTATCGAATGTGCGATACTCTGAAGCGCACCCTCACCCTCCGCAATTCATTCTGCGAGAGGTGGAACAGCGAACTGATCTGGGGCAACACCCAGACCAGTTATGGAATGTTCGCACGTCTCGCTATGCCTATCATGGCCTCTCCGGACGGAGTCAAGCCATATGCTGACGCATTGGGAGGCTACAGGTTCATCGGAGTGCCTCTGAAGATTGCCGAGCAGTTCTACACCAGGAACGGTCTCCCGATCGACATGGATGCCGAATTCTCCGGAAAGGACCAGTTCGCTCTCCGTGCCGGCGATGACAAGAATGCCTACTACATTGAGAAAGGTTATACTACTATCCAGCTGAATTTCGACAGGGAACCCCGTTTCTATGCTTCCCTCGGTTTCGACGGTGGCAAATGGCTCGGGCAGCTCGGTAATTTCAATGACCTCTCTCCTGATGACGTACATCACCTTGAATGCCGCATCGGAGGCGCACAGGGAAAGACCGGCGGTGAAACCGGCCCCCTGACCGGTTATTTCCCCAAGAAACTCTTCCCCTTCAGGTGTACCTGGACGGCAAACAACAGTTTCTCAGGCTACTGGTTCCCATGGCCGATGATGAGGATGAGCGACCTGTACCTTCTCTATGCCGAATGCATCAATGAGGTGGAAGGTCCGAACGGTCCTTACAGCGAGGAGCTCTTCCAGTACATCAATGCCATCCGCGAGCGAGCCGGCATCCCTGATGTCAAGACCTCTTGGGATGAGTACAGCACCCGTCCGGGCTATTACAACACCCAGGCCGGTATGCGTGAGATCATCCATCGCGAAAGGCTTAACGAGCTGGCTTTCGAGAGCCAGAGGTTCTGGGACCTGAGGCGTTGGAAAGAAGTATCCGCCGAGTATCAGAAAGGAATCTACGGATTCAATATCACAGCATCTACTCCAGCGGATTACTACAAGAAGACTTACATCGCTGACCAGAATTTCGGTCTGAAGGACTATTTCTGGCCTATCTACACCCCGTACATTGAACGTAACCCCAACCTTGTCCAGAACATCGGATGGTAAAGACATATGCTATGAAAAAGAGATATGGAATAACATTGATACTGGCAGCCGCAGCTGTTCTCATGGCTCTGTCATCGTGTGATGACGGCGCCAATGAGTTCGGACGTATCGACCAGAAAGACAACAGCATACCTGCCCCTACTCCCGTGCGTGTCACCGGAGTCCGCAGCATCAGCGGCGGAGCGGTGATCAAGGTGGAGATTCCCGATGATGAGAACATCAAGGGGGTCATCGCCAGGTACAACCGCGGCGGGAAAGTCGTCACTACCAAGATTTCACGCTATGTTGACAGCCTAGTGCTCGTGGGCTTTGCCGACACCCAGCAGCACACCGCCGAAGTCGCATCTTTCAATGTGAACGAGGTTACCTCTAATCCGACTCAGGTACAGTTCACTCCGCTCGAACCGGCCATCAGGCTTGCCAAGGCTTCCCTGATACAGGCATTCGGTGGTGTCAAGATCCGCATCACCGGAAACACCCCGAAAGCGGACCTGACCATATGCCTGCTTCGCGACAAGGATCTCAGTGACAAGGACAAAGATGTGTCCGCGATGAAGTGGGAGGAGGTCACAACGCTCTTCACCGCCGCGGACAGCATCACTCTCGCAAGGCGCGGACTGGATCCGAAAGAAGCCATATATGGAGTGTACTTGCGCGACCGCTGGGGCAATGTCTCGGACACCGTCTCGGCTGTGCTCACTCCGCTTGAGGAGACCATGCTTGACAAGAGCAAGTTCTCCGATGCCGCAGTCCCTGACGACAACTGCAAAGGGCTCAGCTCCTATCCTATCGTCCGACTGTGGGACGGCTCAGGCTCCAGTGCATATGATTCATCATATGGTTATCACTTCTTTGCGAGCAGCGACGGTCCTATTCCCGGATGGCTTACTATCGACCTCGGCGTGAGGGCCCGTCTGAGCCGCATCGCAACTCTCCCCCGTATCGCATACCTTATCTGGAGCGGCGCCCATCCCAGGCAGTTTGAGTTCTGGGGCAGCATGAACCCCTCCGGAGAATATGTCGAAGGCAATGAACACGGATTCGATGACAGCTGGTTCCTCCTCGGCAGGTTCGAGCAGTTCAAGCCTTCCGGCTATGAAGCGGACGGAAGCGTCGGAACTATCACTCAGGATGACAACGAGTACTTCAACAACGGAAACGATTTCGAGCTGGATAACGAAAAATATCCTCATGCATATGATGAACTCCGTTATCTGAGGATCGTTTTCGTCAACACGTTCTCTACATATGACCTCGGCCTGAAATACGGATCCGTCCAGTTCGGCGAGGTGACTCCATACGGTCAGGTACAGGAAGAATACAGATAATCGCAGTGAAAATGAAGACATTCAAATACATACTGGTTCCTGCCCTCATCCTGTCAGCGTTCTTCTCCTGTGACCGCCAGGATGACATCTACAAGGAATATGTGAAGACCGGTGGCTGGATCTATCCGGCCAAGGCCCAGAACGTCAGTGCGGTCAACGGTTTCAAGCGGGTCATCCTCACGTGGGATACTCCTGGAGATCCGTCGGTAACGCGTGCCAAGATTTACTGGGACAACTACGGCGACTCACTGGAGTTCGCCTATCCCGGAGGTACGGACAAGACCGTAAGTGTCACTATTGAAAATCTTTCCGACAGGACGTACACTTTCGACATCGTGAATTTCGATGCCAAGGGAAACAAGTCCATTCCGACTGAACTTTCCGCTACTCCATATGGAGACAACTGGCTTCAGACACATATCGAAAGGTCTGTCATAAACATGATTGTCTCGGATGACGGAAACTCTGTCCATGTGCTGATGAGTTCCGCATCTACCGACATGGTGGCAACCCGTTTCCGTATCCGCGGCGCCGCGGGAGAATGGGAGGACATCCGCCCCTACCTGAAGCCCGGTGAGACTGAGCTGGACCTTCCCTTGAAAATGAAGGGGAAGAAATTCCAATACCAGTCGGCCTTCCTGCCTTCCAACAGCCAGGATACCGCCTGGCTCGCATGGTCTTCCTCCCCTGTCGCCATACCCGGCAGGCTCGACACCAGCGGCTGGACTGTCACGGCAACTGACGGGCAGGTACTTGAGGGGTGCGAACCCTACAAGATCTTCGACGGGATCACCGATTCTGAAAATGGGCGCTGGCATGGTTCTACCGATGCCACCCTGGCCAAGGTGTTCCCGAAGATCCTTGCAATTGACACCAAGTGCGAGAAAGGGCACGAGCCGACCATTACTGAAATACGGTTCTGGCGTTCAACGGAAAGGAACAAACGCTACACCCGAGAAGTATATTTCTATATAGGTAACCAGCCATATGATCCGAATGCCGGTGAATCATATGCATCTAAATTCGGCGATTTCGCCTTGTTCTCGGAGCTTTATCTCAGCGAGAATCCCAGTATCCGTTCATGCCCTCCGTCATCTGGAAGGTATATGTCCCTGGTTTTCCCGAATTCCCGCGGAACAACCGGATACCTGGACCTGTGGGAGCTGGAAGTGTGGGGATATGTTGAAGCTGAAGCAGAATAGTTTACTGAAACATCTTTGACAAATGAAAAAGAATAGGATGTCATTATCAATAATTTTCGCAGCCTTTGCCGTCGGGCTCATGTCCTGCAATGCCAAGGAGGAAAAGGAGTCAACCAAGCCTTCTGACAAGGAGCAGGTCAATGAGGTGGTCACCTTCAACGTGACCCTGCCTGACGCACCGGCCGGATTCAAGACTACGTGGAGTACCGGAGACCGTATCCAGGTCTACAGCGTCAAGGGGAATTTCACATCCAAGGAAAAGATGGAGGCTTCCAGCGTGTCAGCAGACGGGAAGACCGCTACCTTCTCTTCCACCGGAAAGCTCCTCTCAGGTGCTGAAAGCTATTATGCCATGCTGGACGACAGCGGTGTCAAGGGCTTCAAGCTCAAGAGATACTGGTCTTCCGACAATATGGACCGCAGCCGCGATGCAGTACCTTCTGTCACAGTAGGAAAGTGTACTCCGGATAATACCTCTTTCACCATGACGAACATCTTCTCCCTGATGTCGTTCAACGTGAAAGACCCTGCAACCCATTATGTCACCCTTGCCGGTAACACGGCGGAGACAATAAACAAGAACGTGTTCGTGTCGTTCGGCGCTTTGGAAATCACTGACAATCCGTCTCCTGACTTCGAGCAGACTCCGAACATCCGCTGTTTCACCACATCAGGAACAGGTACCTATTACATCGGCCTGTATCCCGGTTTGGAGTTCTCCCGCGGTTACACCCTTACGGCATTCGATGCCCAGGGAAATGTCATCGGTAAGTTGATCAACCGTAAGCCTCTCACCGTCAGCAAGTCGGAACTCATTGAGGCCGGTGACATCGGCGAACCGGTGAAACCCGTGCCTGATTTCGATGAAAGCCGCATCGTGGCATCCATCGCCGCAATCAGCGATACCCACGTCGACGGACTCGCTACCGTTCCCGGTCAGAAATTCCGTTCTGCTCTCGAGCAGCTCAGGGCAAAGGCTGCCGAGAATGATCCGGACGGGATTGACGGCGTGATGGTTGTCGGAGACCTCATCAACAACGCCCAGAACCTTCAGGCCCAGGCCTTCAAGCAGCTCTATGAGCAGGTCTTCGACCCGAGGGAGGTTCCTCTGGTGTTTACCGTCGGAAACCATGACATGAACCCGTCCTACTCATGGACGGAGCTTACTGTCTCACAGAACAAGGCATTCAACAATGTGCTGGGGTCCAATTACTTCAAGGTTGACCTCGACCAGAATATGCGTAATACATATGAGGCGCGTCACTGCATGCTGGCAGGGTATCATATCTTGTGCCTGACTCCGAACAGCACCAGCCCCATTACTTATCCTTCATCGGTGCTGGAGTGGTTCGATAAGCAGATGGAGACCTTGACCAAAGAGGATCCTGAGAAATATGTAATCGTACTCACCCATCCTATGGTTGCCGGTACCATATACGGCAGTATGCTTGGGGAGACGGATGATTACCCGTGGTATTCCACATTGGGTCATTATTGGGCGACCCATGCCCTTGACCAAATTCTGGCCAAGTATCCTCAGGCGGTAACCTTCCACGGTCATCTCCACTTCCCTCTCAACGACCCGAGGACTGTTTGGCAGGGCGACTTCACTTCTTTCGGCTGCGCTTCGGTCAGGTACATGGCCATCGAAAATGGCGGATATGAGAATATGTCGAGCGCGACAGTAATGAATGACAGCAACGATTTCTCGGAGGGATACCTGCTTCAGTTCGATGCCAGCGGTAACATGAGGGCGGTCAGGATGGACTTCTTCCACAATACCACCATCGGCGAGCCATGGGTTATCTCATATCCGGCTAAAGACCGTTCACATCTTAAGAAATACACTCACACGACCCGTTCAGCCCTGAATCATGCTCCTGTCCTCTCTGAACTCAACGTGATAAAGAGCGGACCTTCATCTACCGACATCACCGCATCATTCGCGGCCGGATCGGATGACGAGTTCGTGCATGATTATGTCCTGAAACTCTTCAAGGACGGAGATGAGGTCAGCACCAAGAGGATACTTTCGGATTTCTACCTCCATGCTTCCCCGTCGGAGATGAAGAAGACCTGGACTGTAGACTACGGTATGCTGAAATCCGGGAATTATTCCTTCTCTCTCACTGCATATGACTCCTGGGGTGCGGAAAGCAACACCCTCACCAAAGATTTCGTGTCAGGTGTGGATTATGATGCGCAGGAGGAGAACCTCTGGAAGAGTGACGAGGCCGGCAGCATGGGATTCAGCGATCCTTCGACCGCAACCGGAGGCGACGGATGGCTCACTTTTGCCGACGGCAGGATCAGTTGGACAGCAAACACTACAGGATCTCCACGTACTGCGGTGCTGACGTTCTCAAGTGGCTCCAAAGTCACTATTACACAGGTCGGCCCGAATGATTTCAAGGGAGACTGGATATACAAGGGCAAGTACTTCAATAATGAAGGTACCGGCTCAGGAGTCAATGCCAAGGAAGTTACAGTGACTATCGGCGATCCTCTCACCGGGGAGACCCTGAAGGACGGTTCCGGAAACACTCATGTCAACCAGCTTGGAGTTGACGGTCTCTACCACGCCGGCCTGATAGCCGATGCCTGCGTTGAGATCGATTACACGGGAATGACCGGCCGTTTCGGACTTTTCCTGGACGCCAGGGTGGCTCAGAAGGATCCCAAGCCAGTGAACCAGTCCTATCCCTACATTGCTTTCCTGCCTGAGACGGGTATGTGGAATTCATCCTCCAACTCTTTCGGCTCTCCTTATTCCTTCACTACCCCGGACCTTGGGGATCCGGACTATGTCTGGCTGTGGTTCGACATTTCGTCCAACTTCAACACACTGACGTATTTACCGGCCAACACCCAGTCCCTGGATACAAGCAATCCGTCTAAATACAGTCCGCATATCATCGGTATCACGGTGGCTTCCTTCAAGAGTCCTGACGTTACCTTGGGTAATGCTGCTGTAGCTTCACCGGACAAGTACTCCAACATCATTTACCAGTACAATACGAACAATGCCATGAACCAGGGCTTTACTTTCAAGCGTAAATGACAGCCCTATGTTTTGTTTTTCTCATTATAATTATTACTTTTGAAGTTGTAATAAAAGCGTTTAATCATTGTTAATCATATTGTAAGATGAAAACAATTACTAAATCGGCCGGATGCCTCAAGTTCTACTCCGCGCCTTCACTCAAATTCAGCCCCGTTTCAATGGAGGGTGTGATTTGTGTTTCCGGAGATGGTTCATTGCCATCTGATAAGCCCGGCACATTGTCAGGCGGTCCCCTTGAGTTTGACGATTTTGAATAACAGGAGGATCTGACATGAGAAAATCATTGATTTTTGCAGTTGCCGCCTTCGTGCTGGCAGGCTGCGCCAAGGAAGCCGTTGTCGCTCCTTCTTCAGATGTAACAGGAAAGGTGACCATCTACAAGGCCGTAGCTTCGTTCAATCCTGTATCCAAGATGACCCAGACCTCGGCCACCGACGATTCTGGCCTTGAGTTTTTCTCCCTTGGATGGGAGGCTGGCGATGTCCTCAAATGCTATGACGCCGAGACCGGTTATTTCGTTGGCAAGGCAACCGAGTTTGAAGTGGATGCCTCTGATCCCCAGACGGCACTCTGGCAGCTTCCCCTTACCGGAGAGCCTTCGAGCATCTTCGCGTTCATTGACAACAAGGGTGAGACCTCCAAGATGATGTTCAGTTCCAGTACTACTGCGGCCAACACCTTCGACCTCGACCTGTCTTCCCAGGAGGGTACTCCTAAGAGCGCTCTTCTCGGCAGGGTCCTGGTTGCCGAGAGCAACATTGTCGCAGGCGAGAGGGCTTTGCTGAATTTTGAGAACAAGACCGCTATTTTGAAGTTGATGCTTACCCTTCCCGCGGACGCAACGGCTGTCCTTTCCGGCAAATCCGTTACCCTTTCAGGAAAAGGCCTCTATTCAAAAGTCACTGTCAAGCATAACGTTGAGGCAGATAAAGCAACCGAAGGCGAAATTGTGCTGACTGCTCCCCAGAGCGATGCAGGCATTGTCACTGCGTATGCTACCGTATGCCCCGGAGAAATTACCGGTTTGACTGCAAAGGTTGAAGCCAGCGATGGCCGTACATATGCATTCAGCATCGGAGACGTGACTGTCGAGGAAGGATACCTCTACACCGTTGAGCGTAGCAATTCCACTCTCCAGACCCTGATTTGGGCTCCTGATGTTGTTGGAAGTGCTAAAATAGATGCCGGGCTTGCAGATGTCACTTCAGATGCTGACTGGCTGACCTACAATTCTGCCGATGGTACTGTGAGCATTGCCGCCAATACTACCGGAAAGCCACGTCTCGGTACCCTTACCCTTCCGAATGACGGTTTCTTCAAGGTTTACCAGATTGATGTTGTGGACCTCACCGGAAACTGGACTGCTCGTGTCGCAAAACTCTTCCCGGGAACTTTCCCGTCGAACAATAGAACCGGAGAGGGTACTGCTTCTGCTATGATCGATTCCGGGTGGAAAGCCGGTACTACTTTGACAAACAACGCAGGAGCCTATGGACAGTCCCTCGATTTCAGTAATCCTGGGAACTATACCAGGGCAATGAAGATTACGATGCTGGATGATATTTACCAGGAAGAGATAGTATCCAAGACCGATGGTACCCATACCAACAACGTCCTCATCGAGGGTCTCAGCGATCCCGGTCTGCTGGTCAAGGCTGAGATTAAGGTTGACCATGAAGCCCAGAAAGTCGATTTCGCATTCTACATGATGCAGCCTTTCGTGACAGCTGAAGATCCGGATAAGCCCGTCAAGTTCACAATGTCCGGTTTTACTGATTACTATGCATGGCTGATGCCGGAGCTTTGTATACCATATACTGGCGGTTCCACCCAGTATTGGAGGTTCGATTTCGGTACCCTTGGATCCGACAGCAATTTCTGGTATGACGGTGTTGTGACCGTTGACCCCGAAACCAACAAGATTTCCAGTAAGTGGTATGCGCATGAGGGTTATGGTAATGATGCAGACAACGGTTTCATCTATCCTTATAAGAGCTCTGGTTACTGTTTTGCAAGGCAGGTCCTGTCTACAAGTACCACTTATTATGTGGCTGGTTTAATGGTTAATCCATACTATAGTGGAGGAAACCAGATGATTGCTACTCCTAACGGGACTAACGGACCATCTGCCAAAACATTGGTGCGCAATGGGAACAAGTCAGGGAATGCAACCAACAACAACGCTGCATGGCAGTACGTCTATCAGGGTGACCAGCTTTGGACTAAGGACTGATGCCCTTGTAGCGAAAGGACTCCCCTTTTGAATTGATTAGTTATCAGGCCGGCCGGAATTGCTTTCGGCCGGCCTTTTAAAAATGAGGAATAAAATGAGAAGATCGATTTCAATCCTATCCGGCATCCTGATCCTGGCTTCAATGGCAGTCGCACTTCCCGCGTCGGCGAAGGCTAAAGACGAAGTCAAGATGTCCACTTCCGTCCTCCGGGACAAAATCCGCGGAGCATGGGCCGGACAGGTAATCGGCTGCACCTATGGAGGGCCGACGGAATTCAAGTACACCATAATGCACAAGGACCTGCCTATTCCCTGGTCTGAGCATGAGATAAAGAAATGGTATGACAGGACTCCCGGTCTGTACGATGATGTCTACATGGACCTGACTTTTGTGGATGTATTTGAAAAAGAGGGACTTGACGCCCCGATTGAGTCTTTTGCCAAAGCATTCGCATATGCGAAATATCCGCTCTGGCATGCGAACAAGCAGGGACGCTTCAACATCATGCACGGAGTGATGCCCCCTGCATCCGGCCATTGGGAGAACAATCCCCACGCCGATGACATCGACTTCCAGATCGAGGCGGATTATGCCGGAATCATGGCCCCTGGCATGCCGAATTCCTCATCTCACTTCGCTGACGGAATCGGACATATGATGAATTACGGCGACGGTTGGTATGGAGGCGTATATGTCGCGGCTATGTACACTCAGGCTTTCATATGCGATGACATAGAGAAGATCGCCCTCGAGGCACTCAAGACCATTCCGGAGCAGAGCAAGTACTATAAGTGCATGTCGGACGTTATCAGCTGGCACAGGAAGTATCCTGAGGCCTGGGAACTCACCTGGGCAATGGTAAACAGGGAGTACGGCTTCGACATAGGATGCCCGGACGGGGTCTTTAACACCTTCAACATCGACGCGGTTCTCAACAGCGCATACATCCTGATCGGCCTTCTCTACGGTGATATGGATTTCGGGAAGACAATCGACATCGCCACCCGTTGCGGTTCGGACTCTGACTGCAATCCTTCTTCCGCCGCCGGTATCCTTGGAACCATCATCGGTTTCAGTGGCATTCCGGATTACTGGAAACAGCCTGTATATGAGGTTGAGGACAGGAATTTCGCTTACACTGACATCTCCATCAACAAGGCCACCCAATACTCTTTCAACCAGGCTCTCAAGGTCATCGAGAGAGGCGGTGGAAAGATTGGAAATGACGAAGTGACCATTAAGCTGCAGAAGCCGGAGGCTGTACGTTTCGAGGAGAGTTTTGCCGGTCATTATCCGAAAAACAAATATTCTCTTGGAAGGTCTATCTATCTGGTTGACAAGATTGATTTCGAGGGTAACGGAATTGTGCTGAAGTACCATTTCTACAAAGACAGTAGCTACAAGGAGCATGGATATGAAGCCCAGGTCGCAGTGTACCTTGACGGAGAACTCAGTGCCGTTGTCTCGAATCCTTCTTCCGGGATGGGGGCATCTGCGGAACTTTACTGGAAATATAATCTTAAAGAGGGACCGCATACTCTCACATTCAAATTCCTGAATAAGGAAGACGGAATCACCATTGTTCTCGACAACTATCTGGTTTACACTGGCAAAGAGAAATGAAGAAGCTTTCGGTCCTGGTAGCGCTCCTTTCCTTGCTGTCCCTTTCCGCCATAGGCGCGGAAAGGGACTTCCCTATGCCTGGCGGAAAGAAGGCAAGGATTACGGTCTGTTCTGACAATATATTCAGAGTGAGGATATTCCAGGGTAATTCTCCACAAGAGTCGCTCATGGAAAGGTATGGAATAGTCAAGTCAGACTGGACGCCTGTAGAGGCAGCCATATCTTCAAAGGGAAAGGACATCTCCGTATCCTCCGGGAGTTATATCCTGAAACTGGACGGCAGGACCGGGAGGTTCTCCGCCCAGAAAAAAGACGGCACTGCCGTCATCGGACGCCTGGAGTATCTTGACAGCCGCAGTCCCCTTGCCGGGCGTGTCGCCGAAGCGATAGACAAAGAATTCAGCGACCTCAAGGTCAGCCGCAACAGCGGGATCATAGGCGATACAGCCAAGCGCCCGGACTTATCATCATATGATGACGGAGAGAAACCCGAATCCGGTATGATTTCATTGTCCCTGCGTGACGGGGAAAGGCTCTACGGCGGAGGCAATACCAGCCGTTCCCACATCCAGCACCGGGGCGAGATCCTCCGCATGTGGTCGACTTACCAGCACACCGAGAGCCCTTATCCCTTCATGCTGAGCACCGGAGGATGGGCGATTTACAACAACACTACCACCGAGCAGTACTTCGATGCAGGGGCCGTCAGCCCTGACACTTTCAACATCTACGACACCTCCCCCGAGGCGGATTTCTATCTCATGTTCGGGGACGGGATCCCTTCACTTCTGGATGCTTACACACAGGTAACCGGACGCCCTTACCTGCTTCCCCGCTGGGCATATGGCTTGTGCTTCGGGCCTAATATGCTTGAAGACCAGTTCGATATCATGCGCGATGCGGCTATGATGCGGGAAATGGGTTTCCCATGCGACCTGTTGTGGCTGGAGCCCCAGTGGATGGCCAAGCGTTACGATTTCTCTACATCCAAGACATGGAATTTCGACAAGTTCTCTCCGGAACCATACTGGAGACATGACGATTTTCCCAAGTCTGAGCACAACCAGCTGTTCATAGGCAGGCTTCACGCAATGGGATATCATCTCGGGCTCTGGCTCTGTCTGGAATATGATCCTTCTATCACTGAGGAGGATGAGATTGCCCAGAGAGAAGGCAAGAAGACCAGCGGAGAGGAGCATTGGTGTGACCACCTCCTCAATTTCGTCGATTTCGGAGTGGACGGATTCAAACTCGATCCTGCGCGTACGATCGATGAACATCCCGGGATGGTTTACCACAACAACCGGGGCGACCGCCAGATGCACAACCTGAACCAGATATTGATCCTCAAACAGGTGTCCTCGTCGTTCGCTGCCCACACCGGGAGGCGTGCCTGGCTTCACTATTGCGGCGGCTGGTCCGGTTCCCAGCAATGGGGTGCAATGACAAGCGGGGACAACGGCGGAACGATCGTCGCCCTGTTCGATCAGCTGAATATGGGCCTCAGCGGCTTCATGAATTCTTCATGTGACGTGATGTCGGCCCCGAGGGATATCCAGGCCCAGAGCCTTCATTTCGGCACATTCCTGCCATGGATGCAGATCAACAGCTGGTTCTCGATGCACCAGCCGTTCTATTTCGGAGGCGAAATGCGCAAGACATATCTCGGATATGCCAAGCTGCGTGCCGCCCTTCTGCCTTATATCTATTCCTCAGCTCTTGAGGGAGCCCAGACCGGGATGCCCATAGTACGCGCTCTCCCACTGGAATTTCCGGATGACAGGAAGGCGGATGACCTTACTACCGAGTTCATGTTCGGCCCTTCCCTCCTGGTCGGGGCATTCAGCAATGAGATCTACCTTCCGGAAGGCCAGTGGACAGACTATTGGACAGGAGAGAAACTCGAAGGCGGAAGGAAGATCACACATACTTATCCCTCGGACAAGGCCGGACTGCTCTTCGTCAGGGGCGGAGCGATACTTCCTCTCTGCCCTGCCGGACAGGACGGGTCCAGGGGCTCCGTAATCGATGGGAAACAGCCTCAGTCCAGCTATGACACGCTGACTGTCAAGATCTTCCCATATGGAAAGAGTTCATATGTCCTAAGGGAAGACGACGGCACCTCATTCGCATATAAAGACGGTGCATGGGCTTCTACGACAATGCGATGCGAGCAGGTCGCCGGCAGGGTCTCATTCAGCGTCGATCCTGTCAAGGGAACATATGAAGGCATGAGCCCGGTCCGCACTTATCATCTAAGGTTCGCCGTTGACAGCAAGCCGTCGGCCGTGACAATTAACGGGTCCGGTACAGATGAATGGACATATGGCCAGGACGGATTCCTGAATGTGGATGTGCCTGATCATGATGTGACATCCTCCCTGGAGGTCAGACTGAATTAATATGGCGGGTTCTGCGCAGCTGGTCATAGCCGCCCTCGTCGGGCTCGGATTGTTGCTGGTCTTGATTATAAAGTTCAAGGTCCAGGCGGTAGTCTCTATCCTGTTGGGAGCGATTGTGATCGGTCTGCTCGCCGGAATGCCTTTCAGCGAGATAGTTTCCTCTGTCAATCAGGGAATCGGAGAGACTCTCAAAGGAATTGCGCTTCTGGTCGGCCTGGGCTCCATGTTCGGGGCGATCCTGGAGGTCTCAGGAGGAGCACAGAGCCTGGCAGCGATGGCAATGGGATATGGGGAAAGGAAGGCTGCATGGGCCCTCGGCCTCACCGGCCTTATCGTAGCCATTCCGGTTTTCTTTGATGCCGGGCTGATTATCCTTATCCCCCTGGCCTTTTCGATGGCCCGGCGCTCCGGTAATTCCAGCCTGACATATGTCATCCCATTGCTGGCCGGACTTGCCGTAGGCCATGCATTTATTCCGCCTACCCCGGGTCCGGTGCTGGTGGCGGGGATGCTCGGAGTCGAACTCGGCTGGGTAATCCTTGTCGGAGTCTTCTGCGGGGCTGCGGCTCTGGTCGTGGCAGGACCGATATGGGGCAGGGTCTGCGGCAGGAAATACTATGTCTCTCCCCCGCCGGCCCTCTCCGGATCTGCGGATGTAGATGACTCGAAACTGCCTCCTCTCTGGGTTGTCATATGCATAATACTCATCCCTCTGCTCCTCATAGTCCTGAACTCGGTCGCAAAGGTCGTTCCGGCGATGGAAGGAGCCCGTCCGATTCTTTCATTCCTTGGGGAACCATTTGTCGCCCTGATCATTGCGACTGTCTTCGCAATGATCGTCCTGGGCTACTCCCGTGGTTATGGAAAGGCAGAACTGGAAAAGGTGATGACCAAGTCGCTGGAGCCTGCCGGATTGATCCTGCTTGTCACAGCCGCCGGCGGGGTGCTCCGCTATATCCTTCAGAATTCCGGACTGGGAACAGTCATCGGCGATGCCGTCTCATCGGCATCCCTGCCGATAGTGATAGTTGCATTCGTGATAGCTGCAGCCATCAGGATTTCCATTGGTTCTGCCACAGTTGCCATGACAATGGCTGCCGGAATTGTATCCGCCATGCCCGAAATCCAGGCCCTATCCCCAATCTATCTGGCATGTGTGACTGCTGCGATCGCTGGTGGGGCGACAGTCTGCTCCCATTTCAATGATTCCGGATTCTGGCTTGTAAAGTCCTTGATGGGCCTTGACGAAACGACTACCCTCAAGACCTGGACAATAATGGAAACCCTCGTCGGCGTGACGGGGTTCCTGGTCGCTTTACTGATTTCCTGCTTTGCCTGAGGCTTTACGGCCTGCGCATATGTTTCATCTTCTCGCGGAGGCTTCCGTCCGCTACGCCCTTCATTATCTTGCGCGTAGATTCAAACTGCTTGAGAAGACGGTTGACCTCAGCTATTGTCGTGCCTGATCCGTCGGCGATGCGTTTGCGGCGGCTGCCGTTGATGAGTTCAGGCTTTTCCCTTTCAAGAGGAGTCATGGACATTATCATGGCTTCGATTCCCTTGAATGAGTCATTGTCTATGTCGACGTTTTTGAGGGCTTTTCCCACTCCTGGGATCATCCCTGCGAGGTCCTTGATGTCGCCCATCTTCTTCACCTGCTGGATCTGCTTGTAGAAATCCATGAGAGTGAACTGGTTGCGGGCGAATTTCTTCTTCAGTTCACGGGCCTCTTTCTCATCGAACTGTTCCTGGGCCTTCTCGACGAGGGAGACGACGTCACCCATTCCCAGGATCCTGTCGGCGATGCGGTCAGGATGGAAGACATCGAGGGCCTCGAGTTTTTCTCCGGAAGAAATGTACTTGATGGGCTTCCCGGTAACTGCCTTGATGGAGAGGGCTGCACCACCTCTGGTGTCACCGTCCATCTTGGTGAGGACCACTCCGTCGAAATCCAGCCTGTCATTGAATGCCTTGGCGGTCTCGACTGCATCCTGTCCGGTCATTGCATCGACTACGAAAAGGGTCTCGGTCGGCTGGACGGCGGAGTGCATGGCTGAGATCTCGTCCATCAGCTCCTGATCCACTGCAAGACGTCCTGCGGTGTCTATGATCACTACCGGGATGCCTTCGCTCTTAGCTTTTGCGATAGCGTTCCTGGCAATCCTGACATTGTCAGTTACACCTTCTTCAGTGTAAACCGGAACACCGGCCTGGGATCCAAGTACCTGCAACTGCTCTATAGCGGCGGGCCTGAAAGTGTCGCAGGCAGCGAGAAGCACCTGCATTCCCCTCTTGCTCTTTATGTTGGCTGCCAGCTTGGCGGCGAATGTGGTCTTTCCAGAACCGTTCAGACCTGCGACGAGAACTATCCCCGGCTTCCCCTTGATGTTGATGTCCGTAGAGGAACTGCCCATGAATTCGGCCAGTTTGTCGTGGACGATCTTGACCATCATCTGCTGCGGTTTCACCGCAGTGAGGACATTCTGGCCCAAGGCTTCCTGCTTCACGTTGTCGCAGAACTCCTTGGCAACCTTGTAGCTTACGTCGGCATCCAGAAGGGCCCGGCGGATGTCCTTGATGGTTTCGGCGACATTGATCTCGGTGATCCTGCCTTCGCCTTTAAGTATTTTAAACGACCTTTCCAGCCGTTCGGTCAGGTTCTCAAACATATGCTCCTAAAATAATTGCCTGCAAAGTTAAGCATTTCTGCCGAACTTTGCAGGCAACCTTGAAACTAAACTAAAACTAAAGAAATGGTCTTTTACTTAATGGATGGCTTTGAGTCTTTCTGGAAGTCGTTGGTGGAGTTGTTGGTATCGGCCAGCTTGCCTGCGGTGTTGATGCGGCGGACGCTCTTGCCAAGCCTGTCGGGATCGTCGTCAATCTTGCCGCAGCCGGTCCATCCTGCATCGACGCTGGGGTTGAATGCGAGAGTTCCGAGATACTGCTCCACGGCGCAGTTTACTCCGTCCAGTACCCATGTGTTGGGCATAAGGAGGAAGCCGAGATTGGAGAAGTCCCTGGGCTTGCCGAGTGGCTCACCGTTCATGATGAAGGTCCTTTCGCCTTTCCATATGTACTCATTGAGGATCGTGTCCAGATTGACTCCGTATGGGAGTGACAGGATGGCGTAGCTTTCATACCCGCGTCCATGGAGAATGGTTATCGTAAAGGATGATTTGACCCATGCGACGAGATTGGGCACGTCGGCATTGTCGGTGTCTGGGTATATGTCGTTCTCATCGTAGAACTCGAAGTCTGCCTTGCTGAGGTTGACGGCACCTGGATTGTCTTTGGAATAATCCAGGGCTGCGATGGCGAGGACGATGGATTTGCCGGGTTCGATTGCGACATCGCGTCCCTTGCCGGGAACCATGTAGATTGAAGAGAGGGCGACGCTGTCAGGGGTCTCAGGATATTTCCAATATGCTCCTGTGGAAGCTACGTTTGAAGAAAGTGCGGAGAGACCGATTATGAGGCTGTCTGCATAGACTGTCTCGTCGCAGTTGTTGGTGATCTTGATGTATTGGTCGCCTGAGGTGCTCCCGTCTCCGTCAGGGATGGCCGTGCCTGTGAAGAAGACTTCTTCGATGACGAGCTGCCCTTTCTCGACGAGGTTCGCGCTCTGCTCTATGGTGAAGGTTTCGAGGGTCTGGTCGTCGGTTGTCAGGACGCTGAAGGTGGCGGTACGGGAAGAACCGCTTGCGTTGGTGTCGTAGGAAACCGTAATGGTGTTGCCTTCCTGTGCGGTTACGCGTGCCCAGTCGCTGTCGCAGGCAATCTTGTAGGTGTATCCTTCAGGAGCCTCGAAAGTGACGGTCCCCGCTGTCCTGTTGTACTTCTTGATGGTTGCTTCGGGATCCGAAGGAACTGCAGGACGTGCCTGGACGAGGGTTACATTTGCGATCTTGTCGTCGGCAGTGACGGTAATCTGTGCGCTTCTTCCGGCAGCATCGGTGTAGGGCTCGACCGTGACTGTGACAGTGCCGTTATCCTGGCCAGAGGTAGGAGTGACCGTGTACCAGGTCTGGTTGTCGGTGGTAATGGTCCATGCAGAGTTGGAATTTACGTTGAAAGTGTAGGTTCCGCCGGCAGCATCAGCCTCGAGGGAGGCGTTGCCGATCTCAAGTTTGGTTTCAGGGTCGTTGTTGCAGGCGGTAAGGGTAACTGCAGCAAGAGTCAAGAGATAAAAGATTTTTTTCATGGTTTTTATGTATTTAGTTGATCATATGATTCAGAATTCAAGTCCCAGGGCTGAACACAGGCAGTCCGTCCCGTTTCCGGAACCGAAGAAAAGCCTGCGGTAAGACATGGAGAGGTAACATATGCCGTATTTGATCCTGGCGTTCAGGCCGGCGCTCAGGCAGTTGTCTGTGAAAGCGGCATGTATTCTGCCGTAGTGCGCCGCGATGAGCTCCTGGGTGAAGTCGGACGGAATGTCCAGGCTGCCACCGAGATTTACCTTGTAGAGGGCTTCCGCTCCGATGTAATATGCCAGTTTCCCGATGGAGGAGCGGTATGACGTCCCTGCTCCGGCTTCGGCATATGCGAAGTCCATCTTGCGCTCCGGGTAGACATATCCGGAACTGAAGCTGTAAGCTGATGCCGATGGATTCAGTGCAAGCGTGCCTTTTTCACGGGGGAACTCTATTACGGATTCAATGGATCCGCTGAGGATGTCGGCCGTGTACATTTCTACATCCAGCAAGCTTCCGAAATCGCTTCCGCTCTTGCTGTCCAGGAGCGGCTCGATACCCTGGCGGTGTTCGTAGCCGGCTTTCAGGAGGGTGTTGTGACGGACCCGTCCCTTGGTGTTCCTCAGGGAGGTGAAGATGCCGGCGTTCAGCGTATTCAGTTCGCACAGGACAGCATTGTTGAGGATGGGAAGGCGCCTTTTAAGTGACAGGGAGGCAAGCGATAGGGCGCTGCTCCATCCGTCAGCTCTATCTGCAGGACGCATCGAGAGTGCCGCAGACCATCCGAAGCCTTTGTAATAGGTCCTGTAGAAGTTTTCACTTCCTTCGAACCTGGGATAATGTGCGCCGAGACCAAGGAACTGGAATTCGTTGGTGTTGGCTCCCTTCTTGTTGTAGAAAGTGAGCGCCTGGTTCTGGTAGTATTTGCGGAAACTTGCAGAAAGGTCCAGCAGATAGGACTTTACTGGATAGCCGGCAGAGGCGCTTACCTTCAGGTCAGAAGTGATGTTGCGGGGGCGCGGGTCGAAGTCCCTGTACTCATGCAGGGCCCTGTACTGCGCTCCTCCTCCCAGGACGAATTTCCCGGCATGCGTCGCGTAATAGCCGTTGAAAGAGTACTGCTCGCTCTGGAGGTCGCATTCAAGCGAATCAGCCATTACATATGGATATAGTATGCTGAAGTCGGAGGTGGAATTCCATATGACGTCCCTCTTTACTCCCCTGCTGTACCTGGCGCCTCCCCTTGCTGCGGAACCGTTCCCGAAGCGTACATATGTGCCGTAGTTGAAGAAGCCTTCAAGCTTCCCGTTCCCTTCCTGGGGCAGGAATGCTGAATCCTCACGCCTGAGGTCCACTCCCACCGATGCGTCATTCCAGGAAGTTGCGAAGCGGCTCAGGAATGCGGTCGGAGACACCTGGTCTTCAGCGTCATGGACCAGGGTGTTGAATGGAAGCCAGTGCTGGGCGGAGGCTGCAAGACCGTTCAGCATGAAGACTATGGCGAGTATGTGACGGAATCCTTTCATTCAAGCACAATCAGTTCCAGTCTGACGTCCGCGCTGTCTTCCAGAAGCATTACGGCTTTGTCAGGGGAATTGTAAGCCACGAAACGCACTTTCTTTTCTACCAGGCCGCTTTCTCCCACAATACGGGCGACGCCATCGAATGCAATGGTATATACTCCTTTCCGTACCCTGAGCGGGCCGCCATGGTTGTTTACGAATACAGGGAAATCGTATTTCTGCATGGTGTTAACATTCCTCAGGAAATTGCCCGGGAGGCTGTTGTCGACAGTCATCTGCATGATGTCGGTCCCGTCAGGCATGACGGCGGTGAGGGAAAGAGAACAGAACACGTCCGTTTCCACCTGTTTAACGCAGGAAGAAAGCAGCATCGCGGACAACAATATGCAGAGGACCTTTCTCATATCCTGAAATCCAGTTCCATTCCGAAGTACGGCTGGACGCTGCGGCGTACCGTGGCACCGTAGGAATTCTTGTAGTCCGGGTGTACATCGAAAATCTTGTTCACGAAAAGCGAGAAGGTGCCTTTGTCGCGGTAAACCTTCTTGCTGACCTTGAAGTTTACGTTCATCCCGAAGGGGACTTTGTCGTAAACATATGCAGTAGGAGTCAATGTCCTCTTCAGTAGCGACTTGATGCCGTCGGCTGCGTCTGTGGAAGTGTACTCGTGCCGCACCAGTTCCTTATCTATGTAGGCAACGGGCATCTCATCCTCCCCTTCCGACCTGCTGCCGGTGAACCATGTGCACTGGAGGGATGTCGAGAAGATCAGGCCAAGCCTGGGCACCTGGGTGTCAAACATGAAGTTGGTGTTGAAGCTCTCGTAGAGCCGGCCGTCGTTGTGGTCGTATATACCTATGTACGGGTAGGGCTTCCCGGCTATCTGCTGGGAAGGACGTTCGTATTCCGCTATGCTGTTGGTATAGACGGTTCTGAAATATGCTCCATTTATGTAGATCCTGGTGTTGATGCTTTCAATACGCTTCGTGCCTAGGGTGAACTCGACTCCCTGCTTCATGGAGCGGCTCCCGTTCGAGGTTATGCCATATGCTGTCAGGAGAGTGTCCGCGACGGATGGAAGTCCTTCTAGTGCAGGAGGTCCCGTGAGAGTGCTCTTGTCGATCGCCGTCGCGTCGTATTTCCTGTAGATGACAGAGGTGTACTCCGAGGAATTGCGGAATCCCGAGCGCATGTCTTCGTGGAACCAGTCGATCGAGAAAGTGAATCCGTTCCAGGAAGCATCGAAACCGACCTCTCCCTTGAAGTTCCTCGCTGCATCGATACCGTAGTTGGTAGGATCTATCTTGTAAACGTAGAAATTGACCCGGCGGAGTTCCTCCTCATTAGGCCAGTAGTTCAGTTGTATGCAGTCACCGTAGACGGGCATCGGATAGAGCTGGTCCATTGTCGGGAACATAGTGTGCCATCCGGCTCCGGTGTAGAATCCCATGTCAAGCATATGCCCGGCGAGTACGGTCTTAGGCAGGTTGAGGCGGATATTAGCCCTCGGGTCAACATAGGGCCTGAAATTCACTTTGTACTCTTTCCCCGCTCCGAACATTGTCTCCACCCTGGCCCCGAGCATCCATTCGAGTTTGAATTTCCCAAGCCCATGTTCTGAATTAGCTTCTGCGAATGCGGAGAGATTATTCGTTCCGGGAATCACATTATAGGGTCTCGGGCGGGTCCCCATAGAGGTTGACAACGGGCGCTCGGTGTCGTAAATCGATCCTTTGCCCAGGTTCTTCGAGTAATTCCATTCCAACCCGCTTTTGAATTTCAGATTCCCTTTACGGAAATTGGCCACTGCATCTGCGAAGAGGTAAACAGGCCTTCCATCGACTTTCAGCGTGGCGTCATAGCGGGCCGGAACCTTCACGCCGTCATGGGCCCCTTCATCCAGGGATGTCGAAAGCGGCAGCTGTGAGGACAGCACTACGTGCTTCCACCTGTCAATGAGGTCTTTTTCATATGTGGCCGATCCCATCAGGGCAAGTGAACGGAAGAAAGAGCTTTCCCGTTTTGAAGAGAGAGTCCAGTCGGCTCCCAGGGCAATCCTGTTGTAGGTGGACCTGTAGGTTTCGATAGGACCGTATCCCTCGGCTGAATCGATGTCCGAATCGGATTTCTCATTGTCGAAAGAACCGGTGTAATCGAGGCTCAGGTTCAGGACTTTCCGCATCTGCGGAGCTGAGTTCCATTCTTTACCGGCCCGGATGCTCCCTGTCAGCCTCTTGTAATTCTGTCGTGGATTGCGGGGGTCTGACCTTGAATCCAGGAAGTTGACACTGGCATTCAGGGTGGTTTTGTTTAGTCCCCCGGTTTCCCATCCTTTCCCCGCATAGAGCAGTTTGGAACTCATGTCCGATTTGAACCTGCCGCGGAGTTCGCTTCCTCCTTTCTTCCTGGTAATCTTGAAAAGTCCGCTGGTGAGCTCGCCGTATTCGACTGAGGCAATGCCGCGGATAACATCCACTGATTCAATATCTTCCGTGCTTAGGGTGCGCATGTCTGTCCCACGGTTGACATATTCGCTTCCAAGTGCTGACCAGGCTGGGGTGGACTGCAGGTTCGCCTCGTTCGAGACCGGCTTTCCGTCAATCAGGAAACGCGTTCCCATGGCTGATGTCATGTAGTTGGAACTGGATCCTGCGGAGCGCAGGTCCACAATCTGGGGACTGGCGAACTGGGGATCGATGGCCCTTCCCCCCGGAAGGAGTTCCAGAAGGTCTGCAACGCTTGAAGGCTGGATATGGGCTATGGCTTCTTCACCTATCCGGGATACTGACGTACGTCCACGGTCCTCGGTGGCTGTAATAACTACTTCATTGAGAGCCAGGATGTCATCTTGAAGCCAGACTGTCATGGACTGCCTTAGCGGAGTCTTTACAGTCTTGAAACCTATGCAACTGACCGTTGCTTCATCTCCCGGTCTGGCTTTGATGGAAAATTGTCCAAGTGAATCCGACACCGCCCAGGCATTTCCGGAGACTATCGCTGCTCCCGGAACAGATTTCCCGGAAGAGGCGGAAATGACTTTGCCTGACAACTTTTCCTGTGCTGCGGCAGTTGCGGTCGCCAGCAAAGATAGGATTATGAATAATGCGGCTTTTCTCAATCTTTGCTAGATTTAATGCAAAGTTGGGGAAAGCCGCATTGTCACACAATCGCCAATTATTGGTATTGGGAAGCCTTTTTCTTACGAATTGTAAGTATTATCCCGGCAAGGATGATCAGGTCTGCGAGGAGCCCTTTCAATGAAAGGTCCTGTATGCGCGGTTTGACATATCCATCATCAGAGGAAACGAAGCGGATCCTGCACGGGAAGATATATTCACACAGATTCACCTCATCTTCAAGGGGATATGCCCTGTCCATAGAGTCTACCGTGGAGAAGTCCGAACTGTCCAGTGCATAGAATTTTTCCCCGTCATCGTCGGAGACCTTGACTGTGTAGTGGAACAGGTCCCCTACTACCAGCAAATTGTCTTTTACCGGATCGAAGATTACATCTGTTGCCACTACCGAACCGTCGGGTCTGAGCATATGCATCCTGTCGTCCCGGTCTATAAGGTAACCGAGTGTAGCGTGATTCTTGAACTCAGTGATAATCAAATGCTTGATTCCGAGTCCCGAGGCTTGTGGGAAACTGCGGGCGGTCATTTTGCCGTCCACCTGTTTAACCTGGAAAAGCTGGTCTTTGCTGTCGGTTACCAGATAGCCTTCGTCGTATTCCTTTCGGTGGGAGGGATTGCCTGCAAGCAACTTTGCCGGGTGGACGAATCCGCAGGATGAAAGCTGGGAGGCAAGATCGGCAGTCTTGTCTTCAAGCATCTTGTTAGAGGCCATGTTCCAGACCTTTATCCCATCCTTGCGTATTACCAGGGCATCTTCTGGATCCTGAAGTTCCATCCTTACTGGAACGGACTCCATGAGAAGATAGACCGGAGGGTTCCTTTTGGCTACTTCACGGGGCCTTGAGGTCATTACCAGCGAATTGTCCTCTGCCTCTTTGTAGGTAATGGCACGTCCGTCCAGTGAATCCGGGAATTCTCCCCTGGAGTGGAGAAGAGATGCGTAGAAGAATGGCTGAACCTCATCGCCATAGACATTCCCTTCCCGATCGATGAAGCGGAGGGATTTCTTTGCTCCTTCTTCACGGTCCAGATAGGTGAAGTCATGTACTACCGGACTGTACAGGGTAAATGGAGGAGAGTATGACTTGAGAGTTGCCAGATTGTAAAGCCAGGGCACGAGCCACAGAATCAGGACTGCGGCTGAAAGGCCCAGGAATATGCGTCCTGCAGTTTTCATATTAATCCTGTAAACCTTCTTTAAAACGGCTGACGCCGCAGTAGATGAGCAACTGAATACCAAGCACATAGATTACCAGCCACGGAAGGAAACCATTGTAGGCCTCCGGGACCGGAGAAAGGAAGAGAAGGTACATCACCCCGAGAGTGACTGCGAGGATGAACACTCCACGTTTCCACGTTGGCTCCAGTAGTGCCGAAGCAGTGAAAAGGTAGGCAGCAAGGCCGGCGAGGTACCACACCATGGCGGTGCGCATCACCCTGCCCGCCAGTTCCGCAACAAGCCATTTCCGCAGGAAAAGGGTGAGAATGGCCGCCTGCAGGGAGCATATGGCTAAAAAGGCAATGATTCCATATGCATACATCATGAAAATCATCTTCCCCTGGGGGTACGGGAGGTGCAGGGTGAGTTTGAGGCGTTTGCGGGTTATCTCCGGGAAGAACTGGAACACGGCCAAAAGGCATCCCACGGCTACGGGGAGGTAACGGAGCGACTCTATGAGCACCGTGTCTTTCATTATAAGGGTTGACCACAGAACGTCAGCCCCCTGGAGTTCCACTATCTTCGAGAGGTTCAGTATCGTGTAGGCGGTAAGGACTGTCAGGACCACCAGGGCGCCCAGTAGGAAGCCGCGGGTCTTGATCCACTCTTTGTAGATTATCATTTTGTCCATCAGTACTTTCCAGTTAAATCAATGAATATGTCTTCAAGTGAGAGTCCTGGATAACGTGCCATCAGGGATTCGGTCTTCTCCTGTACGAGGATGTTGCCGTAATCCATAATTATGCACTCGTCCACTATCTTTTCCAGGTCCTGGATAATGTGCGAAGTGAGGAATACGGTCTTCCCTCCCTCGCGGGCATAATCACGAAGGTATTCGCAGAACAGGCGCCTGTAGCCCGGATCCAGTCCGAGTGAGAAATCATCCAGGACAAGCAGGTCAGCATTCTGGGCCAGGATCAACCCCAGGGCGACTTGGGATCGCTGTCCGTTTGACATTCTGGAAATCTTCTGCCCCGGGGCCACCTTCAGCTTGTCCATCAGGTCGTAATAGGCTTCGCGGTTCCATCCCGGGTAGAAAGCGGAGTAATACCGCTCTATCTGCTCGATAGACATATAGGAGAACTGTACATGCCCCTCCAGCAGAAGGGCTATGCGCGCCCTCGTGGCAGGTGAGATCCTTTGGACATCTTCTCCGAAGATGGTACAGTCCCCTGACTTGGGTTTCAGGTATCCCATCAGGATGTTGATCGTGGTCGTCTTACCCGTTCCGTTCTTCCCGAGCAGGCCGACGATGCTGCCTTTCATGACATCGAAATTCAGATCCTCATAGATCTTCCTTTTCCCGTAATAATGGGTCAGGTGTTTGCAACTTATTACTGTCTCGCTCATGTGTGCAAAGATAATTCTTCCCTCTTAATCCTTAATTCACTAAAAGTAGTTACCTTTGTGGAAAACCATATAGTATGAAAAAGACACTTGTAGCCATCCTCATCTCATGTCTTGCTTTTTCTGCAGCTGCTCAGACATTTGAAAAACTTTACACGGAAGAAGTTATCGGTGACCGTAAACACTGCCAGGGCGCTACCGGCATAGGTAACGTGATTTTCCAGTTCTACGACGGTGCTCCGGCTATCGACATATATGACCTTTCGACCGGTAAGGCGCTTGGAAGCGTTGCCCTCGAGGGAAAGAAGACATATCACTGTAACAATGCGGTCGTCTCATCGACCTACTACAGGCAGGGAGATGAATTCCCCCTGATCTATGTCAGCCAGGAAAACAAGGTCGAGCATCTCATCCTGGTGTTCAGGATCACCCGTGACAAGAACGGGACCTTTGCGGCCGATGTGGTCCAGAAAATAATCCTTCCCGCTCCCATCGAGATGGGACTATACTATCCCAATGTAGTGATGGATATAGATGCAGGTGAACTCATTATAACCGGATTCTCATGGGAGAGCTGGAACAAACCCACAAGGGGGAATTCCCTCCAGTTCGTCAAGTTCAAGACTCCTTCTGCCGCCAGTTCGCAGGTCACTCTTTCGACCGCGGACATCCTGGACAGGTGGACGGACGAATTCCTTCTCGCGACCCAGGGCGCAGCCATCAAAGGCGGAATGCTCTACCAGGTGTACGGCGGCCCCCCGACCCAGTTCATATGCTGCTATAACCTTGCTACAAAGAATCTGGTATGGAAATATGACCTTATCGAGTCCGGAGTTCCGAACGAGCCTGAAGGACTCTTCATCATCGGAGATACGATATATGTAGTCGATGTGTTGAAGAATGTCTATTCACTGCCTTTTGACATGCATCGCGCGGATTGAGTTAAGCACACAGAGAATAAGTACTCCCACATCTGCGAATATCGCCAGCCACATGTTGGCTATTCCCAGTGCACCCAGGACCAGGCAGGCTACTTTGATGCCTATGGCGAAGATGATGTTCTGCCATACGATGCCGAGGGTGTAGCGGGCTATCCTGATGGCTTTCGGAATCTTCAGGGGATCGTCATCCATAAGCACTATGTCCGCAGCCTCTATCGCTGCGTCGCTTCCCATCGCGCCCATGGCTATCCCGATGTCGGCGCGCATCAGTACCGGGGCATCGTTGATTCCATCGCCTACGAATGCCAGTTTACTCTTATCCTGCTGATTTTCAAGTAGTTCTTCTACTATTCTTACCTTGTCGGCAGGCATAAGTTCACTATAAACCCTGTCAATGTGAAGGCGGGAGGCAACCTGTTCCGCCACTGGTTCTGCGTCTCCGGTCAGCATGACCGTGCTGTTTATACCCGCTTCTTTAAGTGCATGTATGGCTTCTTCCGAATGAGGCTTTTCCACATCTCCCATGACTATATGGCCGGCATATTTGCCGTCGATAGCCATATGGATTATCGTCCCGGCGCTGTGGCAGTGGCAAGGTTCTATCCCACGTTCCCGCATAAGCTTTTCATTACCGACAGCCACGGCCTTTCCGTCTATCACCGCTGTGACTCCTTCACCGCTTATCTCGCGGATATCCTTCACCCTTGAATGGTCGATTTCTTTGCAATATGCCTTGCGGAGGCTTTTGCTTATCGGGTGTGAGGAAGAGCATTCGGCAAGTGCCGCGATTTCGATGAGGTAAGCCCTTTCTTCTTCGTTCCTGTTTTCGTCGTCTTCATGGTCGTGTATGCCGTTGACTTCGAAAACACCGAGTGTAAGCGTCCCTGTCTTGTCCATGACCACAGTCTTCACCTTCGAGAGGACCTCCATCAGGTTAGCTCCCTTTACCAGGATCCCTTCACGGCTGGCACCTCCTATTCCAGCGAAGAATGTCAGGGGAATACTTACGACAAGGGCGCATGGGCAACTGATAACCAGGAATACCAGCGCCCTGTAGATCCATATGTCCCATTGAGGCGGCATTCCGGTAATCAGGCGCACGAGTGCGGGAATCAAGGCGAGGGCAAGTGCGGAATAGCAGACTATCGGGGTGTAAACCCGGGCGAATTTCGCGATAAAGTCCTCTGATGCAGCCTTGTGGCTTGCGGAGTCTTCCACCAGTTCCAGTATCTTGGAAACGGTGGACTCCCCGAACTCCTTGGTGGTCCGGACGCGAAGCTCACCGGTCATATTGATACATCCGCTGACGATCTCTTCCCCCGGATTGATCTCACGCGGCTGGGATTCTCCTGTAAGGGCTGCGGTGTTGAGGGTGGAGCATCCTTCGATAACCGTTCCGTCGATTGGAACCCTCTCCCCCGGCATGACTATTATTTCCGTCCCGATTCCGACTTCTTCAGGATCAGTCCTGACTATCTTCCCTTCCTTCTCTATGTTGGCGTAGTCCGGGCGGATATCCATCAACTCACTGATACTCTGACGGCTTCGCCCGACCGCATAGCTCTGGAAGAATTCTCCGATCTGGTAGAACAGCATTACTGCGATAGCCTCGAGATAGTCTCCCGAGCGTTCGTATATGGCCAGGGCGAAGGCTCCGAAAGTGGCCAGCGTCATCAGGAAGTTTTCGTCGAAGACCCTTCCGTTCCGGATTCCTTTAAATGCCTTGAGGATAATGTCGTAACCTATCAGGAGGTAAACGGCGAGGAAACATGCCAGCCTGGGCCATCCTTCAACCTTCAGAACGGCCAGAAGTCCGGTACATGCAGCTGCGATGAGGATGCGTGAGAGCATCCTGCGCTGTTTTCTGCTCATGGCTAGAGGATTTCGAAGTCAGATTCCACTTTTTTAGCAGTACGGAGGACATCTTCCATAACCTTGTCGCAGTCGGCTCCTTCCTCGAATTCAATCTTCATTTTCTGGGTCATGAAAGAGATGACGGCCTCTTTGACTCCATCTACTTTGTTTACTGCTTCTTCAACGAGATTGGCGCAATTGGCGCAATCCACTTCGATCTTGTAGGTCTTTTTCATATGCTTGCATTTTTAATATTTCTGCAGGCAAATGTAGGCATATCTTCCTGCAACCCGGTTGCAAATGCAGATGGCTGCCTGCAGACTGTCATCCGGTCATTTCCTGCTGCACTCAGGACATATGCCATGCAGGACGAAATTAGTGGATGTGACTTCATAACCCTGTGGAACAGATATTTCCGGTACGGGTATTTCGCTCAGGCAGAATGTGCGCCGGCACACTTCACAGTAAAAATGAATATGCTGGTCATCGTCATGTCCGTCCTCGCTGTGGCAGAGTTCATAGCGTACGCTTCCGCTGCCGTCATCAATCACGTGGACCAGGTGATGGTCTTTGAACAGGCTTAGTGTGCGGAATATCCCTGACTTGTCGATTGAGACGATCTTTTCTTCCAATTCTGAAAGGGATACAGGCTGGCTGGCCTCTGAGAGGGCTTCGGCCACAATGATGCGGTTCGGCGTGGATTTAACCCCATGCCGCTGAAACAACGAGTCACATTCCTGCCTGTCCATATGCTATCATGTTATAGGAACAAAGATAACTCTTTTCCTTTAACTATGAACTTGGCTGGGATGGATAATGGTCGGCAGCGCTCACTCAGTGAGCGCATGCTCCACTAAAAAAGGATCAGCTTTATAGCCGACCCTTTTTTAGTGGAGCATAGGGGATTCGAACCCCTGACCTATAGATTGCGAACCTATCGCTCTACCAACTGAGCTAATACCCCGATTGGACTACAAATATAATAATTTTTTTTTGTCGCGCGGTAGCGAGATCCTGTATATGCACGGGACGGCAGGTTTGCCGACATTCGCGTTGAGGTAAATATAACCTTTGCGAAGCACCAGGTCTTCGGGTTCTTGCGGGACGCTTTCCACCAGGTCATATCTCGCGCATATCTTCCCGGAATCTGTGTCGTAGATCCGCATATGGGCCGGCCGTCCATCGTTGCCCATATCCTTGCCGACCCCGAAGCAGTAGTAGATCTTCCCGTCATCCATACATCCGGCCTGGGTGAACCAGACCTCGAATGGGAATATTACCTGGTCCAGGACGTCATCCACCCCCAGCACTACCCTCTTCCCCTCAGAGAGTGACGGTATCCTGAATTTAGTAGCAATGTATTCATTCTCAGACGGATCCCTTGTGACGCTGGCTATTGTCCTTTTCTTTGCGGAGAAAACCCACAGGAATCCCCTTTTCCTGTCGACCAGCCAGCTCGGTGCCCCGAATATCCTGGCATATCCTTTCTCATCCCACTTCGAGACATCCAGCACTATAGTCTGTACTAGCTCTGAACTGAAGGACTTGCCTCTGCGTTTTATGCTTTCTACGAAACAGGACCACTCCAGGTCGCTCCCGACCTTGCCGTTCGAGATATACAGCATCGGGAAAGACCCTCCGGGAGCCTTCTCTACGCCGAATTCTACATTATTGACATGATTGTCCTTCCCTGACGACACGAGGTCGAATCCCCCGATCGGTTCCGAGGAGGCCGTTCGGAAATTGTACACGTTGCAATGCCCGCCGTCCTGAAAGGAGAAAACGTATTTTCCGCTCATTTCCAGGCCCTGGCTGGCCCTGGTGTGCTTCTCTTTCCGGAGGAAAACGGTGCATTCGAAGTCTTTCTCGAAGTCGACATATGCCTGGGCATATGCTGACACCGGAGCGGCGAGGATGGAAATCGCGCAGAAGAGTCTGGTCAGCCTTTGCATGCGATATGCAGGTTCAGGAACATCTCTCCCCCTTCGATGCTGACGGCCAGGCGCAGGTAATTCCCGAAGTTGGGCTGTACTTTGATAATATGCAGGCCTGTTCCGCTGAAACTGACCGGGGAACTGCCGTCATCCGACCAGTTGACTCCGTCCTGCGAGAGCTGGACTTGTCCGGTAAAGACCGGGCTCCCTTCGATCTTCTCGACCATAATGAAGAATATAGCCTCATCCGCCCAACCAGCTTCATATGGATGAGTCTCGAATTTGCCTTTGAAGAATTTCTTTACTTCAAGGTGTGAATCATTGAACATTTTCATGGCCTGATCTCCTATTCTTGTGAAACGACTACTGAATCGACGTAGAGGAACACCCTGCGGTTAGCGTCAGTGCTCACCCAGAAGACCGGGTTGATCAGGTTGTCAATCCTCCTGTATGGATCTACAGTGTCGATCTTGATATTGCGCATATCCCAGATCCTGTCCTGACACTGGAACTCGACATAGTGACGGTCAAGGGTGTCGACCTTCATGCGCATGTACTGCCAGTTCAGTTTGCAGTCGGTTTCATTGTAAATCAGTTTCTGGTGGCCGTCAGGAAGGTCTTTGTATCCGTCATGGTCACCATTGGGATACCGGCGTCCGAACCACCAGTGGTCCACACCTTTCTTGCACCAGTCCCCTTCCAGTCCATATGCCCATTCTTTGTCGGTGACACCTTCAGTGGAATGGATGTATTGCCATTTCTGCATCATTTTTCCGTCAACTGCGTTGAGATAGCGCATCCCGGTGAAAAAACGGTTGCCACGGTTCTGCGTGTCAAAGCCCATTCCGAAATCTCGGATGGAATTCTCATGAAGGCCTGGCTGCGGGCGGTCTCCACCATCGACCTTATCCTGCTCGGCGGTATAGGAAAACCAGCATTCGATCTGCAGGAAGCGGCTTTCGGGACGCAGGAAGGAAAGTCTCTTGATTGCGTGTCCCATGCTGCCTTCAGCCGGTTTTTCAGTATATGGGTTTGCTACAGGCCTGGTGGAGAGTTTCAGGCTGAAGGTGCCGGACATGGCGCCATGTGTCCCAGGATAACGGTATGTGGCAGAGCTAAGCATAACCGGGGGCCACTGGTCTTTGTTAACTAGAGTTTTGGGGACATCGAAGTCCGGATACTCTGTAAAGTTTGGCATGAGAGTCATCCATCCGTTGAATCCGGTATTGAATACGTCGTAACAGAGGACGTATTTCAGCGGATTGAAACGGCTGCGCAAAAGGATTTCATCTACACTCATTTCTCTTTGTGTTTCTCAAACAAACGATAGATAATATATGAAAGTGTCATTACTGCGATCGCAGCAATGAACCATATGACTATTGATTTTACATGCAATGCCTTGCTGTTTCCGGTGAGCAGCAGGCCTGTCAGGAGCAGTGCGATCGTCGAGAGGGTTATGCAGAAACAGCTGACAGCCATATGTGAATAGGCCTTCGTGGCTTTCTTGACTTCCGGGCCGGGCAGCTTGTCTGCATCCGGATCTTTGTAGTCCTGCATGGCCTGGAATCCGGGATCGCCTCTTTTGGTAAGGAGTTCCATCGCTGCAAGGATCGTGACCGGGAGGATGAGGCCTGAGATGGAATCAACCAATGATGGGTTCATCACTTCCGCCGGAATGGCCAATTTGGCGGAGATGCCTATTACCCAGGTGGCTATCATGGCCCAGATCAATTGGTTCCCTGTGAGCTTCCTGGAGAACAGCCCCCATATAGACGGTATGTAGAGCGGACACATCACCATGGTAAGGAGGGTGACGACGACTTTCTCCGCTCCTCCGGCGAACGGGACGAGCATGGACAGGATAATGATGGAAACGCCGAACGCGATGGTGAAAAGGCGCCCTACCTTTATCTTCTGTTTTTCATCAGCGTCGCGGTTCTTCTTCCGATGCCCCCAGATTTCATATGTGTAAACGTTGGAATAGACGTTCAGGATGCCTGAGACATTGCTTAGGGTCGCGGAGAGCATGGCAGCGAGCATCATGCCCAACATCCCGTCCATAAGGACGAGCTTGCTCATGTTGACATATGCATGTTCTCCGTTGTAGTTCATCGTGGCCGGGTCGAGTCCCAAGGCGAGTCCGGGTTCAAGGACTCGGTAGGCCATCGTAGGCAGGTACCATACAAGCGGGGTAAGGATGTAAAGCACACCTATGAGATAGGTGCTTTTCCGGGCGTCTCTCGTGGTCGGAACGCTGATATAGCGCTGCACGAAGGGCCAGTCTCCCCCGATCATCGCGACATTGAGGAACATCCAGAGAACCAGCCAGATCCATGTATATGTAGGCGATGTGCCGGAGAAGAAGCCCGGGATGTCCGATGCCCTGGATATGAATTCGCCTACACCTCCTACGGCATTAAGCGACAGCGGGATCATGAAAATGACTACCGCGATCAGAACTCCGAACTGGACGACATCTGTCATCAGGACTGCCAGGAAGCCGCCGAGCACTGTATAAAGCAGGGTTACAGATCCGAGGATGAAAAGGGCCCACCATATGCTCAGGTATCCCTCCGGAGAATCTCCCGCGAATCCTGTGGATGCGAAAATGCTTCCCTCCGGCATTTTGACCAATGCGCAGACTATGACAGCTACGGCATACAGGGCCGTTGCGGTGTGGACGGCCCGGGCGATTATCCCGGAAATGGTGTAGAAACTGACGGAATTGTGACCGAAGCGTACCGTAAGGAATTCTCCTGGAGACTTGATACGCAGTTCCCTCCATTTGGCGGATATGAAGCGTGCTACTATGAATGAAGCTATTCCCAGGCAGATTGCGACCACCACCGCCACAATCCCGGACTTGTAGGCTACGCCTCCCCATATGACGAAGGTGCCGGCTGAAAAAATAGTCATATAAGAGGAAACACCTGAAAGCCACCATGATGAATTGCGCCCTGCAATAAACATATCTTCGGAGCTCCTGATCTTGCGCGACATTATCATGCTCACGGCGATCAGACCCATGAAATATGCGATGATGACTATGAAATCCAGAATTCCCATCAGAAATCATATGTGGTCTTAACAAAGATACTCAAAAATACTATTTTTGCATATCAAATACATTCATATGATGAATCAGACTATCCAGGATATGCTTCAGAGGCGGAGCGTGCGCAGCTTCCGCCCGGACATGGTCCCAGAAGAGACCATAAATGAAATAATCGGCGCAGGACTCTTTGCCGCCAGTGGAAAGAACAGGCAATCGACCAAGATCATCGCCGTTACCAACAAGAAACTCCGCGACAAGCTTTCCGAGAGCAACAGGCAGATCGGAGGCTGGGACGAGGGATTCGATCCGTTTTACGGGGCTCCGGTGGTGCTTATCGTCATTTCCGATGCCACCAATCCCAACAGGGTCTATGATGGTTCACTGGTGATGGGGAACCTGATGCTTGCCGCTTACTCCCTTGGGGTAGGCAGTTGCTGGATCCACAGGGCAAAACAGGAATTCGAACAGGAAGAGTACAGGAAACTCCTGTCCGACCTTGGGATCGAAGGCGAATGGGAAGGCATAGGTCATTGTGTGCTGGGATATGCCGACGGTGAACCCAAGGACCTCCCCAGGAAACCCGACCGCGTCTATTGGGTGAAATAGCCTGTATTAGTTTCTCAGGATTATATCCCGGGCGAGCTGGGCTTCATTGCCGGCCGCATCGGTGCAGTAAACCATGAGGTGGTACTCCCCCTCGGACACTCCTTCGGGAATGACTATGTCTCTGTGGCTGATGTGGATACTCTTGTTTCCGCTGATGTCAAATTCTTTGTGGAAACTGAAATCAACGGTCCCGGCTGATTTGCTGTGATGGTGATGGTCTGCATTGCTGTGGACCTCCAGTTTATAGGATCCGAGCATCACGTCATCGGAAAGGTCCATATCCAGGAGGACTCCGGCAGGATCCCCTATTTTGAGTCCCTGGTCGTGTGCAGGGGCGCTGAGGGTGATGACAGGTTTAGTTGTGTCGCCGTCATCCTTGCTGCATGAGAAAGCGATGAAAGCAACCGGAATGAGCGCGAGAATTAATATCGTCTTTTTCATTTTATTGTTTTTCTGAATGTTATGCTGAAGTTTCTGCCGGGTTCGGGAATCTCCACCTTACGGTAGAAACTCAGATGGTTGTAATATTTGGTATTCAATAGATTACGGATAGACAGGGATACTTCTGTCCCAATCCTCGGGAAAGAAATGTGGCCTCCTAGATGTAAGAGGTTCGCTCCGGGGGTGATGTCTTCGTTATGTGCAATCCTTTTCTGGGTAGCTATGCTCTGTAGTTCAGCTTCTGCACCCCATCTCTCCCCTTCCCATGCGAGGATATTGCGCATTGTGGGTGGCGGAGAGAAACTCAAGGCGGTGTGCGTTGTCTCGTTATATGTGTTTACATAGTCTCCTGAAAAGTTGTATTTCAGGTGTTTCCATATGCTCACATGCAATTCGACCTCTCCTCCCCAGAAGCGGGCAGCAGTGCCGGTGTAGCGGTAGATCTGGCCTGAATGAGGCAATGGAGACCATTTGCCTGTCGGATCCAGGAAGATGTAGTTCCCGTACCATGAGAAGAACGGGGATAACTCCAGTTCAACTCGTCCCCATTTCATGTCTGCAAGGGCATCCAGCTGCCAACCCCGTTCCGAGTCCAGATCTGGATCTCCTTGCTCGTGGCGGAAGGTGCCGTGATGGACTCCGTTTATTGACAGCTCATTGGCCCCTGGAAGATGGAAGCTCCGCCCTATGTTCAGTTTGAAGAGATGCTTCCCGACAGGATTCCAGACGAGTCCAGCTGAACCTGAAAAGTCCCCGAAGTGACGGTTTGCGGTGGCACTTACAAGACTGTATTTCCCCGCCTCTTCCGTGCTGTAGCCCTGCCGGACCAGGTACTCCATGAGATTAGGGTCGGTGTGTTCCTTGATATCGATGTTCCCCCAGTCGTATCTCAGCCCTCCGGTCACAGACAGCCTCGGATTGGGTTTCCACGTCCCAAGCCAGAATGCTCCTGCCGTCTGCCTTCTGTACTTTGGCAGCAGGAAAGAGTAGCCCCCGACGCTGTTCCATTGGAGTTGTGCGCTGACCCCGATGCTCTCTTCGAGGACGGCCGAGTGGAAGTGTCTCAGCCTGAGTGTTCCTGAACCTGTGTGGAGGATAAAGGAAAGCTCTTTGTCCGGATCCTTTGAAGGGATTTCCTGGCTCGGATAATGGGTGTGGAAGGCGCTCCACTCTTCCCGGTGGTTGAACTGATACCCAAAGTCACCCGTCAAAATGTTGTTGTCCCAGGTGTACTGGTGTCCGGAGGAGATCTTGATGTGGTCAACCCAGGAGTAAGGCAGTTCTATGTTGTAGGAAGATCCGTCGTCATTCAGGCGGGATGCATCCGGAATGCCATGGGCTCCAGGGAAGAAACCGGATTTCTGGTAAGCATTACTGAAAGAAATGGTCGCCTTGTATCTTCCGTTCCGGTACGAGGCGTAGATACTTTCATCCCGTTCGAAGCCGGCTGTATTCTTCATTTTCCGCCCCTCGAGGGGCACGAGTACTGACATATAGACTACTGTGTCAGTCGGGATATGCAGGTCGCCGAAATGGAGCTCCGTGTACCGTGCCTGGACCATCCATTTATCAGAAGCATATCCAAGCATCAGTGATGCACCCAGCGATCCGTTTACGCTTTTTCCCGTCAGGACAGCCTCACCGTAAATCCCTTTCGCTGAGGGGAATTCAGGTTTGTGGATTTCAATAACTCCTCCCATTGCATCGCTTCCGTACAGGAGAGATGCAGGTCCCTTCACCACCTCTATTGAGCTGATGTTGTACGAGTCTATTTCCAGGCCATGGTCTGCTCCCCACTGTTGCCCCTCTTGCTTGATTCCGTTTTCGGTTACGGCAATCCTCGAGAAGCCTTGGCCTCGGATCATCGGTTTTGAAAAACTTGATCCTATGTCCATGGACTGCACGCCGGGTATGTTTTCAAGTGTCTGGACTATGTTGCCGGAAAGATGCCTGTCCAGGAAATCCTTTTCCAGGATTTCACTGGCCGTGGCATTGCGTTTCAGCTGAGACTGCCTGTATGAATCCGACACTACTGAATGCTGCAGAGTGTCGTTGACGGTCTTCTCCTGTGCTCCGAGACTTGAAGCCAGACATACGGCGGCGATGCATATGGACAAATGTCTGATTTGCATGCACTTATTATTGCCTTATATGTCCTTATGCCAGTATGTTATTATGCCATTGAGGACGAAGGCGGAGCGCGTGGTGTCTGAGAGATGACGGTTCTGTCCGTCATGGGAGGCAACTGCTGCACAAATATATTGCTGAAAGCATCCGTTCTCTGAATGAAAGTGGTTTTCTGGCAGAGGAACGGTACAGTCAGGATATGGCAGATAAGACAGTTGTCCCCAGCATGGGTCTCGCTGGAAAAATGGGCGGGATGCTTCAGGTGATGGCTGCATTCATAGCAGGAATCCCCGTTCTGAACAGAATCGTGATGTATGTGGAAAGTCCTTACAGACAGCGAAAACAACCACACGGCAAGCATTAATATGCCTGCTGCGGACCGTGTGCTTTGTCTTAGGGACAACATATGTTGCAAATATAATCTAACCCTGTCGGATTATCAAAACCGATGCTTATCCCTGATGTGCGGGACGGAGCAGGTCTAGGACTACTTTGACCGGGTTGAAGGTCTCAAGGGGCACTTCGACGAATTTGGTGTTCCAGTCGCTCATCGCCCCGTTCCAAAGACCTGGGAGCTCAAGTGCTTTCAGTTCCCTGCCCTGGTAGCTCTTGGAGGATATGAATCCGGCATCTTCGTCGATGTAATCCAGGAGATTGAATTTCTCTCCCTTGTAGTTGCGCAGGCAACATACTATGTCAACCGGATTGAAGTGCGTGGCCCTTGCCATTGCCGACATGGATCCTTCGTTGTCTTTGTCGATCTGGACGCTCTCGAGTATCTGGAGGGATGTAGCCTCGTCTTTCCCTGCTATGATGAATGGACCGCCCCCGGGTTCTCCCTGGTTCCGGACCATTCCGCATATGCGGATCGGGCGGTTGAGTTTTGCACGGAGCATGGCCACCCTTTCCGCAGGACGGGTTGTAAGCGGCATCTGGACGCAGAGTTCCGAGTCGAAGAAGCTCTCGATCTCGTCGCAAAGGACGTGGCAGCTCTCGGAACGCGGATCCGTTTGGGCATCAAGTCTTTCAAGATATGAGAAAATACGGTCGCGGAGCATGAGACACTCTCCGAGAAGGACCTTCTTCCAATATGCCGTAACGGGCAGCAGCCTCTGGTTGGACACGTTGTCTATATTCTTGATCGAAACAAGTTCCGCATCGACCTTGTTCAGGTTGTGGATCAGTGCCCCGTGCCCTCCCGGGCGGAAGAGCAGGGAGCCGTCATCTGTACGGAAAGGCTTGTCTTTCAGGTCTGCGGCTATCGTGTCTGTGGATTTTTCCTGATATGTGAAATTGACGTTGAAGCGCACATTCCATTTCTTTTCATATGCTTCCTTCACCCTTTCAAGTTCTTTCTCGAAGAGCTCCCGGTGCTCGGGTGAAATAGTCACCACAAGGTTTGCGGTACCGTCCGGATTACGCATGTACTCCTGGGCTTCAACCAGATGCTCGGCAAATGCGGTTCGCGTTTCTCCATCTTCATATCTATGGAACATGATTACTCCTTTGGGCTTGCTGCCGTAGCCCAGTCCCTTGTCAGTGAGGACTTTGCTAGCCACATCAATACGACCTTCCGGCGTGTTGGTTTCCTTAGGGAAAATATCTTCCGACCAGAATGCGAACTTTTTTATATTCTTTGCAAGAGTGTCAGCCGGTGAACCAGGGGCGGCATCGTGTCCTGACTCCATCTCTGAGAGTGCGGCGAAGATGTCCTTGAACATTCTCGATGCGGCACCGGAGGCTGGTACGAATTTACATTTTGTAACTCCTGTGGAATTATCATAATATGCTGCAGCCTTGTCGGACATCTCCTTTGAGAGGACCGATATCCCCCTTTCCGGCGTGGCCGGACCTACGATCGCCATCCAGGGAAAGCCTTTTTTAAAGCGTGCGAGCTGGGCTTCTGCGGTGCGGACGTCAGATCCCCTGGCGACAATCTGCCTGATGTCATTCTGATTGAATATTCCCATGGTTCAAGAATTTATGTTATTAATTATCATGTCGTATAGAATTCTCCCCGTAATTGGTAATTGTTCCGGAGGCTTTCGAATTCATCCGGTGCCATCCGGAGGCGGATATCATCGGTGAAAATCGGGTAATTGTATTGCAGCAAGGCTGCCACTTCCCCTTGGTTTTTGTCCCTCAGGTCCAGTTGCTGGGCCTTCAGCTCAGGTATCGTGATTTGCGGAAAGAATTCGTACAGAGGCTCTAAGCTATAGAAACGGGCGACCGCCCGAACCGCCATAGATGTGGCGTTCAGTTTTCCCTGGTAGGAATATCCTGCAATGTGAGGAGTGGCTATGTCTGCAAGTTCGAGCAGTTCTCTGTCGATGTTGGGTTCATGAGACCAGGTGTCTATGATCAGGGGACCCAGTTTGCCGGCTGCATCCTTGAGGGCGTTTTCGTCCACTATTTCTCCCCTGGATGTATTGATAAAGAATGCTCCGGGCTTGATTTTCATGAAGAAATCCCTCCCTGCCATGCTTCTTGTCGTCTCATCCAGAGGGACATGGAGGGTCACTATGTCAGCTTCCTCCAGCAGTTCGTCCAGGCTGACGAATCCGTAGGAGCCTTCTTGCTTCTCGCGTGGCGGGTCGTATAGCAGGACCCTGAAACCAAGGCTCATGGCCACACTGGCCACTTTACTCCCTACATTCCCTGCGCCTATTATTCCTATTGTCTTGTCCTTCAGGCTTATGCTTTTACGGGATGCAGTCCCGTAGAGGGCTGAAAAAACGTAATTCATCACGGCCCCGGAATTGCACCCGGCCGCATTGCGTATGTCGATCCCGTTTTCACGGCACCACTGGGTGTCTATGTTGTCTTCTCCGATAGTGGCCGCGGCAATGAGCCGGACATCGGATCCCTCAAGCAGTTCCCTTGTGCACTTGGTCCTGGTAGTGGTGACCAGGACATCGGCATCCGCACAGTCCTCCCTGCATATGCGGGTACCTGGAATATAGCGGACCGAGGCATATGGTTCGAAGACTCCGTTCAAGAAAGGTATCTCGGAGTCGGCTACGATCCTCAGCCTGTCGCCCTGTGCTGCCATATAGTCCTCCGGTGCCATTATCATTTCAGGATTATGTTCTTGACGGGATTGTCATTTCCGGAGAAGAGCGGATCTGCCGACAGGATAGAATTGATTTTTCCGGCAAGTTCTGCGCGCTGGAACCAGAGCTGGCTGCGTACCATCGAAGAAGTCAGGGTAATGTACAGTGTGCCGGAGCGGAAGAACTTCCTCAGTGTAAACGGCCCTGCTCCTGATGCGGAGTCCCAGGCTTCATATATCCTGTGAGTGTCCAGTCCGCGGGATATCTTCATGTCTTTTACATATGCTTCCATTATGGAAGACATGTCGAGGGGCGATTTCCGCTTCATCCTGAAGAACAGGTTGTTCTTCGGCCTGGCGCTGAATGAAGCCTGCGCGGTCTTGACTTTTTCGAGGTATTCCTTGTCGTACTCCATTGTCATCCCTGAGTGTAGGTTCCCGCCGAAGCTACGAAGAATGCACAGTCGCTTGTGATGCTGCTGACCACGTTCTGCATGCGGACTTTGTTGCTGTCCGTGATGAAAATCTGGCCGAAATCATTCCCCGCAACCATCTGGAGCAGGTTCCTTACCCGCTCCATGTCCAGTTTGTCGAAGACATCATCCAGGATGAGCATAGGAGGGAATCCATAGTTGCTCCGCATTACGAAATACTGGGAAAACTTCAGCGACACGAGGAAGGATTTCTGCTGGCCCTGTGAGCCGTTCCGGCGTATCGGATGCCCGTCCATCAGGAATTCGAAATCGTCTCTCTGGACGCCTGCAGTAGTGTAGCCCAGGATGGCATCACGTTCCCTGCATACTTTAAGCGTTTCTTCAAGTGATGCAGTGGAAAGGTCTGATTTGTACTGGATAGAAACTTCTTCTCCCCCGCCTGAGAGCAATCGGTATTGCTCCTGGACGATAGGAGCCATGTCTTCTACCAGCCTCTTCCTTCCCTCGTGTACCTTCGCGGCCGCGGAGGACATTTTCTGGTCATATGTAGACAGGAGCGCCTCGTCCCAGTTCCTGTCCTTGAGAAGGCGGTTTCGCTGGAGAAGGAGTCGGGTGTACTGCTGGAGGGCGGCAAGGTATTCCGGATCCATCTGGGACAGGACGGAATTGGCAAAGCGCCGACGTTCCTCTCCTGACTCGCTTACCATGGAAATATCCATCGGAGAGACAGTTACGACCGGAAGCAGGCCTATGTGCGATGACACCTTGGAATATATTTTGTCATCCCTGCGGACTTTCTTTGTCCCGTTTGACGAGGTCTGGATCACTATTTTGGACGTCGAGCCGTTCTCCATGCCGTAAATCCCGCTTATGGAGAACATGTCTTTCCCATAGCGGAAGTTGTAGCGGTCTGACGGGGAAAATGCGCTCTTGGTCATCGACAGGTAATAGACAGCATCAAGAAGGTTGGTCTTCCCTTCCCCGTTGTTCCCGGAAATGCAGTTTACGTTGGGAGAAAATTCCAGTTCCTGGAACTCGATGTTCCGGAAATCCTGGACCATTATTTTCTTGAGTCTTGGCATGCTGTCTGGTCTGTATCATGCAAAGATACCAAATTTAACTATAATAAATAATTGCTCGAATCAGTAAAAATTTATATTTTTGCAGTCCTCTATACAAAAGAGGTCCTGATAACGAATAACAAACAAGAAACATATGGCAAACGAAAAAGAAAGAAAAGCCCAGGAAGCTAGAGACGCTGAAAGGCAGGAGAAAGTTGCAGAGCAGGTTTCCAAGACCGACGAATTCCTGAAAGAGCATTCCAAACTCATATATGGCTGCCTTATAGCGCTGTTGCTCATCGGACTGGGCATCGTAGCATGGCAGAAATTCATCCTCCAGCCCAAGAAGGCGGAAGGAATGGCCCAGATGTATCCTGCAGAGGCTTCTTACAGGGCTCAGGAGTATGACCTCGCCCTCAACGGTGACGGGAATGTCCTTGGCTTCAAGCAGATCATTGACGAGTACGGCAGCAAGGCCGGAGAGAGCGTGTATTTCTACGCCGGAATGTGCAACCTCGAGCTCGGAAACTATGACGAGGCCATCGCCATGTTCAAGAAATACAAAGGAAAGGAGTCCATCCTTGCTGCACGCAGTCTCGGTTGCATCGGCGACGCCTATGTAGGACTTGAGAAATACAGCGAAGCCCTTTCATGGTATGACAAAGCCGCTGCCAGGGCCAACAATCCTTTCGCGGCTTCCTATCTGCTCAAGGCAGGCGTCGTCTGCGAGGAGATGGGTGACAATGCAAAGGCTCTCGATTATTACAAGAAGATCAAGGACCAGTATCCTCAGTCTATCGAAGGCTACGATATCGACAAGTACATCTCCAGGATCGAGACCCTGATGTCCAAATAATAACTGAAGCACTATGGGAAGAGCCTTTGAATTCCGCAAAGAGAGGAAGTTGAAGAGATGGGGGCATATGGCCCGCATCTTCACGAAGCTTGGTAAGGAAATTACCGTGGCGGTCAAGCAGGGAGGCCCCGATGTTGTCGGCAACCCCAGGCTCCGCGCACTCATCGCCGAGGCCAAGAATGAGAGCATGCCCAAGGAAAACATCGAGCGTGCCATCAAGAAGGCTACCGACAAGGATCAGGGAGACTTCGCTGAAGTGACATATGAAGGCTACGGCCCCTTCGGTATCGCCTACCTCGTTGAGACTGCGACCGATAACACTACCAGGACCGTGGCTAATGTCCGCAGCTATTTCACCAAGTGCGGCGGCACCCTCGGCAAGAACGGAAGCGTCAGTTTCATGTTCGACCACAAGTGCATCTTCCGTATCAAAGAGGATCCGGCAAACCCGATCGACCTTGAGGAGCTCGAGCTCGAACTCATTGACTTCGGTGCAGATGAGGTCTTCCGTGAGACCGATGTCGACCAGGATGACAACGAGACCAGCGAGATCGTCATATATGGAGCATATGAGTCATATGGCGATATCCAGAAATTCATCGAAGACAAGAACTTCGAGATGATTTCCGGTGGTTTCGAGAGGATTCCTACAGTGGATCTCAAGGATGTCACCCCCGAGCAGCGTGAGACTCTTGACAAGTTGACAGACCTCCTGGAGGATGATGACGATGTCACTCACGTTTACTCCACCCTCAAACCTTTGTCAGAAGAATAGTTTTACCGTGAATAACATTTTTACAAAAGTTGCGCTTGTCCTGTCCTTTGTGGCAGGACTTGCTTTTCCACAGGATGCCCTCGCCAGGAAGTCCGCAAACAGGGCAGAACGAATCGTTTCCGAAATCCACAACCCCGATTCCAAGTATGTTGTTGTAGTCTCTCACAGGGGCGACTGGAGGAACTATCCCGAGAATTCCATCCCGGCTATAGAGTCCGTGATCCGAATGGGCGTGGATGTGATGGAACTTGACCTCATGAAGACCAAGGACGGTGTCCTGGTTCTCAGCCATGACAAGACTCTTGACCGCTGTACGAACGGAAAAGGCCCAGTCAGCGATTATACCCTTGCCGAGATCAAGAAGCTTCGCCTGAAGAGGGCGCATGGGGTCGCTACCGACAGTCTCCGGATGCCGACTCTCGAGGAGGCTCTCGCTGTCTGCAAGGACCGTATTGTGGTCAACGTGGACAAGGGTTTCGAGTATTATGACGATGTACTTGCTATCACTGAGAAACTCGGCGTTACTGACCAGATCCTCATAAAAGGCAAGCGTCCTGTCGATTTCGTCGCGGAAAAGTTTGCACCGTATCCCCGCAATATGATGTATATGCCTATCATAGACATCCAGAGCGCGGCTGGGAAACAGCTTTTCAACCAGTATCTATCAACTGGTACCGTTCCTCTGGCATATGAGGTGTGCTGGTCTAAATACGGTCCTGAGGTTAAGGATTGCTTTGACAAGATAATCTCCCAGGGATCAAAGCTTTGGGTCAATACGATCTGGGGCAGCCTCTGCGGTTATCTGGACGATGACAAGGCTCGTGCTGAGGGGGTCGACAAGATTTATGACCAGGTCCTTTCTTATGGGACCACCATGATCCAGACTGACCGTCCGGAGCAGCTTATCCGGTACCTCCACAAGAGGCATCGCCACTACAAATTCGGCAGCAGCAAATAATTACTGCCTCCCCTGCCACGGGGTCGGACGAGCCGATTTGGAGCAGTCAGGTTCCTGGCAGGACGAGAGAGCCGGTGTCCCGCGACGGCGTTTGTCTGAGGGGCGTTATACGCCGACAGGCGGATAAAAACCCCGAGTTAGCCGTCGAACCGGCGCATTGAAGTCATGCCCTGACTGCGACATATGAGGCGAAGCCAATCCCCTGGCAGGGAGGGCATCATCTTTATTTCAGTGGTTTCAGCGAAACGGAGAAGATATTATTGTCTTTAAGGGAAGGTACAGTGTAATGGAGGCGGAGGAAGTTGATCCCTTCGTTCTGGCCCTCAAAACTGTTCGCCGGTGTAGCAGGAACCAGTTCTGCCTTGAATGGCAGTTTGGAGCGGATTTTCATCTCCAGCCTCTCCCCTCCCTTTGCGGTAAGGATCAGCTTTGAGCCCTTCCTGATGAATGACTGCGCTTCCGTAGTCATATTCCAGACCATATCCACTTCTCTGTCAGAAGTTGAAAGGCAATCCTCTACCAGGATTCCCTTTCCCTTCAGAGCGACCTTGCGGAGAAGGGATTTCATCATCCCGGGATATTCTGCGGATATTTCCGAGGATGCCGACATCCCGCTTTCATCCTCTGTGATGACACACTGTGCGTTGATATCCTGGTAAGCTCCTTCCGGATAAGTGGTGCTGTGGGCGAAGTTATTGTATTTGGTCAGTTTAAGCCAGCGGTCAGATCCCTGATTCATGTCGAAAAGACCGATGCCGTGCACCTGCACGGAACCGTAGTCGTCGCTGCCGAGGTCCAGTGACCAGCGGATTCCCTTATATTCATAATAGAAAGAGCCCACATCCATATGCCCGTGTGGATTGTTGACCTTGCCGGATTTGAATCCCAGATAGGCGTCATCAGGTCCCCATCCGCTGCGTATCACGCATATGTCATTTTTTCCGTGTCCGGCATAATAATGGACTGCTGGCTCCTGAGGGCTTGCGAGGTCCACTGAGGGCGCTTCACCTGTGCCTGCACCCCAGATAAGCATAAAGGGCACCAGACGGTTTTTGATGGTCTTTACGTATGATCCGGTCTCGTCGAATTTCTCGAAAAGAGGCTTTTGCATATAGTACATGCGGGGATCCGGGCGTACCTTGTTGAACCACATTACCGCAGGTTCGAGATAGATGCGGGTGCTGTTGTCAGAATAGCCGAAGGTCTGGAGAGACGGTGTGATGAGCTGCTGGGAATAGTTCCCTGATTCGATGAAGCCCGGGACTTCCAGGTATTTGTCAATGGATTCCCTGCCGTAAAACTTCCACATCGCATCCAGGAAGAGGATATTGTACTGTGTTCCGAATGCCCAGTAGCCGAATCCTTCCCGGAAACAGCCTTCAGGCGGGTAGCCGGCATTCATCGGGATGAACATTTTCTCGCGGCTCCGTTCCAGGATAGCCTGCGCCTGTGCCGGTGCTTCGTCCAGCATCGCGATAGCCGCAACCGCCATGCCTCCGTTGCACACCTGACCCCAATTGCTTGTCAGGGAGAACCGTGCGGCATATGCGGGGTCAAGGGCCGGTGTGAGAGCTTTGTCAATGAGGGCTTTGCGTATCGTTTCCTTGGATTTTTCCGGAAGCACGTAATAGAGCCAGTCGTAACCGATGGCAAATGCCGTGGCCATCTCCGCCACATCCAGGAAGTGGGAAGGATTCCAATCGATGAAGCCGGCGGCGTGAAGCATTTCTTTCTCAGCTCTTTGCATATATTTGACATTGCCCGAGGTGCGCCATCCATAACTCAGGAACAATACCCTGCGCAGCACTTCACATGAGACCGCGTGCATCCTGGGACCGACAATTACTCTTTCCTCCGGTTCAAGTCCGCATATGACTTCGCACTCTTCCAATATCCTTGAGTGCATTTTCAGCCACAGAGGATCCGAGTTAATATTCTTCATCATGGCCTTTTCTTCTCCTGCCCGGAGGAAAAGTCTCGGATGCTGCATGTCAGGTTCTGCAGACGCACTGAAAATGCAGGAAATTAGGATGAATAATGTTATGACCGGCTTGAACATATGCATTATTCCGTTAAATCGATGATTACCTTCAATGAGGACATGCGGTTGGCGTCGATGAAATTGTACGCGTCGTCGAACTGTTCAAAGGGGAAACGATTGGTAATAAGCGGATTAAGGTTGATCTTTCCGGAAGAGATTGCATTTATGGCTTCCTGATAATCTTCATGGCGGTACATCAGGGTGCCCACCAGCGTAAGCTCATGCTCGCCAAGATAGTACATGCTGAGAGCCGGATCCTTTTCAAAAACAGCGATAACGACTATGGTGCTGCCCTTTTCAATGGTTTGCATCAGTGAGCGGATGGAACTCTCTACTCCGGCTACCTCGAATCCCACCTGGAACCCTTCTTCGCCGAAAACATCCTTCACGCCTTCTTCCAAAGGGGTCTGGAGTACATTGAGAGTGTGTTCTATGCCGCACTTGCGTGCAATGTCTAGCCTCTGGTCGCTGATGTCCGTAATAAGGACTTTGGCTGCTCCCCTGTAAAGTGCAAATTGCGCTACCAGGTTGCCGATTGTCCCGGCTCCTGAGACGACGACATTCTTTCCTTTAAGATCTCCGGCCCTTTTAGTGGAATGTGCCCCGACAGCGGAAGGCTCCACCATTGCCCCGAAATCAAGTGACATCCCGTCCGGCAGCTTCACGACTCGGTCATCATCGACTACGAAGAAATCGCGTGCGGCCCCATCTGCATGGAATGCCTGTACTCGGAGGTTCTCGCAGACATTGTATTGGCCTCTCTTGCATGGATTACATGAACCGCAGACCAGCTGGGGGCGGGCCGTAACGGCATCGCCAGGGCGGCATACCGTCACCGCGGATCCTACTGCCGTGACGATAGCCGAATATTCATGTCCCTGTACGACAGGATATATGGTGGACGGATGTTTTCCATGGTAGGAATGGATTTCACTCCCACAGATACCTATCCTCTTGATATTCAGCAGGACCTCATGTGGGGCAAGGTTTTCTGCTGAAGGAGCAGGGACTTCCCGGAATTCAATCTGGCCGGGTGCCATCAATACAGCTTGTCTCATATGCTTGAATGTTGTTTTTATCTGTATGACTTATGTTGTTTCAGCAATTTTCGCTTCTTTCAGCGGTGGTGTCTATGAGGGTATAAGTCTGCAGGTAGGGCTTGCCGGGGTCTCCTGCTCCCTTTGTCATCAAGGCTTTCAATTCATCGAAATGCCCGGGATAGATGTCACCGGGAAGGCATGAATTGCGGCGGCATACGTCAGCAGCCATACCGATTACTTCCCCTTCCATGGCGCAAGTCCGCATTACACGTACAGTGCCTAGGGCGAGATGGCTTACGCTGATATCCCTTCCTGCCATGAACATGTTGTCTATGTCTCTGTTATACAGACATCTGTACGGTATTGGATAATAATCCAGAGGGGTCAGCCTTCCCCGGCTGAGCCACGGGTCCTTGAAGCGTGCTGCATTGTCCGGATCCGGTTCATGGTCATCTATATACCACGAAGTGGACACACATCCGTCGGGATATTCCACGAAATTGCGAAGGTCGTTTTCCGTGAGTACATGGGCGCCGAAAAGGCGGCGGCTTTCCCGTTTGCCGGCATAGTATGAAAGCCAGGCGAATTCTTCGTTTGCAACTTCATCCCTGAACCGTGAATGATTCTTGAGATAGGACCAGTTGGAATATGCCACATACATTCCGTAATCACGGATTTTCTCCGCCTCCGAAATCATGTCATCGCGCATTCCGACTTCCCAGTACCATTGGCCCCGGCGGGCGTTCTGGGCGGTCTGCTCATCTATCGGGAGGCCCCAGTCTATATCAGGGAAAGCAACCGGGGCTTCCCTGGTCTCGCTGTACCATTGTATAGAGGCTCCTAGAGTGATTCCGTCGGCACTTTCCGGGGCGGATGGCTCTCCATATACGGACCTGGCTTCCCTCCCCATCGCCCATGATGCTCCCGCGAGGACTCCGAGCGTTGCGTCACCCGTACAATCTGCGAAAAGACTGCCTTCTATACGGATCTCCCTGTAATCATCGACATTCGTCGCAATGACCGAACTGATAAGCCTGTCGCCGTTTTTTTCGACCGCGGTGACACGGTAGCCTATGAACATAGTAATGTTATCTTCGGCTTTTATCGCCTCATATTTTTTCTCATCTTCATATATTTCGGCAGGCCGGGCATTGCCTTTCCTCGCCGGGCCGAATTCATTGAGCAGATAGCCCAGAGAAGGGAATTTCCCGATATTCAGCCGTCCTCCGAGTCCTACCCTGACTTCCGAAGAATTATTGCCTCCGAAGACCTTCCTGTCCTGTACGATGGCTACCTTGTTCCCAAGCCGGGCGGCGCTGATTGCAGCACACATTCCGGCAACGCCTCCGCCTACTACTACAAAATCATATCTTCCTTTGAATTCAGGCTTCGGAGGAAGGTCCAGCAAGGATTTTCTCAATATGTCAATATCCCCGGGTTGTCCTTCAGCTGCCGTTAGCAGGACTGCATCAAAACGTGCATCGAATCCATCGAGATCATGCACCGTAAGACGATGATACCCATCTTTCATGTTGACTATCCCTCCGCTCTGCCAATGCCATTCAGGACTTCCGCTGCCAAAAACCGTCTCAACGGCTTGGCCGTCAAAAAGGAGCATAAACTTACCGGGACCGGGACGGTCTGTCCACCATGATGTCCAGTTTTTTGTGCGTACCCAGACATGATAATCTGCAGTCGTTTCTACCTTGAAACCGGTGAAGGCATCCTGGACAGGCTTACCCAGTCCGTGCGCGAGCAATTCGGAGGATTTCATGACCTCCATGAACTGGGGATCGGATATCCATCCGCCCTTGGACTCGAACATCGAGCCTGGCAGAAGTATTGAGTTCTTCCTATCCGTCATTTTTACTGCTATTTCCTTGCGGAACTTTGTTTTTCAAGGTTATAAATATAATAAAATCATTTAAAATACACGCCTTACGCATCTGTGTTTGAGAGGAGGCTTTTTTTTTGTATATTTGTGCCAATAATTTTCAGAAAATGAGCATTCAGCAGGAAAACATCGAAAAACTCGTCGAAAGACGTGCCCAAGCCAAACTTGGCGGCGGTGCGAAGCGTATCGACGCACAACACGCCAAGGGGAAGCTTACAGCAAGGGAAAGGCTTGCACTTCTTCTCGACGAAGGCAGCTTTGAGGAATATGACATGTTCGTCCAGCACCGCTGCACCAATTTCGGAATGGAGAAGTCCCACACTGACGGGGACGGTGTCGTTACCGGATGCGGTACCATTGGCGGCAGGCTGGTATATGTCTATGCACAGGATTTCACGGTCTCCGGAGGTTCCCTCTCCAAGACCATGTCGGAGAAGATATGCAAGGTGATGGACATGGCCGCAAGGGCTGGCGCTCCATGCATAGGACTCAATGACTCCGGCGGAGCCAGGATCCAGGAAGGTATCGACGCGCTTGCCGGCTATGGCGAAATCTTCGAGCGCAATATCCTCTATTCGGGAGTCGTGCCTCAGATCAGCGGTATTTTCGGCCCGTGCGCCGGGGGTGCGGTTTACTCCCCCGCCCTGACCGACTTCACCGTAATGGTAAAGAATACATCTTACATGTATCTCACCGGGCCTGCTGTAGTCAAGAGCGTACTGGGAGAAGAAGTCAGCCATGAGGAACTCGGAGGTGCTGCTGTTCATTCCAGCAAGAGCGGTGTCGCCGACTTTGCCGCAGAGAATGAGCAGGATGGCATCCAGACCATCAAGGAACTCCTGTCCTATCTGCCCCAGAACAACATGGAAGAAGCTCCTGTCCTCGCCACGGCTGATCCGCTTTCCCGCGTGGACGATGCTCTCAACCAGATAGTTCCAGACAATCCGAATAAGCCCTACGACATGTACAGGGTCATCTCCGGGATTGTTGATGACGGCAAGTTCTTCGAAGTACACAAGAATTTCGCAAAGAACATCATTGTAGGATTCGCGCATATGAACGGACGCAGCGTAGGCATCGTGGCTAACCAGCCCAATGTGCTCGCCGGTTCGCTCGACATCAACGCTTCCCGCAAGGGCGCGAGGTTCGTGCGTTTCTGCGATGCCTTCAATATCCCGATTGTGACTCTCGTGGATGTCCCGGGCTTCCTTCCCGGCACCCAGCAGGAATATGGCGCAGTCATTTCCAACGGAGCGAAACTTCTCTATGCATATGGTGAGGCTACTGTCCCGAAAGTCACCGTCACCCTCCGCAAGGCATATGGCGGAGCCCATATAGTCATGAGCTGCAAGCAGCTTCGCGGCGACCTCAATTATGCGTGGCCTTCCGCCGAGATCGCGGTTATGGGGGCAGCCGGTGCCGTGAACGTGCTTTATGCCAAGGACCTCATTTCGATTGAGAATCCTGAGGACAAGGCTGCCATGGCCGACAAGAAGAAAGCCGAGTACGAGGAGCTGTTCAGCAATCCTTACCAGGCTGCGCAGAAAGGATATATCGATGATGTCATCGAGCCCCGCAACACCAGGTTCCGTGTCATCAGGGCACTCGAATCCCTTGCAGGCAAGAAGCAGTCACTGCCCGCCAAGAAACATGACAATCTCCCGCTGTAAGCATATGTCAGTAAAGAAATTGTTCCTTCTGGTCCCGGCTCTGGCCGTCTCCCTTCTGGCAGGCGCCCAGAATGTTTCCGACCTCATCATATCCGAAGTGATGCCCGTTCCGGACAGCACATCCCTGGTTGATGATTTCGGTGTCAGGAACGGATGGGTCGAGCTTTTCAATACATCGCAGGGAACGGTCAATATCGGAGGCTGCTATCTGACCGACGACCGCAGCGACCTGCGTAAGAGCATGATTTCCACTCTGGACCGTTCGACCCGGCTCGGACCCCGCCAAAGCGTGGTGTTCTATGCCAGCGGCGACCAGAGCAATGGAACCTTCTACACTTCTTTCAAGCTTCGTCCAGGTACGACCATCTATCTGGTCAGCAATGACGGTAGGACCCTGGTCGATTCCCTTTCAGTACCTTCGGGTATCCCTGCAGGAAAATCCATTGCCAAGTTTGCATATGACAATAAGGCTGTAGTGTTCAGCGAGTGCAAGCTTTCCGATCCTACGCCTAAGGCTTACAATGCAGGAGGCAAGGCGGAAAGCGGTGCCCAGAGGCTTGCTCGTGAGGATCCGTACGGTTTCACCCTTACCCTGGTGTCCGTTTCGGTGGTCTTCTGCGCCCTTCTCATCCTCTGGTGGCTCTTCGCTGCGATGTTCCAGTCTGCAAACAAGAAGCACCGTGCAGCCCTTACCGCCCAGAACCAGAAGAAGGCTCAGGCGCCGGCTCCCAAGGGAGACGTCAACGGGGAGATTGCAGCGGCCATAGCCATGGCCCTCGAGTCCGGTTCGGAGGACGAAGTCGCAGCTGCAATAGGCCTGGCCATGGAACAGTGGCTTTCTGACACGGTACACGACAATGAGAGTTTCGTTGTCACCATCCGTCGCGACAGCCAGTCCATGTGGAACAACAAAGCATTGAATTTCAGGAATTATCAAAGATAAATACATATAAAAATGAAAACATATAAGTACAAGATCAACGGCAACGACTACGAGGTTACTGTCAATGGAATTGAAGGCAATATAGCTGATGTCACCGTGAACGGTGCTCTCTACAAGGTGGAGATGGAGAATGCTCCTGCCGCTCCTGCCGTGCAGGCCGCTCCGGCCCCCCAGCCTGTGGCAGCCGCCTCTCCGGCACCTGCTGCCGCACCTGCCACGAAACCTGCTTCCGGCGGAAAGAAAGTCGCTTCACCGCTTCCTGGTGTTATTGTGGAAGTGTCTGTGAAAGAAGGACAAAGCGTTAAGGCTGGAGACAAGGTCGCCGTTATCGAAGCCATGAAGATGGAGAACGACATATGCGCCGAGTTCGACGGTACCGTTACTGCCATCCATGTTTCCAAGGGTGATTCAGTGCTCGAAGGCGCCGACATCGTGACCATAGCCTGAGTTAGCTGATGGAGCAGATTATAGACAGCCTGCATCAGTTCTGGCAGTTCACGGGCTTTGCGAATTGCTCGTGGCAGAACTTCGTGATGATTGCGATCGGTATCGGATTCATCACGGTAGCCATCCTGAAGGAATGGGAGCCGCTGCTCCTGGTTCCGATCGGGTTCGGTATGATCATCGGAAACATTCCGATGTTCCCCGGCCTCAATATCGGAATCTATGAAGACGGTTCCGTGCTCAACACCCTCTATCAAGGTGTGAAGCAAGGATGGTATCCCCCGCTCATTTTCCTTGGAATCGGCGCCATGACCGACTTCTCTGCGCTGATTTCCCAGCCCAGGCTCATACTCATCGGAGCTGCCGCCCAGATGGGTATCTTCGGCGCTTACCTGCTTTCCCTGGCCCTCGGTTTCCAGCCCAATGAGGCTGGTGCAATCGGAATCATCGGCGGTGCTGACGGTCCTACCGCTATCTTCTTGTCTTCTAAGCTCGCACCGGATCTCATGGGAGCCATCGCCGTGTCGGCATATTCCTATATGGCGCTCGTCCCTGTCATCCAGAGGCCTATAATGCTTGCCCTGACGACCAAGAAAGAGCGTCTTATCAAGATGCCCAAGCCGCGCCAGGTCAGCCAGAAAGAAAAGATCATCTTCCCCATCATCGGATTCCTTACCACTGCTTTCATAGTGCCTTCCGGACTCCCGCTGCTGGGTATGTTGTTCTTCGGTAACCTCTTGAAAGAGAGTGGCGTTACGAACCGTCTTGCCCGTACTGCATCCGGTCCAATGATCGATGTGGTCACTACCTTGATCGGACTTACCGTCGGCTGCTCCACCCAGGCGGACAAGTTCCTGACCGGCAATTCTGTGAAGATCTTCGGTCTTGGTCTGCTCTCATTCGTGATTGCGACCACCTGTGGAGTCCTTTTCGTCAAGACAGCCAATCTCTTCCTCAAGGAAGGTCACAAGATCAATCCCCTCATCGGAAACGCAGGAGTCTCTGCTGTTCCCGACAGTGCCAGGGTTTCAGAGGTCGTGGGATTGGAGTTCGACCGTTCCAACCACCTGCTGATGCATGCGATGGGACCGAATGTCGCAGGTGTCATCGGTTCGGCAGTTGCCGCCGGTATCCTGCTGGGATTCCTGGGTTAGGATATTTATCCGGAAAATACAGAACCTTGATTACCGCCTCTTTCCGGAGGCGGTTTTCATTGCTTCCTGCATGTTCTTGATCAGGGCCCTTGAAGTGTAGGTAGAACCTGTGACGGCATCCGGTACGTATTCCTTCAAGTCATTGACTGTCAGTCCGGTCCAGATCTCCTTGAGAATCTTGAATGCAGGTTCGAAATATTCTTCCGATTCCAGGTTCGGGAGAGCCTGTACATCCACTATGCAGTCGTTTACGATTTTAACTTCCAGAGGAGTGGGACCTGCATATCCGTAGATTTCGCGTCCTGAAGTGATTGTATTTACTATTAGGGTGTCTCCAGCCATTCTAGTGGCGGGAACTTTTCCTTTAGTTTTGATCGTGCTTTGAGAGAGAGTGACAGCATGCGGAGCAATGAGCATAAGCAGCGCAGCGGAAATAAATATTATCTTCTTTTTCATATGTCCTTTTTCAGAAGAGCCTCCTCCAATTCTTCCACATTATGTGCCAGAATGTCCGCATCAGTCAGAGAAGATTCGGGCCTGTAGCCCCATGTAACTGAGATTGTGGCGATTCCGGCATTCTTGCCGGTGCGGATGTCGGAGGACGAATCGCCTACCATGACAGCATTCGGCTCCTTGTTCCCGGTCTGTCCTGCATATGAATTGAAGATCATCTTGACAATTGCAGGATCAGGTTTCAGAGGCATCCCTTCCTGGTTACCCATTACTGCCACCCATTTTATGTCAGGGAAGAATTTCCTGATCAGTTTTTCAGTGCCAGACTGGAACTTGTTGGAAACTACGGCCATTGCGCAACCGCTCTCCTGAAGTGTGGCAAGCAATTCTTTGATTCCCGGATATGGCTCTGTCCGGTCGTCTATATGTGCGGTATAATATGAGCTGAAGTCCGCAAGCACCTCGCTTATATATCCTTCATCCGCCCTGAGCTCTTCCGGGAGGGCTTTTGTCACCAGATTGCGTATCCCATGACCGACCATCGCCGGGTACTCGTACATTTCATGAACAGGAAGGCTCCTTATTCCCAGGGCATGGTTCACTGCATTCCCAAGGTCGGGAATCGTGTTCAGCAGGGTCCCGTCCAGGTCAAACAACACCAGATCGTATTTAGAAGCCTTTTCCAAATGTCCTGAAGTTAAATTCGAGCGCGAATTTAGACAAAAAGAGGCATATAGTCAAATTGCAGGATTTTTTTAAATTTGTATTCTGGATATTGTGCGCATTATGGTAAGGATTGAATTCCAATCGCTTCTTGACAACAGGATCCTGGTGCTTGACGGCGCCATGGGGACCATGATTCAGCGCTATTGTCCTGGATGTGAGAACTCTGAACTGCTAAATATAGAACATCCGGAGATAATTTCCCGGATTCATTCCGAGTACATTGAAGCCGGAGCAGATATTATCGAATGCAATTCCTTCAGCGCCAGCAGGATCTCACAGGCGGCACATGGACTTGGCGAAAAAGCCGGATCCATGGCTTTCGAAGCGGCGAGGATAGCACGCGAAGCGGCCGATAAGGCCGGACGCAGGGTTTTCGTCGCCGGAAGCATGGGCCCGACCAACAAGTCCCTTACCCTTGCACAGGATGCCGACAATCCGTCTTTCCGCGAGTATTCGTTTGACGAAATGGCCGATTCATATGCAGGACAGATCCGGGCGCTGATAGACGGTGGAGTGGATATGATCGTGGTCGAGACCTGTTTCGATGCGCTGAACTGCAAGGCCGCCCTGTATGCCGCATCACTTCTCCGTGAAGAATACCTGAGAAAAGGGAAATACCCGGAAAGATTTGGGAATGAGCCTATTCCTGCAATAGTCTCCGTCTCAGTGTCAGACCGGAGCGGAAGGACACTTACCGGACAGACCCTGGAGGCATTCTACACCTCCGTAAGGCACTATCCCCTGCTGGCTTTCGGACTCAACTGCTCTCTCGGAGCAGCGGCGATGTCTTCGTTGATTGAAGATGTCTCGCGTTTCAGCGATTTGCCTCTCATATGTTTCCCGAATGCCGGCATGCCCAATGAGATGGGAGCATATGACCAGACTCCGGATCAGTTTGCCTCCGAGGTGCGTGGCCTGGCACAGCGGGGACTGCTGAATATAGCAGGCGGCTGCTGCGGCACGACTCCTTCGCATATCGCGAAGCTGGCAGAGGCGATCAAGGATCTCCCTCAGAGGAACTCATTCGGTTCACCTTCTACCGGAGAATTGGTCGCAAGCGGGCTGGAAACTGTACATATAGACCTGGAAACCAGGAACTTCACCAATATCGGAGAACGTACGAACGTAGCTGGTTCGCGTAAGTTCGCAAAGCTGATTTCCGCAGGTGATTATGAAACTGCGCTGAAGGTAGCCGCTGACCAGATCGAAAATGGAGCCCTGGTTATTGACATCAATATGGATGATGCAATGCTGGAACCCGGGAAGGAGATGGAAACATTCGTACGATATGTCCAGAATGATCCTTCCGTGGCAAAGGCTGCTCTGATGATAGATTCTTCCCGCTGGGATGCCATTCTGGCCGGCCTGAAGAATTCCCAGGGAAGATGCATAGTTAATTCCATCAGCCTGAAAGACGGGGAATCCGAGTTCCTGAAGAAAGCGGCTGAAATCCACAGGCTCGGGGCTGCGATGGTGGTTATGGCCTTCGATGAGAATGGACAGGCAACGACATTCTCCCGAAAAACTGAAATATGTGCCCGTGCATATGGATTGCTTACCGGTATAGGCATAGCGCCTCAGGATATCATATTCGACTGCAATGTGTTGTCTGTGGGCACCGGAATAGCAGAACATGCCGCATATGCAGTGGATTTCATTGAGTCGGTCCGCTGGATAAAGTCAAATCTCCCCGGAGCTAAGACCTCTGGAGGTGTTTCCAACCTCTCATTCGCATTCAGGGGTAACAATAAGGTCCGGCAGGCAATGCATTCCGCATTCCTTTACCATGCCATCGAAGCCGGACTGGACATGGCGATAGTCAATCCAGGTATGCTCCAGGTCTATGATGAGATTGAACCGTCCCTGCTGGCCTGCGTCGAGGATGTTATCCTGAACAAGGATCCGGGGGCTACTGACCGGCTTATAGCCAAGGCCCAGGAGATTTCTGCCGTTGCAGATGCACCGTCTTCCCCGGATAACGCGCAGGGACTTCCCCGCCCTGGGCATATGGATTCTGACCAGAGCCTCCGGGATGCACTTGTAAGAGGTGATATGTCATCTGTGGCGGAAGATGCTCTCAGGAGCCTTGAAATCCACGGCAGGGCCGTAGATGTGATTGAGGGGCCGCTGTTGGACGGCATGCGACAGGTGGGTGAGCTGTTCGGAAACGGAAAGATGTTTCTGCCTCAGGTGGTGAAGTCTGCCAAGGTAATGCGTACCGCCGTTGAAGCCCTGGAACCATATCTCAGGAATGAAGGAACTGAAGGGAATGGCTCCTCCGTGAGACCCAAGGTGATCCTTGCGACCGTAAAGGGCGACATCCATGACATAGGCAAGAATATAACAGGTATCGTACTGGGCTGCAATGGTTTTGATGTGATCGATCTCGGGGTGATGGTGGAGAAGGAAACGATCCTGGACACTGCCGTTGCCCAAGGTGCCGACATTATCGCTGTCAGCGGGCTTATCACTCCTTCCCTTTACCAGATGAAAGAACTTTGCCGCGAGATGCGTTCCAGAGGAATGGACACACCCCTGTTCGTAGGCGGGGCTACGACTTCGGCTCTTCACACCGCCGTCAAGCTGGCTCCGTTATATGATCACGTTTTTTACGGGGCTGATGCATCCCAGGGAGCCGTTAATGCCAAGCGTTGTATCATTGACCGGGAAGCATTTGAGGCGGAAGAGCATGCCAGGCAGGCTCAGTTAAGGGAACTCTATTTCCGCGGGGAAAATACCCGTTTTGCTGCCTCGGATGGGCCACAGAAACCTGCGCGGGATGTAGCCAGGGAGGATTTCCTCCGGAGAGAAGAATGCACACTGGAAAACATCCCGACCCGGGAGATTCCTGTCAATGAACTGATTCCCTATTTTGACTGGAAGATGTTCCTTCTGACCTGGGGACTGAAAGACAGTTCATCTCCTGTAGCCCGCAAGACTGTCTCTGACGGGCGTGATGCCCTTTCACGTCTTGCCGGAGAGCTCTCGGTTCGCATTTCAGCCCGTTTCAGCGATGCATGTTCTGATGGTAGCGGAATTGTCTTTGACGGAATCAGGCTCCCGATGCTTCGTCAGGAAGAAGACAAGTTCATGTCCCTGTGTGATTTCGTGCCTCAGGAAGACATGGGCTTCTCCTCCCCATTCGGCATGTTCGCCATAAGCGTGAAACAATCTTCCCCACATCCGGAAGGCTGCACATGTCCCAGCTGCCGCCCGGCTGACTACGAATCCATGATGGACCGCTCGGTCAGGGTCTGCCTGGCCGAAGCAGCTTCATCTTGGCTGGACAAGTGGATAAGCGACCGCCTGGACCGCAGCGACTTAAAGATATGCAAGCCTGCAGCCGGATATGCCTCATGCCCGGACCATACCCTTAAACGGGACATACTCTCCCTGCTTCCGCAGGGTGAAAAGCTTGGCATATCCTTTACTGAAAGTTATGCAATGATTCCGGATGCTTCCATATGCGGTTTCATCTTCATTCACAGGAATGCATCCTATCCGGAAATCAGACATATAAGCAATTCACAATATGACAGTTACTCGAAGGAACGCGGCTTCTCATCCCAAGATGCCGTACGGTTCCTCGGGAACCTTGTCCAAAACCGATGATAATATGGAGAACTACAGGCTCACAGCCCCCCGTTATGAAATGATGAAATACCGCCGGTGCGGAAAAAGCGGTCTTCTCCTTTCCGAGATCGCGCTTGGATTCTGGCAGAATTTCGGCGCCGATGCAGATTATGAAGAGTGCCGGAAGATAGTGGAATATGCCTTCGACCATGGGGTGACCTATTTCGACCTGGCCAACAACTACGGACCTCCGTGCGGAGCGGCTGAAGAAATGTTCGGCCGGATATGGCACGGGTCTCTGGAAAGCCATAGGGATGAAATCATCATAGCGTCAAAGGCTGGCCATCATATGTGGCCGGGACCATATGGGGAATGGGGATCCCGCAAAAACCTGATTGCGTCTGTCGACCAGAGCCTGAGGCGGATGAAACTGGATTACGTCGACATATTCTATTCACATCGTCCCGACCCGGTTACACCGCTTGAAGAAACCATGCAGGCACTTGTAGATATAGTCCGTTCAGGTAAAGCTCTTTACGCCGGAATATCTAAATATCCGGTTGATATGGCGGAGAAAGCATATGCCTATCTTAGGGCGCATGATGTACCCGCCCTTGTGTACCAGGGAAGATATAACCTGATAGACCGCGGCGTCGAGAACGGGGTGCTTGAACAGGCCGCTGCGGAAGGTGCTGGCTTCGTCGCGTTCTCCCCTCTCCATCAGGGCCTCCTGACAGGTAAATACCTGAACGGGATCCCGGCGGATGCCAGGATGCGGAAGGGAGATTCCCTCAAATTGGAGATCCTGACTGAGGAACTCCTCTCTGACCTGCGGAAGTGGCATGAAGAGGCTCTTGCCGAAGGAATCTCAGACGTACAGTATGCCCTGCGGTGGATCCTCAGAAGGCCGGAAGTTACATCAGTGATAGTCGGCGCGCGCAACCTGGAGCAGTTCAAATCATCATTAAGTGCCCTCTGACAGGAAAAAGAATCAGTATTATGCATATATCAGAAATACTTACATCCGGCGGGCCGGCGTTCCCGTCAATTGAGATCGTCCCCCCGAAACACGGGATAAGCAAGTCAGAGCTTATTGAAAGCATCAGGCCATTCATGGAATTCTCTCCGAAGTACGTGAATGTCACTTGCCATCGTGATGAACTGGAGTTCAGGCAGGAAGCCGACGGAAGCTACTCCAGGCATATGGTCAGGAGCCGTGTAAGTCCGGTCGCGGTGTGCGCCGCTGTTATGAATCATTTTGATATAGAAGTGGTTCCGCATGTAATTTGTGCAGGCGCCTCTGTGGACAGGATCGAGAGTGAACTGAAGGATTTCGCCTTCATGGGAGTAGAAAACCTTATGGCTCTCCGCGGCGATCCCCAGGCCGGAGAAAAGCGGTTCGTCCCGGAAAAGGACGGATATGCCCATGCGGATGAACTGGTAGCTGCCATCAAAGGTCTGGACGCCGGATTCTGTGTAGGGGTCGGAGCCTATCCTGAAAAGCATTTCGAGGCTGCGAACCTGGAGGAAGACATAGCCAATCTGAAGCGTAAAGTCGACGCAGGGGCGGATTACATCATTACACAGATGTTTTTCGACAATTCTAAATTCTTCAATTTCGTCAGACTGTGCCGTGAAGCTGGGATCACTGTCCCCATTGTCCCGGGAATCAAGCCGCTGACTTCCACTCGCCATCTGGAACTTCTTCCACAGGCGTTCTCTATCGATATTCCCCAGGAACTCTCCTCGCAGGTTCGTGCCGCCGGTGACGACCGGCAGGCTGTGTCACGTATAGGAACAGACTGGTGCATAGCCCAGTGCAGGGAGTTGATCTCAAGTGGGGCCCCTGCTGTCCATTTCTTTACGATGGGGAAAGCGGAGAATGTCGTGAGGGTGATAAAAAATGTTTTTTAAAAGTTAATCTTCTCATATATGAGAAATATTTATTATATTCGGGGAAATCGCATAATTATATAGCCATATGCAAGATAAATTACAGGAATTGACCGACAAGCTTTTCAAGGAAGGACTGTCAAAAGGAAAGGAAGAAGGAGAGGCTCTCCTTGCCGATGCGAAACGCCAGGCCGGAGAAATCGTGGCAGCTGCCAAGGCCAAGGCGGAGGAAATCGTTTCCGAAGCCCAGAGGCAGGCAGAAGACACCAAACGGAAGGCAGAGAGCGACATCCGCATGGCTGCTGATGAAAGCCTCCAGACCGTCCGTTCTACCATCTGTGACGCCCTTGTCGCCAAAATGTCCGCCCTGCAGGTGGACGAGGCCCTTTCTTCGGAAGAATTTGTCAAGGGGCTGATTAAGGCCGTTGCATCCAATTTCAGTGCAGAAGATTCCAGGGACCTTGAGATGGTCCTTCCCGAGTCTTTGCAGAAAGGGCTGGAGCCATTCGTGAAGAATGAACTCGCCGGCATGCTCGGAAAAGGGATCGACGTCTCCTTCTCCAGGAAGATCGGCGGAGGCATGCAGATCGGACCAAAGGACGGAGGTTACTATATCAGTCTGACCGACGGCACGTTCAAAGACTTGATTTCCAGCTATCTGCGTCCTGTTACCAAGAAAATCCTCTTCGATCAGCAATAGTCCTGATGAACAATTACGAGTACATCATAGCCTCGCTGCCTGTCCTGGATAAGGATATGCATGCAGGAGCTTTGGATCCCGAGGGCTTGACCCAATGGATACGGAGCCAGTGCTCAGCCCAGGACAATGCCCTCATCGACAAGCTTCTTTCCGGCTTTGAAGGAAGCGGTCTGGACGAGGAATTCTATTCAGATGCGTCCAGAAGCGGCAACTCATATGTCCGGGACTGGTTTGCATATGACCTGACGATGCGCAATGCCAAGGTGCGGTGGCTTAACAAGCGCCTTGGGCGGCCGGCATCGATGGATACCCTACCTGAGCCGGAGCCTGACGCGGCCGTAGTCTCGAAGATAGACTCCGCCCTCGGGATTGAAGGTATCCTGGAGAGAGAAAGAGCCCTGGATGACCTTCTTTGGACGAAGTCTGCGGAGTTGGTTACATATGATTATTTCGATATCAATGTAGTCCTTTCCTTCCTGACCAGGCTTAACATCGTCAACCGGTGGATTGCCCTTGATGAAGAAAGCGGACGGGAGATGTTCCGCAAGCTGGTAAAGGAGGTCCGCGGCACTTTCGGCGAAGTACATTACGAAGGATGATAAAGACAAAATATATAAGAACCATATGAAAACAACCGGAAAGGTTATCGGAATCGTCTCTAACCTGGTAACGGTCCAGGTGGACGGCCCGGTGTCCGAGAATGAAATCTGTTACATCGATCTTGACGGCACCGACCTCATGTCGGAGGTTATCAAGGTCAACGGCGACAAAGCCTCCGTGCAGGTCTATGAAAGCACTCGCGGACTCAAGAACGGTGCTAAAGTGGAGTTCGCCGGCAGGATGCTGGAGATTACCCTTGGCCCCGGCCTGCTTTCCAGTGTCTATGACGGTCTGCAGAACAATCTGGCCACTATGGACGGGGTCTTTCTCCGCAGGGGCGAATACACCCAGGCCCTGGATCCCGAGAAACTGTGGGACTTCACTCCCCTGGCTTCCGCAGGAGACAAGGTCATCGCCGCCGACTGGCTAGGTGAGGTCAAAGAGGCCTGGCTGACCCACAAGATCATGGTCCCGTTCAGCTTTAAGGGGGAATTCACAGTCAAGTCAGTTGTCCCGGAAGGCCAGTACACTATCGGCCAGGCAATAGCTGTCCTTACTGATGAAGAGGGACAGGACGTCGAGGTTACAATGACCCAGAAATGGCCCGTGAAGATGGCTATCCGCAATTACAGGGAGAAACCCCGTCCGGACAAAGTCATGGAGACCGGAGTCAGGTGTATCGACACCCTTAATCCTATCGCGGAAGGCGGCACCGGATTCATCCCCGGACCTTTCGGCTGCGGAAAGACAGTGCTCCAGCATGCCATCGCACGTCAGGCTGATGCCGATGTGATCGTGATGGCAGCCTGCGGAGAACGTGCGAACGAGGTCGTTGAAATCTTCACCGAGTTTCCCGAACTGATCGACCCGCACACCGGCAGGTACCTGATGGAGCGTACGACTATAGTCTGTAACACCTCAAACATGCCTGTCGCAGCCCGAGAGGCGTCCGTCTACACCGCAATGACCATATGCGAGTACTACCGGTCGATGGGACTTAAGTGCCTCCTTCTTGCAGATTCCACTTCCCGCTGGGCACAGGCTCTCCGCGAGATGTCCAACCGTATGGAAGAGCTTCCGGGTGCCGATGCTTTCCCGGTTGACCTTTCATCTATCATCTCCAGTTTCTATGCACGTGCCGGAAAGGTAGTCCTTAACAATGGCAGCACCGGAGCCATCACATTCATCGGGACGGTCTCCCCTGCCGGCGGAAACCTGAAGGAACCCGTCACAGAATCTACCAAGAAGGCCGCAAGGTGCTTCTATGCATTGGAGCAGAACAGGGCTGACCAGAAACGATATCCGGCCGTGAGCCCGATGGACTCATATTCCAAATATCTGGAATATCCCGAAATCCAGGAATGGCTTGAGGAGAATGTGGAAAAAGGCTGGGTGGAGAAAGTCAGTTCCTTCAAGAGGATGATCCGCCAGGGCAAGGAAGCCAGTGACCAGATCAACATCCTGGGTGATGACGGCGTCCCCGTTTCTTACCATGAGACTTTCTGGAAAGCTGAACTGCTTGACTTTACTTTCCTGCAGCAGGACGGATTCGATGCGATCGATGCGCTCTGCCCGTGGGAGAGACAGAGATACATGATGGACCTGGTCCTTGACATATGCGCCCGTAAGTTCGATTTCGAGGACTATGAGAAGTGCAGGAACTGGTTCAAGGAGCTTATCAACCTTATCCGCCAGATGAACTATCTGCCGTTCAAGGAAGCGGAGTTCGAAAAATTCCATGGTCAACTAGAAAACATCCTCGAGCAAAATGGCAAATAGAGTATATCAGAGAATCTACACGAAACTGGAAGCCATTACCAAGGCAACCGTTTCCGTCAGGGCGACCGGAGCTTCGAACGACGAACTTGCGGTAGTTGCCGGACGTCTCGCACAGGTAGTGCGGACAAAAGGTGACATAGTCACTTTGCAGGTTTTTTCCGGAACGGAAGGTATTCCTACCGATGCCGAGGTCATTTTCATGGGAGAGCCGCCCGTAATCAAGGTGGGAGACCAGCTTTCGGGCCGTTTCTTCAATGCATATGGGAAACCTATCGACGGCGGGCCGGAGCCCGAGGGTGAGGCACGTGAGATCGGAGGCCCTTCCGTCAACCCGTACAAGAGGCGTCAGCCGTCCCAGCTCATTCCGACCGGTATTGCAGGCATAGACCTCAATAATACAATTGTTTCCGGTCAGAAGATCCCGTTCTTCGCCGACCCGGACCAGCCTTATAACCAGGTTATCGCCGACGTTGCCATGAGGGCAGACGTTGACAAGATCATCCTCGGAGGAATGGGACTGTCAAATGACGACTATCTCTTCTTCCGTAAGTCCTTCGAGTCTGCCGGAGCATTGGACAAGATCATATGCTTCGTCAATACTACCGAGGACCCGACTGTCGAGCGTCTCCTTATTCCGGACACAGCACTTACCGCTGCTGAATATTTCGCAGTTGACAAGAATGAAAAGGTACTGGTCCTCCTGACCGACATGACCCTCTATTGTGATGCCCTGTCGATAGTCAGCAACCGCATGGACCAGATCCCGTCAAAGGATTCCATGCCCGGCTCTCTCTATTCTGATCTTGCGAAGATCTACGAAAAGGCCGTGCAGTTGCCATCGGGAGGTTCTATAACCATTATCGCCGTCACTACCCTCAATGACGGGGACATCACTCACGCTATCCCGGACAACACTGGCTATATTACTGAAGGCCAGTTGTTCCTGAGGGCTGATGCAGATTCCGGAAAGGTAATCATCGATCCGTTCCGTTCGCTCTCCAGGTTGAAACAGAACGTCCAGAACAAGAAGACCCGTGAGGACCATAGCCAGATAATGAATGCCGGAGTGCGCCTGTACGCGGATGCCCAGAATGCCAAGACAAAGCTTGAGAACGGCTTTGACCTTTCGGATTACGACCACCGGTGCCTCGCATATGCCAAGGAATATGCGACGAAACTTCTGGCGATTGACGTCAACATCTCTATAGATGAGATGCTTGACACCGCCTGGTCTTTGTTCGCAAAGTATTTCTCGAAGGCGGAAACCGGTATCAAGCAAGCGCTTATTGATAAATACTGGAAAGGAAACTAGGGATGCCTATCAAGTTCCAATATAACAAGACTTCGCTGAACGAGATCACCAAGCAGCTCAAAGTCCGTCTCAACGCTCTCCCAACCCTCAAGAACAAGGAGAGCGCCCTGAGGATGGAAGTGGGCCGTGCTAAGGAGCGTGCAGAGAAGCTGCTCTCCGAACTGGATGCGGCTATGGAAAAATATGATTCCATCTCCGCACTCTGGAACGAGTTCGATCCGGGACTGGTAAGGATTACCGGCGTTGACATGGTGACTGTGAAAGTCGCCGGAGTCAAGACCCCGGAACTGCGGGAAGTTTTCTTTGAACTCCAGCCGTTCAATGCCTTCAGCAAACCTGCCTGGTATGCAGATGGAGTGGAAATCCTCAAAGACCTGTCCCGTCTTGGAATCGAATCGGAAGTAAGCCGCGAGAAAGCGCGTGTCCTGGATTGGCAGCGTAAGAAGACTACCCAGAAGGTGAACCTTTACGAAAAGGTCCAGATCCCTGGTTACCAGGAAGCTATCAGGAAGATCAAGAGATTCATGGAGGATGAGGAGAACCTGTCCAAGGCCTCATCCAAGATAGTCAAGAACCGTCATGCAGAGGAGGAGGCTCTGGAAGCGATATGATTGAGAAAATGAACCGCTGCTCCTTTGTCCTCCTCAGCGGAGATGAAGAGAAATTCCTGAAAGACCTCCAGGACCTGGGCATGGTCGATATCACAAGGTCGTCCAAACCGGTGGATGACAAGTCTGCCGCCCTTCTGTCCAAGGTTGATTCCATCAAGAGGGCCCTCGAATGGTTCAAAGGCTCGGACGATTCACAGGACCGGGACTTCAAGCAGATTAATGCATATGTGATAGGAACCGTATCAGATCCGCTGAAGGAGACTGCCGATAACATTTCCATGTTGGAGGAAACTTCCGCTGCCCTTTCAGATGCATATGCTGAAAGGGAGGCCAGGCTTCATTGGGGACGCTTTGACGCCCAGGCCATTGCGGACCTGGAGAAAAACGGCCTCAAGATGCGTTTCTATACGGTCAGGGCTAAGGATTTCGATCCGGGCTGGGCTTCCCTCTATTCCCTTACCGAAGTGTCCCGGGATGCAGACAAGGTCTGGTTCGTGACCGTTTCCGATGATCCTGACTATTCATTCCCGATAGATGAAGTTCCTGCTCCTTCCGGAGACTACACAGTATCCGACCAGCAGATCGCTATCCTGGAAAAGAAGCTTCTCGATTGCAAGTGCAGGCTTCACTCCCTCAAGAGGGACTATACCCATGTCCTGGAAAAGGATTGCAGCCAGCTTCTTTCGGAAGTAGACCGCTATCTTGCGAGCGTTGCGTCCACAAGGGCTGCCGATGGGCATTTAGTAGTGATGGAAGGATTCGTACCGCAGGATTGCGCGGAAAAGGTCCAGTCGGCCCTTGACAGGATGCCTGTAGTCTGCCTCCAGAGTGCCGCAACAGTAGAAGATAATCCCCCTATTAGCCTGAAGAACAATCGTTTCGTGAAGATGTTCGACATCCTGACCGATATGTACGGGATGCCTGCATATGATGAATTCGATCCTACGGCATTCATCTCCATCTTCTTCACCCTGTTTTTCGCATTCTGCATGGGTGATGCTGGTTACGGCCTGGTTATCATTCTTGCCGGACTGCTGCTCAGGAAGTCCTCTATGAGGAGCATGAGTCCCCTGATCCTGACTCTCGGAGCTGCCACCACTGTCATAGGATTCTTCTTCCATTCGTTCTTCTCCGTGGACATTTCCCAGTGGGGTTTCATCCAGAGCCTCGGCCTGAATAAGATAATGGTCCCCGGCGACAAGGTCGAGGTGCCCGGAATGGGTGCATATGACTGGAACATGATGCTGGCGCTGGTCTGCGGTGTGCTTCATATCGCACTGGCCCAGACAGTAAAGGCAATAGTTGCAACCCGGAACAAGGGCTTCAAGGATTCGCTCGGGGTCTGGGGATGGACTATCCTGATAGTAGGCGCCGTAGCCATCGGCGCTTTCGCTCTCGCCGGAGTAATGAACAAGGAAGCGGCCAAGATAGCGATTATCGTCGTCGGAATCATATCCGGACTGTTCATTTTCTTCCTCAGGGACCTTCACAAGAGTCCCCTGTTCAATTTCGGGAACGGCCTCTGGGAGACCTACAACACAGCTACCGGACTTCTCTCGGATGTTCTTAGTTATCTCAGGCTTTATGCCCTCGGACTCGCAGGAAGCCTCCTTGGAGATGCCTTCAATGACCTGGGAGTCATGGTCCGCGGTGACGGAGGCGCAGGATGGATATTCTTCTTGTTCCTGGTAATCGTCGGGCATGTCCTCAATATCGCGATGTCCGGTTTGTCTGCATTCGTCCATCCCTTGAGGCTCAATTTCCTTGAATTCTTCAAGAATGCCGGATACAGCGGGACAGGACAGAAATACAACCCCCTCAAAGAAGAGACAATTTAGTATCGTAATATCTATAAATCAATAAATTCAACAAAATCATGGTTATTGAACAGCTTTTAGGTTTCATCGGACTTGGTGCCGTCCTAGCCTTGGCCGGTATCGGTTCCAGTTATGGCACTACCATTGCCGGTAATGCTGCTGAAGGCGCTCTCAAGGTCAGGAAAGAAGGATCCGGAAACTACATGGTCCTTTCTGCCGTTCCGGCCACACAGGGAATCTACGGTTTCGTAGCCTTCCTGATCATGCTTGGAAAGATGAAAGCGGATCCCGTTGGAACCGGACTTATTGTCTTCGGTGTAGGACTCTTCGTGGGTCTGGTCTGCATGCTTTCTTCCATAAGGCAGGGCCAGGTCTGCGCAAACGGTATCGTGGGAATATCACAGGGACACAATGTGTTCGCTAATACCCTGATCTACGCCGCTTTGCCTGAATTCTACGCCATCCTCGGGCTCGTGGGAGCCATTATGGTCCTCTAAAAAAGAAATAGAGAGAGCGGCTCAAAAAGGCCGCTCTCTCTATTCATCAGGCACCGTTTCCGGCACCCTTGTACTGGGTAGGAGAATCGAACTCCTATTGCAAGATTGAGAATCTTGAGTACTAACCGTTATACGAACCCAGCAAGTGTTCTGCAAAATTATGTAAAAAAAAGTATCTTTCAAATTATTTTGAGAATTCTTTAACAAATTGATCAAAAATGCCACTTATCAAGTCAATTTCCGGCATCAGGGGTACGATCGGAGGCGCACCGGGTGATGCTCTGACTCCTGTAGATATTGTCAAATTCGTATATGCATATTGTGCATGCATGCGCGAACGGAGGCCTCATCCTGACGGTGAGAAGTATAAGGTCGTCGTGGGCAAGGATGGCAGGATTTCCGGTTCCATGGTAGAGGACCTGGTCACCGGTACGCTGGTTTCCTGCGGTGTTGATGTCGTCAAATGCGGATTCGCTTCTACCCCGACGACAGAACTTGCCGTCATACTTTCAAAGGCCGACGGCGGGATAATCATAACTGCTTCCCACAATCCCCGTCAGTGGAACGCCCTCAAGCTTTTAAATGAAGACGGAGAATTCCTGTCCGCAGCCCAGGGACAGGCCGTGCTGGATTGTGCCGAAGCCGGGAATTTCGATTTCGCTCCGGTGGATGAACTAGGTTCAGTGACAGAGCATGACTTCACGGATGAGCACATTGAAATGGTCCTCGGCCTGAAGGACGTGGATTGCGAAGCGATTCGCAATGCCGGTTTCAGCGTTGTGCTGGATCCGGTGAACTCAGTTGGGGCCATCATCATGCCTCGTTTGCTGGAAAAACTTGGAGTTGCTTGTGTTACGATCAATCAGGAGGTCGACGGGAACTTCGCCCACAATCCTGAACCCCTCCCGTCGAACCTGGTCGAACTCAGTGAATCCGTGTTGGATTATCACGCAGACCTTGGAATCAGCGTAGATCCCGACGTTGACCGCCTCGCATTCATATGTGAAGACGGCACTCCGTTCATAGAGGAAAATACCCTCGTGTCCATAGCTGATTATCTCCTTTCCCGCGCTGCTTCCATCGCCGAGGCGGAAGGTGTTCCGCTTGAGGAAGTTACGGCTCCATATGCTCCTGTCACAGTGTCCAACCTCTCATCTTCAAGGGCCCTCAGGGATATTACTGAGAAGTGGGGCGGCACCTATTATGCATCGGCCGTGGGTGAAGTCAACGTAACGACCCTGATGCACTCCAAGAACGCCTTGTTCGGAGGAGAAGGAAACGGCGGAGTCATCTTCCCCCAGGCACATTGCGGACGTGACGCCATGGTCGGCGTAGCTCTCTTCCTGAGCTATCTCGCAGCCCGTGCGAAGAAGATGTCGGAAATCAAGGCTTCCCTGCCCCAGTACACCATTGTCAAGAACCGTATCGACCTGAGTGACAGCTCGGTAATCGACTGGATCCTTCAGGATGTCAAGAAAGCGTATTCTTCGAAAGGCCGAATAACCGATATCGACGGAGTCAAGATCGACTTTGATGAAGAACGCAAATGGGTGCATCTTCGCAAGTCCAACACCGAACCCATCATCCGTATTTATGCTGAGGCTCCTACCCAGGAAGCGGCGGAGGAGCTTTCCAATGAACTGCTTGGATTCGTCCATCGCATAATATCCGGATAGTCATATGTTTTCTTTCAGGACGACTCCGCTTGAGGACCAGGTAGACAAGGCTCTCATGAGCGGTCGTGTTGGCTGTTTCTGTACCCAGAACTGCTGGGATACAGGACGCAGCCGCTATATGTACGATTTGTTCCGGGAGCGCAGGAATCTCGCAAGGGTGTTCTATCCGCGTGAGGCTGAGCTGACCCCCGGAACGAACCATATAGATTTCACGCGCGAAGACCTGGAGCCGCTCAGCGCCATAGTCGTCGAGATACAGGATGTAGGAGCCAGGTATTTCAACTACACCAAGGATGTCATTTCCCTGATGGACATCCTGGCTGACATGGGAGAATACGCGCCAGCACTTTACATAGTTGACCATATCAATCCGGCTGGCCGTGTTGTGGAAGGTACCATGCCTGAAGGAATGCATGAGATGCACATAGCTAAAGTAGCTCACAGACACGGCCTTACTCTTGGAGAGTTATGCAATCTTTACTACTCCGGGATCCAGGCGAAGTTCCCTCTGCATGTGATCTCCTACAGGGCGTCTGACTCCAATTCCCAGCTGATGCCGTGGACTATTGCACCCGCTTCCGACATTCCCGGACTCTTTACGTGTATGATGTATTCCGGAGGCGGCCTGTGGAACAATACAACGATTACTCCCGGAATCGGGACATCCAGGCCATATGAATACATCGGGGCACCTTTCATAAAGAACAGCACACTCGAGACTCCCCCCGTCCCCCAGGGAGCGATGATGCGTCCATGTACGTTTACCCCCTCTGCCGGGCGTTACAGTGACCAGCGATGCTACGGATGGCAGATAATGCTTTCACCCGGAGCCGAGTATCACTCACTCCTCCACACCATCCAGCTTATGCGCTGGTTCATGGGCAGGTACTCCCAGTTCGAGCTCCTTCCTGAATTCTGGGCCAAGCTGGCCGATCCGGTGATTGCCGAGTATCTTTCCGGCGGAGACCTCAGCCTCATGGATGTACGCGAGCATGTGAAAATCTCCGAACAGAAATGGATCAGGAAGGCAAAACGCTTCTGCCTGTACGACGATCAGCCCTTCAGGATGAAATAATTGGATTCTCTTTTGGTAGAAAAAAGAAAAGTTCGTATATTTGTCGGCTCAAAAAGCAGAATTAAATAATTTTATAGAATCATGAAAAAAGGAATCCATCCCGAAACCTACCGTCTTGTAGCTTTCAAGGATATGTCGAACGACACAGTGTTCATCACTCGTTCCTGCGCTCCTACCAAGGAGACGTTGGAAGTTGACGGAGTTGAGTACCCGGTCGTGAAGGTCGAGATCTCCAACACCTCGCACCCCTTCTACACCGGAAAGGTAAAATTGGTGGACACCGCAGGACGTGTCGACAAGTTCTACCAGAGATACGGCAAGAGGAACGAAAAATAATCGGACCTCAGTTTTCTATCAAACCGCCTGGTGGGGCGGTTTTTTTTGTATATTGTCGTATATTTGTTCTTAACAAAAACGTATGCATATGCATGTCATTAAGAAACTCGGAATTATCGCAGGCCTCCTGCTCTTGATTGCCTTCGCTGTTTTTTTCTATGTAAGGTTCTATTTCGTGTTCGGCGACGGGGTGAAAGCCGGTGAACTTAATCAGTTCACACTGAAGGGAGTGGTTTTCAAGACCTATGAAGGCCGCATAATCCAGGCCGGTTTCAAGAGCGGCGCGAATGTAGGTGTAGCAGACTCGACCATAGGCTCATATGTCTTCGATTTTTCTGTCGAGAACCAGACGGTGGCCGATTCACTGATGCATTGCAGCGGGAAGCATGTGGAGGTCCATTACAAGGAGTATTTCGGAGCACTTCCCTGGCGCGGTATGCATAAACATGTAGTGGACCGCATCGTTTCGGTCAAAAACGTATCTTCTACATACTGATTCCTATGAAAACTGTCAAGTCCTTTTTGCTTGTCCTGCTGTTCCTTGGCGCTACGGCAGGACTTTATGCCCAGAGTGGCGTATTTGCCGTTCATCCTGCGAGCAACCCCGGAGGAAAACTGCTCAGGATGGATGAGGTCGTCGGACCGGGAACGGTCTCTCCTCGGAGCGTGAGGGCGGACTGGGATGAAGAGAAGGATGTTCCGGTTGCCTTCAATGATGGGAAAAGCCTTTATTACACAGATACTTCCGGTAAAAGTCACCTTGTGGCGGAAAGCACCTCTGAACAGATTACATATGGCCAGACAGTCAGCCGCAACGAGTTCGGCATATCCGGCGGAATATTCTGGTCAGATGACTACTCCCGCCTGGCGTTCTACCGTAAGGACGAATCGAAGGTTACTGATTTTCCGCTTCTTGACATAACCACCAGGACAGGCAGTCTGGTCAGCATCAAATACCCGATGAACGGAATGTCTTCCGAGAAGATAGACCTGGGCATATATGATGTCAGCACAGGGAAGACAGTGTGGGCGGATGTGACCGATTTCAATGATGACCGTTACCTGACCAATATCTCATGGAGCCCTGATTCAAAGCATGTATTCATACAGGTCCTTGACCGCAGCCAGAAGCATTGCCGCCTGAATATGTACAGCGCCGCGGACGGGTCATATGAAAGGACTGTCCTGACTGAAGACAATGACAGGTACACCGAGCCTCTCGATCCCCTCTATTTCCTTAAGGGGACGGATTTCTTCATCTACAGGACAGATAACCGCGACGGATACAGGAATCTCTACCTATGTGATACATATGGCGGGATAAGGCGCCTGACGGCGGTGGATGCAGACGTTGAATATGTCGGGAACGACGGGAAATACGTCTATTACACTTCTGCTGAAGTCTCCCCTATCGAGAACCATCTCTTCAGGATCCCGGTGCGTACCGGACGTGGCAAAAAGGCCGGAATGCTTTCCTCCGTTACTTTCTCCACTCCTCAGAGACTGACCTGGGAGGAAGGCTGGCATTCCGTAAGGATGAATGCGGACTATACTGAATTCTATGACTATTATTCCAGCCTGAACGTTCCAAGGGTCATATTGCGCAAGTCTGCTGACGGAAAGGTCCTTGAGACTTTGTTAGATGCAGAGGATCCATATGCCGGATACGCCCAATGTGAGGTCGATCTGGGGACTGTCAAGAGTGCAGACGGGAAATATGACAATTATTACCGCCTCTTCAAACCTCTGGGCTTCGATCCCAATAAGAAATATCCCGTAGTCCTTTATGTTTACGGTGGGCCTCATTCCCAGATGGTTCAGAACAGGTGGCTTGGCGCAATCAGGCCTTGGGAGATGCTTATGGCACAGAGAGGTTATGTAGTATATGTCCAGGATAACAGAGGTACATCCAACCGTGGTGCGGAATACGAGAAATGCATCCACAGGTATTGCGGACAGAATGAGATGGCGGACCAGATGGTCGGAATCGAAATGCTCAAGAGTCTCCCCTGGGTCGATTCAGAACGCATTGCGGTCCATGGCTGGAGCTACGGTGGATTCATGACCATTTCTCTCATGACTAACTTTCCCGGTACCTTCAAGGCAGGGGTTGCAGGCGGTCCGGTAATCGACTGGAAATGGTATGAGATAATGTACGGTGAGCGCTATATGGACACTCAGGAGACCAATCCTGACGGATTTGCCAAGACCAGCCTCATACCTAAGGCAAAGGACCTTAAGGATAAGCTGCTGATCTGCCAGGGGGCCATTGACAATACAGTAGTCTGGGAGCATTCACTGAGTTTTGTCCGTGAATGCATCAAGGAAGGCGTGCAGCTGGATTACTTCCCCTATCCCTGTGCGGAGCACAATGTAATGGGAAAAGACCGTGTCCATCTTATGCAGAAGGTCACGGCCTTTATAGAGGATAATCTGTAAATCCTGGCGTCAGTTCGCTCCGCCTCCGCCTAAGGCTTCGGCTGCTGATTCAGCGGCTTTCTCGGTCGCTTTTTCAGCTTTCTGCATGGCTTTTTCTGCTGCCTGGATGTCTTTGTTGGCTTTTTCCATTGCGTCAGCTGCCTTCATTTCGGTCTTGAGCTGATCCTGGGTGTTCTTCAGGTTCTTCTCGTGGGACTTCAGGGTTTTCTTGCTTTTGCTGATTTCGGATTTCTGTTTCTGGATGGAGGAACGCTCGCTCTTGATAGTGGAGTTGCTCTGTGAAATCTGCCTCTTGAGTGGCTCAAGTGCTTGTTTGTCCTGTTTGATCTCTTTGCTCATGCGATCGATTTCGACCTGCATCTGGGAGAGCAGCTGCTTGTCGGCGCTGTCAAGTCCGCCGTCAAGGGCGAGAGCCTTCTTCTGAGACTTGAGGGCCGCTTTCTGGGCTTTAAGGGCAGATTCCTTTGCTGAGACTTTTTTCTGGGCATCCTTCAGAGCCTGTTTGCTGGCCTTGAGGTCTTTCTGGGCGGCATTGATCTGCCTCTCACTGCTGCTGATGGCGTCTTTGCTGCTGCGGGTCTGCTGCCTTAGATCCTTCTGAGCATCCTTGACAGCTTCTTCTGCCTGGCGCACTGAATTGACTGTGGATTCTGTCTGGGCGAAAGCGCTGACAGAGATCAGCATAGCTACGACTGCCGTAGCTGCTGCGAAAAATGATCTGTTGAGTATCATATTCTGAAGTTTTGATTAGTTGTCATATAAAAGGCCTACGGCCCACAGGAGAAGTTTCGTCGGCAATAACCGTTCCAAAACGCGGATCGCGCTGTAATCCAGCCTCGGCACTACCGTGAATTTCATATGTTTTCTGCCAAGTTGGCGCTTGATTGCCCTGGCAATCCGTGATGGAGGCATTCCGTTCTGCTCATCATGCTCCATCTTTGCAATGGACTTCTGGGATTGAGCGTAATATGGCGAATCCGGACTCTGCGAGGCTGCGGTACGTTTGCGGGCAGAGGTGAAGCCCGTCTTTACGTCTCCCGGCATTACGCTGCAGCATTGTATTCCGAATCTGCGGCATTCTATCGCCAGTGCCTTCATGTACATGTCCAGAGCGGCCTTGACAGAGGAATAGTAACCCTGGTAAGGTATGGGAATGAAACCGGCCACGGATGTCACAGTAATAATCCGTCCGTGACCTTGGCTCCTGAAGAGCGGCAGGACTGCCTTGATGCAGTTGTCGGTTCCGAAGAAGTTAGTTTCGAACTGGTACCGGGCTTCTTCTGAGGAAGTATCCTCTATCGCTCCTCCTATACCGTTACCGGCACAGCATACAATCGCGTCAAGACTCCCCTTCTCCGCTTTGATTCTTCTTATGGCAGATATGATTGATGCAGAGTCGTTTATGTCTACGCAGACCGGGATTATCCCTGGCGCATCCGGACGCGGAGACCTTCCGCTCCGTGAGGCCGCATATACAGTCATTCCGTCATCGGCAAGCATGCTGCATACCGCAGCGCCAATGCCGCTGCTGCCTCCGGTTACGAGTATTGTGTTGCATATGCGTTTCATATGACTGCGTATTTGTCGGGAAGAGGCATCTTGTAAACGGAATCCCTCAGTAGTCTCCGAAGTTCCGGTATATCCTTGCATTGAGCCTGACACTCGGGAGATATGGGCTCCCCGATCCCTATCCTGAATTCTTTTCCTCTTTTGTTGAAACACTCCCTCGGAAGGCGTAGAAGGCGCACACGCCAGTTTATCAGGCCTAGCAAGTAGTAGAAAAGGGTGTTGCCGTCGAAAAACCGGATCGGCACTACAGGAACCTTTACTTTCTGGATTATCCGGATAACGGAATCCTGCCACTCCCTGTCACGGGTACTGCGGTGCAGATTGTCATATGCTGTGACGGACTTTACTTCAGGAGTCTGTTTCCATGGCATGAGCCAGTCCTTCCAGTTCAGGTCAGAAACCGCTCCTGAGGGGAAAAACCCCAGAGGCTTTCCTTCGTGGATCTGGCGGATCGCCTGCCTGACTCCGGATATGCTCCTTCCAGTAGGTGAAGTGGAGTCTGCATCTACCGGATTAACCGTTATGAAACTCTCTTCCAGGGTCTTGATCCTTCCCAGGATTTCGTTCACCATTACCTTGAATCCAGGGAAACGGCTCCCGACCAAATCTATGAGTACGATTCCGTCAGCTCCTCCGTAGGCATGGTTGCTGACAGTGATGAAAGGAGGTTCCAGTTTTTCGAGGATATCCAGCCCGGAAACCTTGTAGTTGAACTTGCACCATTCGATCAGTTTGCGGGTAAAATCCGGCCCGTGGGAATCGAAGAACCTGTCATGCACGTAATTGAGAGTACTCAACCGGGTTGCACGGAAACAGAAGTCACAGAGGGCTTTCCCCAGTTTTCCCCTGAAAACCGGGCTCGCTGCTTCCAATTCTGCGGGTGAGAGTACGTAATGCATCACTCTGCTATTTCTTTGGAGGGTCGATTTTGGCGTAATACCTCAGGTCACCGAAGAAGGAGGCCATGAACATGATGAAAAGGACTGCAGAGATAACAAGTCCGACAAGGTCAAGGGCGGTCAGGAGAAAGGTGTCAGAGCCGAGAGCCACCTGTAATGAGAATTCCCTAAGCGGCCTGATCAGGATCAATAAAGTATTTACGATAATGACGATGATCCGGAACTCCGTAGGGCCTACCCTGGCATATGTGAGCTTGAATTCGGATTTCAGGTGGGCGTTGACCGAGACATTTACAGTCATCATCAGGTACGCCGCGAACAAGAACAATCCGATCCTGAGGTCCATCAGTGCTGAAAGCCCTACTCCGATGAACATCAGCATCTCATTGAAGACGTCGACCATATGGTCGAGATAGAATCCATAGACTGGGCGCTGTGCATTCCTGTATCTGGCAAGACTCCCGTCGAGGGAATCACCGTACCAGTTGATGACAAAGCCGGCAGATGCAAGCCACAGCCAGGCTATGTTCTTGTCGGAGAGGATGTAGCCAAGCGCAATGATTACTGAGCCGGCGATTCCGATGAAGGTGAGGATATTCGATGTCATCCATGCTGGCTGTTTCGATGCCAGCCACATAAGAGCTTTCCTCTCAGCGGCATTAAGGACCGAAGTCTGGATTCTCTTAGATTGCTTGATCTCTTTCGTTTCCATATTCACAAATTTACATTTTTGGCCGGAAAACACAAAATTAGTATTTTTGGAAGCCCGGATACACATATGACATATGATCAGATTGCAGACTACAGTTGAAACCGGCAGGAGCCGGATCGGAATCAGCCGCCAGGACAAAATCCTGGTAATCGGCAGCTGCTTTGCAGACACTATCGGCCTCAGGCTTAAGAACTGTGGACTGGATGTGGTTGTCAATCCGTTCGGGACACAGTACAACCCGGTAAGCGTCTTCAATTCCATGGCCCGTCTCTCGAGCGGGATACCCTTCACCAAGGATGATTGCGTGGAGATGGGCGCAGGTGCAGGATTGGTCTGTGCCTTCAGCCACCACACTTCGTTCGCCAGGAAGACCCAGGAGGAATTCCTGGAGAATGCCAACAAGGAACTCGGGGCAGCCTGTGCTTTCTTCAAAGAGTGTAACAAAGTCATCATAACTCTGGGAACCAGCTGGGTCTTCAAATGGAAAGAGACCGGTGATGTGGTATCGAACTGCCTTAAACTGGATGCAAAAGGGTTCTTGCGTGAGCAGCTCAGCATCTCTCAGGTTGAAATGACCCTCATAGGTATGCTGCGGAGCTGGCCGGACAAGGAATTCATATTTACTGTCAGTCCGATCAGGCATATGTCTGACGGAGCACATGGGAACCAGGTAAGCAAGGCCCGCCTCCTCATGGCAGTGGACAGGGCCTGCGATTCATTCCCTGAGAAATGCGAGTATTTCCCGGCATATGAAATAATGCTCGACGAGCTGAGGGATTATCGCTTCTATGCCGAGGATTTGTGCCATCCCTCTTCCCTGGCGCAGGAAATCATATGGGAAAGATTCCTGGATTTCGCAGTGTCACCCGAAGACCGCGAAGCTATGGAAACGGCTGAGAAACAGTACAGAAGGGCACTTCACATCCCTCATCAGAAAGGATAGCCGACTCCGAATTGCAGAGCGTTGTTCCCCCTTTTGAACCAGCGGTCGGGTCCTATCCATTTGTTACCCTGTATGGCAGGATCGTGGAATTGCAGACCGTAATCCAGGCGGAGGAGGATGAAACCCAGGTTGAGCCTTACTCCCATTCCCCAGTCGGCAGCGATACTCTTTCCGAAATTATGCATAGTAAGGATCGCGTCTGGTGATATCTTCCCGTAAGCATTGTCCTCGTCGTCTGCATTGTCAAAATTGATCTGGGTAAGCCAAACATTGCCTGCATCGGCGAAAATGGCCGCTGCGAGTTTCCAGAAGAGAGGGAAGCGGAATTCAACGTTGGTCTCGAGCTTGATGTTTCCGGTCTGGCTCGGAATAATGAAAGTGTTGTCCAACTCGCTAAGGCCGGGGCCGACTCCCCTTGCCGGCCAGCCTCTCAGACTGCTGGCTCCGCCGCTGTAGAACTGTTTCTCAAAAGGCAGTGCCGTGGAGTTGCCATATGCATGTCCGATTCCTCCCAGGATCCTTGTGGCCAGGCCGAAAGCGTCATTAGCGCCGAATGTCCATGTCTTACCGATCTGGAGCTCAACCCTTACATATTGCGAATAGGGTGTCCCCCATATGCTGTGTGTCCCGTCTGAATTGCGTTTGATGATGCCGTTGAAAGCGCTCAGGACGTTTCCGGCCACATCGAACTGAAGCCTGGCATAGTGGTAGGAACTCTTGGGAGTAAGGTCAGTGTTTGTAGAGTATAACAGCATGAACCCCGATCCCCAGTCGAAGTGGTTCTGGTAGGCATTCCTCATGAAAGGATTGTTGGCCAGTCTCTCATAGAAATCCGGATCCAGGTTGTAGAGATGGACTCCGCTGAGCTGGAGGGGATATATTTGGTACGACAGCAGACGGCGGAAGACGCCAGAGTAGCCGAATGAGGCTGAGAGGATGTTACGGAAATACTCCGGACGGTCCTGGTAATTGTACGAGAATTTGATTTCAGTACGGGGAATGTTCCGGCTGTGGCTGAACCATCTGTCCGGAAGCAGCAGAAGCCGCGGGATGCTAAGGGTTGAAGAAACTCCGAATTCGTTGGAGCGTATGTTCTCGCTTGTCTTGAACTGGAAGTTGCCCATGAAGTTCAGCGACAGCCATTCCCCGCCATGGAAGATGTTCCTGTTGTAGAAACTCAGCTGCGGGGAAACTCCTATCAGTCCGCTCGAGTTGGAGGATGCTTCCAATCCGGTTTTGAAGCCCATCAGGGATGCCTGCGAGAGATTTATCGAGCAGTCTACCAGGTTGGAGTCGCGGCGGGTCATTTCCATATTGACTCCGCTGAATGTCTTCAATGAGGAGAACCGGTCATATGTCCTCTGGATGATATCCTCGCTGTAAGGTTCTCCGGGGACGAGGGTGTTCATATGCCTGAGGACCTTCTCGTTGAATTTCAGGGTGCGCGGATAGGAAATACTCACATTTCCGATGTTGTAGCGGCTCAGGGGCCGCGCATTTGAGGGCGATTCGTTCCTGGTATATTCACGTACGCTCATTTCCAGGTCGGCGCTTCCCGGATGGATCAGGGTGTCAGCCTCGAAGAAGTAATAGCTCTTGGAGAAGCCGTAATAGCCCTGGTTGCGCATATGTTCGGCAGACCTGGCGGATTCTGCTTCAAGCGCGGCCTCGGAGAGGTAGTCCCCTACTTTGACCGTGACATTCGAGGTGTCCCGGTAGAAATCTTCAGCGAAAGTGCCTCCGGACGGGACGGAATAATCCAGCTTGCGTATGCGGAACCTCTTGCCCAGAGTGACGAAATAGTCAACCGTGATCCTGCGCTTTTTGACGCTGACGCGGCTGTCGACCGAGGAATTGTAATAGCCGAGGTATTCCAGGTGGTTCTTGATGTTGTCGGCAGACTCCTCAACCAGGTCGGGTTCATATACGACTGGCGCTTCGCCGATCTTGCGCAGTGTCTTGTTCATGAAGCGGCTGGTGTCCCTGCCTGACCAGTTGTAAACGTTCATGAACGGATTCCAGCCGAAAATGACCGAATTCCCTGGGCGCTGCTTGATGTAAGGGCTTATCTCGTTGGCGTTGAAGTGGTTGTCATTGACAACCTTGACGTTGTTCTTGGCCAGTCTGTATTGTCCGTCTTCGAGCAGACGGGTAGTACTGCATGAAACCAGCAGTACGGCAGCGGCGAAGACGGCCGGAAAAACGCTTTTCACAGACATATGCAAGATATGCAAATTTATTATTTTCGCGTTATATTTGCAACATGTCCACGATTTCGAATTCTGAGATAAAACTGGTGCGTTCCCTCGCATCCAAGAAGGGCCGGAGAGAATCCGGTCTTTTCCTCGTAGAGGGTGAGAAAATGGTTTCCGAGGCCCTGGATTCTGATATGAAAGTACGCCGTGTCTGGCGTTCTTCGGAGATCGGGGAAGATACAATGGCCCATATCTCGGCCCTGACGACCCCGTCCCCGGCCCTGGCCGTGGTCGAAATACCCTCCGGTGACTCCCCGGTCCTTTCGGATACCGGACTCTACCTTGCCCTGGATGATATCCGCGATCCCGGGAATATGGGGACCATCCTCCGTATCGCCGACTGGTTCGGAATCGACGGAGTGTTCGCTTCAGGAGGATGCGTGGACCTTTACAATCCCAAGACAGTCCAGGCGACCATGGGAGCGATATTCCGGGTGAAATTCAAGACTGTCGACCTGTGCGGATTGTGTAAATCGGTAATCTCTCAGGGGGGAAGTATCTATGGTACATTCCTTTCCGGCAGCAACATCTACGAATCCCGACTCCAGGACGGTTCCGACTCGCCAGTGGTAATAGTGATCGGGAATGAATCAGAAGGCATTTCCGATGAAGTCGCCCAGTGTGTAAGCGAAAGGATATCGATCCCTCCTTTCCCTGCCGGGCGGCACGGTTCGGAATCACTCAATGCAGCAGTGGCGACCGCAATCACGGTCGCCGAATTCCGCAGACGTGCTGCGGGAGGTGCTATCTAGCTTCTTCTACGAATTTGTTGATCTGCCTGTCGCTCATTCTCATGACATCCTTCAGGAAGTCTTTGGCGGCACGAATGTCTTCCTTGAGAACGTCCAGTACTCCACCGGTGTAGGAGCCGATATCAGCTACGGTGCCGGCGGTTTCCCTTATGCCATATCTGACCAGGAGTGTATAATACTTGCTGATGGCCTTCATGGCCCTACGCTTCTCCGCCCTTGTGTAGCGGGTGTAGTTTTCTACGTATTTCTTGATCAGCGACTGGTATTCAACGTTTATCTTCTGCCATTTCCTTATAGAGAAACGGTCTCCCCTGCGCTCGACTTTGTTGGTGAGATATTCCATCTGGGCCGGGACGCGCACTGAAGCACATCCGGTAGCGAGCATCAGGGTAAGCAGGATGGGGATGATGTATTTGCGCATAATGTTCTCGGTTTTTGGATGTACAATCGCAAACACCTTGCCAATGTACGTCTTAACGGGTCAGGGAGTATGGCTTGGCGTAGCTGGCGGATTTCTTGTTCGGAGCAGCCGACATCACAAACTCCAGGACTCCTCCGCGAAGCAGTTCCCCATGGGTCAGGTAGAGCCTGTCGAGGGGCTTTCCGTTCAGTCTGGCGGATTTGATGTAGCGGTTTTTCCCGCTGACTCCAGGGGCCTTTATCTCAAGTACATTACCATTTGGGAGTGAGAGCCTTACATATGGCAGATAAGGAGCACCGATAACGTATTGGTCACAGCCCGGGGCGACAGGATAGAAGCCCATGGATGAGAATATGTACCATGCGGACATCTGTCCGCAGTCGTCATTTCCGCTGAGGCCGTTCATGTCATTGCGGTACATCCTGTCCAGGATCTCTCGCATCCAGTACTGGGTCTTCCATGGCTGGGAAGTCCAAGCATAGAGGTAAGGTACATGATGGCTAGGCTCGTTGCCATGGACATAGCCGCCGAGAAGGCACTCTTTCGTAATGTCCTCGTTGTCTTCGTAATAAATCTCGGGAAGGTCCATCGAGAACAGCCTGTCCAACCTGGAGATGAACTCCTTGTCCCCTCCCATCAGGGAGATGAGGCCGTTTACATCCTGCGGAGCATGGAATGAGAAATTCCAGGAATTGCCTTCAATGAAACCCTCCCCATATGTCTGAAGCGGATCGAAGTCCTCCTTGAATGAGCCATCCGTGTACTTCGGTCTTGCGAATCCGGTCTTGGGATCGAAGACATTCCGGTAATTGAGGGCCCGTTTGCGGTAGGCGGCCGCGGTCTCACTGTCCCCTTCCGCTGCGGCGGCCTGGGATACAGCCCAGTCGTCATAGGAGTATTCCAGTGTGGTGGATACTGCAGTCGTACTGTTCTCGAATGGAACATATCCCAGCTTCGTATAATCCTCCGTACCGTCGAAATACGGGACATTGGATGTCCGGACCATGGCACGGAGTGCGGAGCCGTCAGAGTCCTTGTAAACGCCCTTTACGATCGCGTCTGCCAAGACTGATACGGCATGGTAACCGCTCATGCACCATCCTTCATTTCCCATAAGGCTCCAGACCGGAAGCATGCCGTGAACGCTCTGCTGCTGGTGGGCGACCATCGACCGTACCATGTCCGCATTCCTTTCCGGTGCAATGAGGTTCAGCAAGGGATGCTCTGCCCTGTAGGTGTCCCAAAGCGAGAATATCGTGTAATTCGTGAAATCTGCAGCTTTATGGACATTATGGTCAAGGCCCCGGTAGGAGCGGTCCACATCCATATAGACAGACGGATTGATCATGGTGTGGTACAGGGAGGTATAGAACATAGTCTTCTGGTCCTCAGTCCCTTCCACGCTAAAGATACTGAGCTCTTTCTCCCATTTTCCGCGCGCTGCGGCAGCGATTTCCTCAAATGACAGGCCCGAGGATTCTGCCCTGAGATTCTTAAGTGCACCTTCAGTGCTGGTGGATGACAGGGCTACCTTGACTGTGAGTTCGGGATTCCGCTTCGTGTCAAATGCGAACCACGCGGTTATCTTCCGTCCGGTCATTTCCGGGAAATTCCTGTCCATCTTGAATTTGCGCCAGAACCCTCTGTAGAGAGGAGGTTCCTTCTCTTCAAATCCGTACTGAGTAACGGGACTTGAGAAAGAAATGGCGAAATAGGTATAATTGGTGCGGGCCCAGCCGTTTGTGATTCTGTAGCCGGTAAGCAGTGTGTCGTTTTCTACCCGGACATTGGCCCATAGGACTTTTCCGTCGTAATTGTATATGCCATGGACCAGATCCAGTACGACGTGCCCGTCCGTGCCGCTTGGAAAGGTGTATTTGTGGACTCCTGTGCGCTGGGTAGCCGTCAGTTGTGCCTTTATGCCGTAGTCGTCAAGGAAGACCTCGTAATAACCGGGACATGCCTTTTCCGTTTCGTGCCTGAAACGGGAACGGTAGCCTTTGTCGGGATCATCCGCACTTCCAGCCCAGAGCTTCACCTCCCCAGTTGCAGGCATCAGGAGTATATCCCCGAGGTCGGAATGCCCTGTACCGCTGAGATGGGTGTGCGAGAATCCGGTGATCGTGGGATCGGAATAGCGGTAACCTGCACAGTAATCATATGCATGTGTCTGGTATTTGCCTGCTATGTTGTGCGGGATCGTGTCAGTGTCCGGGCTGAGCTGGACGCTTCCGAACGGAACGGTAGCCCCGGGAAAGGTGTGCCCCATCCCGTTTGTCCCGATGAAGACGTTTACGTAGTCAGAGTTGGCCTTTTCCTGCGCTGGAAGACCACTGCAGGCCAGCAGGATGCAGGAAGCGGTGGAAAGGCCGCGTAAAATATTTAAAAGCAGCATCTTACCAATCGAGTTTAACATTCTGCTTCCGCAGAGAACTTTGCAGTGCGGCGATGTTCACGTCACGGCAGGAGGTGCGGGTATTTACCGCGATTGCGGCAGCGCTTCCGGCCGCCTGTCCGGTCATGAAGCAGGTTCCGATCTCCCTGGCATCATATGTGAGTTCGACCGGGAATCCGAAACAGCGCCCGCCTACAAGGAGATTCTGGATTTTCTTCGGGGTGATAGCGCTGTAGGGTACCTGCCACATGGGCCTTTCCCTGACCAGGTATTTGTTTCCTCCGACCTTAAGAGTTGAATCGGAACCGGTGAATCCTATGACGTCCTTGTAAGATTTCCTTTCTGCAGCTCCCTGTGCGGAGACGTTTCCTACGCTGTTGAGAACCCTTGTCACCCTGACTCCGACCACTGTGGGAGTGTCCAGGAGGAAAAGGTCCTCGCAGCCCTTCTGTTTCTTGAGCTCGAGAGAGTTGTTCCACATCATCTTGCGCAGTTTCAACTGGATACGGGTGAGATTGTACATGTCAAGTCCGTCCTGCTCCTTCTCTCCGACAGTGTGCATGGTGCGGACACCTTTTACCGCGGTCTTGTTCCCTTTCTTGCTGTTCTCGGCATTTCCTATGCGCCACATGGCCCCGATGTCGTTCTTCTGGATGATGAAATCCTCTCCGGTCCAGTCTAGGATGTCTCCGTCACCTGTGCAGTCTATGAAGAACCTGGCCTGGATCGCGACCCTCCCGCTCTTTCCTTCGATAACGATTGCGTCGATGCGGTCTCCGGACATTATTACGTCAGTCGCCTGGACTCCGTAGAGGATACGGACTCCGGCTTCTGCCGACATTTCCTCCATGAAGTATTTTGCTGCCTCCGGATCCACCTTAGGACGTACGGATTCATATGAAAGCATCCCGACTTCATCCAGGCGTTTGCACAGCTCCAGGCATATGCCTGAGACGGCCAGTTCCTTTCCCGTCGCGGTCGGATTGTACATATTGATGATCGGGGTCACCCCGCAGCCGGTAAAGAGGCCGCCGAGGAAATACTCCCTTTCCATCATGATGACATCCATCCCTCCGCGTGCGGCCGCCACTGCTGCAGCGAATCCTGCAGGGCCCCCGCCGGCTACCACTACGTCAGCCTTGTCCACGACAGGAGTCTTGCGGGCGCTTTCTTTTACATATGACTTGACTTCGAGAGGAGTTTTGCCGGTTTTAGCTGCAGCGGCCGGCAATGAAGGAACTCCAGCGGCTACTGCACCTGCTGCCGTTACCTTCAGGAAAGATCGTCTGTCCATGGTTATACGCAATTGGTTATACAATTGCGAAGATAGGAAAAATCAGATGTCGGAGCAAGCGTAATCCCAGGAATCCGCGCTCAGGGTGACTACCTGCCGGTCAAGTCCGCATGCGCCCTGTGGTACGAGGATGGACGCGGTAGCCCTTTCGGAAGAGAAATTGCTGAAAATCAGTTTTGTGCGGCCTCCGTATGAACGCAGGAAAGCGAAATGCCTGTCCGGGTCGAAGCCTTCTGATGAAGTGTTGCAGTAGCCCAGGTCATATGTCTGGCCTGAGCCTATGAGCGGATCGGCCGCGGCCTCATTCAGAAGTCTTCGGTAACGATCCAAGAGGCTTTCTTCCTCAGCGGAAAGGCCTGAAAGCCCGTGTACATATGCCCAAAGCCTCTGGAGGACTGTGCCTTTCGATATGTCGAAAATGCTGGTGCGGCCGTCCCCCTCTCCCTTTTCTCCGGCTTCTTGTCCGAAGTAGAGCATGAAAGGCGCACGGTTCAGACAGAGGGATGTGGAGAGTGCAGCGAAAACCTTCTGCGGAGAGCCGCCGAAGAAGGCGGAAGCAAAGCGTTGTTCGTCGTGATTCTCCAGGAAGTTTAGCATATGGTCCTGGATGTCACCCAGGAACTGCCAGTTCCACGATATCTGCCTGGCTGAGGCTCGTCCGCCGCCATCTTCCATCATGGCCCTCAGGATGTCATAGAGACCGGATTTGTCGTATAGCAGGTCGAATCCGACCTCTCCGGCATAGCGTGCATATGAGTCCTTCTGATAGACTTCGGCGATGAACATAGTGCCCGGGAATTCGGACTTTATGTTGGAGATGAGCCATTGCATGAATGCCGGCGGAACCATCTCCACCATGTCGCACCTGAAGGCATCGACTCCCTTTGATGCCCAGAAACGCACGGCTTCCAGCATCTTGTCCCATGTGGCCGTCCTGAAATCACAGTAGTTGAGCCGGACCGTGTCATACCAGTCATTCCTGCCGGGCCTTGAGGAGAAATTGTTCCCGGTGGCTTTTGCCGGGTTCTCCTCAAAGGGGGCCAGGCCGGTCTTGCTGACGAACTCTTCCTCCCCTTCTATAGATAGCCTTTCTCCGGGATAATAGAAGAAATCGTTCCCCGCTTTCCAGTGTACCGAAGTGTCGTCAAGGGCTCCGAAAACAGGATGGGAATTTGCGTCCAGGCCATTCCTGAACGGACCGGGAGAAAAGCGTCCGTACTCGCGTGCAAGATGGTTCGGAACGAAGTCGGTTATGACTTTCATCCCGGCATTATGAGTCCGCTTCACAAGCTCTTCAAATTCTTCAAGTCGCTTAGCGGGATCTCTTGATAGCCAAGGATCTACATCGAAATAATCAGTTATGGCATATGGGGATCCTGCCTTCCCCTTCACAAGCTGGGGATGAGATGGGATACAGCCCCTGTCTTCTTGGAGGGTTGAGTGCCTGAGGATGCCGGTGTACCAGACATGACTGACGCCAAGACTCCTGATATATTCCAGGGTCCTGGCGTCAATGTCACAGAATCGTCCGTCTCCCCACAGACGGGGAAGAATCTGGTAAATGATATGTTTTCCTGAAGCCAAACCGGAGGGTTACCAGCACAGGATCTTCTTAAAGTCGTAGTACGAGGGATCGGAGAGATATTTGCCGGCCGCTTCGTAATCCTCAGGAGTAATGTAGTGGCAGATGTTGGAGTAATAGTTCTGCGCGGTGCCGCTGAGGATGTCCACACGGCGGGGAGGAATCTTCCCTTCTTCGTTCTGGAGATCCTTGAGATAGAGAGGATGGGCCAGTCCGTTGTTGTCGACATAGACCATGCATCCGGTTTCTCCCTTGGAGTAGAGCTCCCAGACACCCATAGCCAGCTCAGAGCAGTAAGTCAGGTCATATGCGATAGGATCCTGGCAGCGTACGTCGTAGCCGATTTCTACGGGACGGGTCTTGACTTTCCAGCCCAGTTTCTTGAATTCCTTCTCGAGAATATCGTTGAAAAGCACAGCCTTTGAGATCTTTCCGAGTTCGGGATGGCCATGCTCGTCATATGACATATGGACTCCTGTGGCTTTCAGGTCTTCGGGATCGAGGTCATGGAAGACTCCTTCAGCAACCACTACGGTTCCGTAAGGAATGCCGAGGACCTTGCGCTTCGCGATGGCGGAGACGGTCAGGCGGATTATCTTGTCGATGGTGATCCCGGTCTTGTTGAACATCTCGGGAATGATAGTCATCGGGCAATGGGTAGCTTCTCCGACTCCGAGGGCAAGGTGACCAGCCGAACGGCCCATGCAGCTGACAAGCAGCCAGTTGCCTGAAGTGCGTGCGTCTTCGTAAATGGTACGGACGAGGTGTGCTCCCTCATCTTTCGCAGAGTTGAATCCGAAGGTAGGAGCATTCTGGGGCAGCGGAAGGTCGTTGTCGATCGTCTTGGGGACATGGATGTTCGCAATCGGGTATTTCTTGGCTGCAAGGAACTTGGCTATCCTGTTGGCGGTAGAGGCGGTGTCATCGCCACCGACAGTGACAAGCAACTTGACATTGTTGTCCTTGAAGAGGCCAAGATTGAAGTTTTTCTCAAAATCCTCGTCGGTCGGTTTGAACCGGCTCATCTGGAGATAGCTCCCGCCACGGTTGAAATAGGCGTCAGCCTTAAAGAAATCGAGGTCTTCGGTACGGGGAGCGGAGTTGAAGAGTCCGCTGTAGCCGCCGTGAAGTCCTATAACACGCCATCCTTTTGAAAGGAAGGTCTTGGCTACGGAGCATACGACAGTGTTCATGCCGGGGGCGGGGCCGCCGCCGCAGAGAATGATGATAGAGTCTTTCATATTGAATGTTGCTGATTAGGTGAATCTGTTTACAACTTAGCCTTTGGCTACGCAAAATTAACATCTTTCAGCCAATATCCCCAAAATTTTAGTTAAATTTGTAAGATTAATCTTCTTTAGAAGCATATGGACATAAAGCAGGCTGAAACCAGAATCCGTGAGCTCAGGGAAATCCTCTGGGAAAACAGCCGCTTGTACTATGTCGAGAATGCCCCTTTGATGAGTGATTACGAGTTCGACCAGAAGATGCATGAACTCGAGGCACTCGAAAAGCAGTTCCCCTCTCTTATCACCTCGGACTCCCCCACCAGGAAAGTCGGCAGCGACCTTTCTTCTGCATATGACCGCGGCGACGGCACCTCCAGAAGCGAATCCGGTTTCAGGAAAGCGCAGCATCGCTATCCAATGCTTTCACTGGCCAACACATATTCCCTCGAAGAGGTTCAGGAATTCGTAGCAAGGGCGGAAAAGACTATCCCTGAGGGATTCTCCTATTCCTGTGAACTCAAATTCGACGGAACCGGGATAAGCCTGACCTATCGGAACGGACATCTCGTCCAGGCGCTTACCCGCGGTGACGGGAGCGTCGGGGACGATGTAACTGAAAACATAAAGCATATTGGGAATATCCCTCTCGATCTGAAAGGCTCCGGCTGGCCAGACGAATTTGAGATCCGCGGAGAGATACTCATGCCCTGGGAGGCCTTCCTGGCCCTTAACCGGGAGCGTGAAGACATTGGAGAAGCGCCGTTCGCCAATCCGAGGAACGCAGCCTCCGGGTCGCTGAAGCTGATTGATCCCCGGGAAGTCGGGAAGAGGGGCCTGATGTGCACTCTCTACCATATTCCGACCGAGTACATAGACTTCGCTTCCAGTCACAGCGGAGCTCTTGACAAAGCCTCCGGATGGGGACTTCCGGTGTCCTCGGACAGGAAGATATGCCATGGTATCGGGGAGGTTGAGAATTATCTCCACAAGTGGGAGACCGCGAGGAAAGGACTGCCATATGCCACCGATGGAGTAGTCATAAAGATCGATGAATTGTCCGCCCAGTTGGAATTAGGCTATACCGCAAAATTCCCACGCTGGGCCGTTGCGTATAAATTCAAGTCGGAAGAAGCTCTGACACAGGTGCTTTCCATCGATTATCAGGTGGGACGCACCGGGGCCGTGACTCCTGTTGCCAATCTTTCACCAGTACCTCTTTCGGGGACTACGGTGAAGCGTGCGACATTGAACAACGAAGACCAGATGCGTCTTCTCGACCTTCATGACGGAGACTGGGTCTGGGTGGAAAAGGGGGGAGAAATCATTCCTAAGATTACCAGGGTGGAGGTTTCCAGGCGAACCCCCGGAGCCGCCGTGCCTGAATTCCCGAAGGTGTGTCCTGACTGCGGCACTCCCCTCTTCAGGCCTGAAGGTGAGGCCAGATGGTTCTGCCCGAACACTGACGGATGCCCCATGCAGGCCAAAGGCCGCCTGATCCATTTCGCCGGACGCAAGGCCATGAATATCCTCGCCGGAGAGGCTACCGTGGAGCAGCTATACAATCTCTCCCTCGTGAAGACTCCGGCTGATTTCTATGATCTCACCCGCTCCCAGCTGATGACGCTGGACGGATGGAAGGAGCGTTCTGCAGAACGTTTCCTGGAGAGCCTTGAAGCATCCAAATCGGCAGGGTTTGAAAGAGTGCTGTTCGCCCTTGGAATCCGTTACGTCGGAGAAGAGACCGCCAAGTCGCTTGCACGTCATTTCGGGGATGTGGATTCACTGGCTGCCGCTACCGTTGAGCAGCTCATGGATGCCGAAGACATAGGAGAGGTAATCGCCCGCAGCATAGTTGATTTCTTTGCTGACGGAGAGCATCTTGACCAGGTCCGCAGGCTGCGTGAGCATGGACTCAGATTCTCTGTCGGAGAAGCCCGCTTCAATTCCGATGGGGCATTGAAGGATATGACGATAGTTATTTCCGGGACCTATTCCATCTCACGCGATGCGATGAAGGCTTTCATCGAGTCCAATGGTGGAAAGTGCAGCAGTTCCATCAGCAGCAAGACTTCTTTCTTGCTGGCGGGGAGCAAGCCTGGTCCTGAAAAACTTCGCAAGGCAGCTTCGCTGGGAGTGAAAGTTATCAGCGAAGATGATCTGTATGAAATGGTTCCGCGTCCGGACACTGCAGTCCAGACTCCTGAACCTGAAGATGGTGAACTGACATTGTTCTGAGGATATGAGCAGGTTCAGCGCCTACATATGGAAGATCAGGAAAATCATTGAGAGGGTCGTCAGATTCGTCTCGGTGGACATGTGGAAGGTCAACACTGACAGTTTCTCTACAGCCAAGCAGAGACTGATCAAATACCTCAAGGTGATAATGCTGGCCCTGAAGACCTTCGCGGATCGTGGAATCGGTTTCCAGTCAGTCGCCCTGAGTTATTTCAGCATGATGGCCATTATCCCCCTACTAGCCATATGCTTCATCGTCACTAACGGTTTCGGCATGGGAAACTGGCTGCAGAGCTTCCTGACGACCATGCTGCCTGCCGACGAGAGGATGGTTGAGATGCTTCTCAATGCGGCAGGCAATATCCTGGACCTGTCCAAATCGGGATTCTTCGGTATCATGAGCGCCCTCCTCTTCGTCTGGGCCGTCATATGGATGATGATGAGGGTGGAGAAAGTATTCAACAATGTATGGGGAGTCAAGAAGCCCGAGAGGAAATTCATTATCTCTTTCTCCGTTGAACTTGGCCTGCTTATTATCATTCCTTTCCTCGCGGCTGGTTTCTTCGTGAGTTCCGTGATGTATTCGAACATCACGAATTACCTTATTCCTGACACATATCACTGGATCGACGGGATAAAGACCATATTCGGCTGGCTTATCTTCGGAGCAGGCATTGTGTTGCTGTTCTCCGCTATGTACAAGTTCATTCCGGCTGTGAAGGTGAAATACAGATACGCCTTCTGGGCTGCTTTGCTGAGCGGAATCGCGTTCACCGTCCTGCAATACCTCTACATCGAGACCCAGATAATGGTTGCCAGGCTCAATGCGGTTTACGGTGTTATCGCCGTGATCCCTCTTTTCATGATCTGGCTTAGGCTAAGCTGGCTGATAATCCTTTACGGGGCACAGTTCACATATTCTTTCCAAATGCTCGGGGAAGCTGAAACAGAAAATCAATGAGTTTTTCACAATTTACATCACAGGATCTTGAACTGATCTCCAGGGAGTGGGCGACGCTTAAGGACGCTGCCAGGAAGCGCTGTGCGAACACTGAGGAGTTCAAGACTGTGCTGAAGGCCTTCGAGTTTGCCAACGAAGCCCACAAGAACGTCCGCAGACGCAGCGGTGACCCCTACATTATGCATCCGATCGCTGTCGCCAGGATAGTCGTCGAGGACATCGGGCTGGGCTATAAGTCCATATGCGCGGCCCTCCTCCATGACGTTGTGGAAGATACCCGCTACACCTCCGATGACATTCGGAATCTCTTCGGTGACAAGATAGCATCTCTGGTCGAAGGACTCACAAAGATCAAGACTGTCCTTGATAACGATGCCAAGAACAAGTCGGGCATTACGGAAGAAAGCAGCCAGGCAGAGAATTTCAAGCGCATCCTCCTGACACTCAATGACGACGTCAGGGTGATCCTGATAAAGCTTGCAGACCGTCTGCACAACTGCAGGACGATCGATTACATGCCGGAGTACAAGAGGGACAAGATTCTCAGCGAAACCATGTTCATCTTCATACCGCTCGCCCACAGGCTCGGCCTGTACGAGATCAAATCGGAGATGGAAAACATATGGCTGCGCTACAAGGAACCGGATGCATATAATGATCTCACCGAGAGGATCCAGGCGAATGTGCTGGCACGCGAGGAAGAAATAGCTGAATTCATATCCAAGATGCAGGAAAGCATCGCCCAGGCCGGTTTCAACTTCGTCATCCACAAACGCATCAAGACTGCATATTCCATATGGAGGAAGATGCAGACGAAGAACGTGCCTTTCGAGCAGGTCTATGATCTCTACGCTATTCGCATAGTCTTTACTCCTTCTGGCGATTCCAAGGAGTCTGAGCGCGACCAGTGCTACCACGTTTTCTCGATCATTACAGGTATTTACCGCTACAAGCCGGAACGTGTGCGCGACTGGGTAAAGCATCCGAAGAGCAATGGCTATGAGGCCCTCCATTGTACCCTGATGACAGAAAGGGGGCTATGGATTGAAGTCCAGATCCGTTCCAAGAGGATGGATGACATCGCAGAAAAAGGAATTGCAGCTCACTGGGCTTACAAGAAAGACGGATATATCGGCGAGAACGACAGCGAGATGGACAAGTGGCTGGCCAAGGTCAAGGAAATCCTTGTCAGCCCCGATGTCAATGCGCTGGAACTGCTTGACATCATCCATCAGGACCTGACTGCCGGGGAGATAGTTGTGTTCACTCCGAAAGGAGAGCAGAAATCTGTCCAGAAGGATGCCACCGCCCTCGACTTTGCATATCAGATCCACACCGAAATCGGTAACAAGGCAATCGCGGCTAAAGTAAACCAGAAACTCGTACCCGTTTCCCATGTACTGCGTACCGGTGACCAGGTCGAGATAATCACGGCAGAAGAAGAGAAACCCAAGCGGGAATGGCTGTCGTTCCTCCGGACCAGGTATGCCATCAACAAAGTGATGGAGTATTTCAGGTCGGAAAGGCGCGAAACCTCCGCTGCTGGGCGTAGGATCCTGGAGAACAAGCTCGAGAAACTCGGCCAGCCGCTTACCAACGACTTGATGCAGAAACTGCTCAAGGCATATGGTTTCCCCGATAATGAGGCTGACGAATTCTGCTTCAAGGTCGGCCTCGGGACTTTCTCCATCGACAAGATCGAGGATGTACTCAAGGAAGACAACCGTTCACGATGGAGGTTCCCGTGGAGCAGGCAGGAGGGAACTCCACCGAAAGCGCCGGAAAGAAAGAAGGACGAGCATTTCATTATCGGTAATTCCAAGCGTAAGTATCTGTTCAGGAGTTGCTGCAATCCGATTCCGGGCGATCCGATAGTGGGTATCCTATCTCCTGACGGAGTAGTAAGCGTCCACAAGAAAAGCTGCCCCGTTGCCGAGAACATCGCCTCGAAGCACGGTGACTGGGTCGTCATTCCGGAATGGGGCAAATCATATGAAAAGGATTCATTCCTGGCGAGGATTACAGTCCGCGGTCTGGACCGCATAGGCCTGCTGAATGATATCACTTCTTACATCTCAAAGGAAAAAGGGCTCAACATGAAGAGAATTAACCTGAATGTGGACGAAGGCATATTCCATGGCTATCTGGATCTGAATGTGAGCGACAAATATGCTTTGGGACAGATACTTCTCAGGCTCCGTTCACTCAACGGACTGACCAATGTAGAGAGGGCCGAGATATGATTGGAAGAGGATTCAGGATTCCTTCATGGACCGTACCGGCAGCGATAGTCTGCGCGGTGCTGTCTTCCATGCTTTTCCCACAGTCCTGCGCCAACACCACTGAGGCGCCTACCGGTGGGCCACGCGATACTATCCCTCCGGCCATTGTCGGGATCAATCCTATGCCCGGGTCCACTAACGTCCCTGTACACAAAACCCAGATCGTCTTTACATTCAATGAATTCGTGAAGGTCAAGGAGTCCAGGAACATCTATCTGTCCCCTCCCCAGGAGAAACCGCCCAAATCCAGGATAAAGGGCAAGAGCGTGATCGTTTACTTTGAGGATGATCTGAGGCCCAACACGACATATACCCTGGATATTACCTCGGCAATCGTCGACAACAACGAAGGGAACGTGTATCCCGGCTTCACCTTGGTCTTCTCGACCGGAAACGCCGTGGATTCCATGCTGGTTACAGGCACGGTGCTCGACAGCAAGACCCTCAATCCTGTCAAGGGAGCAACTGTGATGCTCTACAAGGATGCCTCCGATTCTGCAGTCTTCAAGCATCGTCCCGATGCATCCATTAAGACTGACGACTGGGGTTATTTCGCTCTTCGGAACGTTCAGGACACCTTCTACAGGCTCTATGCGATAGTGGATGAATCCGGCAATAACATCTACGATCCGGACGTGGACCAGATCGCTTTCCTGAGCGATCCCCTCCGTCCTGAGCTCGTAGTTAAGGAAACCATGCCCGAGGTCCTGAAATATGACATGAAGGACACTGTCAACATCCGCAAGCGCAAGCAGGAGCATGAACTGACCGTTTTCCGCGGGAAGACATCCAAGCAGATGATAAAGGAGAAGAAGCGTACTTCCGAGAGGTCTGCATATGTCACTTTCATGGCCCCAGGCGTGATTATGGATTCCGTGTGGGTGGAAGGTCTGGATCCGGCGCGCCTGATGACCCAGTTCAATATAGAGAAGGACTCGCTTGAGATCTGGTTCAATGACCAAAGACGCATGCCCGACACTGTGAAGCTCCAGGTTAAATACATGAAATCCGACAGCGCAGGCGTGCTCAGGAGCGTTGTGGAGGAATGCCGTCTCGTGGATGAGAACAAGAAGCCCGTCACCCGCAGCTCACGCAGGAATTTGAAACATCAGGATACCATATGTGTAATCAATCCTGTGGCGAGTCCTGAAATGGTTGAGCAATACGGTGTGGAGCTGGAGTTCAAATATCCTCTTGTAAAAGCCTCCTTCGACTCTCTTGTCTTCAGGTGGCTCAATCCCCGCCAGCGCGAATTCTTCGGGAAGTTCTCGGTTACCAGGGATCCATGGAACCTCAGGAAGTACACCGTCAGGCCCGCTGACAAGCTGCTTCCGGGCTACGAGTACTATCTGAAGATCCCCCAGAGGGTGTTCATGGATGTCAACGGTTATTGGAACGACAGTACCGAGGTGAAATTCTCCCTCCCTTCCGATGACAAACTCAGCACCTTGATACTGGACGTGAAAGGTGTCTCCAACAAGTATATTGTCGACCTTCTCAGCGAGAAGAAGGATAATGTCATCCGCTCCTTCACCATTGAATCAGACGAGGTGCTTACATTCCCCTACATTACTGCCGGTAAATACTGTATACGCTTTACGGAAGATGTGAACCGCAACGGAGTCGTGGATTCGGGAGACCTGCTCAGCCGCAGGCAGAGTGAAAAGGTGCGGTTCTACAAGATCAAGGACAAGGAGTTCTTGGATATACCGGAATCAACTGAATTAGAACAACATGTTGACATCGCTGAAATATTCGGGAAATAGGTCCTGCCGTGGTCTTGCACCGGTTTTGGCAGCTCTTTGCATGCTGTTGCCCATCATGGCGGCGGCACAGACTGAGTTCGACCAGAAGACCATAGGCATAGTGGACACCGTGGCGTTGAAATCTACGCCTCATGATGTCACGGCCGGCTATACCGACATCTTCCTTGACACCGTCAACGTCAAGAAGGCTTTCATGATCAACGATTACAGCCTCTTCGGAGTTGAATACGGAGTCAGCCTTAACAGTACTTCATTCAATCCGTCGCGCAATACCAAGATGCTTTTCGATCCGACGTATTTCGGCGTAACATGGACCAAATACGGAAAGCTGTTCGGGTATATGCCGTATTTCGGTCTGCAGGTAGGTGCGTTTTACGGTCATGAAGGTTATGAGTTCAAGATGAACAAGGAAACCGGCATTACTCCTACCCTGGATGACAACGCCGTGAAGGTCACAATGAATGTTTTCGAGGTGCCTGCCCTCGCAGTCTTCCACTTTGACACTCCGCATTTCAAGATAATGGGCTTTGGCGGTTTTTATGCCGGCTACCGCCTTTCTATCGAGCGCGAAGGCGATAATGTACCGGAAGACCTGCGTACCTCTTTCAGGGATACTGACATCCAGTTTGACTACGGATGGAAGGCCGGGGCCGGATTCGGCCTTGTTTTCGACCCGTTCGAGATCCATGTCAAGGGCATGTTCAAATATGCATGGTCATCCTTGTATCAGCCCGATTATTACAGCGAATATTATTATCGCTTTGCATATCCTATCAGCGTCCAGATTTCCGCGGGAATATTCATGCAGCTCGGACGCCGGACCGGAAAGACCAGCTCGCAGCTCAGACGGGAGGCAAGGGATATGGTTTACAATCCTGTAGAAGGAGAAGGAAATGACTGAATCTTTGGTAGTTAATGTCGGAGGTGTGAAGATCGGAGGCGGCAATCCCATTGTCGTCCAGACCATGTGCAATACACACACATATGACGAAGAAGCCACAATCGCGCAGTGCCGCAGACTTGCGGCCGCAGGTTCCCAGCTGATCCGCATCACAGTGCCCGGACCGTCCGATGTCGCCCATATCCGCAACATCCATGATTCGCTGCGTGCAGAGGGTATTTTGACTCCCATCGTCGCAGATATCCATTTCTCTGCCGAGACTGCCCTCATGGTTGCTCCTGTGGTGGAGAAGGTCCGTATCAATCCCGGCAACTTCCATCGCGACCACGCCAAGGCAAGGGCCCTTTTCGGGTCTCTGCTTGACGTTTGCAGGGAAAATGGGACTGCTATCCGCATCGGAGTCAATCATGGTTCCCTGGGCGAATATATAACCAATCTCTACGGGAACACTCCACATGCGATGGCTGAAGCTGCTATGGAATGGATCCGGATGTGCGTGGATAAAGATTTCTACAATGTAGTAGTCTCGCTGAAGTCCAGCAATACTGTAGTTATGACCCAGGCCTACAAGGAGCTTTCCGGGATGATGGAGAAGGAGGGTGTTGTCTTCCCTCTTCACGTCGGGGTAACCGAGGCTGGGAACGGGGATTCAGGCCGGATGAAATCCTGTGTGGGATGCTCCGCACTCCTGTCCGAAGGTATAGGTGATACAATCAGGGTCTCTCTTACAGAAGATCCCGAGGCGGAACTGCCCGTAGCGGAATACCTTTCCGACCGGTATGGACACAGGTTATATTCATCACTCGTCAATGTAAAGATCGAGGACCGTGTCGCATATGCCAGATATGAAGCGCCTTCCAGGGAGAGGCTCATATGCGACCTGGCGTGCGACTTCGGGAAAAACCTCCTTGACGGGAACCTTGACGATGTTAAGATAAGCGGAACATATGTGTCTGACGGACAAGTCGTTCCCCTTGACGGCTCCCCTCTTGCCGCCTATCTTGAAGATGAACTCCTTCAGGCTACGCGCCGCAGGTTCTACAGGCCTGAGTATATAGCATGCCCCGGCTGCGGCCGTACGATGTACAATCTCCAGAAAGCCTTCGAAGAAGTGAAAAGCGCTACATCCGGGATGAAAGATGTAGTTATCGCTGTCATGGGATGTATAGTTAACGGGCCCGGAGAAATGGCCGATGCCGACTGGGGTTATGTAGGAGAAGGAGCGGGAAAGGTCTCCATCTACCACGGGAAAGACCCTGTAAGGAGACATGTACCCGAGTCTGAGGCGGTCGCCCTCCTTGTCAGTCTGATTCAGGAGAGTCAGCAGGCGGAATAAGTTTCACCAGGACCTTGTCGATCCTGGCTCCGTCCATGTCCACAACCTCCAGGGAGAACCCTTTCCAGGTGACATCCTCCCCTGCCTGGGGCACGTGCTCGAGTTGTTCGAGAATAAGTCCACCGACTGTGGCGAAATCGAATTCTTCAATATTGTCGTCCTGGTCGAAATAAGTCAGGAAGTCGAAAATCGAGCACTGGCCGTCCACAAGCCAGCTCTCTCCGTCTTTACGGGCAATGATATCCGGATCCTTCTTGTTCTGCTCCACGTCATTCCCCACCAGGGCGTCGAGTATATCCTTCAGGGATATGATTCCTGTCAAAGAACCGAATTCATCGCAGACCAGGGCGCGGTGGATGCGGCTCTTGTTCATCTGCGCCAGGACGGAATAGACGCTCATATTCTCGTGGACATAATCCGGCTTGTGCATCATCTTCCTGACATTGAAGGGAGTCTTCATGCGGAAGGCCCGGACATAATCCTTTATCGAGAGCACTCCTATGACATGGTCCATGTCACCGTCAACTACCGGATAGAGCTCGAAGATGGAATTCTCTATCGTCTTTACGATGTCTGCTTCACTGTCATTGACATCTACACAGACGATGTCATCCCTGAGGGTCATAATGGTTCCGACGCTGAGGTCGCCAAGGGTGAACACCCTCTCGACAATATCCTGTTCTACAGGGGAAACGACACCGTCGTCAGTCCCCTCATCGACTATGGAGCGGATCTCATCTTCAGTGACTTTGCTGTCCTCATGCTTGACTCCGAGGAGCTTTGCGAAGAATGCAGTGCTCTTTGCCAGGAAATGGACAAAGGGACTGGCTATCTTGGACAGGATGGTCATCAGAGGTGCGAGGCCCTTGGTTATCTTTTCAGGCCTCGACAGCGCGATCCTTTTGGGAAGGAGCTCCCCGAACAGGATCATGAAGTAAGTGACTATCAGGACAACTATGATATGCGAAATCGCTGAAGCTGTAGAAGCTCCGATTCCTGCCCTCATGAGCAAGCTGGTGAACGACCGCGTGATCGATGCTCCGGAGAAGATACCGGAGAGGATCCCTACCAGGGTTACGCCTATCTGGACAGTAGAAAGGAAAACATCCTGCTGCTGAAGCATCCTGAGGGCGTTGCGCGCCTTCTGGTCTCCGTTTTCGCTCTGGGCTGCGAGCTTGGATTTCCGTGACGAAAGCATCGCGGCTTCCGCCATGGACAGGATCCCGTTGAATACGATCAGGGCAAGGATTAAGATAGCTTCAGTCATATGATCCTAGAGCTCGGCGATAACAGTCTCACAGGCCCTCACGAGGTCTCCGGGTTTTACTTTAACCTTCGCGTCAAGGGGAAGGAACATATCGATCCTGGAACCGAATTTAATTATTCCCATCTGCTCTCCCTTGGTCTCATGGCTCCCCTCCTTTGAGTAGCACACAATCCTCCTGGCAAACGTTCCGGCGATCTGCTTGAAGAATATCTCGCCATATTCGTTTTTCAGGGCTGAGGAAGAATGTTCGTTAAGGTCGGAGGACTTAGGCAGAAAAGCCAGCTTGTTCAGTCCGGGGTGGTACTTGTAATAGGTGATTTCTCCGCTCATGGGCCAGAAATTGGCGTGTACATCGAAGAAATTCATGTAAGTCGCTACAAGGATGCAGTCCCTTTTGAGATACTCGTCTTCATAGACTTTTTCCACAATCACTATTTTCCCGTCAGCCACTGAAGTGATTTCCGACGGACCGCCCGCAACGTTCCTGGACGGCACCCTGTGGAACCATATGACGAATGCGCTGAAGATTATCAGCAGGATGCGCAGTGCCCACGAAACCCATTTCGAAGGGATGAAACCGAGCAGGATGAATCCGACTACACAAATACCAAGTACCAGGGCGGCTGCGCCGTATGAATTCTGATCAAGATGCATATGCTTAAAGTAGGCCGAAGAGTGAAAGATAAACAGCTCCTACCGGAACGGCGAAAATAGCGGAGTCGAAGCGGTCAAGCATTCCTCCGTGTCCCGGGATGATATTACCTGAATCCTTGATTCCGCTCCATCGTTTCCATTGGGATTCGAAGAGGTCTCCGAAGACTCCGGCAGCATCCAGGAGGGCGGCAAGCACTATCGGATGGACAATGGAATGCCCGGGCAGGAGAAGGCCGCACTTATGCAGTATAACGGCTGCAATGATGGCGAATGCCATTCCGCCCCATGCGCCGATCCAGGTCTTGTTCGGGGATACGCTCGGGAAAAGTTTCTTCCGGCCTTTCCCGAAAGCGATTCCGACAGAATAGGCCCCGACGTCGGAGCACCATATAATCACGAAGAAACACAAGAGCAGACGCCCTGTGAATTCTCCATATGAATCAAAAGCAATCAGGTTCGAGAGGCTGAACGGGATAGCGATGTACAGCAGTCCGGTGTAGATGTGGGATATCTCCCCGAAGCTCTCCCTGTCTTTCGAAAACAGGGACATGACCATTATGACGAAGACCGGCAGGATGCTCAGTGACACGAAATTGGCCTTCATCCCAAGGGTGCAGTAACAGAAGAGGAGCACGAAAAAGATTATGCCGGTAAGCACCGCGAGTCCGGAGATCCAGCGATGTTTCCTGCCGATGGTCATAGTGTAGAACTCGACCAGGCAGATCGCCATGATCGCCATGATGAGCACTGCGAAGATATACTTGTTGAAAAGCAATCCTCCCAGCATCGCCAGCACGAAGCATATGCCTGATATGGTTCTGGTCACTATTGTCTTCATACGCTCTGCTCGCTTGTGTTCTCCTCCGGCTTCTCTTCGCTCTCTGCTTCAGACTCCCCTTCCGGCTTGACTTTCGGGCCGAGGATGCGGCTGATGTCATCGGAGAAGATCACTTCCTTTTCGAGGAGAAGCTCTGCCATGGCAGTGAATCCGTCCATATGGCTGCGAAGGATAGACATGGTCCTGTCATGGACCTCGCCGATGATCCGTTTGACTTCCGCGTCCATTTTCTCGGCGGTCTTCTCACTGTAAGGCTTGGTAAGTTCATAACCCCTTGAACCGGTGGAATCATAGAATGACATCTCCCCTACCTCCGGGCTCATTCCATAGTACTGAACCATGCTGTAAGCCATCCTGGTAAGTCTTTCAAGGTCATTCAATGCGCCGGTAGCAGGCTCGCCGTTGACTATTTCCTCAGCGGCACGTCCGCCCATCAGCTGGCACATCTGGTCCATCATGTAGGACTTTGACCATATCTTCCTTTCAGTCGGAAGAGACCATGTCAGGCCGAGGGCCTGACCACGCGGAATGAGACTTACCTTGAACACCGGATCTGCATTTGGAAGCAGCCATCCGACGACGGCATGTCCGGCCTCATGGAAGGCCGTAGTACGTTTCTCAGCCATCGTCATTACCGTACCCTTGCGCTCTATTCCACCGACGATCCTGTCCACGGCCTGCATGAAGTCATCCTGGGTGATTCCGTCATGATTCTTCCTGGCTGCAGTCAGGGCTGCCTCGTTGCAGACGTTGGCAATGTCCGCGCCGGAGAAACCCGGAGTGTGCTGGGCCATGGTCTTGAGATTGAAGTCAGGAGCCAGCTTAAGTCCCTTTATGTGCACCTTGAAAATCTCTTCTCTTTCATCGAGTTCAGGAAGGTCGACATAGATCTGGCGGTCGAAACGTCCGGCCCTCATGAGAGCCTTGTCCAGGATATCAGCCCTGTTGGTCGCGGCAAGTATGATGACTCCCGAATTGGTGCCGAAACCGTCCATCTCGGTGAGGAGCTGGTTCAGGGTGTTTTCCCTTTCGTCATTGGAGGAGAATCCGACATTCTTGCCGCGGGCACGTCCGACGGCATCGATCTCGTCGATGAAGACGATGCAGGGGGCTTTGTCTTTTGCCTGACGGAACAGGTCACGGACCCTTGAAGCACCTACTCCGACGAACATCTCCACGAAATCGGATCCGGAAATTGAGAAGAACGGCACGTCGGCCTCTCCTGCGACAGCCTTCGCCAGAAGGGTCTTTCCCGTTCCCGGAGGGCCTACCAGGAGGACACCCTTCGGAATCTTTCCTCCAAGAGAAGTGTATTTCTTGGGATTACGCAGGAAATCAATTATTTCCATAACCTCTTCCTTGGCTCCGTGGAGACCTGCGACATCCTTGAACGTAACCTTTACATCCTTCTTGTCAGTGAGTTTCCCGGTCGAGCGGCCGACTGAGAAAATTCCTCCGGCCTGATTGCCGCCTCCTCCCATCTGGCGGTTGAATCCGCGGAACATCCAGACCCACATGAGGATGAGGAGTATCGGGAAAATGAGCCACTCCAGGACCGACTCCCAGGTGCGGGAGGCATTCTCCATCACAATCTTAACCTGCTGGTCCTCAGGAAGGTCAGCATTCAGGGCCCCGAATTCCCTTTCTGCGTCAAAAGATGCAGAATTCAGGAAGTAGAAATGAGGAGAGCTCTTGGGAACATCTCCTCCGAAGGCGGAAGCATATTTCGCAAGCCTGTCCGGGCGGACGGTGATTTCACCCTTGAAGTCGTTGCGTACGTATTTGATTTCCTTTACGTCTCCATCCCTTATCATGGACTGGACCTGCGCCCACTCGATTTTCTGGGGATTTGCTCCGCCCTGGTTAAAAAGCATCCACCCGATCAGGCAGATCAGGATGAAATACAACCAGGAAAGGTTGAAATGGAACTTCTTGCCGCCGGCTTTGGGATCGGTGCCGGGGTTATTGTTCTGCTGGGGCATTGGCTTTCTTTTTATTGTGCTTGTGGGACATCTGGGTGTACTCCTTGCGCGGTGCATCGGCCCAAAGGTCTTCCAGGCGGTAGAATTCCCTGTACTCGGGAAGGAATATGTGGACTACGAGGTCTCCGTAATCGATTATGATCCAGAAATTGTTTTCAAATCCCTGGGCCCTGAGCGGATGGCGTCCCTCTTCTCGCATCTTCCGCATGACGTTCTCGGCGATGGCCGAAACCGCGGTAGTGGAAGATCCGCTGCATATCATGAAATAATCCGTAATGGCTGTTCCGATGGGCCGGAGGTCGATCCTGACTACATCCTGCGCCTTCTTGTCCAGCATTGCATCGGCGACAACCCTCAAATCGTGTGTTATCATTTAATAGATTCTGTGTAAATTTGTCCAAATTATCTACAAATATACAACAAAAAACTGACTGATGACTAAAGATTTCCTGATAAAGTGGTTCGACAGCCTGGATTCCACTAACGATGAGGCTCTTAGGCATATCAGTGCATATGATAACTTGTCTGTGATAGCTGCCTGGGAGCAGACTGCGGGACGTGGCCAGAGGGGTAATTCATGGTCGGCGGCACCGGGTGAAAACCTGACTTTTTCCGTTGTATTGAAATATGGTCCCGGAGCTCTTGAGCCCCTCCCAGCTGCATCGGCATTCTGCCTCTCGAAAGCATCCTCCCTGGCAGTATGTGATGTGCTGGAAGCATATGGCGTCGAGGCCTTTATAAAGTGGCCTAATGATATCTATGTCAGGAACCGGAAGATCTGCGGCATGCTGATAGAGAATTCCCTATCGGGAGACAAGCTCTCGACTTCTGTAATCGGAATAGGACTTAACGTGAACCAGAAGGAGTTCCCTCCTCAGCTTGTAAACCCTGTTTCAATGGCTTCCGTCACCGGATCTGATTACCTTGTGAAGGATGTCCTGGATACCTTCTGCAAGGCATTCTCAGGCCGGCTTGAGAGTGTTTACCGCGAGGGCGACAGGCTTGACCGGGACTACATCTCACGTCTCTACCGTTTCGGACGTCTCAGTTCATATGTAGATTGTTCCTCCGGGGCGGAATTCCAGGGCAGGATAACCGGCGTCCTCGGGGACGGCAGGTTGAAAATAAGCCTGCCGGACGGTACCGACAGGCTTTACTTCTTCAAGGAGGTCAGTTTCGTTATCTGAGGTCAGGCTTTCATGGCCGCCACAGTGGCGACCGGATCCTCCGAACGGAAAACGGCAGAACCAGCAACCAGGATGTCGGCTCCGGCCTGAGCAAGGCAGGAAGCATTTGAAGGTGAGACACCTCCATCGACTTCTATGGCGCATCCTGTCCACGTGTCCCCATCGAAAACCGGTGCCCTACCCTGCCGCTTGCATTCACTCTTGACAGCCTGGATGCGGTCATATGTCTCTTCGATGAACTTCTGTCCGCCGAATCCGGCATATACCGACATCAGGAGCACGAAATCAGCATGCTTCAGGTACGGGAACAACATCTCGGCAGGAATGTCCGGATTGATTACCAGCCCGGCCTTCATCCCCGCAGCCTGGATAGCCTCGAGGGTTTCAACTGTCTTGTCTTCGCTCAGGTTCACACCGTGATATCCGGCATATGCGCTCATGTCCTTGACGGCTTCGAGATGTACGCTCATCATCCTTGCGCCAATCCCTGCGACCCTTTCTACCCATTTCCATGGCTCGACCACCATAAGGTGTGCATCCATCGGACGCCTGGCCTCGCGGGCGATCGCCTCGATTACAGGGAATCCGAAGGATATGTTCGGAACGAACGTCCCGTCCATTATGTCGAGATGGAAGATGTCGCCGCTGCGGTTTACCACATCCACGCACCTGGACAGGTGCAGGAAATCAGCAGCGAGCATTGAGGGAGCTATGAGTGCCATCCTAACTGAAATTAACGGCTACGTCCTCGAGAAGGCGGACGAATTTGTCCAGGGATTCCAGGTCCATGCGCTCTCCCGGAGTGTGTACTCCGCGAAGGGTGGGACCGAACGAGACCATGTCGAGCCCCGGGAATTTCTCTCCGAAAAGCCCGCATTCCAGGCCGGCGTGAATGGCTACCACGAGGGGTTTCCTGCCGAAGAGCTTCACATAGGAAGATTTGCATATGCCCAGGATGTGGGAATCGGGGTTCGGGGTCCAGCCGGGATATTTCCCGGAGTGGCATGTACATGCTCCGGCATCGTCAAAGCATTTGAAAACCTTCGCGGAAATCAGCTCGAGATCCGCCGGATCGTCGCTTCGCTGATTGGTCACGACCTCGATCTTCCCTGCAGTCTTCATATGCACTGAAGCCAGGTTGGTGGATGTCTGCACGAGGCCGGGGATCCTGTTGCTCATGGAAACGACTCCGTGCGGGCAGGTAGCCAATGCGTGGATCAGATTGTCTCCGACCTTGTCGCATATGGCTTTTTCGCTGCAGCGGAATGCTTTGGCTTCGAACTTGAGGTTCGGGTCGGTCTCGGCGTATTCGGCTTTGAGGGACTCGCTCCACTCGTAGAAGCGCTTGACTGTCTCTTTTTCGACCGGGACGGCGATGACTGCTTCGCATTCGCGTGCTATGGCATTGGCCTTTCCGCCTCCCATGAAGACGATGAGCTGCATGCCGTACTGCTTTTCCGCCTCGATGAAGCGGGCCATCGCAGCGACTGTGTTCATGCGCCCCTTGTTGATGTCATCTCCGCTGTGACCTCCAAGGCCACCGGTGATGTCAAGCTTGACCGGGTGCCAGCCAACTTTCTGGACCTGGGGCTCATACTCGAATTCAGCCAGGGTGTCCACGCCGCCGGCGCATCCTATGAATATCTGGCCTTCATCCTCGGAGTCGAGGTTGATAAGGGTTTTGCCGGTGAAGAAGCCTTCTTCCATAGCAAATACTCCGTCCATCCCGGTCTCTTCGGAGATGGTGAACACTGATTCGATCCTCGGGAGTTCAAGGTCGCTTTCCATGAGGGCAAGTGCAGCGGCGATCCCGATTCCGTCATCGGCACCCAGCGTGGTGTCCTTGGCTATCATCCATCCGTCTTCGATGACATAGTCTATCGGATCCTTGGAGAAGTCGTGCTGGACTCCGGCCTTTTTCTCGCAGACCATGTCCTGATGTCCCTGGAGGACTATCCCGGGGAGCTTCTCTTTGCCTTTGGAGGCAGGCCTGATTATGTTGACGTTGCCGATGGCGTCAGTCTTGCATTCCAGGCCATGGCTGGCGGCCCAGTCCTGGAGCCACTTGGTCATGGGAGCTTCTTTCCCGGACTCTCTGGGAATACGGGTGATCTCCTTGAAGATTTCGAGTACTTTTGAGGAATCCATATGGTTAGTGTTATCTTTCGTTGGGAGCGAGGATCCTGCCGATGTCCGAGACGTACTGCCTGAAGGTCTTGTCGGTTGACATCAGGTCGGTTACGGTGTTGCAGGCATGCAGGACGGTCGCGTGGTCCTTTCCGCCGATCTCGGCACCGATAGTAGACAGGGAGCAGCCGTCGATCATGTTACGGCTCATGTACATCGCTATCTGCCTGGCCTGGACGATCTGGCGTTTCCGCGATTTGGAGATGAGCGTCTCCCTGTTGATGCCGAAGTACTCGCAGACCACTTTCTGCACTTTTTCGATAGTGATGTCGCTCTGCTCTTCTCCGATAATGTTGTCTGTGATGCTTTCGGCAAGCTCAACGGTGATTCCCCTGTGAAGGAGGGTCGCATGGGCTATCAGGGATATCAGAGCGCCCTGAAGCTCACGGAAATTGGACCTGATCCGGTTGGCGAGATATTCCAGGACATCGTCTCCGATCTCTACGCCTTCGCGTCGGCACCTTGAGCGGAGCATTGCTAGCCTGGTCGGATAGTCAGGCTTGAGCAGTTCTACGGACAGTCCCCATTTGAAGCGGGAAAGAAGCCTCTCTTCGAAATTCTGCAGGTCGACAGGAGCACGGTCAGAAGTGAAGACCAATTGTTTCCCGTTCTGGTGAAGGTGGTTGAAGATGTTGAAGAAGGCATTCTGCGAACCCTGTCCCATGAGATCCTGGATGTCGTCCACTATCAGGACATCGATTTTCATGTAATAGGCCAGGAAGTCTGTCAGCTTGTTGCGGACAGCCACGGCATCCATGTATTGGGTCTTGAACTCGTTGCCGGTGACATAGAGCACCACGAGTTCGGGGAATTTCTCCTTTATTGAAATACCTATCGCCTGGCAGAGATGGGTTTTGCCAAGGCCCGGCCCTCCGAAGATGAACAGCGGATTGAACGGGGTCTTCCCCGGGGACATCGAGATGCTCTCTCCTGCCGTTACACCCATCTTGTTGCATTCCCCTTCTACTATATTTTCAAAGCAGTAGGCAGGATTCAGGCGTGGATTGATCTGCACGCGCTGGATTCCCGGATACACGAAGGGATTGGGATTGCCTGAAGGCTGATATGTATTAATAGGTACAGTCTTGTTGACTGGGGTCAGGCCGTTGGCTGCAGGGAAAACCATGGGCTTCTCAACTTTGACCGGCTTGACCTGATAATAGAGTCTGGCGTCCGCGCCGATTACCCTCTTGAGGGTTTTCTTAAGGACGTCCAGGAAAGCACCTTCAAGATACTCCCTGAAGAAATCGGAAGGCACCTCAATCGTCAGGGTCGAACGCTCGAATCTGACCGGACGGATAGGTTTGAACCAGGTCTGAAACTTCTGCGGTTCAATGATCTGCTCAATGATCCGCAGGCAGTTCCCCCATACTTCCATATGTTTTCCCTGATTCTCCAATTTTTGTGCTTGATTATCTAGTGCAAAGATTGTTTAAAAAAGAGTAATAAAAAAACTTTTTAACTATTGTTTTTTAAGAATCTTTTTTCGATATTATTGAAGAAGGAGGATCAGAAAAGCGTTTCTGTAACTGCTTAATAATCAATGCATAATAAAACATATATCCGCATAACTAGCGACTTTTCAATGTTTTATTTATTTTGAATCAGTCAAAATAATGAAATACATTTTTTATTATGTAGCAGAAATGCCGTATGAATCTTAAACGATTTTAGAACCGGCTTACTTCGCCGTTTTCAACCTTGACCTGGTAAGAACCGGGATACTGTTTTTTTACTTCTGAAAGTTTTTCTTTGGAAGGAATTCCATCGGTTGATACGACTATGATATAGCGGTAAAGTTTGCCGAATGGAACGGCTACCATCTTGTGACCTTTGAAGAACGGATCGCCTGGTTTGACCACCTTCGGAGAGGCCATCACCTGCACGCCGTAAATGACTTTGGCGGAACTGATCTGCTCGTCGGTCAGCTGTACATTGGCAGATTCTTCCTGAGTTTTTCCTTCTTCCTCGTTGACCTTTGCCTCTTCCGGCTTATCTTCCGGTTTTTCTTCAGATACAGGAGCCTGGGTAACGGCAGTGTCGGCTGCGGCGTTCACCTCCCCTCCCTCGAAATTCTGCTTGAACTGTCCGAATGCGGCACATATGCGCTCCGCAATTCCATCCCTTCCCTTCGGGGAACTCAGGACGGCAAGGTCAGACTTGTTCACAATGAATCCGCATTCGATGAGAACGGCAGGCATGCTGGTTCTCCACAGCACCAGGAAAGCATTCTGGGATATCCCCCTGTTGGTAGTCAGCGGGCCCTTTTTCATCTGATTGGCTACCAGGTCGGCAAAATAGAGGCTCTGGTTCTGGTTGGCATTCTGCATCAGGTTGAATATGATGTAGGAGCCCGGATCGTCGGGATCGAATCCTTCGTAACTGGTGGTGTAGTCCTTCTCGAGCTTGATTACCGCATTCTCGCGACGCACTATGTCCATGTTCGGGGTGTTCATGTCCCTTCCGGAAGATGACGGACCGAGGCAGTGGACGGAAAAACCGTTGGCGGTGTGCCAGTACTTTCCTCGGCCGACCTCCGCACTGTTGATATGTATGGATATGAACAGGTCGGATTTATTGCGGTTAGCTATGTCTGCGCGTTCCTTGAGTTCGACGAATTTGTCGGTAGACCTGGTCATTACGACTTTTACGTCAGGGTGTTGTTTGCGTATCTTGTCCCTGAGTTTCAGGGCTATATCAAGTGTAAGGTCTTTCTCCTTGACTTTCGACGGGTCGCGGCTGATGCTCCCGGGATCGTGCCCGCCGTGTCCGGCGTCAATTGTAACCGTCCTGAGCTTGAGGGATGATTCTGCATATGCACAAATAGCCCCCATGTAGAGTGCGATGGCGATCAGAATGGCACGAATATGGTGTGATTTCATAAAATGTCGTAACTTTGTAGATTGCAAAGTTAATGAAATAACAGGAAAAATACACTCTGTGTATAACATACGGATCAATAAATCAATACTTGCCGCTTTTGCGCTTCTCCTCTTGTTCTGTCTCAGCCTGGCCGGACAGGATGGCGGAAGGAGGCGGCGTGAGAAGTTCGTTGATCCGACCATAGCCCTGAGGGCGGCAATGGATTCGGCGAAGAATGCGCTCCCCGATTCCGCCACCCTTGCCAGGAGAGACTCCCTGAGGCGCCTGGATTCGCTTTTCCGCGCTGATTCAGTCGCATTGATGAGCAAGAGTTCCCTTAAGCACCCCGCGTTCTCGTCTGCAAAAGATTCCATCGTAGAGGATTTCTCCGGAGGCAGGAGGCGCATATTCTATTACGGTGATGTTTCCGTGAAATATGACAATATGAAGCTCAGTGCGGATTATATGGAATATGACATGGAGACCGGGACCGTATATGCTCGCGGAACGCTTGATACGCTTACCGGTGAGTGGAAAGGCCGCCCTGTCATGGAGGAAGGAGGCAAATCCTATAATATGGAGGAGCTCCGCTACAATTTCAAGACCCGCAAGGCGAGGATTACGAATATGCTCACCGAGCAGGACGAGGGTCTCCTCCACGGAAAGAACATAAAGATGATGCCGGACCGTTCAATCAACATCACTAACGGGCAGTATACCGTCTGCGACCTGGACGATCCGCATTATTACCTGCGACTTGCCGCAGCCAAGGTAATCACGAAACCTTCCCAGAAGACAGTATTCGGCCCTGCATGGCCTGTGGTCGAAGGTGTCCCCCTCCCGGTAATGCTGCCTTTCGGATTCGTACCGAAGCGTCCTGAGAGGGCTACGGGACTGCTTATGCCTACGTTCGGAGAGGAACAGGCCAGGGGTTTCTACCTGAGGGACCTCGGAATGTATTTCGTCTTCGGAAACTACCTGGACCTGTCGGTAACCGGAGATTATTACACCCTGGGTTCATGGGCTGTGGACATTAACTCCCGTTACAGGGTCAATTACAAATTCAACGGTAATTTCTCCCTCGCCTATTCGGTTGACCAGACGGGAGAGAAGGGCGCAGCGGACTTCTTCCAGACCAAGAACTTCGGGGTGAAATGGTCCCACCAGCAGGATTCCAAGGCCCATCCCGGAACGATGTTCAGCGCCTCGGTGAATTTCTCGTCACCGTCCAACTCGAGATACAATGCCCGAAGCGTTACGGAGGCCCTGCAGAACCAGATCTCGTCTTCAATCTCGTTCTCGCACAACTGGAACGGTAAGATGAACCTTTCGGTCAATGCTTTGCACAGTCAGAACTCCAGGGACTCTTCATATGCTTTCACATTGCCTAACATCACCTTCTCGGTGACTCGTTTCTACCCGTTCAAACGGAAGAACAGGGTAGGCAAGGAAAAGTTCTACGAGAAGTTCTCCATAGGATATAATACGAGCCTCCAGAACAAGATCAATTTCAAAGCCTCCGAGTTCATGCAGGACGGTTTCCTGGACAAGTTCCAGAACGGCATGAACCACAACTTCTCGATAGGACTTCCGAATTTCACGCTGGCCAAGTACCTGAATTTCTCGCCCAGCGTGAGCTATGGACAGAACTGGTTCTTCCGCAAGACGGACTACCATTTCGACGAGGAGACTAATTCCGTCGTCCCCGAAACCAGCAGCATGTTCTCCACCTTCGGACTCACCCAGACATATTCCGGAAGTATCTCTATGACAACCCGTTTGTATGGTATGTTCAATTTCGGGAAGTTCCACAAGATCCAGGCGATAAGGCACGTCGTCTCGCCTTCCCTTTCCATGTCGTTCAGTCCCCAGCTGGGCACTCCGGCCAATGGATGGAGGACATTGGAATATACCGACACAAACGGGGTCGCGAAATCATATGATTACAACATATATGCGGGCCAGCTGAATTCGCCTCCGGGCAAGGGCAGGTCCGCAACGGCGAGCCTATCCATAGGCAACAACCTTGAAATGAAGGTTCGCGACATGCGTGACACCACCGGTAAGGGTATCAAGAAGGTCAAGCTTCTGGACCAGCTGAACCTCACTACTGGCTGGAATTTCCTGGCTGACTCGCTGAATATGAACAATGTCGGTATCTCCATGTCGACTTCGGTGTTCGGCAAATTGGGAATCAACGGTAACTTGAATTTCGACCCGTACGCGATTAACTATCGCGGCCAGAGGATCAACCGCTTCAACGTTATGGAGAAGGGGCTTCCGCTGCGCCTGACAAATGCCAGCGCGTCCCTATCCTATTCCCTTTCGGGCAAGGGCCAGGTCAAGGGCAATGACGGGTCCGGTTCCAATTCCGGAGGGGATGATTCCGCCCAGCAGAACACGGCGGAATATTACAGGAGGATCTATTATCATCCTGTGACCGGGGAATATATCCCCGGTGGATGGCTCTATTATACCAATCCTGACGTCCCGTGGTCTCTTAATTTCAACTATTCGCTCAATTACAGGAAGTCCTATTCCTATATTAACAATCAGCTGATTACGAATAACCAGTGGACTCAGACCCTGGGCATATCCGGTAATATCAAGCTGAGCCCCAAGATGTCGATGAACGCCACTACAGGATTCGACATAATGAAGATGAAGATGACCACCACGCAGCTCAGTTTCACATATGACCTGCATTGTTTCAATATCGCTGTTTCATGGGTTCCTATGGGAACATGGCAGTCATATAGCTTCAGGATCGCTGCGAACGCGTCTGCGCTTGCTGACCTGCTCCGCTTCAAGAAGAGCAGCAGTTACTGGGACAATTAGGCGCTTTTGGGCCTGTTTGAGGCGATTTGCGTTTTTCTGCGGAATTTCATATATTTGCAGACGGAAGAGTGATTCATCTTCTTCCTTGTCCGCATCATGCGGGCTTTCCCCCGATTTTTAACACATATTTTTTCATATGCCTCACAAATTATTTGAGCTTAACAACATGAGCGAGGAGCAGCTTAGAGCCGTTGCATCGGAGCTGCAAATCAAGAATTACATGAAACTTGACCGGGAGCAGCTCGGATATGCCATATTGGATGAAGAAGCGCGTCAGGAATCCCTTAAACCTACTGAGGACAAGCCTCGCCGCCGCACCCGCATCAAAGCATCGCAGGATGCTGCAACGAAGCCTGCAGTAGCAGACGAGAAGCCTCAGACTGGCGAAAAGCCGGCGAAGGCCGGAAAGAAGGGCTCCGGAAAAGCAGCCGCCCAGCCTGCAGCTCAGACTGAAAGCGCACCTGACTCCCCTTCTGCCCCTGAAACAGCACAGCCCAAGAAAAAGCCGGGACGTCCCCGCAAGAAGGCTGCTGCGGAGCCAGAGGCATCAGCTGCCGCTGTTCCTGAGCAGGTTGCCGTGGCGGAAGAAAAACCCGCTGCGCCAGCTAAGCGAAAGCCAGGACGCCCGAAGAAGAATGCGGCTCCTGCTTCTACGAATGCTGATAATGGTGTCTCAAAAGGCTCAGAGGCTACTGTTGCGCAGCCTGTCAATGCACCGAGACCGGAAGCTCAGAAAGCGAATCCTGAGGCTGCTCCTGCCGGCAATGAGTCCTCTGCGCCAGGGAAGGAGAACCGCACCCTCAGCCCCGATGTAAGTGATAAGGAATTCATCCATCAGCTCTTTGACGACCTAAAGGATGACCGTTCCCAGAAGCCGCAGAAGTCTGCGAAACAGATGGGTAATTTCCGTCAGAATCACCAGCAGAATAACAATGCCCAGCCCAGGATTGAATTCGATGGAACAGTTGAGGCTACCGGCGTTCTGGAAATAATGCCCGACGGATATGGTTTCCTCCGTTCTTCCGATTACAATTACCTGAATTCCCCGGATGACATATATGTCTCACAGAACCAGATCAAGGTAAATGCCCTTAAATCAGGCGATACAGTTACCGGAGAGATCCGTCCTCCGCGTGAAGGAGACAAGTATTTCCCCCTTGTACGGATCAAGTACATCAACGGACTTATTCCGGACCTGGTGCGTGACAGGGTGCCGTTTGACTTCCTCACTCCCCTTTTCCCGAACGAGAAATTCGATCTTCTCGGACACGGACATATGAAGGATATTTCCTGCCGTATCGTGGACATGTTCACTCCTATAGGCAAGGGGCAGCGCGGACTCATCGTTTCGCAGCCAAAGACCGGTAAGACAATGCTGCTGAAGTCCATAGCGAATGCGATTGCGGACAATCATCCCGAAGTATATGAGATAGTCCTGCTTATCGACGAGCGTCCGGAGGAGGTTACCGACATGAGCCGCAGCGTTAAGGCCGAGGTTATCGCCTCTACATTCGATGAACCGGCTGAAAGGCATGTCAAAGTGGCCAATATGGTCCTCGAAAAGGCCCGCAGGCTTGTCGAGTGCGGCCATGACGTAGTAATCCTCCTTGATTCAATCACAAGGCTTGCCAGGGCTTATAACACGGTCCAGCCGGCTTCCGGCAAGGTGCTCACCGGTGGTGTGGATGCTAATGCCCTGCAGAAGCCCAAGCGTTTCTTCGGTGCAGCCCGTAAGATAGAGGGCGGCGGTTCGCTTACGATCCTTGCTACTGCCCTCACTGAGACCGGATCGAAAATGGATGACGTTATCTTTGAGGAATTCAAGGGTACAGGTAATATGGAGCTTCAACTTGACAGGACTCTTGCCAACAGGCGAATCTTCCCGGCTGTCAATGTTGTCCTTTCATCCACCAGGCGTGATGACCTTCTCTATGATCCCTACAAGGCTCAGCGCATATGGATACTCAGGAAGTTGCTTGCGGATATGAATCCTACCGAGGCAATGAATTTCATGCTTCAGCTTATGGATGAATTCAAGACGAACGATGAGCTTCTTGATAATATGAACAAGGTTTCTCCGCGCGACGCAAAGTATTATGACACCTATTAGAATAGAGTCGAACAGCGATACTATTTTTGCCCCGGCCACAATTCCTGGTACCGGGGCAATTTCTCTGATCAGGATAAGCGGGCCTGATGCACTCACTGTTACAGACAAAATAGTGAAATTCAGTTCAGGAGACTGCATTTCATCAAAAGGATTTGAAATAAAGTACGGAACCATAAGTAAGTGGGACGGCTCATCTGAAGTGATGATTGATGAGGTGCTGGTTTCGGTTTTCAGGGCCCCGAAGTCATATACAGGGGAAAACTCAACTGAAATTTCATGTCACGCATCGCAAGTAATTGTTAATGAAATCTTGAAGCTACTAAATAATGCTGGCGGACGTCCGGCTGAGCCAGGAGAATTCACAAAGCGTGCATTTCTGAATGGAAAGATGGATTTGGCTCAGGCTGAGGCTGTTGCAGATGTTATTTCAAGTAGTAGTGAAGCTGCATTGAAAATAGCTCAGAATCAGCTTAAAGGTGGCCTTTCTGGTGAGATGAAAGAGCTGCGGAAGAAAATCTCAGACCTCGCTTCCTTGCTTGAACTTGAGCTGGATTTCTCGGAAGAAGACGTGGAATTCGCTGACAGGAAGAAGCTGTTGGGAGTCGTTGATGAGTCGATTGCTTTTATTGAGAAAGTAAAATCCACCTTTTCACATGGCAATGCCCTGAAGAATGGTATTCCCGTTGCAATTGTTGGAGCGACCAATACCGGGAAGAGTACTCTGATGAACCGGCTTGTCGGTGAAGACAGATCAATTGTGTCCGACATTGAGGGAACAACCAGGGATACTGTTGAAGAGACCATGACAGTTGATGGCATGCTTTTCAGGTTTATTGACACCGCAGGTCTCAGATCCACGGATGAATATGTTGAGAATCTTGGAATCGAGAGGTCGATTTCAAGTGTCAAGAAAGCCTCCGTTGTGCTATGTATCCTTGATATCACTCGACCTTTTGAAGAATCTTCAAGGGAGTTTGAGACCATCCTTGATTCATGTTCATTTGATGGTAAAACCATTGGAGTGATACTCAATAAATGCGACAAATTGTCTGAAAATAATGACGAATTATCGTCAAACAATTTTGTTATACGCCTTAACGAATTTGTTTTATCTGCAATAAATAAGCGATTTAGCCATATAGATGCCATAAATGGATTTTTTGTCTCAAAAATCTCTGCAAAAGAGGGAAATGGAGTCTTAGAGCTTCTTACCATGCTTTCTGAATCGCAAAAACAACTGACAGAGAAGTCGACTAATGGATCATTTTCGATGCTTACAAATGTGCGTCACTACAATGCCCTCTCCCGCTCGTCTGACGCATTGCATCGAGTGAAAGATGACATATGTACAGGCGTTTCTATTGATATGACTGCGCAGGATCTTCGCGATGCGCTATACTACATCGGTAGCATTACGGGTGAAATCACCAACGACGAAATCCTTCAGTCAATTTTCTCGAATTTCTGCATCGGCAAGTAAATCAATTAGTTACGACTTTCTGTCTAAAGCCCAACTTTAACTGATTGCAACTGAAACTAGCTGAAATTCAAAATCCGGAAAGGGGTTATTGCTAGTTTGACTTGAGGTCAGTTAAGTTTGACCTAGTTTGAGCTAGTGAGCACTTTGGCACACGGGGTGGCACACGTGTGCCAGCGTGTGCCAAGAAAAAGGCCGTTTGGCACAAAAACTTACCGATACGGGGGCGCAGATAAAGTGTTTTGTCGTCGATAAACACTGCTATGTCATAGTTCTTGATGACTCCGGACAAGCCCCCTGGATCTCTTTCTTTTTACCATCAAGATATTGATTTA
>JAFRXO010000005.1 GCA_017443465.1 Bacteroidales bacterium
AATCTTATCGTTCGCTTCACGCAGGAATGACGAGAGATCTTTTCCTCTGAGGTTTACACGAACTGTAATATGCCGTCGTCCCATTTCCCTGGCGATGGAGCTGGCTCCCAGGGCAGTCGTCACCTCGGCTACAGCGGAAAGCGGAATCCTCGATCCGTCCGCCGTCACCAAAGGCAGTTCGGCAATCTTTTCAGGAGTGTCCCGCGACTCTTCCTTGAACCGGCAGATTACATCGTAAACCTTGCTTCCTATGAAAACCTGGGACACCGCCCTTCCTCCTACAGCCGTTTCTATAAGGTTAGAAATGTCGGAGACGTTGATCCCATAATAGGCCACCTTGTCTCGATCCACGGTAATTTTGAGCTGGGGAAGCAGCGGTTCCTGGTCGATAACCACGTCTTCAGCGCCTTTGATGCCCGAAATGACCCTCTCCACGTCTTCTGCGATCCTGCGGGCCTCAGTGAGGTCTTCCCCATATACTTTCATTGCCAGGTCGCTGTGTGTTCCGGCTATCTGGTCCATGACCATATCGATGATAGGCTGGGAAAAACCTACCCGATAGCCGGGCATGGCAGATATGCGTTCGGACATCTCGGCCACCAGATCATCCTTGGTCTTGCCGCGTTTCCACTTGGAATATGGTTTCAGGCCGACGCAGATCTCTATGTGGGAGGATGTGAATTCCTCAGAACCGGCGTCGTCACGGCCGACCTGTGTAGTCACATAGGTTACTTCATCAAATTCGTTCTTCAGCGTGTTCCGCAACTCGTCCGCCATTTCAGAGGACTTCTCCAAGGATATTCCGGGCGGGGTCTGGGCCTGTATCCAGATTCCTCCTTCGTCAAGATTGGGCAGGAAGTCCTTTCCAACCACAAACATCATCACTATCACCGCAGCCAGGATGGCACCCATCGTGGCAAAAACGGTCCTGGTGTTCTTCAGCAGAGAGGCGGTCAGGCTTTTGTACCTGACGGTCAACCGCTCGATGAAGTAGTTCCTGAATACCTTCCCGGGCTTCTTATAAATGGCATAAGAAATGCCGGGTATAAGGATGAGCGCCACGCAGAGAGCTCCGAGCAATGCATATCCCACGGTATATGCCATAGGAGTGAACAGCTTCTTCTCAATCCGTTCGAAGGTGAACAGTGGCAGGTATGCCATAATGATAATGATGGTAGAGAAGAAGATCGGCTTCGCTACTTCCTTGATGGGAGGAATGATCGTACTGAAGCGAAGAGGTACGGAAGTATCCTCTTCCCGTTTCTTGAGTATGGTTTCCATCATGACGATGGCGCCGTCTACAAGGATTCCGAAATCGATGGCTCCGAGACTGAGTAGGTTCGCCGGTATTCCCGTCAGGTTCATCAGGATGAAGGCGAACAACAGGGATATCGGTATCGTGACTGCGACTGCCAGGGCGCTGAGAGGACTGCCCAGGAACAGCAGGAGGATCGCAATCACGAGCAACATTCCGAAAAACAGCGTATGCTCTACGGTGTGAAGCGTAGTCCCGACCAGTTCGGTCCTGTCCAGGAATGTCTTGAGCCTTACTCCATCGGGAAGGACGTTCTCGTTAAGGTCGTCCACAACGTCATGCACATCGGACAGGACCTTTGAAGGGTTCTGATAGCGAAGCATCTGGACGATTCCCTCCACGCCGTCTTTGATCGAAACCTCGTCATCGACAAAGCCTAGGATGCCCTTTCGTTCAAGATTGCCATATTTCAAGGTGCCCAGGTCCTCCAAGCGTACGGGTACGCCATTTTCAGTTTTCACTACAATCTTTCCCATATCCTCCAGGTCGGTGACCTGGCCGATGCCTCGGATAACATAACTTACGTCACCGACGGACAGCATGCTCCCGCCAGAATTGGAATTGTTCCGTTCCAATGCCTCTGTGACATCGTCGAGGGAAAGGTCATAAGCCGCCAGGGACGCCGGATCGATTTCGATCTGGTATTGTGTTGTCAGTCCTCCGAAATTGCTGACGTCCGCCACACCCTGAATCTGCTTCAATGCGGGAATCACAGTCCACTGGTTCAGGTCCGTCAGTTCCCTGAGGGACACGGATGGATCCCCGACCAGCACATATCTGAATATCTCGCCGGTAGGTGAAGTGAGCGGATTAAGTTCCGGGACTGCGCCATAAGGCAGGTCGACGGACCCGATGCTTTCCATCACGCGCTGCCGCGCCCAATAATCATCGGTGCCGTCTTCAAACACCAGGAAAATCAAGGAAAGTCCGAATGAATTCTTGCTTCTTAGCATTACCAGGGACGGGAGTCCGTTCAACGCCCTTTCCAGCGGTATGGTTATCTGCTGCTCAATCTCCTCGGCGGCCAGGCCGGGGATTTGAGTGACTACGTGTACGGTCACGTCGGCTATGTCGGGATATGCGTCTATGGAAAGCCGTGTCCAGGAATAGATACCGAACAGGCACAGAACGAAGAAAATCGTCGCGACGAGCCATCTCCTCCTGAGGAGGAATCTGTAGAAACGGTCCATGGCTCTTTACTTGCTGAGATAGATACCTCCGTTGCCGATGATGGTCTTCCCTTCCCCAAGTCCCTCGAGGACAAGTATTTGCCCGGAATCAAGGCTTTCAACCTTCACTGGTGTCTTCTCATAGAGACCGTCTTTCCGACGGACATAGACAAACGGATGCTCCTGCCCCTGGAAGACTGCGGTCGCGGGGATGACTATGGCGTCCTTCACGGTGGTCTCGAAACGAGCGGAAACGAACATTCCAGGCTTCAGAGACTTGTCGGGATTGGCACATTCTATGACAACGGGAATGGTCCTGGTCTTCTCGTCAAGGATGTCTCCGATGTAGAAGACCGTTCCGCGAACGGGATTTCCGGAAGACGGCGTCACAGTTACTTCCTGTCCCTTGTAAAGGCCGCGGATGGCGCTTTCCCGGACATTCGCAGTCACCCATATCCTGGACAGGTCTGCCACCGCGACGAGTGGCTCTGAATCGTCAGACAGGATTTGCCCGAGTACCAGCCCGTTACGGACGACCGTCCCGGACACGGGAGAAATCACGCGTAAAGGCTGGCCCATCTTGATCTCATCCGGGTCTGCCCCGAATACTGACAGCACCTGACGTGACAGGTTAAGGGCTGTTTCAGCGTCCGAGGCCTCTCTTCTGGCATCTTCCCACTCACGCTCGGACACGATGCCTGCATCGCGGAGGGATGACTTGCGAGTCAGATTGGAAGAAGCCACTGATGAGGCATTCAGGTTTTCCAGATATTCTTTCACCGCTTCCATAAAGTCAGGTGAGGACATCTCGAAAAGTACCTGTCCCTTGTATACCCGGTCACCGAGGCGGGCGGCGATACGGGACACTCTCCCTCCGAACGGAGCGCCTACCTCGGCATACCCGTCAGGACGGGGAGATACGCTTGCCGTTACAGAAAAAGCCTGTCTGCTGTCTTCTTTCTCCAGGGTTATGAGTTCCAGTTTCCCCTCCAACGGGGACCCTTTCGCAATGCTGACTTCGTTCCCTTGTGAGACATAACCTGCCGGAGTGTTCTTTCCGTTGTCATTACGGGTCTTGCACCCGCACAATACCGATGCGGCGAGCACCAGCGTTAAATATTTATATTTCATTGATTTTGGCCGGATTGATTCGAATTCAGTTACGCGTCGCATAAGACGCTTTACGGATCAAACCAGCACCGGAGGGGCCCTTAAGGAATGGAAATCGGAAAAACCGAATACAACCCTCAAGACAAGAGGAACCTGCAGGATGTAGTTCAGTACATCCAGTCTCTCAAGATGGAATTCAGGTACGGCATCTGCTGTAAAAACCGAATGGAAGATAATATCGATGATCTGTATCTGTCCAGGGGTGTGCCCACCTGAGGTGTCTCCTGTCCCGTGGTTTTTTCCATAAATGTGGGAATGCACGATCGAGGCGCCCTCCATTCTATGGCAGTGCCAGAACAGGTTGGCATTGGCATAATTGAAGAGCGAGATGGCTATCAAAGCCAACGAAATGAGATACTTATTCTTCTCTTTTCCGAGGATCATGCGTAATGCAAATATAATTCAAATCCCTTTATCTGACCACTTGAGTGAACACCGGCTCCTTGCCGTCAAGGTCAAGGACATAGACCTTGATTGACCTGGGCATGTCGGCGAACCCGGAATCTCCCGGTTCGTCATCAGCCTCGAAGAGATACTCGGTACCTCCGCTGACGGCCCTTGATGACACCCTCTGAGCCTTCGCGTGAATCATAGGATAGCCGGCAACGGCTGCATCGAAGACAGCTGATTCCTCATCGGTCACAGGACGGACCTCCGAAAAGTCGTCGTATTTTTCATATTCTCCCTCGATGAATCCGCCTTCCTTCAGGAAACGGTCTATTTCCTGAGGGACGGCATCTGCCCTGGCTGCACGGACGCCATATCCGGGAAGTATCTCTGCCCCAGGCTGTTTTTCCTTCAGGTCCCTGATGCTGGAGTCCAGTCCCCCGCTGCCGAAAGTACAGAACGGGACAATCTTCTTTCCGCCGAGGTCCACGGTGCTCAGGAAGCCGTTTACGGGCGGTGCGTAAGTCCCGAACCAGATAGGATAGCCGAGGAAAATGACGTCATAGGCTTTCAGGTCCGAGATCAGTGGCTGGATTTCGGGTATGAATCCCTGCTCCCTTTCCTTCGTGCAGCGTTCAATGGTTTCCTGGAAATTGCCGCCGTAAGGATTGACAGGGACGATTTCCTCGATATCCGCTCCGAGGCTGCTGCAGATTTGTTCGGCGACCGCCTTGGTCGTGCCGTTCTGGGAATAATAGAGAACCAGAACCTTGGTGGAAACGTTTTGTTTACATGACAATGCAAGCATGATAGTAACAGCTGCTAAGAGAACTTTTTTCATGATTGTATTATGATATTTTTAATCATCACTTGCACCCAGGCGGGCTTCGACCACGTTGATGATATAGTCTCCGGTCTTTTCGCATTCGCCTATCAAATCGGCGAACACGGTACCCTTGTCATAGTCGTAGAGATGGGCGTCCAGGCTTTCGATATTCTGCTGCTTGAGCTCGTTACGGCATCCATTGATCCTGCGTTCGATGTCAGCGGACATCTCAATCCCGTAATCCTCCCTGCGACCGGACAAAAGGACGTTCATCCTTTCAAGTGCCTCGTCTACAAGCCCGAACATCTTATGGATACCATCTTCCATCTGCGAGGTAAAGACAATCTTGTTCTCCCTCTTGCGACGAAGGATACGGGCCAGGTTGAAGCAACTGTCGCAAACGGATTCCAACTCCCCTATCTGGCGCAGCATGGAGCGTATCTTCTGTTTGGTGTCGTCTGAAAGATGTGCGTCGCCGACTTCTCCCAAATATCGCCCGATTTCATTCTCAAGGTGATCGCTGTTGTCCTCCCCCTTACGGATACGGTCGAATAGTTTCCCGAACGCCTGCTCATCCTCAGTCACATTCAGTTCCATCACCATTCCGAACAATTTGTGGGAATTCTCTCCGAAGACCGTAATCTCCTTCTGGGCCTGCAGAACGGAGATTTCAGGGGTCTTCATGATACCTCCGCGAATGTACTGGAGGCGGAATTCATCTTCTTCATCGGACTTCTTCGGACGGATAATCCTGCACACCAGTTTTTCAATCTGAGGGATGAACCAGATGAGGATGGCCGTGTTTATGACATTGAAGAACGTATGGAAGGTGGCAAGTGCAAAAGAGAGCTTTGTGGGGTGCTGTTCCGAAGCAGTCGGATCCAGATCCACCACGCCACAGACCATCCTGACGAAGGGAAAGAACAGGATCAGAACCCAGATGACTCCGAACACGTTGAACACCAAGTGGGCCATAGCCGTTCGTCGTGCCTGTGTGTTCGCGCTCAAGGCAGCCAGGTTTGCCGTAACAGTAGTACCTATGTTCTCACCCATGACAAGGGCGATACCTTGATAAATCGATATGGCGCCGGTAGCGCAGAGGACCATCGTGATGGCCATAAGGGCGGCGGAACTCTGCACGATGGCCGTAAGTATCGTACCGATAAGGAGGAAAAGCAGTATGGTACCGTAATTGGTCTTGAAACTGGCGAAGAAATCGACCACGGCCGGTTTGCTGGCAAGGTCCATCTCCACTCCGGAAGCCTTGAGCATCCCCAATGCGAAGAGCAGGAAACTGAGACCGAATAGGAAATCCCCGACATATCGGTGCTTCCCCATCTGTATTAGGACAATGCCTACAAGGAAAGCCGGCCAGACAACGTTCGCCATGTTGAAGGAGAAGCCGGCAGACATGATCCACGCACTCATGGTCGTTCCGATGTTGGCTCCCATGATTACGGAAATGGCCTGAGTCAGCGTCAGGAGGGCAGCATTGACGAAGGACACCGTCATAACGGTTGTAGCGGCCGAGGACTGGACTGCTACGGTGACCAATGCACCTGTGGCGACGCCCGAGAAACGGTTCGTGGTCATTGCGCCCAGAAGGTGACGGAGTTGCGGACCTGCCATCTTCTGCAGGGCCTCGCTCATCACTTTCATGCCATAGATCAAGAGGGCGATCGAGCCGAGGAGTTTAAGGACAATCAGCATATACAAAGATTTTCTGTTGCAAATATACGCACGAAGTGCGATTATTTCAATGGATACAAAATAATTGTATCAGAAAATTTAATTTGTACCTTTGTGAAGTTAGTAGCGTATGAAAAAGTCTTTTATTATCATCCTGTCCGTACTGGCGATATCCGCCGCACGGGCCAATGCCCAGTCCGAATCCGACTTCGGAACCTGGAGCAGTATCCAA
>JAFRXO010000033.1 GCA_017443465.1 Bacteroidales bacterium
CGATGCCAACGGTATCCTGAATGTGTCTGCAAAAGACAAGGCTACCGGCAAGGAACAGAATATCCGTATCGAGGCTTCTTCCGGACTGTCGGATGATGAGATCCAGAGGATGCGTGACGAGGCCAAGGCGAACGAGGCTGCGGACAAGGCTGAGAAGGAGAGGGTCGACAAGATCAACAATGCTGATTCACTCTGCTTCCAGACTGAGAAATTCCTCAGTGAGAACGGCGACAAGGTCCCGGGTGACAAGAAGGGAGCCATCGACAGCGCCCTCGCTTCCCTCAAGGATGCCGTGAAGTCCCAGAATGTTGCGGACATCGACAGGTACACCGCTGACCTGAACAAGGCAATGCAGGATGCTTATCAGACCATGGCTGGTTCTGCAGGTGGTCCTCAGGGACCGCAGGGTGGCAATCCGTTCGGCCAGGGCGGCCCGCAGGGGCCTCAGGACCAGGGACCCCAGGGACCCGATGAGCAATAGGCCGTTTGATCAACAGGTTTAAGGAGGATGACTGATTTGATGTCATCCTCCTTTTTTTTGCCTTGTTCTTTGGAGACTGGGAGCCGGTATCCTGGGAAGGACGTCTAAAATGAGCCGGCTCCTGTTTTTTAAAAATAATTACCTTGTATTACAAGATATTTCAAAAAATAATATATCTTTGCTGAAAATTATAATTTAAAATTTATAGTACCATATGAAAAAAGTTCTTAATGTAGGAATCGGCGGAGTTCCATTTTCCCTGGATGAGGATGCCTACGAGAGGCTGTCAACGTATTTTGCCAATTTCAGGGACCTGGTTTCGAAGCAGGACAATGTCAAGCCTGACGAGGTTATGGAGGACATTGAGGAGAGGGTGGCGGAACTCCTGATGTCAAAACTGGATTCCAAGTCCCAGATCGTTTCCCTGAAGACCGTGGAGGAGATCGTTCTCCAGCTGGGGATGCCTGACGGAAGCGTGGAGCCGGGAACGTCCCACTATGACAGGAGCGAGATGAAACAGGCGAGTGTGCGGCATAAGTTTTACCGCGACATCGACGGCAGGAAGATCGGAGGAGTCTGCTCGGGTCTTTCCCTGTATTTCAACGTGGATGTGTTTGTATTCAGGCTCATATTCATTATCCTGTTCGTATGCGCGGCATCCGGGATACTTATTTATCTGATTTTCTGGATAGCAGCCCCGAAGGCGGTGACTCCGGCTCAGAAATGCGAATTGAGGGGGATCCCCGCTACGGCTGAGAACATGTCGAAATTCTCGCGTTATGGAAAGTAGCATCCAAGACAACATCCGCGCCCAGATGCGGAAGGGACTGGTAGAGTACTGCATCCTGAGCATGCTTGCCAGAAAAGAATCATATGCCTCTGAAATCATCGAGGAACTCAAGAAGGCGGATATGATAGTGGTCGAAGGGACACTGTATCCGCTTCTCATACGGGCCAAGAACCAGGGGCTCCTCTCCTACAGGTGGCAGGAATCACCCCAGGGACCGCCACGCAAGTATTATTTCATCACTGAAGAAGGACGCAAGGTCCTCTCCTGCATGGACGGGATATGGACAGGCATAATCAATTCTGTTGACATGATCCGAAAGGGAGAATAGAAGAAGGCGAAAAATATTGTATATTTGCATCTATGCGCGGTTTTTGGAAAATGATGTTGAAATACGTGGGGCCGTACAAGCGGTATCTCGCGGGATCGGTAGTGCTGAATATACTTTCGGCGGTGTTCAACATATTCTCCTTCGCCATGATAGTGCCCATGTTGAAAATCCTGTTCAAGATGGACACGACTTCATATGCATTCATTCCCTGGGACTCCGAGGTAGGATTCAAGGACAAGCTCCTGAACAACGTCTATTACTACGTAGGCTATTATAACGATGTCCTCGGAGGCGGCAAGGTCCTTTTTATCCTCTGCCTTTTCCTCGTCGTGATGACCCTTATCAAGACTGCCTGCTACTTCGGTTCCAGCGCGGTGATGATCCCAATAAGGACCGGGATAGTGAGGGACATCCGCATGGAGATCTACAACAAGATCCTGTCTCTCCCGCTGGGATTCTTCTCCCAGGAGAAGAAAGGTGACATAGTCGCCAGGATGAGCGGTGACGTCCAGGAAGTGGAGACATCCATAACCAGTTCCATCGACATCCTGATCAAGGACCCGATCCTGATTGTCTTCTACTTCGGTGTGCTGATGTTCACCAGCTGGCAGCTTACCCTGTTTACCATCCTTTTCGTCCCGGTGATGAGCTGGATAATGGGAGTGATAGGGAAGCAGCTGAAGAAGAAATCGCTTCAGGCCCAGGCACTGTGGAGTGACACCATGGCCCAGGTGGACGAGACCCTTGGAGGACTGAGGGTAATCAAGGCTTTCAATGCTGAAAAGAGCATGTCCGGCCGTTTCGGAGTCGTAACCGACAAGATGCGCCGCAAGTACAACAGGGTCAATACGAGGCAGGCCCTGGCCCATCCGGTCAGCGAATTCCTGGGGACTGCGATGATTGCCATAGTGCTCTGGTTCGGAGGTTATCTCATGCTTTCCGAGCGCTCCTCTTTCGATGCCCCTACCTTCATGTTCTTCATGGTGATGCTCTACAGCATCATCAATCCCATCAAGGAGCTGAGCAAGGCCAGCTATGCCATCCCGAAAGGACTCGCTTCCATGGAGAGGATCGACAAGATCCTCCAGGCGAAGTCCGACATTGTGGATCCGGTCAATCCCAAGCCTCTTGACGGATTCCATGACAAGATAGAGATCAAGGACCTGGACTTCTATTACAAGGACTCTGACAAGAAGATCCTCGACGGGGTTGACATAACCATAAAGAAAGGCCAGTACATAGCCATAGTAGGCGCCTCCGGTGCCGGAAAATCCACCCTGGCCGACCTGGTGCCCAGGTTCTATGACCCGACGTCCGGTTCTATTTCAATCGACGGGACCGACATAAGGGAATATTCCATAGCCAGCCTCAGGGGTCTGATGGGCAACGTGAACCAGGATCCCATCCTCTTCAATGACACTATATTCAACAACATAGCCTTCGGCGCTGAGAATGCTACCCTTGAGGAAGTAATCGAGGCCGCGAAGATTGCGAATGCCCATGACTTCATAATGGAGAAGGAAGAAGGCTATGATTTCGTCATCGGTGACCGTGGAGTGCGCCTCAGCGGAGGTCAGAGGCAGAGGATATCCATTGCTCGCGCTGTGCTCAAGAATCCGCCCATCCTGATCCTTGACGAAGCTACGGCATCCCTAGACACCCAGTCCGAACGTGCGGTCCAGGAGGCTCTTGACAGGCTCATGGAGGGACACACTACCATAGCCATAGCCCACAGGCTCTCGACAGTAAAGAACGCGGACGAAATCATAGTGATGGACGGCGGAAGGGTAGTCGAGAGAGGCCGGCACGAAGAGCTCCTCGCAAAGGCCGGGATTTACAAGAAACTGACTGACATGCAGTCGCTTTAGAATTCAGTATACATATGAAAAGCATAACGGTTCCTTTTGTGGACGGCCTCATGGCAGGAGGCCCCGAGCGCGCTCTGGAGACATTGCAGCTCCGCGGACAGAGATTCGATGTGAATGAAGTAAACTGGCCAGGGTCATATCCATATGCTCCCGTATGTGCCGGATTCATCGCCCGGGACGACAGTGGACTGGCCGTGTCCTTCCATGTCAGCGGACTGGACCTGAGGGCTGTCAACCTGGAGGACAATATGCACCAGTGGGAAGACAGCACCGTGGAGTTTTTTGTGCAGGATCCTTCAGGGGAGGTTTATTACAACTTCGAGATGAACTGCATAGGAACCATACTCTCCGCAGTGGGAGCAGGACGCAGCAACCGTACCGTCCGCCCTGCGGTGTCATCTGTCAAGAGATTCAGCACCTTACCGAAAGAGAAGATCGAAATCGAAGGCGGAATCCATTCCTGGAGCGTAGTGGAACTGATTCCATATGAACTGATCGGAGTTGACCCCCAGGTCGTTCCGGAATTCCTCATGGCCAATTTCTACAAGTGCGGAGACCTTACCGCACATCCCCACTTCCTGTCCTGGAACAGGATCGGAACCCCGGGACCTGATTTCCACCGTCCGGAATTCTTCGGAAAGCTTATCCTCAAATAGATGTCCTCCCGCAAGCCGGACATATTTGGTACCATCGCCCTGGTGATCTATCTCGCCCTGGTCGCATATCTGTGCTTTTCACATTTCGAAAGCCTTCCGAAGGTCCCCAGGTCATTCATGGGTATCCCGAGTGACAAGATCGTACATTTTCTGATGTTCATGCCTTTCGTCCCGCTGGCGTATATCGCGTTCGTGGGCGACAGGCGCCGCCTGTGGGTGACCATGGTGGCAATAATAGTTATCTTCATGGCCGGCTGCGGCATCGCCGCGCTGACCGAAATCATCCAGGGAATGACCTCCTACAGGAGCAAAGACCTGCTCGATTTCCGTGCTGACTCTTTCTCCATGGCAGCCGCATCCCTTGTGGTTTTCATCCATTACTTATTCCGGAGGAAGAAAAATGCACCTGACGCTTAGAACGCTGCTGGTCACAGCGCTGGCTCTCACCTGCACGGGGCTCCGTTCCCAGAATGTGACATCTTCTTTCAAGGAGGCCGGAGACACCGTCTCCGCCCGGCTGATGAGGAGGACAACCGTTCATTCTCCGGTAGTTTTCGACAGGGTCACCAGAAAGGGCGATGTACTGGACTTCTGCTTCAGTTCAGCCCTGGAGGACCATCCGCTTAGCGCCAAGGACACATCATGGCTGCGGAAAGAAGTCAAGGACAATCTTCCCTCCGGTTTCAGCACATGCCAGGTCGGGCGGATCTACACCAAGACCCAGACCCTTGACAAACTGGTCATGCCTCTTCTGTCCAACAGCGGGCAGGCAGTGTCTTCGAGGTTCCGGGTCCCGGATCCGAGAGGCTCTGATCAACCCATGGTGGAGAAGATGGGTTCCAGAAAGTTCCCAAGGGGAATGAGCGGCCGGTATATTGCCCTGTGGCAGAGCCACGGCCGTTATTTCGAGGCGAACAGCGGCAGATGGGAATGGCAGCGCTCCCCGAATTTCACCACGGTCGAGGATATGTACACCCAGAGTTATGTACTGCCCTTCCTCATTCCTATGCTCGAGAATGCGGGGGCATATGTAATGACTCCCAGGGAGAGGGACCTGCAGCGCCATGAGGTCATATGCGACAACGATCCCGCCTTCGGCGGGCCTCGTACCGGAATGCTCCGCCGCAAAGGGCGCTATAACGAGTCGGGGGCGTGGAGCGATGCAGGGGTCGGGTTCGCCGACTCCAAACAGGCCTATTCAGGGTGGGATAATCCATTCCTGATGGGGACCGTACGCAAGGCGGAATGCTCCAGGGTGCTCGAAACGGCGGATGTGAAATGGACCGCCGACATCCCCGAGGACGGAGAATATGCTGTATATATATCTTACAAGACCCTCCCGAACAGCACGGAATCCGCGCATTACGTAGTAAACCATGCAGGCGGCAAAACTGATTTCGTGGTCAACCAGCGTATGGGAGGGGGAACCTGGATCTACCTGGGAACCTTCCCGTTCCGCAAGGACGGAGAATCATATGTCCGCCTGGACAACGGCACTCCTGCCGGGAGGATATTCAAGAGCGGGACTGTGGTCACCGCCGATGCAGTCAAATTCGGCGGGGGCATGGGGAAGATCCTGAGGGGTGAGCCCTCCGGCGACGATTCATATGGCAGCGGGGCAAGCACTTCCGGAGTCCCATGCTTTGCCGAGGGGGCCCTTTACTGGATGCAGTTCGCGGGAATCGACTCTACCCTCCATGAAAAATGGGACAGGGAGTACACCAAGGAGTTCGCCCTCAGGGGAGCGTGGGTCGGGAGCCTGACCGGAGGGTCCAGGGTGAATCCCAATGCTGCGGGAAAGAATATTCCGATAGACCTTTCCCTTGGTTTCCACTCCGATGCCGGGGTGACTCCGAGTGATTCAACTGTGGGCACGTTGTCCATCTACACCCTGGTGGCAGACGGATCGACAACCCTTCCCAACGGTGAAGACCGCTGGCAGTGCAGGGAACTTGCCAACTATGTCCAGACCCAGGTCGTAAATGACATCAGGGCAGATTTCGATTCCAAGTGGTCCAGGAGGATGCTCTGGAACCGCTCCTACAGTGAGGCCAGGACTACTACCGTTCCGGGAATGCTGCTGGAGATCCTCTCCCACCAGAATTTCGCGGACATGAAATACGGTCTCGATCCCGCCTTCCGTTTCGAGGTCTCCAGGGCAGTCTACAAGGGCATTCTGAAGTATCTTTCCAACCGGTACGGATGCAGGTATTCCGTCCAGCCGCTGCCGGTCCGTTCCTTTGCCGTGGTTCCCGGCGACAGCAGCGGAGTCAGGCTCAGCTGGATTCCGGTGAAAGACGACAAGGAGCCCACTGCAGCGCCTTCAGGCTACATAGTGTACACCAGGATAGATGACGGTCCCTTTGATTCCGGGAAGGAGGTAGACGTAACTCAGGAGGGGGGGCGCGTGTCCTGCACCATGGACCTGCGGCCTGGACACCTATACAGTTTCAAGGTGGTCGCTTTCAATGACGGAGGACGCAGTTTCCCATCTGAAATCCTTTCTGCCGGGATTCCCGACAGGAATTCCTACGAGCAGGCCAGGAGATCGGGCGGACGCCCCGGCGTAGTCGTAGTCAACAATTTCGACAGGGTAGGGCCCCCGGCGTGGTTCGATACTCCCAATTATGCCGGATTCGACGAGAGACTGGATTCGGGAATGCCATATCTATATGACCTAACGTACATAGGAGAACAGTATCAGTTCAGGCGTTCGCTGCCCTGGACTGACAATGACAATCCCGGGTTCGGAGGTTCATTCACAGACATGGCCGCTCATGTCTTCCCCGGAAACACCTTCGATTTTCCTGCGGTCCACGGACGGACCCTGATGGACTGCGGCTATCCATTCTATTCCGTCTCCCAGGACGCATTCTCTTCCGATACGAGTATATGGCGCGGCTCTTTCGCCGCTGACATCATATGCGGAAAGCAGGTTACCACGATGGTTGGAAGGGGAGAGGCTGCTCCCCGTCACGAGGTTTTCCCGGACGCTTTTCAGAAGGCTCTCCGTGAGTACACATCTTCCGGAAGGGGGGTCCTCATTTCCGGGTCCAATATCGCAACAGACCTCTGGGATGAAGTCTATCCCATGGCCCTGGATTCCGCCAAAATGCGCAGGGGACAGAAATTTGTCACGGAAACTCTTGGTTACAAGTGGCTTACAAACTACTCGGGCCGATCCGGAAAGGTGTGGGTTGTCCATGGGGGTTCATTCAATCCCAAGGGCATAAAGAAGCCGCTTGAATTCTACCACAGCAGGAATGAAGAGAACTATTGGGTAGAGACTCCTGACGGCATACTTCCCGCTTCCCCCTCAGCCCAGACATTCCTCCGGTATACTGATTCCAATGTCTCTGCGGGAGTCGCATATGATGGAGAGAATTACAGGGTAATCAGCATGGCCGTCCCCCTGGAGGTCTTCATGTCGGAGAAGGATCGCAAGGCGTTGATTTCCGTCGGTATCTCATGGCTGGCAGAAAAGCCCGAGAAATCTGCCGCGCGTCCACGTCGCTAAATGATAGCATCCGAGCCCTTTTGGGCGAGCAAGCCCCTTCCCCGAGGGAAGGGGCTTAGGGATGGGGTGACGTAAATAATCAGAGGTTTATCAGCGGAGTGGGGGATTGCCTCGGCAGAGCCCTCAGGGAAACGGTATGCGGGTCAATGGCCTGTGATGCGGCCTGTACCGCCAGCTGCGGAGTGTTGTTGTTATGGCTCAGGTGACACAGGAACACGTGCTTCAGACCTGGATGGCTGATGGTTTTAAGGGCTTCGGCGCATTCATCGTTGGACATATGCCCGTGTCCCCTGCTGATCCTGGCTTTGAGCATGGCGGGATACTTCCCATTAATAAGCATATCCCTGTCATAGTTCGACTCTATCGTCACCGTAGAGGAAAGTGAAGCATAGCGGACCGCTTCAGGAGGAATTCTGCCGCAGTCGGTAATGTGCACGTAGTCATATGCTTCCGTATCATTATCTTCTTTAGGGCCGGTTACTTTGATGGCGAATCCCACTGTCTGGGTCGCATCGTGAGGGACTTCGAAAGCCAGGATGGAAAAAGGCCCTATGACCAAGGGCTCACCGATAGGGAGAATCCTCCTGCAGGAGGCGATATGGTCCCTTGTCATGAAGTTGGTGCTGAGGGCGGCATGGAGGATTTCTGTGGCATATACGGGTTTGCTAAGCCGCTTGCACCAGGATCCCAGGTGCCTGATGTGGTCGAAGTGGTCGTGTGTGATGAGAACGGCGTCAATGGAATCGAATCCCAGCCCTACAGCCGTGAGGTCCCGTTTGAGATGACGCAGGCTTATTCCCGCATCGATCACAAGGCCGAAGGGCCTGGATGTGACAGTGTCCGGAATGTATTGAAGCAGGCAGCAATTGCCTGCGCTGCCGCTGGAAATACTGATGAAACGAAGCTGCCCCGTCACCTGTTCTCCTCCTTCTCGCAGTATTTCGAGATGACGCTGTAAGCGTCCTTGACCCCCAGTTCCCCTGCTGTCGAGAGGTCGATGCAGCCTTTCTCCTTGTCTTTGAGATAGATCAGGACAAGGCCCCGGTTGAAATAGGCGTCGCCCATATATGGATAGAGCGAGATTGCCTTGTCGTAGCTGGAGATGGAGTTGACCAGCTGGGAGGAAAGGATGTATATGTTTCCAAGGTCGAACCATATGTACGGGAGGTCGGGAAGGATTTTGGCAGCCTCTTCCAGGTCCGCTATGGCCTCGGAGTAGTCATATGTGCGGTTGACGTCGTCGCTGACCCTAGCCCGCGATGTGCCCTGGACATCCATCGAGAGAGTCTGTACAGTGCTCTCTATTGAAGAAATGAAGTCAATCATGTCAGCCCTGAGGACGGCGCGGTTCATGAGGTAGAACGCCCTGTAATAGGGATCATATGTCCCTGAAGCATCTCCTTCGATGGCTTTGTCGTAATATGACAGGGCCATGTTGTACTGCTTGCCCGAAACCTCGTACATTCCTTTGAGGAAGTCTCTCCATGCCTGGTGCATCGCTATCCCGGTGCCGGAGAGAAGAGCCTCCATCCCGGCTGACTGGCCGGCTGCGAGGGAATCCGTGTTGGTGATTATGACGGGGATCGGGGAGGTGGCCGCAATCCTGTCCACGAGGGCGTTCTCGTAGCGGCGGCTTATGGCATAACTGCCTTCCGTAGGCCTCTCTTTGGCCAGGGCCATCTTGTAGAGGGGCTTCAGGCGTATGTCTATGTCCCTGTGCTGCAGGAGTTCGTTGTCGAAATCCTTTTTCGCGAAATCGGCGTCAAGCGAAAGGAGTGCGCTGTACTTCTTGGTGGTGTCGGCGAATGACCCGGCGTCGGAGGAATTTTTCGCCCGGTACTCGCGGACTTTCTGCTGAGCCATGTCATAGTCCGCCTTGGAAGCCTGCCTGTGCCCCATCATATTCTCTACATATGACCTGTTCATATAGGCTTTCGCGAAGTCCGGATAGAGTTCGATGGCCTTGGAGTAGTCTTCATATGCATCCATCCACCGTCCCATCTGGGTGAAGAAGCTGGCCCTGTTGAACCATGCGAGGACATTTCCCGGGTTGATGTTTATGACCCTGTCCATGTCCTGGAGGGCGGAGTCGAAGTCCCCGACCTGCGCGCTGATAAGGCTTCGGTTGTACAGTGTAAGGGCATTTCCCGGTTCGTCTTCAAGCACCCTGTTGAGGTCCGCCATCGCAGAATTGTAGTCATGCATGTCGTAGTACATCAGGGCGCGGTTGAAATAGGCGAATGTATTGGTGGAATCGAGGCTGATTGCCTGGTTCATGTCCGCGATCGCCTCCCCGTACTGTTTCTTGGCAGCATAGAGCCTTCCCCTGCGGATGTAGCCCTCAGGTTCGAAACGGTCCATCTTTATGGCCTTGTTGTAGTCGGTAAGGGCCTTCGTGGTGTCGCTGAGGAACAGCCACGATGCACCGCGGTTCAGGTATGCAGATGGATCCTTGGGCTCCTTGCGGATGTAGTGGTCGAAGTCGTTTATCGCATTCTCGAACTGCTGCGCAAGGAAGTAGGTCACTCCGCGGCTGAAGTACAGGCCCATGTATTCCGGCCTGAGCATGATGGCCTTTTCCAGGTCCGCGAGCGCCTCGTCGTATTTGCCCTCCCTGCTCAGGGTGATGGCCCTGTAGTGGAAGCCGTTGGTAAACACCGGATTGATGCGTACCGACCTGTCGAAATCGGTCTGGGCCCCACGGATGTCGCCCAGGTTGTACTTGGCTATGCCCCTGAAGAAGAAGGTCCAGTAATCTGTAGTGTCGAGGCGGGCGAGGATGTTGAAATTCTCTATGGCCTGGGAGTATTTTCCGTCCGCGAGCGCATTCCTGCCGCGGTAGTAGAATACGTCCTTGTCATACTGAGCGTGCGCAGCCAGGGCGGTTGCGAGCAGTATAAGGCACATGAGGATCTTTTTCATATCTTACAAATATAATCATTTATCGTGCCTCACCGTTTAATGAGGCATTTATTTTTCGTAACTTCGCAGTCTGAAACAGGATGAAAGCCAGGATCCGACATATCATATGCACTCTCGTCGCTTTTGCGGCGCTGGGTCTCCATGCATATGCCCAGGCCCCCCAGAAGAAGTTCGTCCCCAGTGCCCGCAATGCCGAGTCGGCGGTTACATCCGAGAGATTGCGAAGCGGGGTGGAATTCCTCTCAGATACTCTCTGGCATGGGCGTGGCACAGGCTCCAGAGGTGCTGTGGAGGCCGCTTTCTGGATTGAGCGTCAGTTCAGGGCATGGGGTCTGGTACCCTTCGGGAACAGCTACGTCAGGTCTTTCCGTGCCTCTGGAGGGCGTGTCGGTCACAATGTGGTCGGCCTTCTCCATGGCACAGGTTCCCATTCCGCAGGCAAAGGCTATATCATTGTCGGTGCCCACTATGACAACATCGGCGTGCTAGGCGGGAAAATCTATCCCGGGGCTGACAGCAATGCTTCCGGCGTTGTGTCCATGACTATGCTGGCCAGGATGTTCCATACTATGGTTTCGCTTGGGAAGGACTACGGAAGGAGCGTCATTTTCGTGGCCTTCGATGCCAAGGAACTCAGCATGGGCGGCTCAGACGCTTTCGCCAGGATGCTGGACAGGGGAGAACTGAAGGACCCGCGCACAGGCAGGACCCTGGGGAAGGGAGACATATTCATGATGGTGAACATAGACCAGATAGGAAGTTCCCTCGCTCCCCTCAAATCCGGACGGAAGGACTATATGCTTATGCTCTGCGGCCGCAACACCCATCTTTCCTCCACCATGAACGCATGCAACAGCAGGACAGGGCTTGACCTGGCATATGACTATTACGGAAGCCGGGATTTCACCAAGGTCTTCTATGAGAAAATAAACGACCAGAGGGCATTCCTTGAACGCGGAATACCCTCTGTCTTGCTTACTTCCGGCATTACGATGCTGAACAACAAGGTCTCAGATGATGCCGGTACCCTGGACTATCCAGTGCTTCAGAAACGTGTAGTCCTTATCTTCAACTGGCTCTCCCGTTTCGTCTAGACCTTCTTGTAGCTGAATGTGCAGGTAGCTCCCTTGTGCTCCTCTTCCATGAAAGTCCAAAGATCCGGCTTGGTCATGCCGGGCTCGAGAGGCTTCGGGAAGAAGAATTCATACTGGCGGAGTACGCATTTGGCTGATTCTTCACCCAGGTAGAATTCTGCATATCCGATGTCACCCCAGTGTCCCGTGGAAGGGAGGCAGAGAGTGCGGACTACATTGTAGGTCGCGTAATTCTTCTTTACCCACCCCGGGTCCCAGACATGGTTGTGGCCATAGATGTAGCCGGCGCATGTCGGAGCGTCTGCCAGCAGAGCCTGTATCTTGAGCTCTGCGATCGGATGGTGTGATGAGACGAACACAGGTTTCTTGTAGTTCGCCAGGGTCTTTTCAAGCCACTGGACCTGAGAGTCGTTAAGCGCACCGGGAGTGATCCAGGTGGTGTCGTCTTCGCCTTCCTGGAGCGAATCCAGCACGATGACGTCTGCCTTCGGTGTCTCGACTATGAATACGTGACGGTCGGGGAGTTTTGATTCGGCAGCCTGTTTCGGGAATGCTGCGGCGAAATTCGCCCTCCTGTCATGGTTGCCCATGGCCATCGTCAGGTGGATGCCTGCCGCCTCGATCGGAGAGATTATCTCTTTGAGAAGAGCGTATTCAGATGGTTTGCCGGTCAGGTAAGCCAGGTCTCCGAGCGCTATTACGTTCTGCGGCAGGGGCTTCATCTTCAGGATGTCCGCAACTACGCGGCGCAGCCTGTCGGGCTGATAGCCTCCCGGGTTGGTATGGAGGTCGGTTATGAAGACTATGAGGTCCTCATCGAATTTCTCCCTTTTCTTCTTGTTCCTCCATTTGTCGCCGGCAGCGGCATCCTCCAGGAGCGTTTTAGCGGACGAGGTCTTCAGGAGTGCCCCCTGAAGACCCAGTGCCGCCATGCTGCCTATAAAAGACCGTCTGTCCATATGCTTACTTGGTTGCGTCGAGGATACCCCTGAGGTAACCTATGGATTCAGCTACTCCGCCGTGGGGGTCTTTCCCGTTCTTCTCGAACTCTACTGAGATGACTCCCTTGTAGCCGATCTTGCGGAAAGCCTTGACGATGGAGATGAGGTCCATCTTGCCGCGGCCCATTTCCCAGGTCTGTCCTGCCTTGGAAGCGTCAGTCTCATCCTTGATGTGGACGTCGTAGATCCACTGTTTGTATTTCTTGATGTCCTTTGCGACATCCCATCCCATACGGAAGGAGTGTCCGAGGTCCATGCAGCATCCTACGCCGAGCGAGGGGTCCTTGACTTTTTCAACGACTGTGCGGATGTCCGGGAATGCGGCTCCGTCAGGACCGTGGGTGTGAATAGCGACCTTGATTCCAGTCTTGGCGACCTTCTCGATCACATAGTCAAGCAGTTCGTAGTTGGGGACGCCGATGAACATCTTGGCTCCGTAGCGGGCTGCATAGTCGAAGGTGTTGTCAACCTGCTCCTTCGTCCTCATGTAGATGGGGCCGAGGATGTAGCCTTCCACTCCGTACTCTGCGCATTTTGCCTTGAATGCATCCATCTGCTCCTTGGTGGAGTTGAGCGGAAGCCACCAGTCCTTGACGGAGAGGTACTTCACGTCCATGCTCTTGAGATAGCGGAGAGTCTGGTCGAGATCAAAACTGCGATAGGTGTAACCGGCTACGCCGATCTTCATGTCATCGGAGCCCCTGTGAGTCGTCTGGGCTGCGACGGTTCTTCCTGCGGCCGACAGAACCATGACGGCGGCGAGGATTGCAAGGATTTTTTTCATTTTATCAACTGATTTGTTCATGTGGTCATATAATATCACAAAGTTAGCCAAATTAGGGACAAATCCAAACCAGAGGATGAAGGTTTTTCTATTATTAAAAAGGGATATTTAATGTCGCTATAGTAGAAAATGTAAACTTTTCGAAAAAATATGCGTAAATTTAAAGCTCATTTTTGTCATATGGTTGAAGAGAAAATTACACGTCCATACCTTGTTCTCAAAGAGTATATAAGGTTTCTGGTCAATAAGATATATTACAAAAAGGCGTATGTGGCAGATTCTGGGAATGTACCTCCTGAAGGTACTCCCATGCTCATCGTTTCCGACCATCAGAATTCCCTGATGGATGCTCTCGGCATCCTGCTCTCCATCAATGACAGGAAGGTCCATTTCATCGCGAGGGCGGATGTCTTCAACATCCATCCCCTGGCGACCAGGTTCCTGTATTGGATCGGTCTCCTGCCGGCATTCAGGCTTGCATTCGAAGGTGAGGAAGGGCTTTCAAACAATGATGAGACCTTCCGCGTGTCGGAGCAGAACCTCCTGGACGGACGCACCGTAGTAATCTATCCGGAAGCCGGACATCAGGACAAGCACTGGCTTGGAAGGTTCTCATATGGCTACACAAGGATGGCTTTCCAGGCTGCGGAACTTGGGAATTTCGAGACAGACATAGTCATCCTTCCCGCCTGCAACCATTATTCTGAGTATTGCGCCCTCCGTTCCCAGGGATACACCCGTTACGGGACTCCCATCCACCTTCAGCCTTTCTACGAACTCTACAAGGAGAAGCCCAGGACTGCGCAGAGGGAAGTGAATGCACTCGTTAGGGAGCAGATCAAGAATATGATGCTCAACGTAGAGGATGTCGGGAACTACAGGGCGATAGATTATCTCCGTGAATCCGTCCCTGGACGCGATGCCGCCCGCAAGGCAGGACTTGATCCGGACAACCTGGAGCAGAAACTCCAGTCCGACAAGGATTTCGTCAGGAGGCTGGATGAAGCCGCGCTCCCATATGACGATGTCAATTCTCTGCTTGACGGCATGGAGAAACTGGAGGTAAGGGACGAGGATTTCGACAGGAAGCCATCCATGACAGAGATTGTTTTAAGGTGCGTGTGCCTTCTCCTCTTCCTCCCGGCCGCCTTCCTGGCCGCATGGCCGTCACTGTTGTGCTGGATCATACCTGAATATTTCACCAGGAAAGTAGGGGACAAGATGCTCAGGGCTTCTTTCCTTGTTGCCCTTAACGTCCTCTTCATCCTTCCCATATGCGGATTGATAACGCTGATTGCAACCTGGATCAGGAAGAATTTCCTGTCAGCCATAATATATGCCTCCCTGCTGCCTTTCATATGCTGCTTCGAGTGGTATTATTGGAAACTCCTCAAGAGCACTGTTTCAGTAATCAAATACTATAGGGCGGAAAAGGCCGGACAGATAGCTCCCCTGAAGGAGCTCCGCCGGAAGGTACATTCGGTCTTCTCTCAAATTTGAATAACGGAATAATGGAAAGAGTCGTCATAACTGGAATGGGAATATGGTCCTGCCTCGGGAAAACCCTGGAGGAGGTCCGGGATTCCCTGTATAACGGTAAATCCGGTATCATCTTCGATCCGGTACGCAAGGAAATGGGTTTCCGCTCTGCGCTTACGGGATATGTCGAAGAGCCCGACCTGAAGGGGGAACTCTCCAGGTCTCAGAGGGTCTATATGCCTGAGCAGGCAAAATATGCATATTGTGCGACCAGGGACGCTTTGCGCGATGCCTGTGTCGATGAGGATTACATCTCTGCACATGAGGTCGGATTGCTTTACGGCAACGATTCTTCTGCTGTACCCGTAGTCAAGGCCGTAGATACGATGAGAGAGAAAAAGGACACCACTCTCTGCGGATCCGGAGCCATATTCCAGTCCATGAATTCCACTGTCACGATGAATCTGGACTGTATTTTCAAGCTAAAGGGAATCAATCTGACAGTGTCCGGCGCCTGCGCCAGCGGATCCCATGCGATCGGTCTCGGTGCCCTTCTGATCCAGAACGGACTCCAGGAAATGGTGGTCTGCGGCGGTGCCCAGGAGGTCAACCCGTTTGCTGTGGGTTCATTCGACGGGATTTCCGCTTTTTCCACCAGGGAAGATGAGCCCCACAAGGCCAGCCGGCCTTTCGACAGGGACAGGGACGGTCTTGTTCCGGGCGGCGGTGCCGCTACGGTAATCCTCGAAAGCCTTACTTCCGCTAAGATGAGAGGAGCCAGGATATATGCCGAGGTCCTCGGATACGGTTTCTCAGGTAACGGTGACCACATTTCCAGTCCCAACGTGGACGGCCCCCGCCGTTCGTTGGAGATGGCGATCAGGCGTGCAGGGGTGTCCAAGGACGAAATCGGATACATCAATGCCCATGCGACATCTACCCATGTAGGGGACACAAACGAGGCTAAGGCCATATATGCCGTGTTCGGGGACAGGAAGATAGAGGTTACAAGCACCAAGTCCCAGACCGGACATGAGATGTGGATGGCCGGAGCGAGCGAAGTCATATACTCGATGTTGATGATGAAGGGCGGATTCATAGCCCCCAACCTCAATTTCGAGAATCCTGACGAGGACTCCGCAAAGCTTCTCATCCCCTCCGTCCGCGTGGAGAAGCATTTCGATACCTTCCTTTCCAATTCATTCGGATTCGGAGGTACGAATTCCACCCTTATCGTCAGGGATTTCAAAGGATAGATAATAATTAAAATATAAGTAAGATTATGGATAGGGAAGAACTCATTCAGAAGATCAACACAGCCCTTGCTGAGGAATTCGAGATTGACCAGAGTGTGATCACTCCTGATGCTGACATCAAGGAAACACTTGAGCTTGACAGTCTTAGCCTTGTAGACCTGGTCGCTCTCATCGAGAACGATTTCGGAGTCAAGATCAAAGGCAGCGAGATGGCCGGAGTCAGGACATTCGCAGCTCTCTACGATTATGTAGCCGAGAGGACCCAGTAGGCTTCTTTTTTATGCAGGGCGACCTTCAGTCCGAGGTGATGGTCCGGGTGAGGTTTTCGGAAACCGATCCGGTAGGTGTCGTGTGGCACGGCAACTATGTCAAATATCTTGAAGACGCCCGAGAGGAGTTCGGACGACAGTGGGGCCTGAGTTACCGTTACATCTCCGAAAGCGGATATTACGCCCCTGTCTTTGACATGCACATCCGTTTCGACAGAAGTGCGAGGGTTGACCAGTGGCTCAAGGTAGTGTGCAGGTACCATCCTTCAAAGGGGGCGAAACTCTGTTTCGACTACACTGTTTCCGATGCCTTGGACGGTACTCTCATTGCTACTGCCGAGACAGTCCAGCTCTTTACTACGAAAGACGGAGTATTCGAGCCTTCCGCCCCGGCTTTCTTCCAGGAGTGGAAGCGGAAAATGGAATGCCCGGAAGAAGATGGATAGGATTTTCGTTCCACTTTACCGCTTTTTCCGCAGCCGGAAGCCGCTGATGTACCTATGCCTGGTTCTCAGCAGCCTGGCATTCCTGTTTTTCGGCCTCAAGCTCAGGTATGAGGAGGACATCGCCAAGCTTCTCCCGTCTTCCGCCAACGACGAAAGCGCCCTCTCATTCGGCAACCTGTCCATCAAGGACAGGATTTTCGTTCAGATAAGCGATCCTTCGGGAGAGAGCGACACATATGCCTTGTCTTCATATGCCGATGCCTTCGCAGACATCCTTTCGGCAAAGGACTCCGCGAAGGGATGCATAGACAATATGCTGTACCGGATAGATGACGATGTTCCGCTGCTTGCCATCGATTATGCGATGAGCCATGTTCCCTCGTTCGTGGACGTGTCCCTGTATCCGGAGTTTGACAAGGCTATTGAGAACGCCGATGACGCCATGGAACGGAACTATGCCGCTGTAATGGAGGATGAGACCGGTACCATTACGCAGGCGGTCGCAACCGATCCGCTCGGACTCAGGAACCTCCTTCTCGGAGGAGGATCAGTGTCAGGGATGGCCAGTGGCTACACTCTGTGCGACGGTCATCTTTTCTGCCGGGATTCAACGGTAGCCCTTCTATTCGTCGCCCCTTCTTTCAAGAGTTTCGATTCCGGTTCCGCAACCATATTGATGGAAGAACTGGAAGAGGCACGGGATGAATTCCAGACGGATAATCCGGGAATAGAGATACTTATGCATGGTTCGCCAGTCCGGAGCGTGGGGAATTCCAGGGCTATCAAGAAGGACCTCCTTTATACTGTCGGAATATCCCTGATCCTTATCATCCTGCTGCTGATCATATCTTTCCGCAGCGGTGGAGTACTCTGGCAGAACATAGTCCCGGTACTCTACGGGACATTCTTCGCCCTGTCCTGCATGTTCTGGATCAAGGGGCAGATGTCTCTGATGGCCCTTGGAATCGGAGCCATTGTGCTCGGAGTCGCACTGAGCTATTGCCTTCACGTTACTGTCCATCACCGCTATGTCGGGGACACCGAGAAGATGCTCAGGGATGAGAGTACACCGGTATGCCTGGGGTGCATCACAACCATCGGAGCCTTCATGGGCCTCCTTTTTACCAAGAGCGACCTGTTGAGGGATTTCGGCCTGTTCGCCTCATTCGCGCTTGCCGGAAACACCTTTTTCGCCCTTGTGTTCCTGCCCCATTTCCTGAAGGAAGGAGACACTCGCAGGAACAGGAAGATATTCGATTTCATAGGTAAACTGAATTCCTGCCCATATGACCGCAAACCTGTCCTGATGGCATTTATCGCGGCAGTGATAGTGATGGGTTTCGTGTTTGCGCCCAAAGTGGGATTCGATACCAATCTGAAGCATATAGGATTCGAGTCGGATGAACTCAGGCAGTCAGAGGCCCTTTTCCAGCAGAAGAACCTTTCCGGACTGACCCAGCGCTATTATGCCGTCTCTTCAGAGTCGTTGGAACAGGCCCTCCATTACAGCAGGGATCTCGTCCGGGAACTCGGGCGTCTGTCTGATGAAGGGCTCATAGAAGAAGGGCCTTCTCCTGTACAGAGCCTCCTCATGGTTCCGCAGGACACTCAGGAAGAGAGGATCGGGGCATGGAAGGAGTATTGGAGCGAAGAGAAGATTGCATATGCGATGCAGAAGGTCACTTCTGCCGCGAGGAAATACGGTCTTCCGGAAGATATGTTCTACCCGTTCGAAGAGATGGTCCGCTCGGACTACAGTCCGTCCTCTTTGTACGAAGCCGGGATACTTCCCGAAGGGCTTATGTCCACCTTCGTTGAGGAATCCTCAGGGAAATGGCTGGTTTTCAGCGGTGTAAAGCTGAGGCCGGAGAAGGTGCGCCAGGCAGATGACAGGGTTGCGGCCCTGGAACACAGCCTTGTAGTGGATCCGTTCTATTACATGAGCGACATGGTGAAGATAGTCCATGACGATTTCAACGTCACCCTGGCCATATCTTCTCTGTTCGTCCTGCTGGTGCTCCTGGTCTCTTTCTGGAACATATGGGTGAGTCTCCTGGCTTTCATCCCGATGTTCCTCAGCTGGTACATAGTCCAGGGAACGATGGCATTGCTCGGCTTGGAATTCAACCTGATAAACATCATAATCTCGACTTTCATATTTGGAATCGGAGTCGATTACAGCATATTCGTCATGCAGGGCCTGCTTGCGGAAGCCAGGGGCGAGGATGACACACTCCTGCCATATCACAAGGGAGCCATTTTCTTCTCCGCCGTCGTGCTCCTGGTGGTCGTGCTCTCATTCTTCATGGCCTCTCATCCTGCAATCCGGTCGATAGGGATCAGTACCCTTACCGGAATGGCCTCCACAATCCTTCTGACATATACGGTGGAACCTTTCCTCTTCCGCCAGATGATGCGCATCCCCTGGATCAGGAAGTCCGTAACAAGGAAGTGAGATGGAAAAGAAGGCTGTCATAATCGGTGCCGGCCTGGGTGGCCTCCTCTGCGGGGAGATGCTTTCCCGAAGCGGTTTCAAAGTCTTCCTGGTTGAGAAACAGGACCGTCCGGGCGGCTGCCTCCAGACATTCAGGCGAGGCGGGATGGTCTTCGACTGCGGGTTCCATTATGTCGGAGGAATGGGCCCCGGAGAGCCCCTTGGCAGGATATTCGACTCTTTTTCCCTTGGCGGCCTGCCATTCGTAAGGATGGATCCGGAGTGCTCTGACGAGGTGACAATAGGGAATGACACATTCTGCATCCCTTCCGACGGTCCGGAGGCATTGGTGGAGAAGATGTCGGGATATTTCCCCTCACAGAAAGATAACCTGGAAAGGTACGCCGCCTTCCTGTCCAAGGTGGGAGACGGTATTTTCGGAGCCCTGTCTTCGCCAGGGATGAATCCGCTTTTCGCCATCGGCGCCAAAGATTGGCTGGAAGAGACAATCAGCGACCCCGTCCTTCGTAAAGTGCTGACAGCCAATGCTATGAAGATGGAATTGTCTCCGTCTCTCCCGTTATACACTTTCGCCCAGATCAATTCATCATTCATGATGTCATCCTGGAGGCTCATGGGCGGTGGAGACAGCATAGTCACTGCCTTGTGCGATGCCGTAAGGGACGCAGGAGGGGAGATTATCCTCGGGAACGGAGCCACCCGGATCATTTCAGACGGCCAGCGGGTCACATCAGTGGAATTGTCTTCAGGAGAGACCATTCCCTGCGACGTAGCAGTGGCTGACACACATCCGGCGGTGGCCATGGCCCTGGCCGAAAATACCGATGGCGTCAGGAAGATCTATCGCAGAAGGATTTCCTCTTTGGAATCCACCTGCGGAATGTTTACTGTCAACGTGGTCCTCAAGCGGGGATCCATGCCATATGTGAACCACAACCTTTTCGTTCACCGCGAAGATGCGGACATGTGGAATCCCGCCCGCGGGAAAGTGGAAAGCGTGATGGTTCACTTCTATCCGGAAGGGGACCATCTGGACATAATGACTCCGATGGATTTCCCGGAAGTAAGCCGCTGGGCGGACCTGCCCCTCGGGCATCGTGGAGAAGGGTACGAAGAGTTCAAGAGAAGCAAGGCAGAGGAATGCATATGCCTGGCGCAGAAGAGGATCCCCGGGCTCACGGAGGCCATAGACAGGATTTACACCAGCACTCCTCTGACCTGGAGGGACTACACGGGCTCGGCGGACGGGTCGGCATATGGGGTAAGGAAGGATTTCACTGCTCCGGAGCAGACTCTCATCCCGTCCCGGACTCCTTTGCCGGGCTTTTTCCTGACAGGGCAGAGCCTTAACCTCCACGGAATCCTGGGAGTTGGAATGACCGCCTTGCTGACTTGCAGGGAGATCCTCGGAGGGGATGCTGTCCGAATTGCACGATAATTGCGGTAAAAAGCCGCGTCAAAATTTTGAATATATGAAAACAGCGCTTGTTACAGGTGGGAGCAGGGGAATCGGAAAGGCCATATGCCTTCGTCTGGCTTCGATGGGCTATCATGTCATAGTGAACTACGTTTCAAACGATGCGGCTGCAGAGGCAACCCTCGCAGAGATATGCTCTGCCGGAGGAAGCGGCGAGCTCCTCAAGTTCAACGTCGCGGACAGGGAAGAGGCCCTCAAATGCCTTGCCGGATGGCAGGAAGCGCATCCCGGGGAATATGTGGAGGTCCTTGTAAACAATGCCGGGATCCGCAAGGACAACCTCTTGCTCTGGCTGGAAGGCGATGAATGGTACAATGTCATAGGCGCCAGCCTCAATGCGTTCTACAATGTCACCCGCCCGCTGCTCCAGCCCATGGTGCTCAAAAAGAAAGGCAGGATAATCAACATGGCCTCTCTCTCAGGACTTAAAGGGCTCCCCGGACAGACTAATTATTCTGCTGCCAAGGGAGGCCTTATCTCGGCCACCAAGGCCCTGGCCCAGGAAGTCGCTGCCAGGAAGGTGACTGTCAACGCCATCGCACCGGGATTCATCTCTACCGACATGACTACCGGCCTGGACGAAGAGGCGCTCAAAAAAGAGATCCCCGCCAAGAGGTTCGGGAAACCGGAGGAAGTGGCCGCACTGGTCGCATTCCTTGTAGGGGATGAGGCTTCTTACATCACCGGACAGGTCATTTCCATCAACGGAGGTCTTTATTGATAATACGTCATATGAATATAAAATCCATCTTCCTGGCTTATGCGGCTCTCTTCGCCGGCATGGTCATATGCAATGCGCAGAATGATGCGCTGTCGTTCATCGCTAAGAAAAATGCAGGGGTCAGTTCCCTCGAGTCTTCTTTCAAGCACACCAAGACGATGAAGACGAGCGGGAAGGTCACCGTTTCTTCCGGAACCTTGTATTACGTCGCTCCTGATAAACTGTCGATGCTCTACGAGGCGCCTTCTACTGATTACCTGGTAATCAACGGGGACACGATGGACATCAGCAGGGGAGACAAGGCTTCTTCATTCAACACTGCGAAGAATCCGCTTATGGCCCAGCTGCGGAATGTCCTCCTCCTCTGTGTATCGGGAAAGGTCAAAGAGGCTGCTGACAGCAATGATGCTGAAATCTCAGTGGAGTCTGCATCAGGGTTTTATGTCATCACCCTTACATCCCGGACGAAGTCTGCCAGGGGATATTCCAAGGTAGTCCTGAAGTATTCCAAGACCACCGGGATACTGTCTGAGATGGAGACCACCGAGATGTCCCAGATAGTGAATCTCTATCAGATGAGCGGGATCAAAGTCAATCCCAAATAGAAGGCCGGTCCTCGCTCATTGCGGAATTTGTCAGTTTTTTGTAACTTGCAAAGTTTTGTAGTGAGTGGAATTGAGAAACGGGTTTAGTTACATACTCTCAGTCATCATATGTCTTACTTCCTGCGAGGCTTCTTTAACCGTGCAGGAACCAACGTCCGTTGACTCCAAGCCAGGTCCGGTAGAGGTCCGTCTTTCTGCCGGGGGAAGCTTTTCCCCTCAGTTGAAGACTGTCGCGGACGAAGACGGGTTGGGGACATCCTGGGTCGCAGGTGACAGGATCGCAGTCTGGGCCGCGGACGCGGCAGGGCAGATGGTCCTCTCCTCCCAGGGATTTTCTCTTTACGGGGCCTCTTCTTCCAAGGCGTTTTTCTCTGCTACCCTGGATTCCGCGATGCCGGAAGGGGAGTATACCTACTACGCAACTTATCCTGAACCTTCTTCTGTTTCAGGTACTTCTGCCGTTTTTTCGGTTCCTTCCCTCCAGGACGGGGTCTCCGGCGGCGGAGAGGATATAATGTTGTCCGCTCCCCAGACCGGAGGTGCCCTCAAGCCCGTTGAATGGGAAAGTTATGACGGGGACGAGGTCTCATTGTCGATGGACCATATGCTCCACCGCCTTCGTTTCTACTGTGCGGCTTCTGATCTTCCAGGCGGTGAAAAGATAGGCAGGATAGTAGCCTCATTCCCTGAACCGGTGGTTGGAGACATCTCCCTGGATGTCGTTTCAGGGGATCTTTCATCCCGTGGATCCGGTTCTTCCGTCATTACTCTGGAACCCCTCCGGCCCGTTCCTGTGTCCGGGGATGTCAGGAATTATGTCACGGCTTCCATTATCCCTACCACTTTCTCTGCCGGTGAGAGCATCCAGGTTACAATGTACACCGACACGAAGGTTGCAAGGATGAGGGTCCCGCTGGGAGGACGTACTTTCGCTTCTGGGCATTCTACTGCCGTAAGGCTGGTCCCTGAATCGCTTGGCAACTTCTACAGGCTCAACGTGAGTGTCGACAGCAACAATCTCGGAGAAGACATCCAGAGCGTAACCCTCACTGCTCCTGAAGGTTGCCGCTGGGGAGACAGCCTGTCCAACGTATTCGTCTATTCTCCGGGAAAGACTTTCACCCAGGGAGAAAGCTTCACATTGGAATTCGAGGATGAGACGGCGTTCATGTCACTTTCGGGCAAGTCCGTTACGGTGACATATGACTCCGAGCACGCGCGCATAAGCGAAGAAATCAGCATCGGCTCCCTGTCCGGGAAATGCTCTGCGGACCTGTCTCTCAATGTCCCGTACCTGCTGTTCGAAGATTTCTCGTCGGTGGGCACATTCTCATATGACGACGAATACACCAGCGGTTTCAATACCGGATCCAAGAACGCCCATTCTTTCCTGGACGGCTGGACCGGTGCCAGGATCGGAGCCCAGGCAGGGCAGTGCATCCGTATCGCCTGCCGTCGTGAGACATCCGCGAATTATTCAGCCAGAGTCGATTCCGCCCCGCTGAAGGGAACTCTCAAGTCACCGGTGGATCTGAGCATAGAGTTCGATTATGGGGCCGACAACAAGTACGGAGGACTTGTTATCATTACGGATCCGAATGTGGGGCAGACCTGTTTCATAGGCTATGTCACTTCTTCCGGAGGGTACAAGAGCGGAGACACTGCCGGCACCTTCGAATCCGGGAACTCGTTCTATCTCAAAGAGTACACAGGAAGCTATACCAGTACCCCCAACAAGGCTTCCTACACTATACATAACGCTCCTGCCGGCGGAATCTTCCGTCTGACGCTGCGTACTGAAATCGAAAGCCAGGCCGGAACGACCAACACTACCGACTGGCTCTACATTGATAACGTCAAAATAAAGATAAAGGGATGAAAAGAAAATCTTTGATCTTCCTGGCTTCTATCGTCCTGTGCCTGTCCGCATGTACCAAAAACGGGCAGGATGGGAAAATAGCCTTCCGTCTTGAGGGCGGCGATGTCCTCGAGGTGGAGACCAAAGGCAGCGTAACCGATTACGCTTCATTGCCTTCTTCCGGAGATTTCAACCTCCTGGTGAAGAACAGTTTCGGGACACAGGTTTACTCCGGTAAGCTGTCCGGCTGGGATCCTTCCACCGCATTGGCTCCGGGAAACTATTCAGCATCTGTATCTTACGGCGACGCTTCCGAGGAAGGCCCGTCCAAGCCCTGCTTCGAAGGGAGTAAGGATTTCGCTGTCCGTTCCGGTGAGACATCGTCCGTGACAATACCTGTTACCCTGGGGAACTGTGTCGTCAGGATAGTCTGCACCGACCAGTTCCGGAATTATTACCCCGAGCGCACCATGCGCATCACCACTCCTGAGTCTCCCTCAGGATTCGTATACGACGGGCAGGCTGTCTTCGTAGCTTACCAGTGGAGCATATCCGGTACCCTGAAAAGCCAGGCCGGGATTGAATATGCCCTCCCCGAACGCAGCTGGAGAGGTACGCCTGCAACATGCTACACCGTAAAATACGATGTCTCGAACATCGGCGGAGTGAGCATATCCATCAGTTTCAGCGATTCCGTAGAGACGGTGACTCTCGAAGAAATCGAACTTAATCAGTAAAAACTACCCAGTCCATGAAAAAGACGATTACCATACTGATCGCAGCCGCAGTGGCACTGTCTCTGTCTTCCTGCGGGAAAATCGAAGACAAGCCTGTTTCAGGGAACGGCATCCTGTCCTTCGCGGGGCTCGATGTGAAAGTAGATGAGACTCTTGTGACAAAGGCCTCGGCGGCGTCCGGGAATTCAATGATTTATGTCAAGAACACTTCCGGAACCACGGTTTTTGAATCGACATATGCAGGAGTAAAGGAAAACGGCGGGAAGATTTCCCTGCCCGCAGGAAACTATGTGCTCGAGGCCCGTTCTTCGGACATGGAAGTTCCTGCAGCAATCTTCGAGCAGCCCATCTACGGCACTCAGAAAGATTTTTCCATAACTGCCGGAGAGACGACAACCTTAGGCAGCCTGGTGTGCACCCTCCTTCAGGTAAAGGCCACTGTCTCATATGACGACGCTTTCCTGGAGACTGTAACCGGGCCGGGTAAAGCCACTGTAAAGGTAGACCCGTCTGCGCCTCTGGACTTCCCTCTGGAGTATTCCGGAGGCACTCCCTCCTATACTAAGCAGGCCGGATATTTCGCCGTCGCCAAAGGCGGCAATGCTACGATGAACATCGTTTTCTCCGGAAGCATTTCGGGTAAGAGCCAGAAGATGGTAGCCAACCTTACCAACGTCGAAGCCCGCCAGTGGAGGCAGATCCGGTTTGTAAAGAAGACTGATGAGCAGGGGAATGCCACTTTCGCAGTGGAAATCAATTCCTTCATTGATGATGAGGAGATTTCCGTTCCCCTTACGGTAGAACAGGAGGCTCCCATAGGAACCGATCCGGACGCTCCGGTAGGAGACGGCGGAATCACCATGACATTCGCAGAGGGCTGTCCTTACACCGATCTGGGCAACATAGTTGTTCCCGCAGGGGAGACCGGAATGGATCTCAGGGTCCTGATCTCAGTTCCGAACGGTGTCAAGAAGTTCGTCGTCCAGATGGCTTCCACCAGTGAATCCTTCATTTCCGCCGTCGCTCTCGCAGGAGGAACCACACTTGACCTGATCAATCCCAAGGAGGAGCAGGACATTGTCTTCCAGATAGTTCCGTTCCCGCATGGAAGTTCTCTCGCTGGACAGACCAATCTCCTGTTCGACCTGAGTTCCGCCCAGGGACCGATCAACGCCTTCCCTGGCAAGCACACGTTTACCATGGAGATGACGGACATGAAGGGATGCCGTGCCAGCATTCCTGTAACCCTGGTAGTTGAATCACATTAGGAGGAATGCATATGAATAGGTTTTTCAAATTGATTCTTCCTGCGCTGGCTCTGTCCTTCCTCGCATCCTGCACCCAGAAGGGGCTGGAGGTGGAAGGATATGGCACCCTGTCGCTCGGAGTCGGCATAGACTCCGCTCCTACCAAGGCGGCCATTGGACAGGACGAGCTGCTTTCTTCAGTAAAGGTAAACATCTATTACGCAGACTTTTCCGGCCTTGTGAGATCATATGCATATGCAGACAAGCCCCAGACGGTCTATCTTCCCGGTGGCAGTTACAGGGTCGATGTCATAGCCGGAGAGGCCGCGAAGGCTTCCCCCTCTGCGGCTTCCTGGGAGCAGAAGAGCTATAAGGGGTCGGAGCATTTCGACATAGTCCCTTCCCAGAATACATCCGTACAGGTAGTCGCAGCTGTCAGCAATGCTGTCTCCAGGGTCTCGTTCGACGGGAGTGTGGCGGAGAATTTCGCAGCCGGATACACCCTTTCGATCGGAGTGGATGGCAACGTCCTGGTTTACGACGCTTCCAGGAGCGGCTCGGACGGGTATTTCATCATTGACGGAGTAGAAGACCCAGCCTTCTCCTGGACTTTCACCGGTACGGTAGGCGGTAAAGAGTTCACCAAGACGGGAACCATCCCGGGATTGGAGAAAGGGAAAGTCTATGTCCTGACCCTGAAATACACAATCAAGGACGGGCTCGCCGAGCTTGAGCTCCTGGTAGATTATGATACCGACGAAATAGATGACACCATAGTCTTCGAACCGGTTTCGACCGGACTTTCCGCTTCAGCTCCATATGAGATCTGGGCCGGCCATGCTACTGTCCACGCCGATGTTGACGAAGGTGAATACAGCGATCCGTCCAAGATAGGATTCGCCTACAGCACGGACGGAGTGAACTGGACCTCGGCAAGTTCCGTACGCACCGGAGCTGGGACATATGATGCTGTATTGACCGGACTCGCTCCGCAGACCAAGTACACTTACAAGCTGGTCATCGACGGCGAGGACACCGGAGAACCGATGGAATTTACCACCGAGGCGGCTCCGGCCGTGCCGAACGGCAGCTTTGAGGAGACATCAACTTCAGCTTCGGGAAAATATGTGGAGTTCTACGCCGAGGGCGGAAGTCCGTGGTGGGGATCCGGAAACGGCAGCAAGGGTATCAACGGATCGGCTGATTTCGGCGGCTTCATCATATGCAAGCCGGACACATCCGAGAAAATTGACGGGAACCAGTCGGCGTGCCTGACTTCGACCTGGGCGCTGGTGAAATTCGCTGCCGGGAACCTGTTCTCGGGCTATTTCGCCGGCCTGGAAGGTACTAAGGGAGGTAAGGTCGCATTCGGCCGCAAGTTCACCGGGCGTCCCACTGCATTGCGAGTGTGGCTGAAATATTCTACCGGCAAGATAAACCGCATCGATTCGAGTCCTGCGGGGGAAACCATCACCACTGACAATTATGATATCGGCAGGGTCCAGATAGCCCTCGGAAACTGGGATCCCAGGAGATATGGCGGAAACGATGAGTGCCCGATCCTGGTGAATACCACAGACACCAAGACCTTCGTGGATTACTCTACTGATGCTTCCACCATTGCCTATGGAGACCTCCAGCTTCAGGGAAATGCCTCCAATTCTCACAATACGTGGAAAGAATACATCATCCCGATCGATTACAGAGATGAGACCGTTATGCCTTCATATATAGTTATTTCCTGCGCTTCCAGCAAATACGGGGACTACTTTACGGGCTGTGACTCCAGCAAGCTCTGGATTGACGGAATGGAACTGCTTTACGAATAGGCGATGAACGGAAGACCTCATTACCTGATTCCTTTGATCTTCCTTTTCCTGTGTACCTTCTCCGAGGCCAGGGACAGGGAGAAGATCAACCGTTATGACAATGCCGCGAGGCCTGTCTTCGTGGCAAAGGGACAGTGGATGGCCGGCGGACATGCTTCTTTCTCGGGACATGACAACGACAACTACACTTTCGCAATAGTCAAGAACATCAATTCCAGAGGCTTCCATGTCTCGGTCTTCCCCGAGGCCTGCTATTTCATTTCGAACAATCTGGGCGTAGGTGTGAAATTAGGATACGGCAGGATGATGCTGGATGCCAGGAGCGCGAATGCGGAAATCGGGAGCCTGTCATTGTCAATAAAAGACTATTATTCTGTCAGCCAGGATTTTACCATGGCGGCTTTCATGCGCTACTATATCCCCGTGGGGGATTCCAGGCGGGTCGCTTTCCATGTTGACGGAGGAGTGCTGGGCACTGTAGGTGAGGCGCGCAATTCCGACGGGCACACCGGGGCGGAAGTTGGAAGCTGGGAGAAGAACCATTCCCTCGGACTTGCCCTTACTCCCGGCCTCACTGTGAAGATGTCGCCCCGTTCAGTCCTGTTCGCAAGCGTAGGAATGGCCGGCCTTCAGTACGGGAGAAAGAACCAGACCCACAACCAGGTCACCAATGGTTCTTCCAACTCTTTCGCGATCAGCTATATGCTTGATCTGACTTCGTTGAGCATAGGTGTGGACATAATACTCGGGAAACGATGAGACTCAGGATATTTTTCGCTTCCATATGCGTCCTTTTCTTCTCTTCGCTGGCATATGCCCAGGACCAGAAGGAGGAAAGACAGGTATTCATCCCCAAGGGAGACCTGGGAGTGGGTGCCCAGTTCGCTTCTATGAGCCTTGACAGCGACAACACCGAGTGGATGTTGTTCTTCAACCCTATCTCAGCGAAGGGAAGGATCTCATCCATAGGCCCGTTCGTAGAATATGCCTATAGGAACAACCGTACTGCCGGAGTCAGGATCAGCTACACCTCCGGCACAGCTTCCGTGGACAATATAACCCTCGACCTTCTCAACGAGGGGATGTCCCTTGAGCTTTCCGATGTTGACGGGGAGATAACGGCTCTCAATGCCACTGTTTTCCACCGGAATTATTTCGGCATCGACAGGCTGAGGCGCCTGGGCTTCGTGGTGGAAGGCGGGCTCTCCATGGGAAGGGGGAACACTGAGTTCAAGCCACGTGATTCAGGACCGACCAAGAGCAGCTATTTCAGGGTCAAGGCATATTTCAGCCCCGGCCTGGTCTTCTACCTGATGGACAACGTCTCGATACTGGGTTCGATAAGCATGGCGAACGTGTCCTACACCAAAGGAGACAGCTACGAGGACGGAGTCAGGATCGGCGGGCGTGAAAAGTTCGGAGCCAAGGCGGGAATAGATCTCCTGGGAATCTGGTTCGGGGCCTCAATCCATTTCTAGATGATTCATATGGCCGGTTTCATGAAACATATCGTTTTCCTTCTTGCTGCGGGAGCCGTTTTCGTCTCCTGCATCAAGAATGACCTGCCTTATCCCATAGTGAACGGGGCCTTTTCCTCTATCGTAGTCGACGGGGCCACCGGAGTGGACATTGACGCCTCCGCAAGGACTGTGGTCATAAGCCTGCCTGAGAACCGGGATCCTGCCAAGGTGACTGTGAGGAAGGTGACATTCGTCAACAAGGAAACGGTCTGTGTGCCCGACATTATGGGTGTCCATGATTTCACTTCTCCCATTGAGGTGAATCTCAGGACCTACCAGGACTATCCGTGGACCATTTCCGCCGTCCAGGAAATCCAGAGGTATTTTACCGTGAATGGACAGATAGGGGCGACTGTAATAGATGTCCCGAACCGGAGGGTGATAGCATATGTCCCGTCCGGTGTGGACGTCAGGCACATTGACGTCGTTTCCATGAAGCTCGGGCCGGAGGGCATTACGTCTTATTCTCCAACGGCCGAATCGATGCATGATTTCTCCGAGGGTATAGAAGTCAATGTCTCCTTCATGGGCCGCAGTGAGGTCTGGGCCCTGTATGTGGAGCAGAAAGAGCAGTCCGTGGAAATCAACATGGTGGATCCATGGACCCGCCGGGCCAGGGTAGTCGGAAGCGGCTATTCTGACGGAGAATGCGGCTTCCGTTTCAGGAAGGCCGGCGAGTCTTCGTGGACCGATGTCCCAGACGTGACCAGGGAAGGAGGCTCTTTCTCGGCTTTCATCGAAGGACTCGAGCCTGAGACTTCATATGAATGCATAGCCTTCAGCCGGTCTGAGGAATCCGGAGTCTACACTTTCGAGACCCAGGTGGAGGCGCAGGTGCCGAATGGCGGTTTCGAGGCGTACAGCAACGATGAATCCAAGATGTTCCAGTCGTGGTATGACCCTGCATCTTCGGATCCTTCTTTGAACAGGAAGTGGTGGGACAGCGGAAATGTCGGTTCCACTACGGTGGGATCCTCTTTTAGGATCGCGATGCCGGATACTGACAATTACATGGAGGGAAGGGCCAGTGCCTGCCTGGTTTCACGCAATGTCATCATCAAGTTCGCTGCCGGAAACACCTTCTCAGGGGAGTTCGTGAGGATAGTCGGAACGCAGGGAGGAGTCCTCAATTTCGGTCGTCCATGGACTCTGCGTCCGAGGGCGATGCGTTTCTGGATGAAATACGAATGCGGGGAAGTGGATGTGGTTGACACATATCCTTCAGATGACCCTGTAGCAAAGGGGGATCCCGACCGCAGCTCTGTCTGGATAGCTCTCGGTGACTGGGATTACCGCAAATACGGAGGGACGTCGCAGTGTCCTGTCCAGATCAATACGATGGACAAGAGTACATTCTTCGACAAGAACGGCGAAAGCGTGATAGCATATGGAGACTTCTTTGCCGACTCGTCTTCGGAATCATGGGCAGGGAAGCCGGAGGTAGTGCAGGTGGCGGACGGCGGATGGGCGCTGGTAGAGGTCCCGTTCGTGTACAGGGACCCCACGAGGCGGCCTACGCATATGATCATATCCTTCGCGTCGAGCAAGCTTGGGGACTATTTCACCGGTTCTTCCAAGAGCCGCATGTGGGTTGACGGAGTTACAATGGTCTATTGAGTTTATTCACGATAAACGTAACCTATATGAAAAATTATCGTCATTTCTTTGTGGCGGCCCTGCTGGCCGTGGCAATGTGCTTCCCTGTCCTGGCACAGGACAAAACGGTAAGGAAAATGATCGAAATCGGCCAGACCGACAACCGGGTGATGGAACATGCTGATTTCCTTACCAATGTTATCGGAGGTCGTATCGTAGGCTCCCCGGCCCTCACACAGGCTGAGGCCTGGGTCGCGGAACAATTTGAGTCATGGGGACTTGAGGTCAAGGTTCAGGAAGTCGGAGAGATCAATGTCGGTTTCAGCCGCGGTCCCTGGTACGGCCGTATGCTGAGCGAGGACGGGATGACCCTTCATTTCGGGACTCCTTCCTACACCGCTCCCACCAAGGGAAAGCAGGCCGGCCATGTGGTCCTCGAGCCGCATACCCACAGGGAGTTCGAACGTATGAAAGGGCAGCTTAAAGGGGCGTGGGTGCTTCTGGATGCTCCTTCTACCGGAATGGCGATCGACGGTACCGATGAAGCCAACGGGAAACGGCAGGAAGCTATCGCAAAAAACGAGGAGATAGACGAGAAGAATGCGGAGATCATGCGCTACAACCGGGCTCACAGTGATGAGACTCCGAAGGAGATGCTGAAATACCAGACCAGCGTCGTGGCTCCGTTCTATAAGGAAATGAAAGAAGCGGGGGTGCTCGGCTTCATCCGTTCCGCTTCCGTCCCGCTGAAGCTCATGTATGACCGTGCGAACTGCTACAACATCACCATGGAGACCATTCCGAGGGTGTGTGACATATGCCTGGATGAGGCCCAGTTCAAGGTTATCAGGGAGAAGGTTCTCCGCAAGGATATCTTCCAGCTGGAATTCGATATCAGGAATCATTTCTACCGTGGTCCGGTGAAGTATCACAACGTCTTCGGAATCCTCCGCGGAAGCAAATATCCGGATGAATATGTGCTGGCCGGAGGGCATCTGGATTCATATGATAGCGCAACGGGCGCGGTGGATGACGGCAATGGGGCATCGGTGACTATGGAGGCCGCCAGGATTATGGCGACTTGTGGAGTGAAGCCGAAACGTACTGTAATCTTCTGTATATGGACTGCCGAGGAGTTCGGACTGTACGGATCCAAGTATTTTGTTGAGAACAAGACGGTTCCGCTGGAGAAAATTTCCAATTACATCAATCGTGACGGCGGGCCTCTCGTGGCGATGAGCTCTACGGTTCCACCTGCGATGTACGATGATTACGTCAAGATATGCGAGCCTCTGGTGAACCTGAATCCTGAGTTTCCGTTCACCGTGATCAAGCGGGAGGGAGAACCGCAGGAACGCCCGACCAAGGCCGGGGGCAGCGACCACGCCTATTTCGCCATGAACGGAGTTCCGACTATCGGTTTCCAGGAGAAGGATCCGAAGGGCTACAACTTCGATTACGGTGAGATATGGCACACCGAGAGGGATTTCTACAACAAACTTATCCCGGAGTATATGGAGCATTCGGCCATAGTTACCGCCGTTGTCCTTTATGGCCTTTCCAACCTGGACCATCTCCTGTCACGCGAAGGATTATACAAGTAAATTACATTATATGAAACTCAACGTTCTGTTATTGTCGGTGGTTGTACTTCTGACCGCGTCCTGCTCACAGCCGTCCGGTACTGTGGCAGAGGATACCCGTTCGCCTCAGGAAATCCTTTTCGAGGACGGCAATTACGCCATGTTCATCCATTTCGGACTCTATTCCAAGCTGGAAGGTGTCTGGAAAGACAAGGTCTATTATGGCAACGCCGAGTGGATAATGAATTCCGGCCAGGCCGGTATTCCAATCGAAGAATATATGGCCGAAGCCGCTGGTTTCAATCCTTCCGAATTCGATGCGGACGCCATCGTGCAGCTGGCCAAGGATGCCGGAATGAAGTATATCATAATTACTTCCAAGCATCATGAAGGCTTTGCGATGTTCGATACGAAGGTGAGCGATTTCGACATAGTGGATGCGACTCCGCTTAAGCGCGACCTGATGGCCGAATTGGCCGAGGCCTGCCACAGGGAAGGCCTCGGAATCGGTTTCTATTATTCGCAGTTCCAGGACTGGACAGCTCCCGGAGGGGGCAGGGGACCCCAGACAGATGCGTCGGGCCGTCCTGTTTCATTTGACGAGTATTTCAGGACCAAATGTGTCCCTCAGGTTGAGGAACTTACTACTAAATACGGGGATATCCAGCTGATCTGGTTCGATACTCCCGGAGAAATGCAGCGCCAGTATTCCCAGGAACTTGTTGAACTGGTCAGGAAGAACCAGCCTCATGCCCTGGTGTCCAGCCGTGTAGGCAACGGCCTCGGGGATTACAAGACTCTCGGGGACATGGAGGTTCCTGTGTCCAACCAGGAAGGACGCTGGGAAGGGATCGATGTAACCCAGGTCGGATGGGGATTTTCCAAATATGACAATGAATGGAAGTCTCCTGAATTCATCGTCCACACCCTTGTCTCTACTATTGCGCGCGGTGGTACCTGGATGCTCAATGTAGGACCGGATTCGAAGGGCAGGGTGTCAGAGATGGCGGCAGCAGCGCTCAGGAAATCCGGAAAATGGGTGCATGCCCATCCTCAGGTTGTTTATTCCGCCGGGCCGTCTCCTTGGGGACATGCCCTCCCGTGGGGTGATGCTGTTGTCCAGGGGGACAGGATAGAGCTTATAGTATTCGACTGGCCGGTGAACGGGAAACTGTGGGTTCCCGGGCTGAAGACACCGGTGAAATCTGCCAGGCTCGAAGGGAAGAAAAAACTGTCTTTCTCTGTTGAGGACGGCTGGCTGTGCATTAACGTGCCCAAAGAGGTGCCCGGAGAATATGCATCGGTGATTGAACTGACATTAAAGGGGGATATAGATGTTGACGGGGCTATATGCGCCGATCCGGACCGTACAAGCGCATTTCCTGCTGAATTCGCATCAGTAAAGGACTGCAGGATAAGGAAGTCCAGCTGGACGGAGAAGTTCGGGGAATGGAAGTTCCGCAACGTCGCCCAGGGATTTACCGGAAGTTCGACTGTAACATGGACCGTCGGATTCCAGGCGCCGGGCATATATAACGTAGAACTCGATTATGCAGGAGCCGATCCTGTGGAGTGGAAAGTACTTCTTGACGGAAAGGAGGCGCTGATTGACTGGCACAAGGTAACCGGAGCATATGCCTGGCAGCCATTGGGTTGGATCAGGATTGAAACTCCCGGTACCCACACATTGACTCTGCTCCCTTCAAGCGGGGATATGGCGAATGCTAAGGTGTCCTCGATCCGTGTGACTCCGATTGCACTGTAGGCCCTGGAAAGGCCTCTGCTTTTTCTCGGTTTTTATTTGTACCTTTGCCGTCCTATGAGACGGAAATATGCATTGTGCGCCATTGCGGCGGTGTTTTTATGTGTGTTCGTGCCTGATGGCACGGTGTGGGGGCAGGAACTCAGGGATTCCGTTGAGACAACAACTGTTACGGGCACCCGGCTGGCGATGTCCCTTAACCGGAGCGCCAGGATAGTGACTGTACTGGACAGCCTCTACATCTCCAATTCTCCGTCGGACAACGTCAATGATCTGTTGAAATATGCCGTCGGAGTGGATGTGAGACAGAGGGGAGCGATGGGAATGCAGACGGACATAAGTGTCCGCGGCGGTACCTTCGACCAGATAGCTATCCTACTGAACGGGGTTAACATAAGTGATCCGCAGACGGGACACAATGCGGTGGACTTTCCTGTCAGCCTTTCGGATATAGACCATATAGAAGTCCTGGAGGGGCCTTCCTCCCGCGTTTACGGGACTTCTTCCCTCGTAGGAGCCATCAATATAGTCACCCGTTCATCCGCATCCAATGAGGCTCTGGTGCAGCTGGAGGCCGGTGGAATGGGGACTGTCTCCGCAAATGCATCGGCAATTTTCGGGACCGGCCCGTTCAGCCATCATGTCTCGGCCGGGGGACAGCGTTCCGACGGCTTCAGCCGCTCATCCGGCGGGACTCTAAACAACGACTTCCGGAGCGGGAAGGCATATTATCGCCTTAAGGGTGATTTCAGCCGCAGGGATCTCGACCTGCAGGCCGGAATGAGTCTCAGGGACTTCGGATCCAGTACATTCTATTCGGCGAAGTTCGATGACCAGTTCGAACACACTGCCAAGACTTTCCTGTCTTTAAGCAGCACAGGTAAGGGCTTCTGGCACCTTAAGCCATCTTTTTACTGGAATTACGGTGCAGACCGTTTTGAACTGATCCGCGGGGCGCCGGACAAGTATCCTTTCAACTATCACAGGACGAATGTCCTGGGGCTCGGGCTTTCGGGTAACGTTGAAACTTCTCTCGGACGAACTGTTTTCGGCGGTGAAATCCGCCGTGAGGGAATCCGGAGCACGAATCTTGGCGAACCCCTCGAGGCGCCGCATGGAAAATATGTTGTCGGACTTGACAGGTACAGCTACAGCCTGTTCCTGGAGCACAATGTCATCCTCAGCCGTTTCACCGCTTCTGCGGGACTGCTGGCTTTCCGCAGCAACCTGGGGGATGAACCCATGCGCCTGTATCCCGGGGTGGATGCCAGCTGGAGGTTTGCCGGCAGTTGGAAACTCTACGCTTCAGTAAACAGTTCTTTCCGCACCCCGACCTTTACCGACCTTTACTACTCCGTAGGCGGGCACAAGGCCGACAAGAACCTGAAGGCCGAAAAGATGGTTTCATATGAGGCCGGGGTCAAGTACCTTGCCAATGGTTTTTCTGCAGTGCTGAGCGCATATTATCACCGCGGGCACGACATGATCGACTGGATAAAGGACCTGTCGGCAGGGGAGGATGCCCCCTGGACATCGGTAAACCACACAGTCCTGTCCACTTTCGGCCAAGAGATCTCCCTGAGATGGGACTTTCCGCGTCTTCTTGGTAGGAAAGACTTCTTTATCAGTAAGTTGGATGCCGCCTACAGTCACATCTCCCAGTCAAAGGAACTGGAGGAAAACCTGCTTTCCATGTATGCCATGGAATATCTGAGGCACAAGGTGGTTGTACAGGCTGATTTCCGGCTTGCGAAAAGCCTGGCACTCAATCTTTCCTATCGTTTCCAGGACCGTGCGAGCACGGATTCATCCCTGAAGCCCTATTCCCTGGTAGATGCCAGGGTGGAATGGGAGCGCGGGAAGTATTCCCTCTACCTGAAAGCGAATAACCTCCTTGATGCCGAATATCTGGATTTCGGCGCGGTCAGGCAGCCAGGCATATGGCTTCTTGCCGGACTGAGGGTCAACCTGAGCCTGTAATCCTTTTTAGTTGAAGTCCATCTCGTCGAACAGGTAGGAGGCATGTCCTATATGTTCGATGATGAACAGGAGGTAGCGTATGTCCAGTGAGATGTTCCTGCAGAATGCAGGGTCAAATACTATGTCACTCATCGTACCTTCCCACACCCGGTCGAAATTGATTCCTATGAGGTCTCCGTCGGCATTGATCACCGGACTCCCGGAGTTGCCTCCGGAGGTGTGGTTCGTTGCCAGGAAGCATACCGGCTGGGCTTCATGTCCTCCTTCTGCGTATATGTCGCGGAGGGCCTGCGGGATGTTGTAGTCGAAGATTTCGGGATCATCCTTTTCAATGATGCCCTTGAGAGTGGAAACGGGGAAGTATTCGACTCCGTCCGCCGGGCTGTAACCCTGTACATGTCCATATGCGATCCTCAGGGTCAGGTTGGCATCGGGGTAGAAAGTCTTTTCCGGTTCGAATTCCATCTGCCCCTTCATGTAGTCCCGGTAGGCGAGGTTGATCTGCCTGTTGATGTCCGTAAGTTTGGAGCGGACATCCTTGCTGAACAGGTCGTTGAAAGCTTCACCGAGCTTGATTGCGGGATCGGAGGAAACTGCATCCAGGTCTGCACTTGTAAGCCCCAGGACTTTTGCCTTGTCGGTGAAGATGGATTTCCGGAACAGGTCATCCTTCCATGCTTCGATGCTCCCATATGCGGAGATCTGTTCCTTGAAGTATGCCGGTTTGAATTCCTCCGGAACCTGCTCGTCGAATTCCCCGAGCATTGCGGTAAAGGTATCTTCATCGATTGGCTGGTAATAGTCCTTGAAGAATGCCTCGGTGGCTTCAGTGAGCGGCTTCCCGTTTGTCAGGCGTTCCTTCGTCGCTGCTGCGAACTGGAGGATTTCGATGGCCCTTACAGTTTCAGTGTAGTACTCGTTTGCCAGGAAATATGGATTGCGGATTGCATATAAGGAGTTCAGCCTGTCCACGAGGCCGTCGTAGCGCGTTCCTTTCGCCCATTCCCGGAAACGGGCTTCATATGCTTTCTTGGATTCGACTGTGTTCATCCGGATTATCCCTTTGGACTCTCCCTGCCATTTTTTCCACGCATTGGAAACCGAAGCGTACTTGGAGGAATACTGGATCCGTACGGCCTGGCTCTGCGACATGTATTTCTTCTGGATATCCAGCCGTTTCGTGCGCAGGGCTATCTTCTGAGGGTCAGATACATAGCCTACATAGCTGACATCTTCGGAAGTGACGTATTCCTTGGTACTTCCCGGGCAGCCATAGACAAAAGTGAAGTCTCCGGGTTTCACTCCTGAACGTGAAATCCTGAATGACTTTTTCGACTGGTACGGCACATTGTCCTCAGAATAATCGGCAGGCTCATTGTCCTTTCCGGCGTAGATCCTGAAGATTGAGAAATCCCCGGTGTGCCTGGGCCACATCCAGTTGTCTGTATCTCCTCCGAATTTGCCGATAGACGAAGGAGGGGCGCCTACCAGGCGGACATCCCTGTAGACCTTGAACACGAAGAGGAAGTACTGGTTCCCGTAGTACAGGGGCTCAACCCTTACCCTCAGGCTTTGCCCTTCTTTACCGACCTCTTCGATCAGGGCTTCGGAGTTTTTCTTGACGATCTCTTCCCGTTTCTCTTCGCTCATTCCGGGTTTGTATCCCTTCAGGACTGCCTCGGTTACATCTTCCATGCGCTGAAGGATGCTCACTGTCAGGCCCGGATTCGGGAGCTCCTCATTCCGGGACATAGCCCAGAAACCGTCTTTCAGGTAATCGTGTTCCACGCTGCTGTGCTTCTGGATGTAGCCATAGCCGCAGTGATGGTTCGTCAGTAGGAGGCCTTCGTCGGATACGATCTCTCCGGTGCATCCGCTTCCGAACAGTACCACTGCATCCTTCAGGGATGCCTGGTTTATGCTGTAAACGTCTTCTGCAGTCAGCCTGAAGCCGTTCTTCTGCATATCCTCGATGCGCTGCGAAATCAGGGAAGGAAGCCACATCCCTTCGTCCGCGACGAGCTCGTGGAGAGGGAGAATCAACAGGGCCAGCAGTATAAGAGTTTTTTTCATATGATAGATGATTTCAGGGTTTTATCGAATAATATTTGTCAATTCCGCCGTAGCCTATTATGATTTTGTTCTGTTTTGTCTTTTTGATGAAGTTGGCCAGTCTCCGATCAAACTCTTCGGGGCGTTTCCTGGCAGAATCGATATATGCCACGCGGATCCTCCTGTAGGAATCCGAAAAGGAGTTGTAGTTCTTCCATACGGTTTCATCCTGCTGGAGCGAATCGATTATGTCTTCCGGGAAGACATATGGTTCGTTGATGATGTCTTTGACCGATTCCCGTATTTTCGGATGTATCATCCCGTGGGCGTCGAGCCATATGAGCCGCTCGATATTCGGCCGTGAATAGGGGCTGCCTTTCCTACGTGGGGTGAACCGGCGCAGCTGGTGCGTAGCATCCAGGGTTCCGGCTGTGCTGTCAATCCAGCCGAAGCACAGGGCTTCCTCAACCGCATCATTGTAAGAGACACTCTCCTCTCCGGAGACCTTGACAGGGGACACCAGCCATATCTCCTGATCCGATTCAAAATGCGCGGCAAGCCATTCCCTCCATTCCAGGCGGGAGGGACAATGGACGATAGTCCGCCCGGAAATTACCTGTTGCCTTTGTCGCTCCATCGTTTGAGATAGGGGAAATACTTCCGCATCTGCTCTTTATACTGCTCTCGTGTAATCGGCTGGGGGAGGCTCTTGTTGACTTCATCTACGAACTGTGAGCAGTGCTCGATCATTTCGTCCATAGTGCAATCCTGAAGGAACTTCCCGTCCTTGTAACAATATATGCAGTATTCTTCGTTCTTGCTTTCGTCGGCATTCGTGCCGAGTAGCTCTTCCGTGAGCGGCATGCCGCAGCTCTGGCAAAATTTCTGTTCCATATGAATCAGTAAAATGAGTTATTTACAATTCCAGGCGGAGCACTCTGATGGGGCGGTCCTTGCCCTGGTACTGAGTCTCATCGATAACGGTTTCGCCGGTAGGGACGAAACCGCATTTTTCCATTACGCGGCCGCTGGCCGGGTTGTCCGTGAAATGGCCGCTTATGAGGGACCTGATGTCCGTGGTTTTGCGGATATGCTCAATCATAAGCTTGAGAGCTTCCGTGCATATGCCTTGGTTCCAATATGGCTTTGCAACCCAGTAACCGGCAAGGGGCTCACCTTCGCGTGCGGGCAGTTTGCAATCGCAGGAAGGGCCATAGCCCATTGCTCCAATAGCTTCTCCTGTCTCCTTGAGTTCTATAGCCCATGTGTTGGTGGCGTCGCAGAATACCGTCCGGATTATCTCCAGACTTTCTTCGACTGATTTATGCGGAGCCCATCCGGCACGCGGACCGACGTCAGGGTCTGATGCCCATCTGAACAACGTCTCAGCATCACTGTCCCGCCAGGGGCGTAGGATAATCCGGCTTGATTCCATTACGTTATCGTAGGTCAGTTGTCCCGGGAGGCGCAGTTTTTCCTTTGTAGGGAAAGAGGCTTCGTAAATGTTGAATGCTTCCGGATTTTCATCAGCCACAAAATAACCTTTGGGAGGGCAGTAGTATGCTTCGCCTATTCCATTCGACTTAAGCCATCCTGGGATGAGTTCCTGTGCAAGGAAGAATGGAACTTCCTCATCCTGTGGCATATCGTGATAATGGATGCCGAATTTGCTGGCCAGGTCAAAGCCAGCATGTTTGTAAAACCCGATATTGCCCTCCATGCACAGGAATCCGACGCCGTTCTCGCGGGCTTTTCCCAATGCATGTCTCAGCAACTTGAGCCCGTATCCCTTACGCTTGTAGTCAGGGTGGATGCTGATGGGACCGAAAGTCCATGATGGTTTCCTGGAGCCGTCATTCAATACCAATTCAGCCTTGGAGAACATTACATGGCCGATTAAGCGGCCATCTTCCTCCATTACGAAATCCAGATCAGGAATGAAATCCGGATTGTCCCTGTAGCAATGAAGTACGTAGTGTTCCGTGCATCCGGGTCGGTACACATTCCAGAACGCAACGCGGGTAAGTTCCTCAACCGCACGGTAATCCTCGGGCTTTTCAAGTCTTATTGTCATAACTTCAAAGGTAAGCCCTTATTGCCATTCCTGCAAGTCCTCGGCTGCATTTTATGGTTAAATACATATGTGCGACATCGTTTAAAGGATTGTGGACTCGTATTTTCATCCTGAGCGGTACTAACTTTAGTGAAATGACGAGCGAAATGATTACTAGGATTGAAAGGTTATTGAGCAAGAGATTCCGTAAGGATCTCGGCTTTTCGGTGATCATTGGAGAAGTGTAAATAAATGGTTTCTTTTGAAGTTGGTTATCGTTTCACTTCTAAGTAGTTTTTACTGCATTGATATTAATAGAGAAAAAGAAATCGTGTGGTAGCAACTTATTAGTGTAAGAAATGCATACGTTTGATTATAAAGATTATCGGGGATTGTTTCTCTTGATAATCCCAAAAAATAGTCCTACATTTGTGATGCCTGGCAACAGGTGTACATATTAGCGAAAGTGTTTTTCGTGTCCTTTGTGGGAAATTCGCAGTTTCAACGACAGAGGGATTACGATGACGCTATCCGCTCGTGCATTGATTATGATGTTCGCTTGGGTTCTCCAAGCAACACTCCATATCAAGCCGAGTGTGGAGTGTTATCAGTAGTTTATTTCTGTCAAGGCCCTGCGAAGCCCCCCACAAAATAAGCGAAAGTAGGCTCCACACTTTTGCGTTTATGAAAAGGAGGCTACAAATAAGAGTAGGTTGTGTTCTGCCAGCATTGCGGGAAAGAGATTCATGATGACGCTGTGATATGCATTCACTGCGGTTGTCTTGTTAAGCCTGCACGTCACTCTAATGCTTCCCTTCCTGAAAGAATACCGCACCCCAAAGAGAATGCAGCATTAGCATATAGTATAGTTGGTTTTATTCTATGCTGGATTCCAATTATCGGCTTCATTATTCCTTTAATCGGGTTGAAGCTCGTGAGGACGATTTCTGATGACGTCGGTCTAGTGAATGAACCAGACAGTTTGCAAGCGAGCCGAATCTTTGCAATGATAGGGATTGTTGGAGGCGTAATCTGTACACTTACTATATTGGCTATACTGATAGCGTTTTAAGTCTAACATCTAAATAATCATTATCATGAAATTCTGTACAAAATGTGGTGCTGAACTCCACGATGAAGCCGTGATTTGCCCTAAATGCGGTTGCGCTGTTTCCCCTGCATCTAATGCGCTTGACAACTCTATCAGTGACAAGAATTGGGTGACAACCTTTCTGCTTTGCTTCTTCCTCGGTATCTTAGGAGTGCACCGTTTTTATGTTGGCCGAGTCGGCTCTGGAATAGCAATGATTCTTACGATGGGAGGATTGGGTATTTGGCTATTTGTTGATTTCATCGTTATCATCTGCGGGAACTTCAAAGATAAGTACGGGAAGGTTATTAAGAATAAGTAACCTTCACTAATCATTCCACGTAAAAACGGCAAATCGCCCTTATCGTCATCCTGAAAATTCCGCTGCAAAGTGCCCCACCCTTGTCTTAAAGACGAAATCCGGGCCAAGTCTAAAACCCTGTGTTAAGGAAGGCAATTGAGATGAGCGTGGCTATTGGTCCATCAAATGGGACGATAGCCACGGTGAGGCGGTCGAAGGTAGCAGCTGGAACGTGCTTCGATCAGCCCATGGGGCCGGTTAAGCCGATTTGGAGACGGCAGGTTCCCGGCAGGCCGAGCGGAGAGGGCGTCTCGCGACGGCGAGTGTCTGAGGAACGTTATACGCCGTCAGGCGGATAAAAGTTCCGAGTTAGCCGTCGAGCCGGCGGAGCGAAGTGCCTGCCCTGACGGCGACGCATGAGGCGCAGCCGGTCCCAGGGCCATTCCACTGGGCAGAAAAAACGGTCTCGTGCCGTGAGCACTGGCAAAAAGTCTCTCCCGAAATTTAACACAGGGTTTTGGACTTGGTCCAAAATCGTGCTTGGTTATTACCAAAAAAGACAGCCTCTTTCGAAGCTGTCTTTCGTGCGGGCGGTGGGACTCGAACCCACACGTCTGACGACACAAGATCCTAAGTCTTGCTTGGCTACCATTACAACACGCCCGCAAAGAGGAGACAAAATTATTCGTTTTTCCGCTTTTTTCCAAAAAGAGGAGAGGGGACTATGGCTCATCCTCCTCATTCAAGGCTGCCTCTGCCTGGCGTTTCTCCTTACGCATGGCTTTCTTCTCCTGCCTGGCGGCCTTGCGGGCAGCGACAGCCTCCTTCCTCCTGGCTGCCTTGGAGCCACCGGAAGTATTTGTCCCTGAGCTTACCGAGCTCTCTCCCGTCGCGGAATCGGCGGCGGCTTTCAGGGCGGCCCTCGCTGCCGCGATGGAGTCCATCTTCGCAGTCAGCGCCGAGTCCACAGGATTGTCATATGCGTACTGCAGGGAGTCTAGAGCATGGGTCTCGGTGGAGTCCAGCGGCGCTGCGTCCGCCGAGGGGTCGTATCCGGCCTCCTTCGTAGCGCGCTCGACGCCGTCCTTTGCGGCTGCGACTTCCTGTACGGCTTTCTCGACTCCTTTCTGGAAGATGTTGTGGATCGCGTTCACAAGGTTGATCTGCACGGTGTCCACCTGCCTTGAGAATACTGGAACATTGGTGTTCTTGTACTTGGCCTTGGTCAGGGACCACTTCATGTTATCGAAATCATTTCCCCGGAGGTTGATGCCGAACCTGAACGGGATCGGGGATTTCAAGACTGACAGGTGGTACTTGAAACTCTGGTCGAAATTCTGGATTCCGTCCATTGCCAGGGTGTAGCGGTCTATGCCCATGACGAAGGGGAAGACCTGGAGCTTGTTGTCGCTGATCAGGCCTTCAACCGACATCTCATCGATGACGTCCCTCTTGCGGTTGCGGAACATCAGCAGCCTGGACACTTTCTTCAGGAAGCCTTGCTGGGCAAGCGACAGGTTCGAGCCTCCGATCCTGATGATGCCCTTGATGGACGGCATCTCGAGATTCATGTCGGTGTCCAGCTGGGAAGTAGCCGCCATTTCGCATGTCAGCATGCCCTGGAAGGTCTTGAGCAGCGGGAAGAGGGTGTCCACGGCAGGGAAGAGCTGGATAACCTGCTCTCCGGATATGTCCACCATGTTTATGTCGAATCCGGCCGTCAGGTCTTCGCGTGTCTTGGATGAATAGAACCCTTCGAAGTAAATGTCTCCCATGTTGGAGGTTGCCAGGGTGTTGGTGAGCTGGAGAGTCCTCTCTTTCATCAGGAGGTCTGCCGCCAGCCAGTTGACCTCCAGGTCGGACCAGTCAATTTCATTGCATCTGAGCTTGATGTCTGCGTTCAGGTTGGCCGGGAGGACGATGGCTTTGATGTCCAGCGTCGTGTCCACCTGCTCGGACTCCAGCTTCACCTTGCGCATGTATTCCTCGTCGCTCATGTCTTCCGACATCGCTGCATCCGAAGTGCTCGGACGGAAGCGGTTGCCCGAGGCATATGTACTGAGGAGTTCATTTGCATCCAGCCTCTTCGATGTGAGTTCCAGGTTGAGGCCTATCCTGCTCCTCCTTCCGGCGAGCATCCTCATCAGGCCTTTAAGCGAGCCGCTTGCCGAGAGGTCTGAAGCTCCTGAGCGGAGCGTCAGGGAAGAGAGATTGATATCATCATTGTTCAGCTTTCCGTGAAGGCTCTCGAAAGTGTTGTCGGCAGGGAACCAGGGGGTCATTATCCTGCCGCTGTCAACATCGACCTTTCCGCTTAGGCGCCATGTGTTGAAGAAGGACTTCATCCCTTCTCCAAGGTCGATCTTGAGGTCCTTGGCGCGGAAAGTACTGTCCGAAAGATATGACGGGAGAGGCCTGGAACCGAATCTGGCCATCATTGCCTGGCGCTCCCGAATCAGGAGAGAGTCTCTCGGTACACCTGGCCAGACATGCTTCAGGGAGTCAAGGAGACGTGTCATGATGGCCTGCCGGTAGCTGGCTGCCTTGGATGCGGAGATTCCTACAGAGGCCTTCTTCAACGCCACCCTGTTTACTCCCTGCCTGAAGAACAGCCCATCGTTGCCGCTGTTGAAATTAATATGTCCGGCTTTCTCTTTCCGGCCAATGTTGAAGTTGTTGCGGGATTTGAGTAGGCCGACGAAAAGCGAGTCTTCACCCATGAGGGCGAGCCTGTCGACTGACAGGTTGCCAAGGAGTGGCTGTCCGGAAAGCCTGATCCTGCGTCCGCGTATGAAATTGGATTGCCCTAGAAGGGCCGCCAGGGAATCTGCAAACGCATCTACACCGAGTACGGTCCGTCCTTTTGGTATTGCCGGGTCGGCTTTGTTGGGCTTGTCGGCAAGTTTGATGTCCAGCTTCGTGAGGGATGCGTTCAGTTTGTCGGGCTTGTCATAGAATCCCAGTTTCTCGCTCCATATCCTGCCGTCGAAATCAGCTCCGTCGAGGTTGCCGGAGAAGATCCCGAAGGGAGCACTCCCTTTAAGGGTCATGTCTATCCTTCCTGCAGCCTTGACAGAACCGTCGTCGGCGATGAACCGGACTACGGAATCAGCTATCGCATGGGCAGTTGCGTCCAGGAACAGCCGGCTGCCCCGCCCGAGGATATCGGTAGCTTCGCCCTCAGCCTTGAGCGCGGCTCCGTTAAGGGAGAAATCAAGTTTGTTGAGCGAAGCGTTCAGGCGGGAAGAATCATCTGTCTCCGCTCCCAGATCAAGGGCTATTCTGCCGCGTTTCAGAACTCCTTTCCATTCGACCGAGCTGCCTGGAATCCTGGCGCCGGCGATGATCCTTGGAGGCTTTCCATGGCCGACAGGCCCGTCACAGGAAGCTTCAATGGACAATTCCGCATCGGTCTTGAGTTTTGACAGTGCGGGGACTATTGTGGAAACATAGTCGGTGATGTCCTGGACGCGGTTGCGGTCCATCCTGAGGTCGGCCTTAAGGTGTCCTCCTTTGTCATATGCGGTATAATCACCGCTGCCGCCTATTTCCAGCGGAGCCACCTTCAGCTTCATGTCCTTGAAGGAGACTTCGAATTTCCCGTCGGTCTCGGGAAGACTTGCGGTGGCGGTCAGCTCAATCGGGACGTCCAGGCGCCCCACGGAAGAAAGCGCCAGGAGGACATTGGATTTGGTCTCAATCGCATATGCATCGTTCCGCTCATCGATTTTCATATAGTCGAAAGTGACGGCTATGCTGTCTGAGGGAAGCCTTGCAGCGGTGAGCATATCTTCCAAGCTGAAATGTATCCTGCTCTTGTGAAGGGATGAAGTGTTGACTTTCCCCTTGAAAGACAGGTCCTTGAGGCTTGTCAAGGTGAAGATGGTGTCTTGCACGTCGGTGAAGATCACGTGCGGACGTCCGTCAAGGCTTATCCGGTTGACTACGATTGTGGGGAGAGGGGATTGTTCTTTTTCCTCTTTAGATTTGGAGGCGAAGCGGAGTATCTCCCAGTTGGCGGCCGTGGAATCGTAGAGATGGAGGAATATCCTCGGTGCGGTCAGGAATGCATGGCGTACATGCCAGCGCCCTGAAAGCGCGTCCAGATAGTTGAGGGAGACACGCAGCTGCTTGAGGCTGGCGAGAGTGTCCGTCCGGGACCCGCGGCCTTCTTCCCTGAGGGGGGACTGGATCCCGGCCTGGTCATATGCCGCGAACTTCCCGTGGGGGTAGGTGAGGGTGAAATCATCCACGCTTACGCTCAGGTTGGGGAAGCTCTTGAATACATCGGCCTTGACGCGCCCGAAAGAGACGTTACCGTCGACGAAACGCTCTGCGACTGAATTGACTATCCGGGTGAGTACATGCCTGTTAAGGGCGACCTGCATCACGAGCATCAGTGCCGCGAAGAGACATGCAAGGCAGACCAGAACGATCCTCAGTGTCCTGTTTTTGAAAATTCCAGGCATATGCGGGGAGAGTTATTGCAAATATACAAAAAAGAGTGAGACTGGATGCCAGTTCACTCTTTAAGTTTCATTCGAAAGGGGAGGAGACTTACTGCTCTTCTTCAAGCCTCAGATGCTGGACATAGATGGCCTTCATCCTGGCTGCGCGTTTGATCACCGAGGGTTTCTCGAAGTTCTTGCGGGCACGGAGCTCACGGATAGCACCGGTCTTTTCGAATTTCCTCTTGAACTTTTTAAGGGCTCTCTCGATGTTTTCGCCTTCCTTGATGGGAACTATAATCATGCTTTAAATCACCTCCTTTTTCTTTGCGGGTGCAAAGGTAGTCATTTTATTTGTTTTCCAAAATTTTTTTGAAGGTTTCCATCCCCTTTGTCGCCACTTCACGGATATGTACTATCCGAGGGTCGTGGACAGGCACCTCTTTGGGGTCGATGATGTAGATCGGGGCGTCTTCCCGGGCGTACCGGTATAGCCCTGCCGCCGGATAGACCTGAAGGGAGGTACCCACTATCAGGAATATGTCAGCATTTGACACACAGTCCATTGCCTTTTCTATGTTGGGCACGGCCTCGCCGAAAAAGACGATGTGGGGACGTAGCTGTGACCCGTTAGGCGCCTTGTCTCCGAGATGCACTGCACCATAGCCGACGTCTATGACTTCCCTCTCGGAGAACGATTCGTCATATGCCCCGTTCTCAGGCCTTACCTTGGTGAGTTCCCCATGGAGGTGGATGACCCTGGTGGAGCCGGCCCTCTCATGCAGGTTGTCGACATTCTGTGTGACCACTGTCACCTTGTAATCCTTCTCAAGCTCGGCGATCGCCTGGTGTGCAGCATTGGGGACGGTGTCTTTGAGCTGGGCACGCATATCGTTGTAGAAGTCGAGCACCAGTTTCCGGTTGCGGTACCAGCCCTCGATCGACGCTACGTCGTTTACATCATATTTGTCCCAGAGACCTCCGTTGTCCCTGAATGTGCTCAGTCCGCTCTCGGCGCTTACTCCCGCACCGGTGAGGACCACCAATGATTTCTTAGCCATATGTTTACTTCTTTTTCTTTTCGAAGAAATACCTTTCCGCCCAGTACTCGAAGAGGGGGTCTTCAAAATGCGGTTCATCCTTTTCGTCGAAGGATATGACTTCCTTTTTCATGAGGGCGTCCTTGATGCGGCGGACGTTTGCCGAGGAATTCAGGCCGTATTTGTTTATCACTTCTGCGGAACTGAATCTGGTGTATCCGTCCAGGATTGCGCTCAACAGGCCGAGCTGGAAGGTGGTCATGTCATTCACTGTGGCCTTGAACCTCGGCTCGTGGATGGAAATCAGCTTGCTGAGAGAATCCACCAGCACGGGCTCTGTGATATAGCCCTTGGACATATAGTCGCATATGGCCGCGAAATGGTTCATGTAGCAGAGGTTGTTCCGGAAAAGGACGCATGCCCCGTCCAGAAGTTCCCTGTCAACCACTTTTCCTCCGGAGAGGAAACCCCTGACTATGTGTTCGACGATGACTTTCCCGTCAACGGTGCGCAGCGGGAAGTGCTCCACCTGGCGGTGGAAGAACCTTTTCACTGCGAAGATCTCCTTCATCGCATTGATCATGGAGCCGCTGAAAATAAAGGAGCACTGCGGATTCTCCTGCTCCCTGAGGACCTGCTCGAAGATCTTAAGGACTTTCTCCCCGTCCTCGGTCCGCATAATGTTCTGGAATTCGTCCAGTATCAGGTAAATCCTCTGCCCTTTTTCCTGGGCGAGCCTGAAAGGAAGGGTAAGGACGGCCTTTATGTCGCCCTCGTCCAGCTCCCAGGAGGCTGAAAGGACCTCATCGTAATCGGAATGGCGGGCCTGGTCGAAAACCAGATGTGTGTCGGAGAGGAGCCTGGAGGATATGTCCCGATACTCGTGGGGAGTGGTGGCGAAGGTGCGGATCACGGTGGAGCCGAACCTTTCCACGAATTCTTCGATGGAGCGGATGTTCAACAGGGTCATCTCCCCGACGACGAAGCGCTGTCCTCCCATCCTCATGTTGAAAAGGGTCTGCTGGATGAGGGACATCTTTCCTGTCTTGGGCGGTTCCCACAGGGCGACGTTTTCTCCCTGGGAAAGGAGGTTGCCCAGGATTACGCAATCCTGCTTCCTCCCGATGAAATCCTTCCCGGTGACATATCTGTCGTAAATGAACGTAGAATCCATGCGTTTATAACAAATTTGTTATCATTACAAATATAAATGATTTTTGGATACATTTTCATCCTTATTTCCTTTTTTTCGTTGCACAAAAAGAAAAATGATGTTACCTTTAAAACCACTAACACAGAGAATAACTGAAACAACAATAAAATTCGTGTTTACAATGAGAAAAGTACTTCTCGCCGCATGTGCGGCAATCCTTCTGCTCGCAGGCTGCAAGACCGGAACCAAGGCACCTGCGCTCAAGTCGGGCCTGGACAAGGCTGCCTTTGACACTACTATCAACGGAATGGCCGTGAGCCTCTACACCCTGGTCAACAAATCCGGAATGGAGGTGGACCTCACCAATTACGGAGCCAGGATAGTGTCGATCATGGTACCTGACAGGGACGGGGTCTACAGGGACGTTTCCCTCGGTTTCGATACAATTAAGGAATATGCCGACACTGTCAACACTCCCAGCAATTTCGGCGCTGTGGTAGGCCGTTACGCCAACAGGATCGCAAAGGGAAGGTTCTCGATAGGGGATGAGACCTATCAGCTTCCTCTCAACAACCATGGAAACTGCCTCCACGGAGGTTTCGATTCCTGGTACTATCGCCCCTTCGAGGCCGAGCAGATTTCCGACACTCAGATCAAGTTTACAGTAAAGTCTCCGGACGGAGACAGCCATTTCCCAGGAAATGTCACTGCAACGGTAACTTATACCCTTACGGAAGACAACAGGCTTGACATCCTTTACGGAGCTGTCACCGACAAGCCGACTGTAGTCAACATGACCAACCACTGCTACTTCAACCTCAATGCGGACGGCTCCAAGAGCATCGAGGACAACGTCCTTTACGTCAATGCCGACTACATCACTCCGACTGACGATCTGCTCATCCCGGTCGGCGGATTCCTCGCTCTGGAGGGGACTCCGATGGATTTCCGCAAGGCAAAGAGCATCGGGAGTGTCGCTGACGATAAGAGTTTTGTCCCGCTCGTATATGGAAAAGGAATCGATCACAACTTCTGCCTGAATACCTACAAAGACGGCAAGGGTGACGACACTGTAGTGGCCGGAAGCCTCTATTCTCCCAAGACCGGCATCAAGCTGGATGTCTATACGGATGAACCCGGCCTCCAGGTTTACACCGGCAACTTCCTCAACGGGAGTATCGCTGGCAAGGGCGGCGTCCGTTATGTACACCGCGCGGCATGCTGCCTCGAAAGCCAGAAATATCCGGATACCCCCAATCATCCCGAGTGGCCCTCAGCCCTCCTGAATCCGGGAGAGAAATACAGTTCCCACTGCGTTTACGCGTTCAGCGTAGTCAAGTAAGCCTTTATTCATATGACGTCGCTTGCCTTGTCGGACTGGATAGTCATCGCGGTCTTCGTGGCCGCGATGATCTGGATTATCCTCGACACCACTCGCAAGAAGAAAAGCAATTCTTCGGAGTATTTCCTCAGCGGTAGGGATGCTACATGGCTCGCCATAGGCGCATCGATCTTTGCTTCAAACATCGGTTCCGAGCACCTCATAGGCCTTGCAGGATCCGGTGCGTCCAGCGGAATGGCCATGGCGCACTGGGAGATGCACGGCTGGATGATCCTGATCCTTGCCTGGGTCTTCGTCCCGTTCTATAAGAGGAGCATGGTCTACACCATGCCCGAATTCCTTGAGAGGAGGTACGACAAGGGATCCAGGATGATCCTTACCTACATCTCGCTTATCAGCTATGTGCTGACTAAGGTTGCTGTCACCGTCTATGCCGGAGGACTTGTCTTCCAGCAGGTTTTCGGCATAAAATCCATACATATGCTCGGAGCCGACGTGGACTTCTTCTGGGTCGCTGCGATAGGATTGGTGATCCTGACAGCGATCTACACGGTGATCGGCGGCATGGAGTCTGTCCTCAAGACATCTGTCCTCCAGACCCCGATCCTCCTCATTGGCTCCATAGTCATCCTGGTGATGGGCCTCAGGGCTCTCGGCGGCTGGGACAACCTGATGCAGATATGCAACGTGACCCCTAACTATCCAGGGGCTCAGGGGACCATGACCGAGCTGATGCGGCCTATGTCGGATCCACAGTATCCATGGCTGGGCGCCCTTGTGGGCTCTATGGTCATCGGATTCTGGTACTGGTGTACCGACCAGTTCATCGTGCAGAGGGTGCTTTCCGGAAAGGATGAAAGGCAGGCCAGGAGGGGCGCTATCTTCGGGGCTTACCTGAAACTCCTCCCGGTGTTCATCTTCCTTATTCCCGGAATGATAGCCTTCGCCCTGGCGACAGCCGCGAAAGACCCCGGGAGCGCCTTCTACGGCAGCCAGCTGGGTACGGCCCTCGCACCGGTGCTGGAGAACGGGGACGTGGCATTCCCTCTGCTTGTCGCCAAGCTACTGCCTGCCGGTTTCAAGGGAGTGGTGGTCTGCGGTATCCTTGCCGCGCTGATGTCATCCCTGGCATCTCTCTTCAACTCGTCCGCAATGCTCTACACCATGGATGTCTATAAGCCCAGGCACCCTGAGGTGGGGGAACAAAAACTTGTGAAGATCGGCCGTGTGGCCACTGTCTTCATAGTCGGACTCGGGATTCTCTGGATCCCGGTAATGAAGAGGATCGGCAGCGTACTCTATCTCTACCTGCAGGATGTGCAGTCCGTGCTTTCTCCCGGTATCGCTTCCGCTTTCCTTCTCGGAATCTGCTGGAAGAGGACGACCAGGCAAGGAGGAAAGTGGGCACTCATAACCGGTTTGGCAGTGGGTATGACCAGGCTCCTTGCCAAGGTCATCTACACTACCTGGCCGGATGCCGGAGGCGGACTCTTCCGCACCGTCTTCTTCGACTACAACTGGCTATTCTTCTCAGGATGGATGCTGGTGCTCTGCCTTGCGGTCTGCGTCATCGTCAGTCTTTGCACGAAGGCTCCTGACCCGCAGCAGATCGAGGGCCTGTGTTTCGGTACAGCCACAGAGCAGCAGAAAGCCAAGAGCCGTGCCAGCTGGAACGGCTGGGACGTATTCCACACTGTCGTCATCCTGTCCGTCATCGTCGCATTTTACATTTATTTCTGGTAATTACATATGCTTGAAGAACTTAAGGAAAAAGTCTTTCGGGCGAATCTCGAACTCGTCAGGCAGGGCCTCGTGGTCTATACCTGGGGAAACGTTTCGGGAATCGACAGGGGAAAAGGGCTGGTGGTCATCAAGCCTTCCGGCGTTGAATATGACGATATGAAGGCCTCGGACATGGTCGTAGTTGACCTCAAGAGCGGCCGTGTCGTGGAAGGTAACCTGAATCCGTCCAGCGACACCCCGACCCATCTGGTCCTCTACAGGGCCTTCCCACGTGCGGGCGGCATCGTCCACACCCATTCCACATATGCCACTGCGTGGGCCCAGGCCGGCCTGGACATCCCCAACCTCGGTACCACCCACTCCGACACCTTCTACAAGGACATCCCATGCACCAGGGCCCTCTCTGTGCCTCAGGTGCGCGGCGACTACGAGCAGGAGACCGGGAATGTGATAGTCGAGCGTTTCGGGGGGATCGATCCCGTTGCCACTCCCGGGGTGCTTGTCCGGAGCCACGGCCCGTTCACATGGGGAGGAGATCCCCTTGAAGCGGTCTATAACGCCAAGGTCCTGGAAGAGTGCGCGCATATGGCATATGTCACCCTCCAGATCAATCCCGAAGCGAAGATGAGCCAGCTGCTCATTGAAAAACATTACACCCGCAAGCACGGTCCGGCTTCATATTACGGACAGAAGCGGCGCAGATAATCAATAACATTAAAACTAATAACCGCATATGATCAAAGAATACGAGAATCTGGAAGTCTGGTTCGTCACCGGAGCGCAGCTCCTCTATGGAGGAGATGCCGTAAAGCAGGTGGATTCACATTCCAGGGAAATGGTTGAAGGCCTGAATTCCTCCGGAAGGCTGCCTGTCAAGGTGGTTTACAAGGGAACTGCCAACAGTGACCGCGAAGTCATGGAGATGATGACTGCCGCCGGGAATTGCTCTGCATGCATCGGGGTGATCACCTGGATGCATACATTCTCCCCGGCCAAGATGTGGATCCATGGCCTTCAGGCTCTCCGCAAACCACTTCTGCATCTTCACACCCAGTTTAACAAGTCGATTCCGTGGGACACCATGGACATGGACTTCATGAACCTGAACCAGAGCGCCCACGGAGACCGGGAATATGCCCACATCCTGAGCAGGATGCGCCTTCCCCGCAAGACCGTGGTGGGACATTGGACGGAGACTTCGACCCAGGATCACATCGCAGTGTGGGAAAGGGTCTGCGCCGGCTGGGCCGATGCCCATGATATGCTGGTTCTCCGTTTCGGAGACCAGATGAACAATGTGGCCGTGACCGACGGAGACAAGGTCGCTGCAGAGCAGGTTCTCGGCTACCACGTGGATTATATGCCGTTCAGCTCCCTCATGGAGTGGTTCGACAAGGTTCAGGACGGAGATGTCGATGCCCTGGTCAGGGAGTATTTCCGCCTGTATGCCCACGACAAGGCCCTCGAAGACGAGAACAGCCTGGAGTACAGGAAGATATGGAATTCCGCGAAGGCCGAGCTGACCCTGCGCGGTGTGCTGAAAGACACTGGTGCTAAGGCGTTCACTACAAACTTCGATGACCTGGGTGACTACAACGTGGAGGAAACCGGAAGGGGATTCGACCAGATTCCCGGCCTTGCATGCCAGAGGCTTATGGCGGAAGGATACGGCTTCGGTGCCGAAGGTGACTGGAAGACTGCAGCCCTCTACCGCACAGTCCAGGTAATGTCATTCGGACTGCCAGGAGGCAGCTCTTTCATGGAGGATTACACCCTGAATTTCGACGGAGCATCGACCTCGATTCTCGAGGCGCATATGCTCGAGATCAATCCGTGCATAAGTGAAGAGAAACCCCGTCTGGAAGTGCATCACCTGGGAATCGGAATCCGCAAGACCATGACTGCCCGCCTGGTCTTCACTTCGCGTCAGGGCCATGGCACTGCAGCCACGGTCGTGGACCTCGGCAACAGGTTCCGCCTCATCGCCAATGATGTCAACTGCATCAAGAGCAAGCCTCTTCCCAAGCTTCCTGTGGCTTCTGCACTCTGGATCCCGGAACCCGGATTCGAAGTCGGTGTCGGATGCTGGCTCAATGCCGGAGGAACCCATCACAGTTGCTTCTCATATGACCTCACAGACGAATACTGGCGCGATTATGCCGAGATCGCAGGTATTGAATGTGCGATTATCAACGAGGACACCAAGTACCACGACTTCCTTGACCGGCTCCGCTGGAATGAAGTTTACTATATGCTCAACAAAGCTCTCAGATAGACATGGCAAAGTATGTAATCGGAGTTGACTACGGTACCGATTCGGCCCGTGCGATAGTGGTGGACACTTTCAACGGAGATGTCCTTGCAAATGCGGTGAAAGAGTATCCGAGGTGGATCCGGGGCCTGTACTGCAATCCTCAGGCAAACCAGTTCCGCCAGCATCCCCTGGATTATCTGGAAGTGCTGGAAGCGACTGTGACCGAGGCTCTTTCAAAGTGTGATCCAGGAGTAGCCGAGAATGTGGTCGGAATAGGTTTCGACACTACCGGTTCCACTCCTGCCTTCGTGGACAGGGCCGGTACCCCGCTTGCCCTGCTCCCGGGCTTCGAGGAGGATCCCGATGCCATGTTCATCCTCTGGAAGGACCATACGGCCATTGCAGAGGCTGAGGAGATAAACAAGCTCTGCAGCGAACCGGGATGTGATTACATAAAATATGAAGGGGGCGCCTACAGTGCTGAGTGGATGTGGGCTAAGGCTGCACATGTACTCAGGAACAATCCCCGTATTGCGGAAAACGCCTGGTCCATAGTCGAATGCTGCGAGTGGCTTCCGGCAGTCCTGACAGGGGTCAGGAGCAGCGATGCCGTCGTACGCAGCCGCTGTGCCATGGGGCACAAGGCGATGTGGCATGCAGACTGGGGCGGACTGCCTCCCGTGGAGTTCATTTCCAGGATCGATCCGCGCCTCGAAGTGATCAGGAAGCATCTTCCGGACACATGCGAGACAGCAGACAAGCCCGTAGGCTACCTCTGCCACGAATGGGCGCAGAGGCTCGGACTCAGCGAGAATGTCATAGTGGCCGGAGGAGCATATGACTGCCATATGGGCGCCGTGGGCGCCGGAATCCGTCCCCACACCCTCGTCCGCGTCATCGGGACCTCAACCTGCGACATCCTGGTAGCTCCATATGAAGAGATAGGTTCGCGCTGCGTTAAGGACATATGCGGTCAGGTGGATGGCTCGGTGATTCCCGGCATGATAGGACTTGAGGCAGGGCAGAGCTCCTTCGGGGACGTGTACGCCATGTTCCGTAAAATCCTGGAATTCCCTGTCAGGCAGATACTTCCCAAGGTGCTTAAAGATAAGGTCACTCCTGAGGAAATATCCACGATCTGCCAGCTGGTCATTCCCTCCCTTGCAGAAGAAGCCGAGAAAATGGAGGCAGGGGAGAGCGGGATGCTTTCCACCGACTGGATCAACGGACGCCGCTCTCCGGCATCGAATCCTCTGGTGAAGGGCACTGTCACCGGTTTCACCCTCGGGACTACCGCTCCTGCGGTCTACAGGTCGCTGGTTGAAGCTACGGCCTTCGGGACCAAGGCCATCTCCGACTGCCTGGAGAGCCAGGGGATGCGTATCGACGAGATAACAGGTATCGGGGGAATCCCGCACAAGTCTCCTCTCGTTATGCAGATAATGGCCGATGTGCTGGGCAAGCCGATCAAGGTCTGCCGTACCATACAGGCCTGCGCCCTCGGTGCGGCAATGTTCGCCGCAACCGCCGCAGGGATTTACGGGAAGGTGGAGGATGCCAGCGAAGCCATGTCGAGCGGATATTCCAACACATTCTATCCGATTCCCGGGAATACGGTCAGGTACCAGGAGGCTTACAAGGAGTATCTGAAACTCGGAAAATTCACTGAATCTGAACTTTATTTTGGTTAGAAAGAATTTTTTCTTAATTTTGCAGTCCTTTTAGGGCCGCTTGAGCATGCCAAGTTCTGCCGTTGAGGGCGGACGCTTACGGTCAAAACTTTATAACACAAAGTTTTATGTACGCAATCGTAGATATTGCAGGCCAGCAGTTTAAAGTTGAGGCTGGCAAAGAGATCTTCGTGCAGAGGCTTGCAGCTGCCAAAGATGAGAAAGTAGAGTTCGAGAAGGTTCTCCTCGTTGACAACGAAGGTTCCGTTTCTGTCGGTACTCCCTATGTTGACGGAGCGAAGGTTTCCGCTACCGTGCTTGATGACACCGTTAAGGCCGACAAGGTCCTTGTCTTCAAGAAGATTCGCCGTAAGGGCTTCCAGAAGCTGAATGGCCACCGCCAGAAGCTTACCAAAATCAAGATCGACGCTATCGCTTAATTTCAGGAGGAAAAAACATGGCACACAAAAAAGGACAATCCAGTTCCAAGAACGGTCGTGAGTCGCATAGCAAACGTCTCGGACTCAAGAAATTCGGTGGCGAGGTCGTGAAGGCCGGAAATATCATCGTCCGCCAGAGGGGTACCGTCCACAATCCCGACCGCAATGTCGGAATGGGCAAAGACCACACGCTCTATGCGCTGGTAGACGGCACTGTCAAGTTCACGAAGAAGAAGGAGAGCAAATCCTACGTCTCTGTAGTTCCCTTCGAGAACTGAGTCCCCGTGACTTCTTGACGGAAGATTAAATTCCAGAGGACTGTGGCTTCGGACATTTCGAAGAAGCAGTCCTCTTTTGATTTAAAAATAACGATCATATGCTGACACTCAAATTGCTCCGTGACGATCCCCAGTACGTCGTCCGCAAACTCGCGATAAAGAATTTCGATGCTTCGGAAATCGTAGGGAAGATTCTCGAACTCGACAGCCGCAGGCGCTCCCTCCAGACCGAGAGTGATGCACTTCTGTCAAAGCAGAAGCAGGCTTCCAAGGCTATCGGCGCCCTCATGGCTAAAGGCGAGAGAGAAGCAGCCGAGAATGCCAAGAAAGAAGTAGCCGTCCTCAAGGAGAGGTCACAGGCTCTTCTCGCCGAGTCTGACACCTGCCAGAAAGACCTCATGGCCCAGCTGGTCCTCCTTCCCAACATCCCCTGTGACCTGGTAGTTCCGGGTAAGGATGCCAACGACAACCAGATAGTCAAGACCGGAGGTCCCGAGGTGGTCCTTCCCGAAGGTGCACTTCCGCACTGGGAACTTGCGAAAAAATATGACATCATAGATTTCGATCTCGGCGTGAAGCTTACCGGCGCAGGCTTCCCGGTTTACAAGGGAAAGGGTGCCAAGCTTCAGCGTGCATTGATCAACTATTTCCTCGACCGCAACACCGCGGCGGGCTACAAGGAGGTCGAACCTCCCGTGATGGTCAATTCAGCATCTGGTTTCGGCACCGGCCAGCTTCCCGACAAGGAGGCCCAGATGTACTATGTCGGACTTGACGATTTCTATCTCGTCCCGACCGCCGAGGTGCCTGTGACCAACATTTTCAGGGATGAGATCCTCGAGGAGAGTGCTCTTCCGCAGAAGCTCACCGCCTACACTCCCTGCTTCCGCCGCGAGGCCGGTTCATATGGCAAGGATGTCCGCGGCTTGAACAGGCTCCACCAGTTCGACAAATGCGAGATCGTGCGTATCGAGAAACCTGAGGATTCATATGCAGCCCTTGATGAGATGGTTGCGCATGTGGAGGGACTCGTCAACGAACTCGGACTTAAATACAGGATCCTCCGCCTCTGCGGCGGCGACATGAGCTTCACCTCTGCCATTACATATGACTTCGAGCTCTGGAGTGCCGCACAGGGCCGCTGGCTCGAGATTTCCTCGGTCTCCAATTTCGAGACCTACCAGGCCAACAGGCTTCATCTGCGCTGGCGTGGAGCGGACGGGAAACTGCAGCTCTGTCACACCCTGAACGGGTCTTCACTGGCCCTGCCGAGAGTCGTGGCCGCCCTTCTCGAAGACAATCAGAAGAGCGACGGCATACACATTCCTGAAGTGCTTGTGCCTTATACCGGCTTTGAAATCATAGACTAGTGCAGGATAAGTCCAGGATAATCATCGGAATAGACCCCGGAACCAATGTATTGGGCTTCGGGGTTATCCGTGTTACAGGGCGTAAGGCCGAATTCGTGGATATGGGCATCCTGGACATCCACAAGGAAAAGAGCGTTTACTCCAAGCTGCAGCAGATCTTCAAGACTGTCTCAGAGGTCTGCAGGACCTATCATGGTGATGAGATGGCCCTCGAGTCTCCTTTTTACGGCAAGAATGTCCAGGTAGTACTCAAGCTTGGAAGGGCGCAGGGAGCAGCCATGATCGCTGCGATGGAACAGGGAATCGACAAGATATATGAATATGCTCCTCGCCGTGCGAAAGAGGTCGTGACCGGCAACGGAGCCGCTTCGAAGGAACAGGTGAGCCTGATATTGCAGAAGACCCTCGGGGTGAAGTTCGACGGATCCTATCCGCTGGATGCTACGGACGCCCTCGGTGTGGCGATGTGTCACTTCTACCAGACTTCCAGCCCTCTTTCCGGAGTGGATTCAAAAGGAGACTGGAGCAAGTTCATCAAGGAGAATCCGGACAGGGTGAAATAAACCGTTTCTTTTTCCGAGGGATTTAAACCTGATTTCAGCCATCTTGTCTAAATGGATGTCTAAAGAATAATACATGACAATCAAGTTCAAGATAGTTTTTATCCTGTCCGTCCTGATTGCCTTCGCATTCGGACCTTTTGCTGCTCCCCTGGCTGCAGCCCCCGGACCTGGAAATGTCACTGCAGTCCTCAAGGATTCATCAACCGGCGAGGCAGTCGCTTTCGCGACGGTTTCCCTTACTGTCCCCGGAAAGAAAACTGCCTATAAGTACATCCTTTCGGATGAGGGCGGGAAAGTCCTGCTGCAGAATGTAAAGAACGGGCAGTACGAGTTCAAGTCGGAACTCCTGGGTTACAAGCCTTTCGTAAAGACCATTACGGTAAAGGACGGCAATCTCGACCTGGGTGAAGTGAAGATGGATCTGGACAAGGAAACCCTGGATGCGGCCGAAGTGTCTGCTGTCGGGAACCCCATTACGATAAAGAAGGATACCATAGAGTACAACGCTGCTTCATTTAAAACCACTGATAATGACGTGCTTCTGGATCTTCTGAAGAAGTTGCCCGGAGTCGAGGTTTCGGATGAAGGAGCTGTTACGGTAAACGGAAAGTCCATTTCCAAGATCACGGTCGGGGGAAAGACGTTCTTCCTGAACGATCCACAGATGGCGACAAACAACATCCCCGCCAATGTCATCGAGAAAGTCAAGGTGCTCCAGAAGAAGTCAGAGCAGGCCGAATTCACCGGCATTGACGATGGGGAAGAGGAGACGGTCATCGACCTGAGCCTCAAGCAGGGAGCCCGGAACGGAGGTATCGTAGGAAACATCAGTGCAGGTATCGGCCATGACCTCCAGGACTGGGGCAAGCCCTCCGAGGGAGACTGGAGATATCAGGCAAATGTTTTCACTGGCAAATTCTCTGACAAGGGAATGGTAGCTGTCATTTCCAATTCCAACAACGTCAATTCGAGAGGTTTCGGGGACTTTTCAGGAAACATGATGCGCGGAATGGGAGGCGGAGCCGGCGGCGGCACGGATGCCGGTATCACCAACTCCTGGATGCTGGGAGCCAACACCGCCTGGAACCTGTTCGACGACCGTATGAAACTGGGAGGGAACTACGCCAACAACGGAAGCCGGAGTGATGTGGAGACCCGCAGCCACAGGGTTACCTACCGTGAGGACGGATCGAATCTCATATATGACAATTCGGGTTCCAATTCTACGAACTCCTATGGGAACAGGATCGGAATGGAACTTGACCACAAGTTCAGCGACAACACTTCCATCCTCTTCCGTCCGCAGCTCAACTGGGGGCATGGCAATTTCCACAATCTCTCTCGTTTTACCACTCTCAGGGAAAAGGACGGAGACTCCGACACGACCAATACCGGTTTCAACGGCAACACCGGAAGCAACAAGAACTGGACTACATCAGGTATGGCCCTGCTGCGCCAGAAACTCGGAATTCCGGGCAGGACCCTGTCTTTGAGAGTCAACTACAACTTCAGCAACAATGAGATGGAGGGCTTCAACCAGTCCCTTACATCAAATCATATGATTGTTGACGGGGAGAAAGTGGTGAGGGACTCGATTATCAACCAGAGATATGACCAGAACTCCCGCAACCGCAGCATCTCCAGTCGCCTGACATATACTGAGCCCCTTGGAAACAACTGGTACGCAAGCGCGAACTACGAATTCAGGTGGAACAGTTCGACCTCCCGCAAGGATACATATGACGGGTCTTACATCCCGCCTTTCGATGCAGACCACCATATCTATGACATGGGAGGCCCTGAGTCTTTCAATGTGACCTACTCTAACGAGATACTCAACAGGCACATCAACCAGCGCATCGGGGCTGACCTCATGTACCAGAGCAAAAAGCTTCACGCACAGGTCGGTCTGGGAGTCAATCCCAATTACACCCACAACGAGACGACCCGTGACGGGAATACTGCGACATATGACAGCCATGTGGTGAATTTCGCTCCTACTGCCAACCTGTTCTACGACATCGATGACAATACGAACATGCGTTTCTACTACAGGGGCAATTCCAACCAGCCGTCCGTATCGCAGTTGATGCCTGTCCCGAACAACAGCAACCCGATGCATGTGTCGTTCGGTAATCCTTCCCTTAAGCCTTATTTCGACCATTCCATCCGTTACGAATTCCGGAGGACCAACAGGCAGAAGTTCTCCACGGTCACCCTCAACTTCAATGGAGGCATGACCCAGAATCCTATAGTGAATGCCAGCTGGTACGGGACCAACGGAGCCCAGTACTCCATGCCGGTAAACGGGCGCAACTCCATGAACATGTCCCTCAGGGGATTCTACAATACTCCTATCGCGAAGTCCAACTTCTCGATTTCCAACCAGATAAACGCCAGTTACTCGGTCTCCCATTCATATGTCGGGAAGGTCTCCTTTGATGTTGACAAGTACTATAGGGACGGGGAATTCGACTATGACGGATTCTTGGATGACCATTCCGATTTCGACGATGATCCCTACTTCACCCCGAATACGATCCAGTCATTCAACGCCAATGACCGTCTCCGTGTCACCTACCGCAACAAGTTCGTGGAGATCGAGGCGAGCGGACGTACCAGGGCCCGTAAATCCTGGTACACTATCTCCTCGGGTGCAAGCACCAATTGGACCTGGAACAATTCAGTCGGCCTGGACATGGACTGGACCATCGCGAAGAAATGGGAACTGGAATCTGAGCTTAGCTACAACTGGTACAACGGCTATTCTGTGAAGCAGGACGACGAGTACATCGCAAATGCCTCGGTGTCCAGGACTTTCAACCGCTTTACCCTCATGCTCAAGATGTATGACATCTTCAACCAGTCGAAGGCTCTCTCCATCACCGATTCGGCCAACTACCACCTTGAGTCCTTCAGCAACACCCTCGGGCGTTACATAATGCTGTCCCTTACCATGCGTTTTGGCAATTACGGAGGAAGGGGCCGTGGCGGACGTCCTGGAATGGGCGGTCCTCCGGGAGGAATGGGCGGCCCTCCGGGAGGAATGGGCGGTCCGCCTCAGGGAGGCAGAAGATAAACAACCTAAACCTGTGGCTCTTTGGCGGCTGTGTAATCCCGCCATTTGGCAATGAGGCTCCGCATGTCTTCGGGCATCGGGGCCTCAAATCTTATCTGCTGTTTCGTGTGGGGGTGGATGAATCCCAAAGTCGCGGCGTGGAGAGCCTGACGCGGACAGACCTGGAAACAGTTGTTGATGAACTGCCTGTATTTGGCGAAGATGGTCCCGTTGCGGATTTCGGAGCCTCCGTATCTCTCGTCGTTGAAAAGAGGGTGGCCTATGGAAGACATATGCACCCTTATCTGGTGTGTCCTCCCGGTTTCGAGCCGGCATTCTACCACTGTGATGTAGCCGAATCTCTGAAGTACCTTGTAGTGGGTGACTGCATGTTTTCCCTTGTCTTCGTCGGGGACGTTCTTGAATCTGAGCCTGTCTGCCGGATCCCGGCCGATGAAACTCTCAACGGTCCCTTCATCTTCCGCTATGTTTCCCCAGACTACGGCGATGTACTTGCGTTCTATGGAGTGGACGAAGAACTGTTTGGCCAGGTTCATCTGTGTCTCGTCATCCTTGGCGACTACAAGGAGGCCTGATGTGTCTTTGTCGATCCTGTGCACCAGGACTCCCATCCTTTCATCGTCAGCCTCAGGGGCCTGTGAAAGGCCCAGGTGGAAAGCCAGGGCATTGACAAGGGTCCCGCTGAAATGTCCGTGTCCCGGGTGGACCACCATGCCTGCCGGCTTGTTTACCACCAGAAGGTAATCGTCTTCATATACGATGTCCAGCGGGATGTCTTCGGGAAGGATCTCAAGGCCCCTCCTCTGATATGGCATGACGAAGCGGATGACGTCCATCGGACGCACTATGTAATTGGCCTTCACGACTTTGTCGTTGACCAATACATATGAGTTCTTGATTGCGAGCTGGATCCGGTGCCTTGAGGTGTCCTCGAGGTGTATGGCCATGTATTTGTCCACCCTCATCGGGGCCTGTCCCTTGTCTACGTTCAAGCGGAAATGCTCGAACATCCCCTGTTCTTCATCCAGGGGCTGAATGTCGTCCAGGCGGTCCTCGATCGGATTATTTTCCATTGGAATCCTTGCTCAGGGCTGTGAGGGGGTCGGTGGTGAACCACAGTGAAACTTCGGAACCCATAAGGACAGGGACCTGGCTGGATGCGGACGGAGTCTGCTTATAGACCACGGCGCTCAGGGAATCGCTGTAGCTCTTGATGTCGCTGTCGAAAGTGACCTTGCGGATGTTGAGGGAACTCTCATGGGCGACATCTATGGCGCGGCGGTATTTCAGGCCGGAGAAATTCGGGACATATGTCATGTCGTTCTCGGGATTGAGGCCGACGACGAGGTCGATCTCTGCCCCTGTCTCAATGGGCACTCCGGGGTTGATCTCCTTGTTGTGGAACAACTGGCGCATTACATTGTTAGTGGCTATGTCACTGACGTATATGAGGTTCCCGAGTACCAGGCCGCGGGAGTTCAGTTCGGCGTTGGCCTGGCGCATGGAAAGCCCGACCAGGTTGGGCATGGTGACCTTCTTGGGATTCACGGCATTGATCGTAAGGCGGATCTTCCGGCCTTTCTTGACCTTGTCTCCGGGAGAGGGATTCTGGCTGAATACGGCACCCCTGGCCATCCTGCGGATGAAGACGGAGTCCGTTACGACTGTCTTAAGCCCGTTCAGCTCGGCATTGTACCTGGCTTCTTTGACGGTCATGGCTGTGAGGTCCGGGACGGCTATCTGTTCTCCGTGCCTGGTTATGGCGCCCAGTAAGATCTTAGCCCCTACAACCAGGGCAATTACCAGCAAAGCCGCCCATAATAAATTATGCAGCAGCCATTTCCCGAACTGTACCTTACCGTCGGGTTCCTGGACTTTCTTCTGAGCTTCTTTTTCCATATTGTCCATATGTTTCAATTCAAGATATTAATCAATCCGGTTACTATCAGTACCACTCCGATTATAATCACTGCGAATCCGGCAATCCTGTTGATAAGGAGGAGGGTTTCCGGCCTGAAGTTCTTTTTGAGGTGGCTGAATAACCACGAGAAGAAGAACCAGTAGCACACCGACCCGGCCGAGACTGCGGCTATTACAGGCAGGGCGTGGAAATCATGAGGCAGGTCCCCGAGCCCCATGAACGCGAAGAGGGTAAGCATCAGGAACAGACCTCCGGGATTGGAGGCGGCGGTCAGCACTGCCTGGATGTAATCTTTGAAAGAGGCTGTGTCTCCATTGTCTTTCACCACCTTACGGAAGGGATTGATGAATGCGATCCCGCAGCCTACTCCTATGATTATCGCCCCTCCTATGATCATGATGATTTCGTCGTTCGCGCTGATGAACTCCTTCATCGCATTGAGGGCGAAGCAGGAGATCGTAGCCGAGATCGTGTCCATGGTGGTCACTCCGAGTCCCGTTACGAATCCTATGGTATGGTTGTGGCTCAAGGACTTCTGCATCACGAGGATAGCAGCGGGTCCCAGGAGGCATGAGCATAGGATGCCGACGCAGAACGCTTTTAGGATCAACAGGATCATATATCTGACAAAGATAGACAATTTATTCATATATTTGTAAGGCTTAAACATGCGTTCAGATAGTATATATATCCGCCTCGGACTGCTTGCGCTCCTTTTTGCGGTGCTCATGTCCATTCCGTTCCTCCTGCCTGGCTGCGGACTCTTCGCCCTGGCAGGCTTGGTCCCCCTTCTTTTCATGGAGGAACTGGCGTCTCAGGCGCATGTGAAGAGATTCTGGCTCTGGCACTATTCAGCTTTCTTGCTCTGGAACTTGGTCACCACCTTCTGGGTGTGCAACGCCACCGTAGGCGGAGGACTGTTCGCCTCTTTCGCGAATGCCTTCCAGATGTCCTTGGTTTTCGGATTGTTCAGGTGGAGCAAGAAGATGATGAGAGGTTCCCTCCCGTACATTTTCCTGGCGGCTGCATGGATTGCATGGGAGAGGTATTACCTTCTCATCGCACAGATCTCCTGGCCATGGCTCCTTCTTGGGAACTCCTTTGCCAGGACTACCTGGGCTGCACAGTGGTACGAATATACAGGTGCCACCGGAGGCTCCCTGTGGGTCTGGATGTGTAACCTGTCCCTTTACGCCCTTCTGTCGTCCGTCCTTTCCGGCCGTTGGAAGGAGCTTTCTTCCAGGGTCCGCATCGCCTCTGCCGTAGGCATATGCCTTGTTTTCCTCTTTCCGACGGCCGTTTCGCTGAAGCTCTGGTATGGCTTTGAGGAAACTTCGGATCCGGTGAAGGTCATGATAGTCCAGCCCAATATCGATCCGTACAACAAGTTCTCCGCCATGACCCAGGACCAGCAGGATGCCCTTCTGGAGGGACTGGCTGCCAGGGAACTCAGCAGCGGATCTTTCCGCCCTGACATCCTGATCGCTCCGGAGACATTTACCGGGGACATTGTCACCAATGACATCCCGGCAAGCCGGACATATGGGCATTCCCTTTCTTTCATCAGGGAGCATGGGATCCCTTCAATGCTTTTCGGAGCTTCCGCGCGTACATTCATAGGTTCCGGTCCGCGTCCCTCCAAGACTGCCCGTTTCATCAGGGACGGGGTCTGGATGGAGTCGCACAATGTCGCCATCATGCTGGACAGCACGGCGAAGGGGGATATCTATTATAAGAGCAAGCTGGTGGTGGGTGTGGAAATGATGCCATATCCGTCTGTTTTCCGTCCCCTGGACGAGGCCCTCGGCGGTGTCATGGGGCGCTGCATCGGGCAGGACAAGCCTTCTGTCCTCCGTGCCGGGGATGCTCCATTCGGCGTTGCGGTCTGCTACGAATCTGTCTATCCCGAGTGGTGTGCCGGATATGTCAAGGCTGGGGCGCAGGTGCTTTCCGTCATTACGAATGATGCGTGGTGGGGAGACACTCCCGGATACAGGCAGCATTGCAGCTATGCTTCCCTTCGTGCCATAGAAACCCGCAGGGACATCGCAAGATGCGCAAACACAGGTATTTCCTGCATCATCAACCAGCGTGGGGACATCGTAGAGAAGACTTCCTGGTGGGAACCAGCGGTGATCTGCGGGGAAGTCAACCTCAACACCAGGGAGACATTCTTCGTCCGCACCGGAGACTTTGTCGGGCGCATATGCGTACTGGTCTTCTTCCTGTTGCTTTTGTGGCTCGTGTCCCGCAGCTTTATCCCCAAGTCGCTCCGGTAGGGGAGTGGTGATAAAAAAAACAAGCTCCCGGTCAGGAGAGCTTGTTTCCGTCAGAGTAGAAATCAAATTGCAGGACTGAATGGTCTTGGACCTCTTCAAGCTTCAATTTGCATTTGTACTTGTTTTTCCATTTAGCGATGAAGGAAGGAGTGAAGATCGAGCCTCTGGAAAGATAGGAGCCGAGGATCGGTCCGGTCTTTAGGGTCAGGTTCCTGATGCCCTTTTCCCTGACATAGTAAGCCAGGGCCCTTTCGATCTGTTCGTCTATGATGAGGCTTGGAGAAATCTTGCCGGTGCCGTGGCAGACCGGGCAAACCTCGGTGGTGTCGATTTCGGTAACCGGGCGTATCCTCTGCCTTGAGATCTGCATGAGCCCCAGTTTCGTCAGGGGAAGCACATTGTGCTTGGCTCTGTCAGATTCCATCAGGTCCATCATATGCTTGTAGAGCGCGTTCCGGTGGTCCTGGGACTCCATGTCGATGAAATCGACTATGATGATACCGCCCATGTCCCTCAGTCTCAGTTGTCTGGCTATCTCGTCGGCAGCATGGATGTTGACTTCAAAGGTGTTCTCTTCCTGGTCGGAAGTCTTGGACCGGATTCCGCTGTTGACGTCGATCACATTCAGCGCTTCGGTCGATTCAATGACCAGATAGGCTCCCTGTTTGATTGCTACCACCCTTCCGAATGAGCTCTTGATCTGGCGGGTCACTTCGAAATGGTCGAAGATGTTTTCCTTGCCGTCGTAGAGTTTCACTATCTTCTCCTGTTCGGGAGAGATTAGTGAAATATATTTCCTGGTTTCTTCGAAGACCGTCTGATCGTTTACGTAGATATTCTCGAACGAATCGTTCAGAAGGTCCCTGAGCATGGTAGTAGTCTTGCTGTACTCGGAGAACAGGAGGGAAATGCCTTTGTTCTTTGCAAGTTTCGTCCAGGAGGACTCCCATTTGTTGATCAGGGACTGGAGTTCCCCGACGAGTACGGCAGCGGTCTTGCCTTCTGCCGCGGTCCGGATAATCGCCCCGTAGTTCTTTGGGAGTATGCTCCTGACGAGAGTCTCAAGCCTTTTCTTCTCTTCCTTGGAAGAAATCTTCTGAGAGATGCTTACCTTCTCCGCAAAGGGAAGAAGTACAATGTTTCGTCCTGCCAGTGAGATTTCCGCAGTGAGTCGTGAACCCTTCGTCGAAATCGGTTCCTTGACTATCTGGACAACCACCATCTGTCCTGCCTTGAGGACATTCTGGATCTTTCCTTCTTTTTCGAGTGCAGGCCCGACCTTTATCCGCGAATACAGCTGATGGAGGTCGGCGTTGGGATTGCTTTTCGTTACGAACTCGTCGAAGGACCTGAAATAGAGGCCAAGGTCCAGATAGTGGATGAATGCTTCCTTTTTGTCACCGATATCAACAAAGGCAGCGTTAAGGGCCGGGAGAATCTTCTTGACTTTTCCGAGGAATACGTCCCCTACTGTGAAACTCCTTCCCTGGCTGGACTCTTTGTTCAGCTCGATCAGCCTGTGGTCTTCCATCAAGGCGATCTCGACCTCTTTCGACCGGACGTCTACAATAAGGTCTTTCTCTGCTTTTTCGGCTTTTTCAGACTCCATAAGGAAATATCATTGTCAGCATAAACAAAAGAGGCCGGGCGGCACAGCCGCAGAGCCTCTCTCTTAGCAGACTGCTAAAATGGCAGACAAGAAATTACTTCTTCTTGTGCCTGTTCTTGCGCAAGCGTTTTTTACGCTTGTGCGTAGCCATTTTATGTCTTTTTCTTTTTTTTCCGCTAGGCATAATTAATATTGATTAAGATAAGGATTTATTTCTCCTTTACTGCATTGACGAATACCTTTGCCGGTTTGAATGCGGGAATATCGTGTGCAGGAATAGTCATGGTAGTCTTCTTGGTGATGTTGCGTGCTGCCTTCTCTGCCCTGTGCTTGATGATGAAGCTGCCGAAGCCGCGAAGATAAACCGGGTTTCCTTTTACAAGTGAATCCTTGACATTTTCCATGAAAGACTCAACAACGGACTGAACTGCGATTTTCTCAATTCCGGTCGCCTTTGCAACCTCATTAACGATCTCTGCTTTTGTCATGATACTTAAATTTAAATGTGTAAGAAGTTTGGTTTATTCTTTTTATTCTGTATCAGCAAAAATAGTCTTAATTTTTTAATGTTCAAAATCTTCCGGCCCCTGTGCGGCTTTTTTTGTGACTAAAAACGGTTTTATAACTAACAATTGGTACAACAGCGGTACCGGTGCTTTGACAGTGGCACAGAGATTGACCATATGCCACCGGGGATTTTGTCCCCGGACGGGAGTGCCATTTTGGCAGTGACCCATTTATTAAACGTGATTTTTCAGATATGAGTGTAAATACAGATTTCCTCGCTTCAATCGGTGGAACCGAGATGAGCATCATACCGGTGATGCAGGTTGACGGGGATCCGAAATCAGAGCATGTCGAGATTCCGGAAATCGTTCCGGTGCTTGCCCTCCGGAATGCCGTCCTTTTCCCGGGGACGGTATATCCGGTTACCATCGGGAGGGAAAAATCCATACGTCTCATCAGGGATGCGGAGAAGGGGGGACTTGCCATAGCGGCGGTGCCCCAGGTTGACGTGTCGGTAGAGGACCCCAGGGGTGAAGACCTTAACGGATTCGGGACCGCTGCAAAGGTTCTCAAGAGCATTGAGATGCCTGACGGGACCATCACTGCTATCCTTCAGGGGCTTGACCGTGTCAGTGTAGGTGAGGTGGTGGAGTTCGAACCATACCTTAAGGCCCATGTGCTCGCTGTCCAGGACATTGTTCCGGAAGAGGACGACAACATCAGGATGATAGCGGAATCCCTGAAAGAAAAGTCGGCTTCCATCATCCGGAGTTCCAATTTTGCTCCCAGGGAAGCGATAGGTGCTCTCAAGAGCATCGACAATTTCGCCTTCCTGGTGAATTTCATCGCCACCACTATCGACGTAGAGAACATCAAGGACAAGATTGCCTTGCTGAGCTACTCTGACCTGAAGGAAAGGGCTATGAAGCTCCTTTCGGTACTGGATACCCAGAAACGCCTCCTTGAGATAAAGCAGGACATAAACCAGAAGGTCAAGAGTGACATAGACCAGCAGCAGAGGGAGTACTATCTCAATAACCAGCTCAGGACCATTCAGGAAGAGCTCGGAATGGACGAGTCCGAAGACATAGACAAGCTCCGCGCTGCAGCCGCAGAGAAGAAATGGCCGGAGGAAGTGGCCGCGGCCTTTGAGAAACAGGTCCAGAAGCTTGAGAAATACAACCCCACGGCACCTGAGTACAGCGTACAGTATGACTATGTACAGTTCATGCTGGACCTCCCATGGGATGAGATGTCGGAAGATAACCTTGACCTGTCCAACGCCCAGACTGTCCTGGATCAGGACCACTACGGCCTTGAGACAGTCAAGGACAGGATTATAGAGTACCTCGCAGTGCTCAAGCTCAAGGGCACCATGAAATCTCCGATCCTCTGCCTCTACGGGCCTCCGGGAGTCGGCAAGACAAGCCTCGGGAAGTCCGTGGCCAGGGCCCTCGGCCGCAAATATGTCAGGGTCTCCCTCGGAGGACTGCACGACGAGGCTGAAATCCGCGGTCACCGCAAGACATATGTAGGGGCCATGCCCGGGCGTATCCTCGAGAGCATCAGGAAGGCCGGCACCTCCAATCCCGTGATGGTGCTGGACGAGATTGACAAGGTCGGAGCCGATTTCAAGGGCGATCCCTCGTCCGCTCTCCTGGAAGCGCTTGATCCGGAGCAGAATACGTCATTCCACGACAATTATCTCGATCTCGGGTACGATCTTTCCCACGTGCTCTTCATCACTACGGCCAACACCCTTAACGGGATCCAGCCTGCCCTCCTTGACAGGATGGAACTGATCAACGTGACCGGTTACCTCGCGGAGGAGAAGATGGAGATAGCGAAGCAGTTCCTCGTCCCGAAGGAGCTGGAGGCACACGGTATCGGAAAGAAAGGCCTCAGGATAGACAAGGCCGCTATGGCGGATATAATCGACAGGTACACAAGCGAATCCGGAGTCCGCGGCCTGGAGAAACAGATAGCCAAGATAGCCAGGGTTACCGCCAAGAAGATAGCCCTTGGGGAGAAGTATCCCAAGGTCATCAAGAAGGACCATCTCAAAGAGTACCTGGGACTTCCCACGGCTTTCCACGACAAGCAAAAGGGGAACGAGGGACCCGGTGTCGTCACCGGTCTCGCATGGACCCAGACCGGAGGGGAAATCCTGTTCGTGGAGAGTTCGGTTTCAGAGGGGAAAGGCATGCTGAGCATGACCGGCAATCTCGGGGATGTCATGAAGGAAAGCGCCCAGATCGCCTGGCAGTACATAAAGGCGCATCCGGCCATAGCGAAACTGCAGGGAGGCGAGTTCGACAAGAAGGACATCCACGTGCATGTCCCGGAGGGCGCCGTCCCCAAGGACGGACCGTCCGCTGGTATCACCATGGTGACTTCGATGGTCTCTGCCCTGAGGGGAGAGCCTATACGCAAGGGCGTAGCCATGACAGGCGAGATGACCCTGCGGGGCAAGGTGCTCCCTGTCGGCGGCATAAAGGAAAAGATCCTCGCAGCCCGGCGCGCCGGTGTCAGGGACATAGTCATATGCGCGGATAACCGTCGTGACATAGAGGACATTAAGCCCATATATGTCGAGGGGCTGGAGTTTCATTACGTTTCAACAATCCAGGACGTTATAGACTTCGTATTCTCATAGGAAATGACTATATTTACGGCTTGTAAGCACTCGTGGATATGGACATTTTCTGCAGATTCCTCCTCCTGACCGTTTTGGCTGCCTGGCCTGTGTCCTCAGTTGCCGGGGAGCCTTCGCCCCAGGAGAAATACATCGCGAAATATGCCGTGACGGCTGTCAGGGAGATGTACCGGACCGGAGTTCCGGCCAGCATCACCCTGGCACAGGGTCTGTTGGAGTCCAGCGCCGGTTCATCCGCGATTTCAGTCAGCGGGAACAACCATTTCGGCATCAAGTGCCACCGTGACTGGACCGGCAGGAAGGTCTTTTGGGATGACGATGAGAAGGGGGAGTGCTTCAGGGCATATGACGACCCCATCGAGAGCTTCCGCGACCATTCGGATTTCCTGCGTTACCGGGACCGTTACAAAAGCCTCTTCGACCTGAAGACTACCGATTACAAAGGCTGGGCATATGGCCTGAAAAAGGCCGGCTATGCCACTGACCCCCAATATGCTCCAAAGCTCATCAAGATGGTTGAGGACTACGGGCTTGACAAGTTCGACAAAATGACTGTCGCCCAGGCCGGTTCCTTTACCGGGGATGATGTTGAGATCCCCTCGCCTGCGAAAGAAGAAACGGCAGTGGAAGGGCCGGGGGAGACCTTCGGCGGAAAGGATGAGATCCAGTTGCCTGATTCCGACAGGAAGGAGAATGTCAGGACTCTCCGCCGCCGCCGTCGCGCGGTAAAGACAGCGGTCCAGGGCCCGTCCCAGAAGCCTTCGGCCCAGAAACCGTCAACCCAGAAACCTTCCGCGCCGAAAACCGTGGAGGTGCCGGTTGAGCCTGAAGAAGACGTGATCCCTGAATCCCCGCGTGAACTTGAAGAGCCGGTGAAGGTCACGGGCACCGCGAAAGAAGAATTCAGGTTCTCCCTCAGCCGGGAGACTTATATGGAGAACGGGGTCCCGTTCGTATATGCATTGGAAGGGGAGACATATGCTTCCATAGCCTCGGCATTCCATCTTTTTCAGCGTGAAATACTTTCGTTCAACGACCTGAAAGCCCCTAAGGACCTGCTTCCCGGGGAGATGGTGTACATAGAGGCAAAGAAGACCCAGGCCAGGAAGGGACTTGACAAGTTCATAGTGGACGAAGACGGGATGAGCCTGAGGGACATATGCCAGAGGTTCGGGGTGAGGATGAAATCGGTAATCAAGATGAACGGACTGCCCGACGGATACGTGCCTCTCAGCGGTGACACTATCCTCTTGCGGGGCAAATAGTACAATCAGGTTCCTATGGTCAGGAAAAAAATCATATATGTCCTTGTCGCGGTCATGGCCGTCCTCGCCGCAGGAGGCGCCGTGGCCTTCGGGATGATGTGGACGGATCACCGTGCCTCGAATTTTTCGCGGGTGCAGGATCTGTACATATGGCCGGATACCCCTGTGCATCAGGTGTTTTCCTCTCTGGTGGATTCCGGGACCGTGATAAGGCCGGCCAGCCTTAAGCGTGCCCTCAGGCATGAGGGGCTCTGGGACGGGACAGCGGCTGTCAAGCCCGGGCATTACAAGGTGGACGGCAAGGTCTCCAGTTACTATTTCGCCAGGATGCTGGCGAACGGGTGGCAGACTCCCGTCCGTTTGACGATAGCCGGGACCATAAGGACCAAGAGCGCGATAGCCTCCAGGATCGGAAGGCAGATGATGACTGACTCGGTCTCCGTGATGAGGGCGCTGGAGGACAGTGTCCTCCTGAGCTCCTTCGGCTTCACCCCGGCCAACGTATTTTCGATGGTCATTCCGGACACATATGAAGTTTACTGGACATCTCCTCCCGACAGTATATTCTCGGTTTTCAACAGGGCCTGGAAAAAGTTCTGGACCAAGGAGAACGATGCCAAGGCCTCTGCCCTCGGACTTAGCCGGCTGGAGGTTTCCACCCTGGCTTCGATAGTTTCGGGAGAGACCCGTCACAAACCTGAAATGCCGTCCATCGCAGGTGTTTATCTCAACCGCCTGCGTATAGGGATGCTGCTTCAGGCCGATCCTACCGTGGCTTTCTGTTTTGACTACAAACCCAACAGGATCCTTCTGAGACACCTTGAGGTCGATTCTCCATACAATACCTACAGGTATGCCGGACTGCCTCCCGGTCCGATATGCTCTCCTCCACGCGAGTGCCTTGAAGCGGTCCTGAATCCGGACCGCAACGGGTACCTGTATTTCTGCGCCTCTCCGGCGATGGACGGGACCCACCGGTTCTCGTCCACCTACTCCGGCCATCTGGCTAACGCGAGGGAATTCCAGCATGCCTTGAATTCCAGAAACAAATGATAGCCTGGAAGATATGAAAGCTGTCAAAGATTTGTTCCCGCATTATGACCAAGCCGGAATCGAGCTCGTCCAGAAAGCATATGATTTCGCTGACGAGGCTCTCAAGGGCATGGTCCGCGATGATACACATCCCTTCATAGAACATCCCCTCGGAGTCGCGCTCATCGCCTCTGACGAGATCGGCCTTCCCGCGGAATGCGCGGCTTCGGTCTTCCTTCACGAGGCCCTGAGGATGAATCCATCCGTGACTGTTCCGGAAGGGGCTTTCCCGGAGGAGGTCATGACCCTGGTGGACGGTCTGGGAAAGCTGGCTACTATTAAGCCTAAGGATACCCGCCTGGAGGCGGAGAATTACAAGAAACTCATAGTGCAATACTCCAGGGATCCCCGCGCTACCGTCCTCAAGATCGCAGACAGGCTGGAGGTGATGCGCCATCTGGAGTTCATTCCCAAGTCGTCCCGCGAAGGCAAGATCCTCGAGACCCTGATGCTCTACATCCCTCTTGCACACCAGCTTGGCCTGTACAACATCAAGAGCGAGATGGAGGACATCTATTTCCGGTATGCCGAGCCGGAGCAGTACCGTGCCATCTCCAACCGGCTCAAGGCTACCGAGAAGGACCGTGAGAAACTCACCAGCGATTTCATCCGGCCCCTGGAGGCAGACCTGAAGGCCGCCGGCATCGACTACAAGCTGAAGATCCGTACCAAGACGGCCTGGTCCATCTACAAGAAAATGAACCGTCAGGGAGTTACCTTCGACGGGGTATATGACGTTTTCGCTATCCGGTTCATTATCAACTGCGACGGAGCCGACCTGGCTACCGAGAGGAGCCTCTGCTGGGATGTGTATTCCTATGTCACGAAAGAGTACGAGCCGGACACCAGCCGACTCCGTGACTGGATCACCCAGCCGAAGGCTAACGGATATGAGTCCCTCCATATAACTGTCCGGAACAAGGACGGGGCATATGTCGAAGTCCAGATACGTACCAAGCGTATGGACGACGCAGCCGAGAACGGAGCCGCGGCTCACTGGTCCTACAAGGGCATCAAGCATGAGGAGACCATGGACAAATGGCTTACCTCCGTCCGCTATACCCTTGAGCATAAGGTGGATATGAAACCGGAAGACCTTCCGGCACCTCCCTCCAGGGAGATATTCGTATTCACTCCCACCGGAGAACTCCGCATCCTTCCTGCAGGGGCTACGATGCTCGATTTCGCTTTCAACATCCATTCAGGGCTCGGATCGAGGTGTACCGGAGGCCGTGTGAACGGGAAAGCCGTGTCCATCAAGGAAAAGCTTTCTACCGGGGATGTGGTGGAGATAATGAGCAGCAAGAACCAGAAGCCGACAAGGGACTGGCTCAACTGGGTCATTACCTCGAAGGCCAGGAACAAGATAAAGCAGCTGTTGGGTGAAGAGGAGTACAAGTCCGCATCCGAAGGCCGTGAACTGCTGGAACGCCGCCTGAAGAACTGGAAGCTGACTCTCCCGGACGAGTTGCTCGGCGACATCAGGAAGAAACTTCACTATGCTACGGTGAAGTCTTTCTACTCCGCCATCGGGTCGGGGGCAGTCTCTGTCGACACTGTCAAGAATTTCATACTGGAGCATTCTGCCATGCATGCGGAGGCGGTGGAAGCTGCAAAATCCGCAGCAGCGACTTCTATAGCGGAATCCAGGGAACTCTGGAAGGCGGCTGGAAGCTCCGATGACATACTCGTACTCAATGCCAAGGACCTCAAGGGCTTGTATTACAAGATGGCCAAGTGCTGCCATCCTGTGTTCGGAGACGATGTCTTCGGTTTCGTCACCAGGACCAACGGAATCACCATACACCGCATATCCTGCCCCAACGCCTCCAGGCTCATCGAGAATTATCCTTACCGTATCCAGAAAGTCAGGTGGGCGGACAGTCCGTCAAGCGGCTCTTTCCAGGCTACCCTCAGGATTACCTGTTCCCAGGACAATTCGGTGATCAACCGTATAATGGACATAGTCAACAACTTCAAGACATCTGTCCGTTCATTCAACATTTCGGAGGACAACCGCAAGGGCGTTTCGGACATCACCATGAAGATATCCGTGCCTTCAAACAATGAACTGGACAAGGTGATGTCCCAGCTCCGCCTGCTCAAGCAGGTGATCAAAGTATCCAGGTAAGATTATTTTTCCTCTTTCGAGGGGCACCATGAGGCGAACAGGCATTTCCCGCATTTAGGGGAGCGGGACGTGCATATGTATCGTCCATGGAGCAGCAGCCAGTGGTGCGAACGGGAGCGGAGGTTTTCCGGGATTCCGGCCTCGAGGTCTTCCTCTACCGCCAGGGGAGTCTTCCCTGAGGAGAGTCCGAGACGGCGCGCTACCCTGAAAACGTGCGTGTCCACGGCGATCACAGGTTTTGACCATATGACCGAAGTCACAACGTTGGCAGTTTTGCGGCCGACTCCCGGCAGGCTCATCAGTTGGTCTGTCCGGGACGGGACTTCGCCGCCGAAGTCATTGACTATCATCTGCGCGGCGCTTATTATATGGCTGGTCTTGGAATTGGGGTAGGAGACGCTTTTGACATATGGATAGACCTCGTCGAAGGTCGCGGATGCGAGTGCCTGCGGAGTCGGGAAGGCTTCGAACAGGGCAGGGGCGACGGCGTTGACGCGCTTGTCGGTACACTGCGCAGAAAGCATCACGGCGACCAGAAGCTGGAACGGGGTCTTGTATATCAGTTCAGTGGTCGGGGCCGGATCGTTTTCCTGGAACCAGTCCAGGATGCGGGTAAAGCGTTCTTTCCTTGTCATGGGAAACCTCAGATAGTGAGGGAAAGGTCCAGCACTTCGTCGTTTTTCTGCTCTTCGCAGTGCTCGTCGCGGCAGACGAAAACCCTTCCGGAGTATTTTTCGAATATGCCCCTGTTGTGGGTGACCATCACGACCGCCGTCCCTTCGGAATTGATGTGCCTGAAGAGTCTCAGGATTCCGTCCGCGGTCTCGTTGTCGAGGTTTCCTGTAGGTTCGTCGGCAAGGATTACCTGAGGCTTGTTGAGGATCGCCCTGGCGATGGCGATCCGCTGCTGTTCTCCTCCGGAAAGCTGGTGGGGCATCTTGTGGGCCTTGGTGCTCATCCCTACGGCCGCGATGACCTCTTCTATCCTCTTGTCAATCTGGTCCCTGTCTTTCCATCCCGTGGATTTCAGCACGAATTCCAGATTGTCCTTTACGCTTCGGTCCATCAGCAGCTGGAAATCCTGGAACACTACTCCCAGTTTCCTGCGGAGGAACGGGATGTCCCTGAAACGGATTCCGTTCAGCTGGTAGCCGCAGACGGATCCAAAGCCGCTCAGGAGGGGATTCTCTGCGGTTATAGTGCGGATTATGGATGTTTTTCCGGTCCCTACCTTTCCGACAATATAGACGAAGTCTCCGGGGGAAACCTGCATGTTCAGGTCGTATATGACAGGGTTTTCGCCGTTGAGTATCTCGGCGTTCCTGAAGGTGATCAGAGGCTCGTTCTCTTTCATGTCAAAATGAGGCTTTCAAGATGTTGAAACATCACAAATATAAGGAAAATTATGATTATATTTGTAAAATTATTGAAACACGAGAATCATGAACAGAAAGCTGTTTGCGGCCATCATCTTTTTCGCCGTTCTCTTCCCCTGCGCAGCCAGGTCCCAGGAAGGTCCGGACGACATGAGGCAGGCCGTGGTCCTTTACGAAAACGGTATGTATTCGCAGGCTCGTACCCTCTTTGACGGACTGGGCGCCGATCCTATAGCAAGAGCTTATTCCATAATGTGTTCCCAGAAGATGAAGTCGGAAGGGTACAAGTCTCTTGCCGGGGAATATGCCATGCAGTATCCGTGGTCGGCGATGAAATCCAGGGTCTTCCTCCAGGGAGCCCTGAGTGAGTTCGAAGATGCGGACTATGAGAGCGCCCTGAGGGACTTCGGGAGCATCCCGGAGGGGAGCCTGAGGGAGGATGAAGTGGCCGAATACACTTTCAAGAAGGGTTACAGTCTTTTCTCCACAGGGGATTACGATTCGGCAGCGAAGGTGCTCCGGTCGATGGACTCCATCAAGCCGGGCGACTACACCATGCCTGCGAAATACACCCTGGGTTACATCCTTTACACCGGCAGGGACTTCAAGGAGGCTTTCAACTGCTTCAGGGAGACGGCGAACGATCCTCGTTTCGCCGACCAGTCGAAATACTACATGCTCGAGTGCCGTTTCATGGACAAGGACTACAAGTACGTGACGGACAACGCTGAAGCCATGTATGCCGCGGTTCCCGAAGACCGACGCCCCCATCTGGCCAGGATAATTTCCGAATCATACCTTGTCCGCGGGAATGCCGCCAAGGCCCGGGAATACTATGACAAGAATCTCAAGTCAGGGGATACGCCCAAGACCAGGACCGACTGGTTCTATTCCGGTTCTGTGCTTTACGCCGTCCATGACTGGAAGGGAGCCATCGACAGTTACAACAATGTCAAAGACAGGACTGATTCCCTTGGACAGATAGCCAGCTACAATCTTGCAGGTGCCTATCTGGAGACCAAGAACAAGGTGGCTGCCCTGGGTGCGTTCAAGGAGGCTGCAGCCCTCTCTTTCGACAAGGGGATCCAGGAAGACGCCTGGTTCAACTGGGGTAAGCTGGCTTTCGACCTCAACCACGACCCCAAGCCCTTCGAGTCCTACATGGCCAAGTACAAGGACCTTGACAAGAATGATCTGATTTATAGTTACATAGCACTTGCATCCCTGTACAACCACGATTACGCCGGTGCAGTAGAGGCATATGACAAGATCGACGAGTTGGACGACGACATGAAGTCCAACTATATGAAGGCCAATTATCTGCGTGCCAACCAGCTGATTTCCCAGGGTTCATGGAGGGATGCGGTCCCGTGCCTTCGCGCTGCGGCCTATTATTCGGACAAGCGTTCGACTTTCAACCAGCTGTCCCGTTACTGGCTGGCCGAATCCTATTACCGCGACGGGAAATATGAAGACGCCAGGACTCTTTTCACCGACCTGTACAACAATTCCGCCCTTGACGGCAAACCGGAGGCCGAATCGATTCCTCTGAGCATCGCTTACTGCAACTTCGAGGAAGGGAACTGGGATGCCGCGGTCAAGTGGTTCGGCAATTATCTCGAGGGAGGCTCACAGGCCCACGCCAAGGAGGCTGCTGTCAGGATGGCCGACTGCGACTTCATCCAGGCCCGTTATCCCGCTGCAATCACCGGCTACCAGAAGGTCCTGGATTCTTACAAGTACGATGCGAACGACATTTATCCTTACTACCAGCAGGGTATAGCATATGGACTGAACGGCAGGAAAGACAAGAAGATAGAGGCCCTCTCAAGGGTGAAACAGGCTTCCGTGACCGCACCGCTCTGGTCAGAGGCGATGTATGAGCTCGGCCGTGCATATGTGGATGCGGGGAAGACCGCGGATGCAAGGGACTGCTTCAATTCCTTGAGGACCTATTCCCGCGACACAACCTTCATCGCCGGTTCCCTGATAGAACTCGGAATGGTGGCGCGCAACGCTTCCAGATATGATGAGGCGCTGGGTTATTACAAGCAGGTTGTGAAAGACATGCCGGGAACCGACTTCTCGAACAATGCCATGCTTGCCATCGAGTCGATCTACACATCCCAGGGCCGCACTGACGATTACCTGGCATATGTGGAGAGCCTCGGAGGTGGTGCAACCAAGTCCGACGCCGAGAAGGAGTCCCTGTATTTCAGCTCTGCCGAGCAGATATTCATGAACGGGAATTACCAGAAAGCCCTGGTGGCCCTCCAGACCTACCAGTCCAGATATCCTTCAGGGGAGAAAAACTCCCAGGCTGACTTCTACATCGCCGAATGCTATCGTCTGACCGGGCAGAAGGAGCAGGCTTGCGACTATTACTCCCGTGTCATGAAAACCGGAGCCAAAGGCTCTACCGCTGAACTTGCAGCCCTCCATTACGGCGACCTGTCATATGGCTTGGAACACTGGGCTGAAGCATATGACGGCTACAGGTTCCTCAGGGACAATGCGGTCATAGCAGAGAACAAGACTGCGGCGGCGGTGGGTATGATGCGATCGGCCTACTCCGCCAAGGATTTCAGGGAGGCGATTTCCTGCGCCAATTCGGTGTCCGCCCTTTCCGGTGCGGGTGACGCCCTCAAGAGGGAAGCCGATTACATCAAGGCCAAATCCTACCTTGGCAACAGTGACCGCGACAACGCCTTCGCAATACTCGAGAAACTCAGCGCCAAGCCTTCAACCGACGAAGGTGCGGAAGCAACCTGGCTGATCATCCAGGACCTCTACGACAGGGGAGAATTCGACAAGGTCGAGGACCGTGTGTACAAGTTCGCTTCCGCGGCCCCGAACCAGTCCTACTGGCTCGCCAAGAGTTATATCACCCTTGGAGACACATTTGCCGAGACTGACAAATACAAACAGGCGAAAGCTACCTTCGAGAGCATCAGGGACGGCTACAGGGGGGACGATGATGTCCTTGACAACGTGAATATGAGACTTGCCAGACTGGCCAAAATTACGGAGGAGTAAGCATATGAAAATCAGGTTATTCACTGCGGCCGCAGCCGCCATGGCGATTTCAGCGGGACTCTCCGCCCAGAATATCAATCCTACCGTTGAGGTAGTTAACACATATGAGGGCCGCTTGCTTGAGGTCCACAAGCCTGTCAGCGAGATGGCTGTCCCGGACTCCCTCCTGACTTTCCGGCTCGACTTCGACTATGACGTCTTCGACACTCCCTACAAGGGGGCATATGATTTCGAGCCCTATCTGATCAGCATGCATCCTACCGAGAGCGTCGCTCCGCGCAAGTTCTTCCTCAAGGCCGGTGCGGGTTACACTCTCCGTCCCTCCATGGGCTTCGTGTACAGCACTCCGGCAAAGGGATTCCAGTGGGATGTATATGGCTCTTTCAACTCCTATTTCGGGGACTATCACAGGATTGCATATGATTCCGGGAAACTCGATGCCGACGGAGGAAAATGGAACGGACGCGACATGGCCGCACGTGTAGGCTTCAACGGCCTCAAGGAGTGGAAAGGTTCCGTCCTGAAGTTCGGCGCGGCATATGACAATCTCTCTACCAAGGACTGGAGGAACTCCAAGTCTTCCAATGGCGGGATGGCGTTCGCCCGTATGCGTACCACCCAGGCTGTTCCTGGCAGTTTCTACTATGACGGCACCCTGAGGTTCTCTTACAAGTCGGATGCTCAGAAGACTTCCATGCTGGAAGGTCATCCCGGTCTTGGGGAGGGCCTTGTTACCCTCGGAGGTGAACTGGGTCCGGTGCTTGATGCATCTACCCGCCTTCTTTTCGGCGTAAACGTGGACATGGCGATGTATTCCGGCCTGCTTTCTTCTTTCGCAGGCAGGCTTGCCCTTACCCCAAAATATGTCTTCAACCGCGACCGCTGGAATTTCAGCCTCGGTCTCTCGCTGAGCACCCTTGTGCACAGCGACGACACCCGCTCCGTCCTGGCCGCATATGAGAACCACACCCACAAGGGACAGTTCATCTATCCTATGGTTAATGTGGAGTTCTCCGCGATCCCGGAAAAGCTGGCCCTCTACGCGAGCGCCACTGGAGGGGATGACATAAATGCCTATTCTTCCATACAGGAAGGCAACCATCATTTCGATCCTCTCTTCGGACTTGGCTTCGGTCCTCTTCTGGACAACACTTCGGAGCGTATAAATGTCCGCATAGGAGCCAAAGGAGGAGTCAAGTCAAGGCTTCATTATGAAGTCTTCGGCGGAGTCTCGGCAAAGGCCAATGCTCCGATGGAGATGGCATATGAACTTGACGGACTGATGACTCCCGGGCTCATATATCATGATATGACCCTCTATTATGCGGGGACCAGGCTGAATCTCGAGACTAATCTGGTGGATGCCGGGCTGAATGCGGCTTTCAAGGGCAGCAGCCTCCAGAATTCCACTGATTATGACTATGGATTCCTGCCTTCAAAGATCAGCGGTGACGTCTATTTCCGTTACAAATGGCAGGACCGTCTGTCCGCCGGATTCGATGCCGGATTCGCCTCCTCGCGCAAGGGCTGCGTCAAGACCGGCTCCGACACTGATTTCGACGGAGAGATAGAATATACAGGCAATCCGGCTACCATACCCGGATGGCTCGACCTCGGAATAGGGGCACAGTACCGTCTGAACAAGCGTCTGGGATTCTGGATCAGGGGAGGGAACCTCCTCGGACAGAAGATCCAGCGCAATGTCCTCTACGCTGAAAAGGGCGTTTCCGTGACGGGAGGAGTGATTGTCAACCTCTAGGAAATTTAGTATCTTTGCAAGATTGTAAAATTTAGAAATACATGCCAGAAACTGAAAGAATGAAAGCCGCGGAAGAACAGTATTCCGCAAGTAGCATACAGGTGCTGGAAGGACTTGAAGCTGTGCGCAAAAGGCCTTCGATGTACATCGGAGACATAGGTGAGAGGGGACTCCATCATCTGGTTTATGAGGTAGTGGACAACTCCATCGATGAAGCCATGGCTGGCTTCTGCGACCGTATCGATGTGACGATTCTCCATGACAACTCCATCGAGGTCAGGGACAACGGACGTGGAATTCCGGTCGGAATGCATCCCAAGGAGCACCGCGACGCCCTCGAGGTCGTCATGACCGTCCTTCATGCCGGAGGTAAATTCAGCAAGAAGAATTATCAGGTTTCCGGAGGTCTGCACGGAGTAGGTGTCTCCTGCGTCAATGCCCTTTCTGACAGCCTTACCGCGGAAGTCCACCGTGACGGAAAGGTCTATTCCCAACAGTACAGCAAGGGAAAACCCGTGACCCCGGTAGTCCAGACAGGAACATGCGAAGATACAGGGACTGTCATCACCTTCCATCCGGATCCGGAGGTGTTCAAGGTAACGACTGTCTATAAGTACGATACCCTTGCCAACAGGCTCCGTGAACTGTCCTTCCTCAACAAGGGAGTCACCATCAGCCTCGAAGACCACAGGCAGCTGGTGGATGAGTTCATCACCACTCCGGACGGGGAGTCCAAGGCGACCGGGAAGCAGGTCTGGCGTCACGACGAATTCTATTCCAGCGAAGGCCTTAAGGAATTCATCAACTACATCGATGCCGGGATCCAGAAGCTCATCCCCGATCCCATATGCGTGAATTCCGACAAGATCATCCCGATAGACATCGCGCTCCAGTACAATACCGGCTACAGCGAGAAGGTCTATTCATATGTCAACAACATCAACACCATCGAGGGCGGAACCCATCTTCAGGGTTTCAAGATGGGACTCGTAAGGGCTCTGAAGAACTATGCCGAGAAGAACAACCTCTTCGCGAAGCTCAAGGGAGACCTGGCGCAGGAGGACTATCGCGAGGGCCTCACCGCCATCGTGTCAGTAAAGGTGCTTGAACCTCAGTTCGAGGGCCAGACCAAGACCAAGCTCGGAAACAGCGAAGTTACTTCAGCCGTATCCCAGGCTACTGCGGCGGCTATCGACCAGTATCTTGAGGAGCATCCCAAGGAGGCCAAGCTCATAATCGAGAAAATCGTCCTTGCAGCCACAGCGCGCAATGCCGCACGCAAGGCACGTGAGATGGTGCAGCGCAAGACCGTCATGTCGGGAGCCGGAATGCCCGGAAAGCTGGCTGACTGCTCTGAGAACAATCCCGAGAAGTGCGAGATCTTCCTTGTCGAGGGAGATTCCGCAGGCGGTACCGCCAAGCAGGGCCGTGACCGCCGCATCCAGGCCATCCTGCCCCTCAGGGGTAAGATCCTCAATGTGGAGAAAGCCGCCGGAGACAGGGCCTTCGAGTCCCAGGAGATCCGCAACATCTACACTGCTCTCGGAGTAACTGTGGCGCAGGAAGATGAGAATGGCGTGAAACGCATGGACCTCAGCAGGCTCCGTTATCACAAGGTCATCATAATGACCGATGCCGATGTCGACGGAAGCCACATCGCCTGCCTGATCCTCACATTCTTCTTCCGTTATATGTATGACCTTATCAGCAACGGTTACGTCTATCTGGCTACTCCGCCGCTGTATCTGGTCAAGAAGGGCGGCGAGGAGGTGTACTGCTGGACAGACCAGCAGCGTGCCGAGGCTACTGCCCGTCTTGGGCGCGGTTCCGACAAGGGTGTCACCGTCCAGAGGTACAAGGGTCTGGGAGAGATGTCCGACCAGCAGCTTTGGGACACCACCATGGATCCGACCAAGAGGCGTCTCCGCAAGATCACCATCGAGAATGCGCAGGAAGCCGACAGGACCTTCACCATGCTGATGGGCGATGATGTCCCGCCACGCAGGCAGTTCATTGAAGAAAATGCACATTACGCTAATATTGACGCATAAATACAATCACCATGTACTCAGACATTTTTGACAGGATTGAGCAGGGTTCGGCCGGTCCGATCGGACAGTATTTCCAGCAAGGTTTCGGCTATTACATGTACCCCCGTCTTGAGGGTGAACTGGGCCCGCATATGACTTTCAACGGGATCCCGGTCCTCAACTGGAGCCTTAACAACTACCTCGGCCTGGCCAATCACCCGGAAGTCCGCAAAGTGGACGGTGAGGCTGCGACGAAATGGGGCCTGGCTTATCCTATGGGATCAAGGATGCTTTCGGGGCACACCCGCGAGCATGAGAGGCTGGAGAAGATGTTCGCCGATTTCGAGAAGAAGGAAGACGCATTCCTCTTCAATTTCGGCTACCAGGGCATAGTTTCCACCATCGACGCGCTCACAGGCCGTCATGACGTGATTGTCTATGATGCCGAGTGCCATGCATGCCTCCTCGACGGAATCCGTCTCCACATCGGAGAAAAGTACAAATTCCGTCACAATGACATAGTTGATTTCGAGAAGGTTCTCAAGAGGGCTGAGGCAGTCGCCAATGAAAATGGCGGCTGTGTCCTGGTCATCACCGAGGGCGTCTTCGGAATGACCGGTGCGATGGGTATCCTGAGCGACATAGTCGCCCTGAAGGAAAAATATCCTTTCCGTTTCATGATTGACGATGCCCACGGTTTCGGACTTATGGGAGAGCATGGACGCGGAACTTCCGAGGAGCAGCACTGCATGGACGGAGTGGACCTCTACATCGGCGCCTTCGCCAAGAGCATGGCTTCCATAGGCGGTTTCGTGGCCGGTCCCCGTGCCATAATCAATTATCTCAGGGGGAACCTGCGCAGCCAGATGTACGCCAAGAGCCTTCCGATGGCATTCGTGCTCGGCAACATCAAGCGTATGGAAATAATCGATTCTCCCGAGGGAGACGCCCTCCGTGCAAAGTGCAAGGAGATCACCCATGCGATCCAGAAGGGTTTCCTCGAGGAAGGATTCGACATCGGCGAGGCCCAGGCCTGCGTGACCCCGGTCCACATCAAGGGCGGTATCGGACAGGCTACCAAGATGGCCAAGGACCTGAGGGAGAATTACCGTATCTTCTGCTCTATGGTAATCTATCCCGTTATCCCGAAGGGAATGATCATCTTCAGGATCGTCTCCACTGCCGCCCACACCATGGAAGACGTGAAGTACACCCTGAATGCATTCAAGGAAATCAAGGCCAAGCTCGATGCCGGAGAATATGACGGCGAAGACATAGCCGCAATGACCATCGACTAGAAATGACTGACAGTCAGTATTTCCAGGATAAGGTAGTAGTGGTTACCGGAGCCAGCTCGGGTATCGGGCTGGCCTGTGCCAGGCATTTCGGCAGTCTCGGCGCGAAGGTCGTGATGGCCGCTCGCAGGCAGGACAAGCTCCATGCAGAGGTTGCCAGCGTGTCTTCCGATCCCTCGAAGGTCCTTTGCGTCAAGTGCGACGTTACCGTCGAGGAGGACTGCAAAGCTCTCATCGATGCCGCTGTCAAGGCATATGGACGGATCGACGTGCTAGTGAACAATGCGGGCCTGTCGATGCGGGCCATGTTCAAGGACCTGGACCTTAAGGTGATACGTTCTCTTATGGACGTAAACTTCTGGGGGACTGTCTATTGCACCAAATATGCGCTGCCTTTCCTGCTGGAGAGCAAGGGCAGTGTCGTGGGAGTAATTTCCATTGCCGGATATTCCGCCCTTCCCGCGAGGACCGGCTACTCGGCTTCCAAATATGCAGTGAGGGGCTTCCTTGACACTATCCGCATCGAACATATGAAGGATGGCCTCCATGTGCTCGTGTTCGCTCCGGGGTATACTTCTTCCAATGTGAGGAATGCCGCCCTTACAGCGGACGGTTCCCCGCAGGGAAGCACGCCGCTCGAGGAAGGGAAACTGATGAGCGCGGAGGAGTGTGCCTCGCATATGGCGAAGGCTATCCGCAAACGTGTCTCGCATATGACCCTGACAGGACTTGGAAAGGCTACTGTTCTGGCACACAACCTCTTCCCGGACCTTACGGACAAGCTGACCTACAAATACATAGCCCGTGAAGCGGGCAGTCCCTTCAAATAGAGAACCATATGTCCCGGCCGCTCGTATCGAAAGAAATATATGTTCCAGTACTGATCCTTTTCGCAGTGCTTCTGGTCCTGATGCCGCGTAATCCGAAGTTCAACTACGATTACAAGAAAGGTTCACCGTGGAACTATGAGACCCTGATCGCGCAGTTCGATTTCCCAATCCTCAAGACAGAGGCTCAGATGCAGGAACAGCGTGAGAAGGCAGGTTCGAGCGTAGTGCCGTATTACCGCTGGTCTGACGACATAGTGGGCAGGAACCTGAAAGCCGCCCAGCGTCTTTCATTCGGGGACTCAAGGGTGAAGAACGCTGCGATCGATGCGATGACTGCTGTCTATTCCAAGGGGATAGTCCCTGACGAAGGAGTCCGTATCGACAAGAATGTAGACGTTTCCAATGCCGTATTGTTCATCCAGAAGGACAAGCGCGCTCAGAAATATCCTGTCACTGAGGTATATCTCCAGAGTGAGGCCCGCGACAAACTGCTCTCCCTCGTAACACAGGAGGTCGGCGGAGCAAATGTGGACTCCCTGCTGCTCGCTTCAGGTATTTACGACCTGGTCGTGCCGAACCTGGAGTACGACAAGCAGACCACCCAGCTCATCCATGCTGAATCTGCGGACGACATATCTCCTACGATCGGGTTCGTGAATGCCGGTGACCTGATTGTGTCGGAAGGAGAGATCGTCACTTCAGAAATCGCCCAGGTGCTGGATTCTTATAAAGTTGAATATGAGGACAGTGTCGGGTCGAGCGGCCCCGGTATCTTCCGCTGGCTTGGGAACGGTCTTCTCGCCTTGGTGCTCATAGCGGCCCTCCTGCTGACCCTTTACATGATGTATCCGAAGATCTACATGGAGCCCAACAGTTTCGCATATATGATCCTCGTCTTCGGAATCGCGTCGGTGGGGGCTATCCTGGGTTCGAAGCTCAGCGGCCAGCTGATATACATGATCCCGTTCACTCTTACCGCCCTCTATCTCCAGGCATTCTTCAAGAACAAGACGGTCCTTCCCATATGCATACTGTCCCTCATCCCGCTCCTGGCATTCGCCCATGACGGGGTAGTCCTCTTCGTGATGTTTACCGTAGCGGATATTGTGTGCATATATACATTCAGCTTTTTCAGCCGCGGATGGAGGCAGTTCATCAACGCAGGGATCGTATTCCTTACGCTGCTGGTGGTCTATTTTGCCTTCAGGCTTATCGATCTGGTGAATGGAAATGCTTATTATGCAATTATTTATCTCTTCATAGGCTCATTCATGGCCGTGGCGGGCTATCCGTTGGTCTACCTGTTCGAGAAGCTCTTCAACCTCGTCTCCTCTTCCCGTCTGCAGGAGCTTTGCGATACCAACAATCCGCTTCTCCAGAAGCTTGAGGCTACCGCACCCGGGACATTCCAGCACTCCCTTCAGGTGATGAGCATGGCAGATGCCTGTGCCCGCGCCATAGGAGCGAATGTGCTCCTGGTCCGCGCCGGTGCCCTTTACCATGATCTTGGCAAGATGGAAAACCCGCAGTGCTTCATAGAGAACGAGTCTCTCGTTCCGGGGCAGGCCGGAGAATATCACAAGAACCTTACTGCAAAGGAGAGCGCACGTGACATCATCAGGCACGTAGATGACGGACTGGTGATTGCCGACAAGGCCCGCCTTCCCCAGGTTATAAAGGATTTCATATCTTCCCACCACGGGACGGCACTTACAGGCTATTTCTACAACAAATGGGTGAATATGGGTGGAGATCCGGAGGATAAGGCGGAATTCACTTATCATGGCAGCAAGCCACGTACCCGTGAAGAAATGATACTCATGCTCTGCGATACCATAGAGGCTGCATCCAGGACTCTGAAGGAACGTACTCCGGAGGCTTTCTCCAGCCTTGTCAACAGTATGGTAGACGCCAAGATGAGGGACGGACAGTTCGAGGACTGCGAACTTTCTATCAAGGACCTTAATGTGGTCAGGGATGTTGTAATGTCCTATCTCGGGCAGCTTTACCACGGGAGGGTCGCATATCCCAAGAGGAACCAGAAAACAACAAAATAAAATACATTTACACTTATGAACGTTGAACACATTGAAACAGGGGAGCTGACACGCAAGCTTACCATTGAAATCGCACCGGAAGATTATGCAGAGGCTCTTCGCAAGAGGCTCAATGCGCGAAAGAGAGAGGCAGAATTCAGAGGCTTCCGCAAGGGTATGGCCCCGCTTGCACTGGTGAAAAGGGTATATGGAGACCAGTGCCTGGTGGATTCGGTAAATGACATCGTATCCGGAGAACTGGACAAATACGTCAAGGACAACAATCTCCGTCTCCTCGGAGAGCCCTTGTCATCGGAAGACCAGCCCCAGCTTGACTGGCAGGATGGTAATTCTTTCACTTTCAAATTCGACCTGGGACTGCGCCCGCAGCTTTCCTTCGAACTCGGTAAAGAGGACAAGGTGCCTTACTATGACATCAACATCACCAAGGAGGCTGTCAGCGAGATGAAGAAGAACATCCTCCGTCAGTTCGGTTCCCTGGAAGAGGGCAAGAAGGCCGGAAAGGACGATTATGTGATCTGCGATTTCTCCAATGCCGCCGGGCACAAGGTAGAAGGAGTCTATGTTACTGTCCGCAATGCCGAGGGTGAGGCTCATGACAAGTTCCTCGGAGCTAAGGTCGATGACAAGTTCCAGATCAATGTCAATGAGGCGTTTACGAATGAGACCGACCGTGCCGCGATGCTGAAGGTCAAGAAAGACGAACTCGCCGACATGGATCCGGTCTTCGATGTGACCATAGTGAACATCAAGACTTTCGTCCCCGCCGAGGCTAACCAGGACACTTTCGACAAGGCTTTCGGAAAGGACAAGGTCCACAATGACGAGGAATTCGAGAAGGCTGTCGAAGAGCAGCTCGCACGCAACTATACTGAAGAGGCCGACTACAGGTTCTCCTCTGACCTCCGCAAGTTCCTCATCGGGAAATCCGCAGTTGAACTTCCCGAGGACTTCCTCCGCAGGTGGCTCCTCGAGATCGATACCAAGACTGACAAGGAGACTCTCGAGCGTGAGTTCCCGTCCTTCATCTATGACTTCAAGTGGCAGCTTGTCCGCGACTACCTGATGGACAAATTCTCCCTCAAGGTTGAGGACAAGGACCTCCAAGAGGCTGCTGAGGCATATGTTACATACCAGTATGCACAGTACGGAATGGGCGGCGTGCCTGAGGAATACATCAAGAATGCGGCTAACGACATCATGAGGAATGAGGACCAGGTCCGCAACCTCCTCTCCCAGGTGGAGAGCCAGAAAGTCATCGCCGCTTCCCGTGACGCCGTCACCCTGGCTCACAAGAAGATCAGTGTTGACAAATTCAGGGCTCTTGAATAATGGATGATTTTCAGAAATATGCTGTGAAGGGCAGGGGAATCAGTTCCCTGACCCTTGACGGCTACCGAAGCCTGACGGACGCATACATCACTCCCAATATCATCGAGGAGCGCAGGATGAATGCGGTTGCCATGGACGTGTTCAGCCGTCTGATGGCTGACAGGATCATATTCTTGGGAGTCCCTATCGACGATGATGTCGCCAACATAGTAGAGGCACAGCTCCTCTACCTGGCTTCCATCGACCCGTCCGCAGACATATCACTCTATCTCAACACTCCTGGCGGTCAGGTGTCCTCAGGTCTTGGGATATATGATACTATGCAGATAGTGGAACCCGACGTCGCTACGATTTGCACCGGTATGGCCGCTTCGATGGGCTCGGTGCTCCTCTGTGCGGGTGCCCGCGGAAAGCGTTCTGCCCTCGAGCATGCCAGGGTGCTGATCCACCAGCCTCTCGGAGGCGCCCAGGGCCAGGCATCCGACATCCTGATCGCAGCCAAGGAGATAGAGAAGATCCGCAAGGACCTCTACGAGATTATCGCCAGGCACACCGGACAGAGCTACGAGAAGGTCTTCGCTGATTCCGACAGGGATTTCTGGATGGATTCCCGTGAGGCTCTGGAATACGGGATGATCGACGAGATACTTTCTCCCAAGAAGAAGAAATAATGGCCGGAAGGGGAGTCAAGGACCAGAAACATTGTTGTCTTTGCGGACGTACGGAATCTGAGGTCCCTCTTCTTATCGAAGGGGCCGACGGATGGGTGTGCGCCGACTGCATGAAGCAGATCCACGACTATGTCGAGGACCTTACTACGATCAGGCAGTCTTCGCCGGCCGAGAAACTCACGGACATTAAGAAACCCGCTGAGATCAAGGAGTTTCTGGATCAGTATGTAATCGGCCAGGACAGGGCCAAGAAGCTTCTCTCCGTAGCGGTTTACAACCACTACAAGAGGGTGAACCACAACTTGGTGGACAAGCCGAACGACGGGGTGGAGCTGGAGAAGTCCAACATCCTTCTCGTGGGCCCTACCGGTACCGGTAAGACATTGCTCGCCAAGACAATAGCCCGCCTTTTGAACGTGCCGTTCACAATCGTGGATGCGACTGTACTTACTGAGGCCGGCTATGTAGGCGAGGATGTAGAATCTATCCTTACCCGTCTCCTTCAGGAGGCTGATTATGATGTGGCCAGGGCCGAGAGGGGGATAGTCTTCATCGATGAGATTGACAAGATAGCGCGCAAAGGAGACAATCCTTCGATTACCCGCGATGTATCCGGGGAAGGCGTGCAGCAGGCTATGCTGAAACTTCTCGAAGGGAATGTAGTGAATGTGCCTCCGAAGGGCGGACGCAAGCATCCGGAGCAGGATTTCGTGCACGTGGACACCCAGAATATCCTTTTCATATGCGGTGGCGCGTTCGAAGGAATCGAGCGTCATATAGCCGAAAGGCTTAATACTCAAGTTGTTGGCTTCGGGACTTCTTCCAAGCAGCGTGTCCTCCGGGAGAATCTTCTCAAGTACGTCGATCCCCAGGACCTGAGATCATATGGACTTATCCCTGAGATAGTTGGAAGGCTTCCTGTTGTGACACATCTGGATTCGCTTAACCGTGATTCGCTTCTGAGGATCCTGACAGAGCCGAAGAACGCTATACTTAAGCAGTATGCCGAGTTGTTCCGCATGGACGGAATCAAGCTCGTCGTCCAGTCTGCCGTGAAGGAACTGATTGTGGACACAGCCATCGCGAACAAGATGGGGGCGCGTGGCCTCCGTTCCATATGCGAGCGCATCTTCAATGATGCGATGTATGATGCTCCGTCTTCCGGCAACAGGACTTTCACCGTGACTTTGGCATATGCCAAGGCCCGTCTTTCGGACGAAGCATAGTTTTCGCGCTTCTTACGCGTCGTGCGTTTGCGTCTTCCCTCCGCAGAGGGGCAAGACGATTTGGAGCGGATGCGACGCATGAGGATTGCCCCTCTGCGGAGGGAAGACGGAGATACAATGAAAATGGTCCCGAAGTATTTGACTTCGGGGCCATTGATTTAATATGCCGTGCTTTCTATTCGGCGCGGAGGTCCGGGAGGAGTGCCGGGTCGAATGAAGCTATGAAGGCTGAATGACCGGCTGCGGTCTCGGCGGCGAGGCCTGCGAAAATGCGGGCGCTCCCGGCGAAGAGTTCCTCGCAGCGGGCGGCATCGCTCAGGAGGAGGAGTCCCATGAGGGTCATGCCCGTCATCTGGAAGAGCCTGCGTCCAAGGAAGTCCGTGACTTCCTGGTCACCGAAGGACTTGACCTTTTCAATCGATGCGTTCAACTCCTCGGCTGCCTTTGCAAGGCTGGCCTTCGCTCCTGCGAGTGAAGATGGAACCTCAGATGCAAGGAGTTCTTCGATCTCTTTGGAATAGGTGCCGTTGGTGATGTAGCGGAGCGCTGCAACTACCTGAAGCTGAGTTGTTCCTTCATAAATGGAGAGAATCCTGGCATCGCGGTATAGCCTCTGGCTCTTGTATTCCATGATGAATCCTGAGCCTCCGTGGATCTGGATTGCATCATATGCATTCTGGTTCGCGAATTCGGATGTCATTCCCTTGGTGATGGGAGTGAGAGCGTCGGCCAGGCGCGAATATTTCTTCTGCTCAGCCCTTTCTTCCGCGGTCAGCGGACGCTCGCGGGCGATGTCTTCAAGGGTCTTGTAGATGTCAACGTAGCGCGAAGTCATGTAGAGGATCGAGCGGCCGGCGTCAATCTTGGCCTTCATCCTGGAAAGCATGTCATATACGGCCGGGAAGAGGATGATCTTCTTGTCGAACTGGGCCCTTTCGCGGGCATATGCGAGGCCTTCATTGTAGGCAGCCTGCATGAGTCCGACGCTCTGGGCTCCGATGCCGAGACGGGCACCGTTCATAAGTGACATTACGTATTTGATGAGGCCCAGGCGGGTCTGTCCGCAGAGTTCTGCCTTGGCGTTCTTGTAAACCAGTTCGCATGTGGGGGAACCGTGGATTCCGAGCTTGTTCTCGATGTGACGGACTGTGACTCCGCCGTTGCGCTTGTCATATATGAACATACTCAGGCCGCGTCCGTCGTGCGTCCCTTCCTCGGAGCGGGCGAGTACCAGGTGGATGTCGGAGTCGCCGTTGGTGATGAAGCGCTTCACTCCGTTGAGGTACCACTGGTCTTCTTCGGCATTGTAGGTGGCCTTGAGCATAACCCTCTGGAGGTCACTTCCTGCATCGGGTTCGGTGAGGTCCATTGACATGGTTTCTCCGGCGCAGACGCGTGGAATGTATTTCTGCCTCTGCTCCTCGCTTCCGAAAGCGTAGAGGGTTTCGACGCAGTCCTGGAGGCTCCATACATTCTGGAATCCGGCATCAGCCTCTGACATCATCTCCGATGCCATGGAGTAGGGAGTGATGGGCATGTTGAGTCCGCCGTAGCGTCTGGGCATGCTGACGCCCCACAGTCCGGCTTTGCGGGTGGCCTCAAGGTTCTCATATGTCTTGGATGCATAGTGCATGCGTCCGTCGACAAGGTGCGGACCTTCCTGGTCAACTGCTTCGGAATTAGGCTCCACGATGTTTGCGGTGATGTCTCCTACGATTGACAGGACCTGTTTGTAGTTCTCTATTGCGTCTTCGAAATCCACCGGGGCTTCTGGATAGCTGTCCTTGTCGGCGAAGCCTCTTTCGCGCAGCTCGACGATGCGCTTCATGAGCGGGTGATGGAGGTGGAACTCGAGTTCGGGATTGTCGGTAAAATAGTTCGCCATGGCTTATTTGCTGTTCTTCTTGTAGTACTTGATGAGTTTGGGAACGACATCCTCTACGCGGCCTGTGATGATGTAATCCGCGATGCGGTTGATCGGGGCCTCCGGATCGGTGTTGATTGAGATGATGATGTCGCTGTCCTGCATTCCGGCGATGTGCTGGATCTGGCCTGAGATTCCGCAGGCGATGTAAACCTTAGGATGTACAGTCACACCCGTCTGGCCGACCTGCCTGCTGGGGTCTACGAATCCGGCGTCCACGGCAGCGCGGCTTGCACCTACCTCTCCGTGAAGGGCGGCTGCAAGTTCGAAGAGCATGTCGAAGCCTTCCTTGCTGCCCATTCCGTAACCGCCCGCGACTACTATCGGGGAACTCTTGAGGTTGTTCTTGGCAGCCTCTACATGACGGTCCAGGACACTGACTACGAAATCCTCTGCGGGTACGTATTTGCTGACGTCAGGATAGCTTACTTCACCTTTGTAGGCGGGATCCTTTATCTCTTTCTGCATGACTCCGCTGCGCACCGTTGCCATCTGGGGGCGGTGCTCAGGGTTCACGATGGTGGCGACGATGTTTCCTCCGAAGGCCGGACGGATCTGGTAGAGGAGATCCTTGTAAGATTTGCCTGTCTTCTTGTCCTCGAAGTCACCGATCTCAAGCTGGGTGCAGTCGGCTGTAAGGCCGCTGGTAAGGCTTGAGGAGACTCTCGGGCCGAGGTCACGGCCGATGACCGTAGCTCCCAGCAAGGCGATCTGAGGCTGTTCCTCTTTGAAGAGGTTGACCAGGATGTCAGTGTGGGGAGCTGAAGTGTAAGGTGAAAGGCCGGGAGCATCGAAAACATGGAGCTTGTCAACTCCGTAGGGGAGTATCTGGCTCTCTACTTTTCCTTTGATTCCTGTGCCGGCGGCAACTGCTTCGAGGCTGACTCCGAGGCGGTCGGCGAGTTTGCGGCCTTTGGTAAGGAGTTCCTGGGAGACTTCGGCTACTACCGTCCCTTCCAGTTCACAATATACGAATACGTTGTTCATTTTCTTTCTCTTTTTAGCCGATGATCTTTTCGTCGCGGAGTTCTTTTACGAGCCACTCTATGTCAGCGTCGCTGTCGGAAAGGCTCTTGCTTTCCTTGGCCTGGAAGACAATGTTCTGGACTGCCATGACCTTGGTCGGGGAACCGGCGAGGCCGCACTGCTGCGGGTCTCCGTCTATGTCAGCCACGCTCCACTGGGTGAGGTTGAGCCACTCCCTGGAATCGTAGAGGTAGTCATATGAATCGTCCCTTCCGGGAGTTCCGGGCTTGACTGGTAACGCAACGCGCTCAGACGGGCAGGAAGCTCTCTTGAACTTCATGACCAGCTTGGCGTTGGCCGGGCGGCACGGAGCGGCGGTGCCGTTCACCGTGATGAGGCAGGGCATCGGAGCTGAAACAGTCTCGGTGCCACCGTCGATGTGACGGCGGATAGTGAGCCTGCCGTCTTTGCAGTCGAGGATTTCCTCGGCATATGTTACCTGGCTGAGTCCAAGTTTCTGGGCGACCTGCGGTCCTACCTGGGCGGTGTCACCGTCGATAGCCTGGCGTCCGCCTATGATTATGTCGGCTCCGCCGATTTTCTTTATGGCTGTAGCAAGCGCATATGACGTGGCGAGGGTGTCAGCTCCGGCAAAGAGCCTGTCAGTAAGAAGCCATCCGGTGTCAGCGCCCCTGTAAAGGCCCTGGCGGATCAGTTCGGCCGCCCTCGGGGGGCCCATGGTGAGTATGCCGACGCTTGTGCCGGGGTTCTGCTCCTTAAGACGGAGAGCCTGCTCAAGCGCATTCATGTCGTCCGGGTTGAAAATTGCTGGAAGGGCGGCGCGGTTGACTGTCCCTTCGGGAGTCATTGCGTCTTTGCCTACGTTCCTTGTGTCAGGCACCTGCTTGGCAAGTACGATGATTCGAAGATTCATATGGTTCAGATCTTTTGTTTTTACGCGGCACAAAGATACCAAAAAATTCGCCAACTGCCCTGTCGGGCGGCCGGCGTGCACCACATGCAGGGCGATTTTGCCCCTATCAGGCTGTTTTCGTGGGGGCTGTGCTGTTTTGTCCGCATATATCGCGGCGGAATCCGGCGGGGGTCATCCCATATGCCGCCTTCAGGATCCGCTGCAGGTTCCTGACGTTCCCGAAGCCGCTTTCAATGGCTATCTTATCGATCCGGTATTCAGGATGCTCAAGCATAAGGGCACGGGAATGCTCAAGCCTTATGGCGTTGATGTATGAGGTGAAACTCCCGGCGACGCCGGCCTCACTGAGTATCCTGCCCATCCGGTCCTTCCCGATTCCCAACCGGCTCATGAGGTCCTCGCGGTGAAGGTCGCTGTCAAGGTAGAGTTTCTCGTCCCGTATCATCCTGTCCATCCTTCCGAACAGGTCCATGTCCTCTGCGGCCTTTACATGTGCCGGTTTTCCGGAGCGTCCCTTCCGGGAGCGAGGCACTTGATCCGGAATGTCATGCTTTTCCTCTGGACCATCAGGTTTATCAGACGGATTCTCGTGTTTTTCCTCAGGTGCATCCGGTTTTTCTTCAGTGACCTCCTGCTTTTCGGCCGGGACGTCATGGCTTTCGGCCGGAATTACCTGTTCAGGTTCCGGAGAACTCGCTGCGGGTGTTTCCAAGGGGATTTCCTCTTCACCGCCCCTTTGCAGTCTCCTGAGACTGTTTTGAAGCATGACGATCCTGCCCTGGACCTTTTCCAGTTCTTTCTGCCGCAGTTTCAAGGTCCGTGAAAGCCTCTTGTTCTTGAGCATGTTGACAGCAGTCAGCACGGCCAGGAAGACGGCCAGGACCGTGAGTACTACGCAGGCTAGGATAAGAGGGTCAGGCATTTTTGCGGCAAGCAGTTGTCAGCGACCCGAGTACATCTGCTCGTAATAGTCCTGATATGCGCCGGAAGTGACCCTGTCCATCCATTCTTTGTTGGCCAGGTACCATCGGACCGTCTTCTCGATTCCTTCCTCGAACTGAAGGGACGGGCTCCAGCCGAGTTCGCGGTGCAATTTGGAAGAATCGATCGCATATCTCATGTCGTGCCCGGGGCGGTCAGTGACATATGTAATCAGTGAGAGGTCCTCTCCTTCGCTGCGTCCCAGGATGCGGTCAGTGACCTTTATGAGGACCTTTATCAGGTCGATGTTCCGCCATTCGTTGAATCCGCCTATGTTGTAGGTGTCAGCTATGCGTCCTTCATGGAAAATCAGGTCTATCGCCCGTGCGTGGTCTTCTACGAAAAGCCAGTCACGCACATTGAGTCCCTGTCCATAGACCGGGAGAGGCTTGCGCTGGCATATGTTGTTGATAAAAAGCGGAATGAGCTTTTCCGGGAACTGGTAGGGGCCGTAATTGTTGGAGCAGTTGGTGACTATCGTCGGAAGCCCGTAGGTGTCATGGAAAGCACGGACGAAATGGTCGCTGGAGGCCTTGCTGGCGCTGTATGGACTATGCGGACGGTAGCCCAGGTCTTCAGTGAAGAACCTGGTCCCGTATGGCCCGCCTCCGCGCTCAGAGGCCGGAAAACCGTCAGCGGTTACCTCCGCTCCGCCTTCTGGACGGTCGATTTCCAGGGCTCCGTAAACCTCATCGGTGGAGATATGGTAGAATCTCTTGCCGGAAAATCCTTCAGGCAGGCTTTCCCAATATATCTTGGCGGCCTGCAGCATGGACAGGGTACCCAGGACATTTGTGCGTGCAAATTTGAACGGATCCTTAATGGACCTGTCAACATGGCTTTCCGCGGCAAGGTGGATGACTCCGTCGACTTTTTCGCGCCTCATAAGGGACAGGACGTTCTCGAAATCGCAGACATCCAGCCTCTCAAAACTGTAGTTGGGCGCCTTCTCCACATCACGCAGGTTCTCCAGGTTGCCGGCATATGTCAGTTTGTCCAGGTTGATGATGTGGTAGTCGGGGTATTTGTTCACGAAGAGGCGGACTACATGGCTTCCGATGAATCCGGCGCCTCCCGTAATGATTATTGTCCTTTTGTAATCCATTGAATCCGTTGTTTGCCCCAAAGTTAGCAATTGTTCTCAATTATCCGTATATTTGATGAATCAAACAGTGCTGAAACAGATATGAAAACTCCTGATTTATTGAGAACGAAGGATGGAAGGAGCTACCTTCTCCCGTTCATCATCGTTACCAGTTGCTTTGCGCTCTGGGGCTTCGCGAACGACATTACCAACCCCATGGTCAAATCCTTTTCCAAGATTTTCCGGATGAGCGTGACCGATGGAGCACTTGTGCAGCTGGCGTTCTACGGGGGCTATTTCTGCATGGCCCTGCCTGCAGCACTCTTTATCAAAAGGCACTCTTACAAAGCCGGTATCCTCACAGGACTGGGACTATATGCTTTCGGAGCCCTGATGTTCATCCCGGCAGCCAAGACCGGGAACTATTATCCATTCCTGATTTCTTATTTCATATTGACCTGCGGCCTGTCCTTCCTGGAGACCTCTGCCAACCCGTTCATCCTCTCCATGGGAGAGAAGGAGACAGCCACCAGGAGACTTAATTTCGCCCAGTCATTCAATCCCATAGGCTCCCTGTGCGGGATGTGGGTTGCCATGCACTTCATCCAGGCCCGCATGAGTCCGCTCTCGACTGCCGAGAGGGCCGTTCTCGACGACGCTTCTTTCAACGCACTGAAAGCCTCCGACCTGGCCGTGCTGGTGAAGCCATATGCCATAATCGGGCTGATCCTCATTGCCGTCTTCGTGCTGATGTGGCTGACAAAGATGCCCGGGAAGGGAGAAGTCGGGCTGAATCCCCAGGAAGGGGTTTCGACCTCTCTGAAGGCTACCCTTGGAAGGCTCATCCAGAACATATCCTATCGCCGCGGTGTGATCGCACAGTTCTTCTATATAGGAGCCCAGATAACCTGCTGGACCTTCATCATCCAGTATGGGACGCATGTGCTTACCTCTGAGGGGATTGATGAGCAGACCGCCGAAATCATGTCCCAGAAGCTCAATATAGTAGCGATGGTGTGTTTCGTGTCCTTCCGCTTCATCAGCACCTGGCTTATGAAATACTTCAAGCCCTCCAGGATGCTTGCGATCTTCGCAACCGCTGCGGCGCTCCTCGTCCTCGGGGTCATATTCATAGGCGGACGCCCGGGACTCTATTGCCTTGTCGGGGTTTCCGCTTTCATGTCACTTATGTTCCCGACCATCTACGGTATGGCTCTGGGCAATGTGGGCGGTGACACCGAGATAGGCTCAGCAGGCCTTATAATGGCCATTCTCGGAGGCTCCGTACTTCCTCCTCTGCAGGCTATGATCATCGACCGTCAGCAAGTCATGGGACTCGCAGGAGTGAACGCATCGTTCATCATCCCGTTCATATGCTTCCTCGTTGTCCTGTGGTACGGTTTCTCCGAAACCCGCAGGGCTGCTGTTAAGGCCTGAAGCACCAGATGCAGCCTCAGGATGACCAGATCCAATGGTTCGCGATGAGCGCACCTTACTGCAGGGAACTGAAAGCCATGGAAGCGCTCGGTGAGCGCGGAATCGAGACTTTCATCGCAATGCAGTGGCGCAATGTCCGCAAGTCGCGTACCGGACCTGTGGCGACCAGGCCCCTGGAGCGCGTCCTGATGCCTGTCATCCATAATCTGATTTTTGTGCATTCCACCCGTTCCAGGATCCAGGAGGCGAAGCTCCGGATCCCATACCTCCAGTGGCGCACAATGCCTTCCGGCGGACGCAATGTGCCGATGGTTGTCCCTGATTACCAGATGGACGCATTCATCAAGATCTGCAACACACGCAACAGTGGCATAACCTTCTATGCCCCGGGAGAGATAGAGATCAAGCCCGGTACCAGGGTGAGGATTATCGGCGGTGAATTCTCCGGGATTGAAGGAGTGCTCCTGAAGCAGAAAGGGAAGAATTCCAACAGGGTCGTAGTAGAGCTGCCCAACCTTGGGTCGCTGGCCACTGCCACCCTTCCGGCCGATTTGCTGGAAATAATTTGAAATGAAGTGACTATGGATCCATATGGAGAAAAATACCCGTCCAGGCTGCTCACTGAAGCGGTAGATGCCATTGGCTCTCTCCCTGGAGTCGGACGCAGGAGTGCACTGCGTTTTGCCCTGCATCTTCTCAAGCAGCCCTCGGAAAATGTGCACCATTTCACCGAGGCGCTGAATAATCTTCGCGACGAGGCGAAATATTGCAGCGTGTGCAGGATGATTTCCGACGACGAGACATGTAGCATATGCTCGGACCGTTCCCGTGACCATAGCCAGATATGTGTCGTTGAGAATGTGCGCGATGTGATGAGCATTGAGGCTACAGGGCAGTACCACGGTGTCTATCATGTGCTGGGAGGCATAATTTCCCCGATAAACGGGGTGGGACCTTCTGACCTTACCATAGACTCTCTGGTGGAGAGGGTCGGCTCCCTCTCATCGGGCTCAGACGCCGGGAAAGCCGAGGTCATCCTGGCGCTAAGCGGGGATGTGGAAGGGGAGACCACTTCATTCTATATTTACAGACGCATATCCGGATCCGGGGTGCGCGTGAGTTCCCTTGCCCGCGGACTCGGCTTCGGTGACGATATCGAATATGCGGATGCCCTGACCCTGGGCAGGTCGATAGCAGGGAGGGTCCCGTTCAAGCCGTAAGGATATGCTGGGAATCATTTTAGGGGCTTTTGTACTGGCTGTCGGGGTGTGTGCGGACTGCTTTGCAGTAAGCATATGCTCGGGAGTTACTTTGAGGGGGCTTTCCGTTCGGAAAGCGGTCGCGGTCGCGTTTGCATTCGCCTTCGTGCAGACCCTTTTCTTCTTTCTCGGCTGGAGCCTGGGCGAACTTTTCGTCGGATATGTGGAGAAGGCCGCCCACGTGATTGGATTCCTGCTCCTGGCATATGTCGGAGGCTCCATGATAGCCGGTTCCTTCAAAGAAGCAGAGGTGCGGAGTCTCTCGGGACTGTGGAACGTGCTTATAGTGGCTGTTTCTACCAGCATAGACGCCCTTGGCATCGGAGTGTCCCTCTGCATGGATTTCGTCCCTGCAAATGTGATCGCATATGATTCGGCCGCCATATTCCTTGTGACTTTCCTCTCGGTGGTGACAGGTATCCTTTTCGGCAGACGTCTGGACAGGCGGTTCGGGTCCCGCGCAGAACTGTTCGGAGGTATCGTGCTGGTGATATTGGGGTTCAATATACTGCTGTAATCCTTCAGAACGGGATTTGTTTCTTGCCTAATTGGAAAAAATAGCTATTTTTGCAATTCGGAGGAGATTCCCATGGTCAGTATCTTCTACAGAAAGGACGACAGGATTTTGATTTCCACAACCGTGGATGATTTCGCGAAGCTTCGCCTCGCGGACGTTCTGTGGATAGACCTTCTCTCTCCCTCGGGGGATGAGAAAAGGGCTACCGAAGCCTTTCTTGGAACTGTGATCCAGAGCCGTGCGCAGGCCGAGGAGATTGAGAGTTCTTCCCGTTTCTCCGAATCCGGTTCTTCCATATATGCGAATACCAACTTCCTGATGCCTGGTCCGGAAGAGTACACCATGGAGGCGGTCAGCTTCACCATTACTGGCAACACTCTGACTTCCCTGAGGGACGTGCCCCTGCGCTCCTTCACCGAACTCCAGCGCCGCATGGAGATTAATCCGAAGCTCTACAAGGGAGGGTACTCCATTTTCGCCACGATCCTGGAACAGCGTATCGACCTCGACGCCGACATGATCGAGCTTATGTCCAAGGACATCTCCCAGTTCAGCAAGCGAATCAACCAACAGGAAGACATCAACGAGGAGTTCCTCCTGGACATCAATCATCAGCAGGAGAACGCGATGATAATCCGTGAGAACATAGTCGACAAGCAGAGGCTGGTTACCAGCATCCTCCGCAGTGACAAGCATCCTGTAGAGCTTGACGGGCGCTTCAATGTCCTCCTGCAGGATATTTCCTCCCTTATCAACCACGCCAATTTCTCATTTGAAAGACTTGAGTACCTCCAGGAAACAGTAGTCGGTCTGATCAATCTCGAGCAGAACAAGATCATGAAGGTCTTCACTGTCATATCCGTCCTCCTGATGCCTCCTACCCTCATTACCAGTTTCTATGGAATGAACGTGACCCTTCCTTTCGCCGGGCTCAGGTGGGCATGGCTTCTGATAATCATGGTGATGGTGCTCGTATTTGCCGCTATTCTCATCATTTTCAGCAAGAGAAGGCTGCTCTGAGTCTTTGAGAATCCAAAAATATTGTCTAAATTTGCACGCTTTTTCGCCAAGGCGTGTTTTTCATATGTCCGGAGGCGGAAGTACAATACATAAAGTTAAACCCCTAATTTGTTTATTTACACAAAATTATGGCAGAAGAAACAATTAATCCCGAGGTACAGGCTCAGGTAGAAGAGACTCCCGTAGTCGAGACTCCAGCAGTTGAAAAGAAATCGACGAAGCTCAACGCTTCAGTCGCTCCCGAAGATTTCGACTGGGAAGCATTCGAGAATGATGCCGAGTACTCCGAGTCCGAGAAGGCGGACATTGAGAAAGCTTACGATCAGACTCTCTCTAAAGTAGTTGAAAATGAAGTAGTCGAAGGTACCGTTACTTCCATCACCAAGCGTGAGGTAATGGTCAACATCGGTTACAAGAGCGAAGGTGTCATCATGGCTCCCGAGTTCCGTTACAATCCCGACCTGAAGGTAGGTGACAAGGTCGAGGTTTATGTCGAGTCCGCAGAAGACCGCAAGGGTCAGCTCGTACTTTCCCACAAGAAAGCCCGCATCCTCAAGGCTTGGGACAGGGTTAATGAAGCATATAACAGTTCCGAGGTTGTCAAGGGTTTTGTCAAGACCCGTACCAAGGGCGGTATGATCGTCGATGTATTCGGCATCGAGGCATTCCTCCCGGGTTCACAGATCGACATCAAGCCCATCCGTGACTACGACCAGTTCGTCGGCCAGAACATGGACCTGAAGGTCGTCAAGATCAACCAGGAATTCAGGAACGTCGTCGTTTCCCATAAGGCTCTTCTGGAGGCTGAGATCGAGGCCAAGAGGTCCGAGATCATCTCCAGGCTCGAGAAAGGCCAGATCCTCGAAGGCGAGGTCAAGAACATCACCAACTACGGTGTATTCGTTGACCTTGGCGGTGTTGACGGTCTCATCCACATCACCGACCTCAGCTGGGGCAGGATTAACCATCCCGAGGAAGTTGTCAACATTGGCGACAGGATCAAGGTCGTTGTCCTCGACTTCAATCCCGACCAGAAGAGGATCGCTCTCGGTCTCAAGCAGCTCACCCCGCATCCGTGGGACAGCCTTGACCCGAACCTCAAGGTTGGTGACAAGGTGAAGGGCAAAGTGGTCCTCATCGCAGACTACGGCGCATTCGTAGAGATCCAGCCCGGCGTCGAGGGACTCATCCATGTCTCCGAGATGTCATGGTCTCCGCGTCTGCACAGCGCACAGGAATTCCTCAAGGTTGGTGACGAGGTAGAGGCACAGGTCCTCAGCCTCGAGCGCGAAGGCCGCAAGATGTCCCTTGGTCTCAAGCAGCTTACTTCCAATCCTTGGGACAGCATCCGCGAGAAATATCCCGTCGGTTCCACTCACAAGGCAATCGTCCGCAACATCACCAACTTCGGTGTGTTCGCAGAGCTTGAGGACGGAGTTGAGGGTCTGGTTCACATCAGCGACCTCAGCTGGTCCAAGATCAAGCACCCGTCAGAGATCATCAATGCCGGTGATTCCATCGACGTTGTCATTCTCGACTTCGACGAGCAGAACCACAAACTCAGCCTTGGCCACAAGCAGCTTCTCCCGAACCCCTGGGATGAGATCGAGGCCAAGTTCCCTGTCGGCAGCGTAGTTGAAGGTACTGTCAAGAGCGTCAATGACAAGGATGCTACCATCCTTCTCGAAGGTGACGTCGAGGCATTCGCCCTCATCCGCGACCTCGTCAAGGAAGACGGCAAGAACGCTGTTGTAGGTGAGACCCTTCCGTTCAAGGTTTCCGAGCTTCGCAGGAGCACCCGCAAGGTTCGCGTTTCCCACACCAGGACTTATTCCGAGGCTAAGGAAGCCCGCGTAGCTACCGAGACCGCCAACACCCAGAAGGCTGTCAAGAAGATCAACTCTTCAGTTGAAAAGACCACCCTCGGTGACATCTCCGAGCTTGCTGCTCTCAAGGAGAAACTCGAGAAAGGCAACTAGTCCCTTATGGATTTCACGCTCAAGATAATGGGCACGGCATCTGCCATGTCGGTTATCGGAAGGTTCCAGAGCGCCCATGTACTAACCGTGCATGGGCGCTCGTCCTTGATTGACTGCGGTGAGGGGACCCAGAGGCAACTGCTTCGTTTCGGAGTGCCTCTTATGAAGATTGACAACATCTACATATCCCACATCCACGGCGATCACATTTTCGGACTTTTCGGCCTCCTTTCGACAATCGGTATGCTGGGCCGCACTGCAGGCATCAACATATACGCTCCTGAGAACTTCGGCCCGATCCTGAAGTTCTTCATGTCCTATTATGGGGCCGGACTCAATTTCGAAGTCAACCATGTGCCCCTGACGATGAAGGAACCCGAACTCATATTCGAGACAAGGACGCTGAGCGTGTATGCTTTTCCGTTGAACCACAAGATAGAGACGTTCGGCTTCAGGTTCCAGGAAAAGACCCCTATGCTTAACGTCCACAAGGATGCCATATCCCGCTGGGGCCTGTCCCTTACCGAGATCGGCACCCTCAAGAGGGGGGAAAACGTGCAGCGCCCCGACGGGACAGTGATTCCAGTCAGCCAGGCGGCCTATCGCCCATATGTCCCGCGTTCATATGCTTATTGTTCCGACACGGCTCCTTTCCCCGAGCTGGCGCAATGGGTCTCAGGCGTCGACCTGCTTTACCATGAGACCACTTACCTTGCCGGGATGGAAGACCATGCCAGGGACAGGAATCATTCCACTACTCTCGATGCAGCCAGATGTGCCCTTGAGGCCGGAGTCGGGAAACTGATCATAGGCCACTACTCCTCACGTTGCCAGGATGCATCCCTCTATCAGGCCGAGTGCAGGACGGTTTTCCCGAATACTTTCGCCGCATCTGACGGAGATGTTTTCGATCTGCCCTTTGTCAAACAAAATACTTATCTTTGTGGAGATAGCACCCAGGACGATGGACGTCAAGATTGAAAAAAGTTGGAAAGAAGCCCTTGCACCGGAGTTCGAAAAACCTTATTTCGCCTCCCTGGTGCAGTATCTCCATGCGGAAATAGCCGGGGGGAAAGTAATCTATCCTCCCGGAGGACAGATTTTCAAGGCATTCGAACTGACACCGGTACAGAATGTCAGGGTCGTAATCCTTGGACAGGATCCTTACCATGAATATGGACAGGCCATGGGATTGTCTTTCTCCGTTCCCAAGGGAGTCGCCACTCCTCCGTCCCTTAATAACATATTCAAGGAAATCGAGTCTGACCTTGGAATACATATGTCCGGGTCTCCGGACCTGACTCCGTGGGCCAGGCAGGGGGTGCTCCTCCTGAACGCCATCCTCACGGTGCGCCAGCATCAGGCTGCTTCCCACAGCGGAATCGGATGGGCCCAGTTCACCGATGCAGTAATAAAGTACATATCGGACAACCTCAGCGGCGTGGTATTCATGCTCTGGGGCAATTTCGCCCGCTCCAAGGCAGCTCTTGTAGACCGGTCCAGGCACCTGGTCCTGGAAGCAGCTCATCCTTCGCCGCTTGCAAGGGGAGCCTTTTTCGGCTGCAGGCATTTTTCACAGGCAAATGAATGGCTGTCATCACACGGGTGCGCCCCCATTGACTGGCAGCTTTAATCTAGATCATAATGAAAAAAACAGCACTGTTCCCGGGTTCTTTCGATCCCTTTACCTCTGGGCACCTTAACATTCTCAAAAGGGCGCTCACCATGTTCGACGAGGTCGTCGTGGCCGTGGGTATCAATCAGGACAAGTCTGGTTTCTTTACAATGGACCAGAGGATGGAAGTTATCTCCCAGGCTGTCCGGGGACTGACCGGAGTCAAGGTCATTAAATACGATAATCTTACTATCGATGCCTGCCGCCAGCTGGGTATCAGGCATATAGTCCGTGGAGTAAGGAATATGCTCGATTTCGAGACTGAAAGGTCGATTGCCGACATGAACAGGAGGCTCGCTCCTGAAATCGAGACTATTATCATCCCTACCGCCCAGGAATTCGCACATATATCTTCTTCTGCGGTACGTGACCTTATCAAGCACCACGGCGACACGTCCCAGTTCCTCCCGGACGGGGTAGTCCTTCCGGTTCCCGGGCTCGGCTCCTGACATCCTGTAAAACATGCATAGGCTACTGTCCATAGCGGTTCTCCTTCTCCTGGCCTTGCCATCGAGAGGGGGAGTGCGTGCCAGTCTTCCGGATTCCACGAAGATGGCTGCCCTGGACAGCAGGTTGGATGAATATGTGAAGGCACTCGAGAGAGAGGACATCCCAGCAAAGGAGAAAGAGTGCGACTTCATAATAAGCACGTGCCAGGATTCACTGGTACGCCAGCATGTCGCCCTGAAACTTTACTATCATTATATCCAGTCCAAGGTGATGGGGGAGGAAGCCGTTGCGGTCCATCTCACTGACACCTGGTTTGCCCCGGGAAAGATCTCCATGGGGAATGATGTAGACCTCCTGAATGCGAAGATATATGCTGATTTCAACCGCTCCTCCTTGTTGGGCAGACAGGCACCACAGGTCAGCCTTCTGGACAGTCTTGGGACAGTATGTGATGTCTTCGGCTCGGAGAAAGGCGGGTTCCCCCTGACATCCAGGAACCACAGGGTCGTCTTTTTTTATGATATCCATTGTGCCAGGTGTGCCCTGGAGAGCGCCGGACTGAAGAGGCTGCTCTCCAAAAGTCCCATACCATTGGAATTCTACGCGGTATACATCGGGGATGACCGTGAGGGATGGCTGTCATATGCCGGATCCTCCCTTGACATTCATCCTTCCGCGGAGGGGGCCCCTGTCCGTACATTCCATTTCTGGGATCCGGAGTTCCACTCCAACTTCCAGCGCAAATGGGGTGTCCTGTCCTCGCCGAAGCTCTTCCTTGTGTCCCCACGTGGAATTATCATCGGGCGCGGACTTGGTACTGAAGCACTTGCATCCATGCTCACAGACATCGCATCAACCTCTTACCTGACATATGGTTCCGATGCCTCCCATGCCCTTTTCGAGAGGCTGCTGGGAGATTCTCCTACGGCAGGGAATATCGATTCGGTTGCGGCATATGCTTCATCCAGAGCTCTTTCACTGCGTGATACCGTAGGCTTCAAGCAGTTTATCGGTGACATGTTCTATTACATGACCTCCAAGCGCGGGACGGAGTACAAAAAGGCGCTGGGGCCTTTTATGGAAAAGCATATACTCTCTCATCCAGACATATGGTCCAGTGCTGATGATTCGCTCAAGATAGTTGGGCTGGCTGAATTCGAGAAGGCCCTTCTGGACAAGACTCCTCCGGGATCCAGAATCCCCAGGGAGTTCCGCGGAAAACGCAAGACCAATTACCTGGTCTTCTACACCGAAGGATGCAACCTTTGCAGCGAAACGCTTTCAGCTGCGGAAGAAATCCGGAAATGGCCGCGCACCGGAGTTACTTTGGTAAATGTGGATGAGCTTCTGGCCGAAAAACCGTCAGCAGCCAAGGATCTTTTCGACACATTCGATCTCTCAGCCCTTCCGCTTGTCCTGGAGACCAACAGGAGAGGTGTCGTAAAGGACAGGTATCTTTCTCTGCCGGATTTACTTCCCGGGCGGCAGAAATAATTGTAGAACCGAAAAGAATTGGTAACTTTGCAGTCTATTGAGGTATGGTGTAATGGTAGCACTACAGATTTTGGTTCTGCCAGTTCAGGTTCGAGTCCTGATATCTCAACAATAAGAGGGTGACTAATAAGTGATTATTGGTCACTCTCTTTTTCTATTTTCAGGCCCAAGGCCATTTGATCAATCTCGTCCACGGAAAAGGCTGGATTTGTGGACGAGTTTCATATTTTCGGTAGTTCGTCCACAAAAAAGGC
>JAFRXO010000034.1 GCA_017443465.1 Bacteroidales bacterium
AATGAAACCTTGCCGCGGTGGTCCGTCACGGTAAAGGAAGACGGAACCTCCGGGAGGACCTTGTCGGAAATCCTGCCGCGGGAATCCACTTGGATTACCCTGACCCCGGAATCAGTGTAAAGGATATAAGGCCCGTCAGCAGACAGGGAACCCATGGTGCTTTTGGCCGCAAGGCCAGTGCAGAACAGCAGACACAGGACAGATAGGAGTAATTTCGATCTTTTCATGCCGATTGGATATTAGCTACGCGAAGATACGAAATTCCGCCATATATGCCAATGAGGCTGGATTTCAAATGGACCTTGTTTGGACCTATGGTTTGATTCCATATTAAGTACTTTTACCGAATGAAATGCAAAGTAACCAAAATGAACAAGAAAGAGTATTCCTCGCCGAAGGTTGAGGAACATATTCTCCTGGACGTACTGATGGCCAAATACAGTTCGTCACTTGAAAATCCTGAAGAAGGTGGAGAATGGGATGATTTTGATTGAAATGATTATAAGGAAACGTCATGGGAAGAGATATCATCATAATCTTGTCGGCCTTCTTGGCCGCAGGGTGTTCCGCATTGGAGCCAATTGACATACAGAAGGATGACGCTCCTTCTAAAGTATTCCGTGTGGGACTTGGAGAAGTAGTTGACACAAGGACCTATGTGGATGGGGACCTCCACCATTACTGGAGAGAGGATGACAGGGTTTCCATATTCACATCCACGCTTAATGAACAATACAAATTCGACGGGCAGACGGGAGAGGATTCCGGAACCATCAGCAAGGTCGGTTCCGGCCAGTCCGGTACCGGAAGCGCAATCCCGTCCAATTATGCCGTCTACCCATACAATGCTTCCACGACGATCTCCTCAAGGGGTGTTGTCACTTTGACCCTTCCATCGACCCAGTCCTATGCGGAAGGGACCTTCGGACAGGGGGCAAACACGATGGTGGCGGTAACCAGGAACAGCGGAGATGATTTCCTGGCTTTCAAGAACGTGGGAGGCTATATAGTGTTGAAGCTATATGGTGGCGGGACAGTCAAGAGCATTACCATTTCCGGGAACAACGGGGAGAAAATCGCAGGGAAAGCCTCTGTCAGCATCTCGTACGGAGGCTCACCTTCAGTCACTATGGGAACTACTGCAACTGAAACCATAACCCTGGACTGTGGAAATGGAGTCACTCTCGGAGCAACCAAGGACCAGGCGACATCCTTCTGGTTCTCCGTTCCTCCTGTCACCTTCTCAAAGGGATTCACGATCACCGCAGTGAATACCAAAGGTATGACGATGACCAAGTCTTCGTCAAAGAGCCGCACTGTCACCAGGAACGTGGTCAATTCCGTTCCGGTCAAAGCGGAGTTCAAACGTCCGGTAAAACTCCCTATCGAATATGTAGCCGAGTACAACCTTGCGAACGCCAAGACTTTTTCCACAGACCACCTTACCCATGGATGGTTCATGGCCGAGAAGCAGTTCAACTACCCTTACCTGGAACAGATCAAAGTCAATGGCTACCACATCCCGACCATTTATGAATGGAACGGTGTGATTCCAGCAAGCAGCTCAAACAAGATCTCCATCGGCTCAGATGTTATCGAGCAGTTATTCACATCTGAATACAAGGTGGTCGGCGAAGTGAATTATGCGAAGCGGTTCATCGGCACCGACTACGAATCTGCCTACAGGTATGAACTCATCGGAGGCAATGTCATCATTACCGTCCGTTATCTGGGGAAAGACTCGGGGGTCAGCCTCAACACGATTGCCTCTGAGACTTGGTGGATCTCGGACGATTCTGATGACATCAGCCGTACTATCCCGGCCGCTGGTTATTACGCAACCAGTTCGACACCGACTATAACCAATGCCGGAACCAGGGCACATTATTGGTCTTCCACGGATGTCCCGTCCAGCAATCCGGCATCGCACCATGCAGCCAGCTTCACGGCCACGACAAAATATGACCAGCGGGCTGCCAACTGGTGCCGCCTGCCTGTCCGTCTCTTTGAAGATTAAGGGACCTCCCCCAGCCATATCATGTGTATAACCGGAAAGGATGGAGAGGGAGGAACCGATGCGGTATTTGGGATAATCATAAAAGCATATACTTGAAGAATAAATATAATTTGGTAATTCGGGCAATGTTTAGTACTTTAAAACGATGAATCTGCATCAGCCATGACTAATCTTGTTGCCGTAACCAAAGGATCCTTCATTGCTCTATTATTACTGTTGCTGTCCTCCTGCTCGAGTGTACCGGCAGACCTGTCCGCTCCTGAAGTCTTTGAAATGAGTGAGACGGTCTCTGCTTACAGTGTGACCATGACCTGCTCGCCATCTCCTGCCGACAATGTGGCCCAATGTATATTCAAGGTTTTCCAAGGCGCTTCGGAAGTGGCTGCGGCCGAAGGGGTTCGCGAAGAAGGTGAGACTTTCAAGGCAACTGTCACCGGCCTTATCCAGGATACAGACTATTCCTGGACTGCGGCAATGTCGAACGGGAAGGACGAGGTATGCTCACTGCCGAGATCTTTCAGGACCGAGAAACTCCCCCATGACCCTGTCTTATGGGAGGAGCTCCTGCGTAACTTTGACTCCGATGGCGACGGAAACATTTCAGAATCAGAACGATCAGGAGCGAAAGAATTGGTTTTGAGCGACATTCCCCTGTCTTCCCTCTCCGGAATCGAAGAGCTCCCTTTCCTGGAAAAGCTGTCCGTCGGAGGGAACGGGCTGAAAGTACTGGACGTCTCCGCTCTCAAGAACCTGGAATTCCTTTCCTGCGGGCGGGACAAATATGAAAAGATCATATTCGACAACCCTGAATTGTCATATTTATACATTATAAGCACTCCGCTTAAGGAACTGGACACTTCCGGACTCCCGGTTCTCGGCTATCTGGATTCATACGATAATCCATTCGAGTTCCTTTCATTCAAGGAAAATCCACGGATGGAACATTTGATCCTCGTGGGAGCGGAAATGGAAGAGCTTGACCTCTCGACCAATCCCCGCTTTGACATCATATATGTCAGGGAGAACGAGAACCTGCGAGTCCTGTGGCTGCACCCTGACTGCAAGCCGAGCGGGCTGGACATCAATGACAAAACTGAAATCAAGTACAAAAGATGAGACAGGACAATCCTGAATATTCATTCCTGCGCCGTGAGGTTGAGGCCAAGTGGGGACGCCGTCTTGCCACTTCGACCGATTTCGCGGCTCTGGCAGAAGAGATGGACGAGAGTGTATCTCCATCCACGCTGAAGCGTTTCTGGGGTTATGTGGGCGACAAGCCCGAACCCAGGAACTCGACTCTGGACTCGCTTTCCAGATATTCCGGATACCTGAATTTCAAGACTTTCCGGGATTATCTGGCTTCTTCCGGAAAACTCCCTTCGAGATATTTCCAGACCGAGGCCGTGGCTGCATCAGAGCTATCCAGAGGCTATCGTATCTTGATTGGATGGCGTCCTGACAGGGAGATCGTTCTCGAATATGAGGGATCTTCCATCTTCAGGGTACTTTCCAGCCTCAACTCTTCCTTGAAGGAAGGAGACCGCTTTGAAGCTGCAAGCATCTTGAAAGGTTATCCCCTTGCATTGTCAGGAATATTCAGGGATGGAAGGAAAACCGACCCCTATGTTGCCGGACTGGATGGTGGCATAGCCTACATAAAGAAAGAAATCTGACAGGATGGGAACGAGACCGTCGGGATATTTCAAGGAGATAGGGGATTCTTATGCAGAGATCCCTCCTTTGAACAGGTTGGACCTTGTCTATGAGTCTCCTGCTGGCCATTGCCTTATCTATAAGGGCAGCCTGGGTGGGAGGATAGTAGCCCTCAAATGCCTTAAGCCATCCTTAAGGAGTGACGGGACTTATGAGGCCGTGCTGAGGCATGAATATGAAATCTCTTCGCCATTGAAGCATCCGGGGATTTGCGACTGTCTGGGGTGGTTCCATTCCGAGGATCTGGGATATTGCCTGGCAATGGAATGGGTGGAAGGCGTTGACCTGGAGGAGTATCTTTCCGGTGATGAACCGGATGTGAAAACCGCCCTCGACATTTCCCTCCAGATTTGCGATGCTCTTTCTTATATTCATCGGAAACAGGTCATCCACAATGATTTGAAGCCAGGGAACGTGATGCTGGCCTCAGAAGGGAAAGTGGTGAAAATAATTGATTTCTCCCTGGCCGATTCGCCTTCTATGACAACCGGTCATATCCCTGCGGGAACCGAGGGATATGCAGCGCCGGAGGTGGTAAGGGGCTGCAAGGCTTCCGTCCGTTCAGACATATATTCGCTGGGAAAGGTTTTGTCCCGCCTGCTGCCATCCAGGTCCGATGTATGGAGGAAGTGTTTGGACGAGGATCCATCAAATCGTTTCTCCTCTGCAGAAGAGGTAAAGGCTGCCTTGATACGCAGCAAGAAACGGGGTGTGAAAGCCATCCTGACAGCGGTCGTGGCAATCGCTATCCTGACAATCATCCTGTTTCTTTTTCCAAGGCATGGAGATGCAGCTCCGGATAGCGGAGATGTTTTCACGGATGCCATCATGATGGTCCGGGAAAAACTTGCAGGAATTAAAGGACCGGATGCATCCGGGTTCCGTCTTGAAGACACCCTTGACTGCCTGAACGGAAGATTCATCGTTTCTTCCGAGGGTCGGAAGGGTCTCATGGATTCAACCGGGAGAATTATCCTTGAGCCAGTCTGGGAAGAAATCGAGTTCCTTTCGGAAGATGTGGCCATGCTGTCTCGCGGGGGATTCTTGCAACTCTGCGGCCCTGACGGGAGGGTGTTCGCGGAAAGTACTGACAAAAAGAAACTTATGGGGGCTTTTCAGTCGCTGTACGAAAAGTCCCTGTTCGAGGATATGCGTCGATGGGATGAGGTGATATCCTGCTTGGACTCACTCTCCCTGGCATGCCTTTCCGATGAAACCAAAGAAGAGGTCCCTCTCCGGTTCGAGGATTTCCGGAGAAGACTTGAATCTGCATCAGGGAGTATTACCAAGAACCAGGCTCTCCGGATTTCCGAGATAGAGGAGCGTTACAACGAACATTCAGGAAGATGAAAAAGTCCTTGGTCATATCCTTGCTTTTGTTTCTGCCTTGTCTCATCCTTCCGGCACAGGATCCGAGGGTGATAAAGGAGAATCCTTCATATATCTGGGGAGAGGCTTCCGGGAATGATTATGAATCAGCCCAGGCAAAAGCACTTGATGCGTTGATCGCCAAGTTGGCAGCCTCAGACATACTCCTTTTG
>JAFRXO010000035.1 GCA_017443465.1 Bacteroidales bacterium
AACCTTGTTTTCCGGATGATAGCTTCAATCCTTTTCATAATTTTCGTGTCTGTTTTGTTAAGTTGTCGTTTAATCCCCGGGGAAGGAAAAACAAAAAAGACCGGCTCTTTCGAACCGGTCTCCTATTATGCTCATACCACAAAAATCACCTTATCCGACCGGCAAGACAAGATACAGCATTATTATTCTGGGAATTCTGTGAATTCTCAGAGACAAGCTGCTGCTTGAAATTGGCCGTAATGGTGAAAATGTTGATCATTTCGTTCGTTCTTCTGTTACAAATATAGTCAGCGGAAATCTAAAATGCAAGATATTTTTTAAAAATTTTTATAAACCGTTTTAGTCCTTAACCTTCTTGTACTCAAGCGCTGCGGAGACCAGACCTTTAAATAAAGGATGCGGATTTTCGGGCGTGCTCTTGTACTCGGGATGGAACTGCGATCCGATGAAGAAAGGATGCGAGGGAAGCTCCACAATCTCCACAAGACCGGTCTCGGGATTGCGTCCCGTAGCCATCATGCCGTTCTTCTCAAACTCGTTGAGATACTCGGAGTTGAACTCGTAGCGGTGACGGTGACGCTCGCGTATGGACAGGCTGCCGTAGAGCGAGGCCGCCAGCGAACCCTCTTTCAGTACGCAGGAGTATGCGCCCAAACGCATGGTTCCGCCCTTTATCGTGGTCTTCTTCTGCTCTTCCATCATGCAGATGACAGGATGCGTTGTGTCCGGGTCCTTTTCCGTCGACGAGGCGTCTGCATATCCGAGTACGTTCCTTGCGAACTCTACGACACACATCTGCATTCCGAGGCAGATGCCGAGGAAGGGGATACCGTTCTCGCGGGCATACTTGATGGCATGGACCTTGCCTTCGAGACCTCTCTCTCCGAATCCGGGTGCGACGAGGATGCCGTCGGCTCCCTTCAGGATCTCACCGACATTCCCGGGTGTGACATTTTCACTTTGGACGGTACGGACGTTAACTTTACAGTCATTCGCCGCTCCGGCATGGACAAAGGCCTCCTGGATGGATTTGTATGCGTCCTGGAGTTCCACGTATTTGCCCACGAGGACTATGTCTGCATCATGCTTGGGATTCTTGATCCTGTCGAGGAAAGTCTTCCACCTGCCCAGCTCCGGCGTGGCGAAGTTGTCGATCTGAAGCTTTCGGACGGCGAGCTCGTCAAGATGCTCTTCGTGCATGTTCAGGGGGACCTGATAGATGCTCCAGGCGTCGATACTCTGGATGACGTGGCCGGGACGGACATTGCAGAACAGAGCGATCTTCCGTTTGAGCTCCGCCGACAAGGGATGTTCGGTGCGGCAGACAATGACATCGGGCTTGACGCCTCCTTGCTGAAGCATCTGGACGGAATGTTGCGTAGGCTTGGTCTTGAGCTCCTTAGCCGCGCTCAAGTAGGGGATTAGAGTCAGGTGTATGGACATACAGTCTTCCTCCGGAAGTTCCCACTGCAACTGTCGGACAGCCTCGACGAAAGGCTGGGACTCCATGTCACCTATCGTTCCGCCGATCTCGGTAAGGATGACGTCATACTCTCCGGTCTGTCCGAGAAGGAGCATCCTGCGCTTGATCTCGTCAGTAATATGCGGAACGATCTGGACGGTCTTGCCGAGATAGGCTCCCTCACGCTCCTTCGTGATGACCGTATTGTATATCCTTCCGGTAGTAACGTTGTTGGCTTGGGATGTATAGACTCCCAGGAAACGCTCGTAATGACCGAGGTCGAGATCGGTCTCGGCGCCGTCTTCCGTGACATAGCATTCACCGTGCTCGTACGGGTTGAGCGTGCCCGGATCGATATTGATGTAGGGATCGAATTTCTGAATGGTCACACGCAGGCCCCTTGCCTGAAGCAGCTTGGCCAGCGACGACGCGATAATCCCTTTTCCGAGCGAGGAGGCGACTCCTCCGGTGATGAAAATATACTTGGTATTCATTGTAATGGATATTTATGCGTATTCGTCCCAACTCTTGATAGGCAGTTCGT
>JAFRXO010000036.1 GCA_017443465.1 Bacteroidales bacterium
ACCTCATCCTTACCAAGGATGCGCTCTACCCCTGAGCTACACCGGCAGCGTTGGAGCGGAAAACGAGGTTCGAACTCGCGACCCTCAGCTTGGAAGGCTGATGCTCTACCAACTGAGCTACTTCCGCAAGAACTGGTGGGCAGAGAAGGATTCGAACCTCCGAAGCGATTACGCAGCAGATTTACAGTCTGCCCCAGTTGGCCACTTTGGTATCTGCCCAAATAAATATTTCAAACAACCCGGAAAGAACCGGACTTCGAGCCGATGGAGGGAGTCGAACCCACGACCCCGAGATTACAAATCACGTGCTCTAGCCAACTGAGCTACATCGGCGATGTGTTTCATACAAACTTCCCCCAAAAGGGACTGCAAAGATAGGCAATAATTTTTTATCTTCAAAAGTTTTTGAAGGAATTTTCAATTTTTTGAAGATACTTCCCTGAGGACCCCCAGAATGCCTCCGGTATCAAGACTGCATGCGGCCCTCTGTCCGCTCTGGCTGTCCTGGCCGATGAATATGTCAGGTATCCCGATTCCGCGGATTTCCACATTGAGACCGCGCTGTGCGGCGTACTCCGTCACGGCTCCGTAAAGACCTCCCTTTATGCTGCCCTCCTCGATGGTGACGATTGTCCTGCAGCGAGATGCAGCTTCGTCGATGATGGCGGTATCCAGGGGCTTCAGCCAGCGCATATCATATATATAAGGACTGGGATGGCCTTCTTCCGCGAAGAGACCGGCCGCTTCAACCGCCCTCCAAACCGCCGGCCCGAGAGCGAGTACGGCGATTCCTTCACCTTCTTTCACCAAGACTCCCTTTCCTTCAGGGATGATTTCCGGATGGATCCCCTCCCAGTCATGCCCTTCACCGCAGCCTCTCGGGTAACGTATGACGATCGGACCGCCTTCATGGTGAAGTGCAGTGTACATCATATGCTTAAGCGAAGGCTCATCCGAAGGAGCGCATATGGACACATTCGGGATGCAGCGGAGCGAAGCCATGTCGAAGCACCCGTTGTGCGTGGCTCCGTCCTCTCCCACGAGTCCCGCCCTGTCAAGGCAGAGCGCCACTGGAAGTGACTGCAGCGCCGCGTCATGGATTATCTGGTCATATGCTCTCTGGGCGAAGGAGGAGTAGATGTTGCAGAACGGCCTGAGGCCTCCGGCCGCCAGTCCGGCGGAGAAGGTCACGGCGTGCTCCTCCTCGATTCCCACGTCGAAGAAACGGTTGGGGAATTCCTTAGCGAAACCGGTCATCCCGCTTCCGGTAGCCATCGCGGGGGTGATCCCTATCACGCGGGAATCTTCCCTCGCAAGCTCGCACAGCACTTTCCCGAAGACATCCTGGTAGCGTGCTGCCGGGTACTGCTTATGCTCTCTTTTCCCTGTCACGGGGTCGAATTTCCCTGGTGCATGCCATGTGGTGGGATCCGCTTCAGCCGGGGCGAAGCCCTTCCCCTTTACTGTGTGCACATGCAGGAGCCTGGGACCATGCATGTCCCGGAGCCTGGTGAGGGTCGAAACAACCTGGCCTATATCATTCCCGTCTACCGGGCCGAAGTACCTGAATCCGAATGCTTCGAACACCATTCCGGTGGAACTGTCGACGATATTGGTCTTGGTGTTCCGCGTCAGTTTCTGGATCTTCTGCCTGATCTTGGTGTCACCGAGCCGGTTCCATATGCTCGACTTGATCTTGTTGTAAGTCGGGTCCGTGGTGATTTTCAGCAGGTAATTGTGCATTCCGCCGATGTTCCGGTCGATAGACTGGTCATTGTCGTTCAGGATGACCAGGAGGTCGGCTTTGCTCGCACCAGCGTTGTTGAGGCCTTCGAGGGCGAGTCCTCCGGTCATGGCACCGTCGCCTATGAGGGCCACGATCTTCCTGTGTTGTCCGAGGATCCGGGAAGCCTCCGCGAACCCGAGCGCAGCGGAAATGGAAGTCGAAGAATGCCCCGCACCGAATGCGTCATATGGGCTCTCCGCCATGCGCGGGAAGCCGCTGAGGCCGTCTTTCTTGCGGTTGTCCTTAAAGGCCTCGCGCCTGCCTGTCAGGATTTTATGGGCATATGCCTGGTGCCCTACGTCGAAGACTATCTTGTCGTCGGGAGTGTCGAAGACATAGTGCAGGCCTACGATCAGCTCCACCGCTCCCAGGCTGGAGGCAAGGTGCCCCGGATTAACGGCGCAGCAATTGACCATATAGTCCCTGATCTCCGCGCAAAGCGTACTTAGCTCATTGATACTGAGATGCTTGATGTCCGAAGGGACATTGACCTTGTCCAGAATTGCATACGTCATTTCACCTGCTTGCAGGACCTGTAAGCCCTAACCTGACAAAGATACGACTTTATTCTGATATCGGGAAATCCGCATAGGTAGGGAAAATTTGAGTTTAGGACGAAAAGACGTATATTAGCAGAAACTTTGATTGAAAGAATATGCCAGAAAAAGTACAGAAACTGTTGAATGATTCCGCGGCTGCGAGATGGACCGCACTCATTCTCATCGCATCGATGATGTTCTTCGCCTATATGTTCGTGGATGTGATGTCTCCCCTGAAGAGCATGATCGAAGCGGAGCGCGGATGGACCAGCACCGTATTCGGGACATATGCCGCATCCGAGTTCATCCTCAATGTCTGCGGTTTCCTCATACTTGCGGGAATCATCCTGGACAAGATGGGCGTACGCTACACCGGAGTCCTCTCCGCATCGCTGATGGTAGCCGGAGCCCTTATTAAATTCATAGGTATTAGCTCCTGGTTCCAGGACACCGCTTTCTGCGCATGGCTCAACAGCTGGTGGACCGCCCTTCCCGGCAGCGCCAAGATGGCCTCCCTGGGCTTCATGACATTCGGCTGCGGATGCGAGATGGCCGGCACAACGGTTTCCAAGGCAATCGCCAAGTGGTTCAAGGGCAAGGAAATGTCCCTCGCCATGGGTATCGAGATGGCAATCGCCCGCCTGGGAGTCTTCGCAGTAATGTGGATTTCCCCGCTCATCTACAACAAGTTCGGAACTGTCGTAGCTCCTCTTGCATTCTGCTCGGCCCTCCTGGTAATCGGCCTTATCTTCTTCATAGTGTTCACTTTCATGGACAGGTCGCTGGACAAGGACCTGATCGCAGCAGGACAGATGACAGCCGAGAAGTCTCCGGAGGACGAATTCCACCTGAGCGACCTCGGGACGATCTTCAAGAGCAAGATGTTCTGGATCGTGGCACTCATGTGCGTCCTGTACTACAGCGCCATATTCCCGTTCCAGAGGTACGCTCCCAACTTCCTTCAGACCACTCTCGGGGTGGATGCCGACACAGCCTCGCACCTGTTCAGCTTCTTCCCGATCCTGGCGATGGTGCTTACTCCATTCCTTGGAGGCTTCATCTCCTACAAGGGTAAGGCTGCGACAATGCTTCTGGTCGGCTCCCTGATAATGGTGGCATGCCACCTCTCCTTCGCTTTGCTCCTTCCCGCATTCCCGAGCAAGTGGCTGGCCGTCCTGCTGATACTGGTCCTGGGAGTGTCCTTCTCCCTCGTCCCGGCAGCCCTCTGGCCCTCAGTGCCCAAGATCATTGACGAGAAGGTTCTCGGAAGTGCCTACTGCCTCATTTTCTGGGTCCAGAACATAGGTCTCTGCCTCGTTCCGCTCCTGATCGGTGCCATGCTTGACATCACCGGAGGCTACCTGGTGCCCATGCTGATCTTCTCATCCTTCGGCGTGCTCGCATTCTTCTTCACCTTCCTCCTCAAGGTGGAAGACAAGAAGAAGGGATACGGTCTGGAACTTCCTGAAGTAAAGTAAAGCCATGTCTGGTAAAAGTATAAGGGCCAGCCGCGTAGCATGCTGGATAGCCCTCGCATGTCTGGTGGTGCCGATGTTCGGCTCCTACTTCTTCGACGACATGTTCTCGACGATTTCCTATCTGTTCGAGGACCCGTCGGCGACAATGCTCGGATGGGACTCCGTAGGCTACGGCCTCTACGCCAGCGGCTACTCGGTGCTCTGCGTTTTCGGCGGACTCGTCATATGCGGACTCCTGCTGGACCGTTTCGGAGTGCGCATCACCGGATCCGTATTCGTTGCCATGATGCTCGGAGGCGCCCTTCTCGTGCTGTGGGCCATCACCTCCGGAATGGACGCCGGACGCTCTCTTAAGATAGCATATGCAGGCTGCATGCTTTTCGGCCTGGGAAGTGAAATCACCGGTACGGCGGTCCAGCGCTCCATAGCCAAATGGTTCAAGAACAGGCATATGGCTCTTGCCATGGGCCTTGAGCTGGCCATAGCGAGGCTCGGAACCGCCTTTGCATTGGTACTGTCTCCGCGCCTGGTCGTGCAGAAAACTTCAGGAATCTACTCCCTTGCAGAAACCGCAAGGCCAGCTCTGGTCGGTATCGCCCTTATGGCCGCCGGACTGATCCTGTGGGCCGTTTTCGTGGCGATGGATGCCAGGTTTGACAAGGAGAGCGGATCCACTCCGGCTGAAGGCACAACCAATGAGGAGGACCGTTTCCGCTTCTCGGATGTAATGAAAATATTGTCCAACAAGAACTTCTGGCTTATCGGACTGCTCTGCGTGTTTTTCTACAGCGCCATCATCGCCTTCAAGAAATTCTCAGGAGCCATCCTGATCCCCAGGTTTGGGATAGAGGCTTCAGTTGCCGGCTGGATGACATCCATGCTGCCGTTCGCCACAGTAATCCTGGCTCCTCTCTTCGGCCTTCTGGTCGATGAGGTAGGACATGGGACAAGGTGGATGATCCTGGGAGCTGTCCTGGCGCTTGTCGCCCACCTGCTGCTGGCTTTCGCACCGGAAGGCGTGCCGTTCTTCGGCTATCTGGCCATGGTCTTCCTGGGCTTCGGCTATTCGCTCGTTCCCGCAGCCTTGTGGCCATCCGTTCCCAAGGTGGTGCCGGAGAAAGTCCTGGGCACGGCATATGCCTTGACCAACTGGATCCAGAACCTGGGCCTGATGCTGTTCAAGATGCTTGCTGGGGTGATTCTCGGATCTGCCGCAGGCAACGGGGCCGTGAGGGTCGAACTGATGTTCGTGGCACTGTGCGTAATAGCAGTGCTCACATCCGCCCTTCTCGCCCGGTCATCGGACAAGGAACCACAATTGAATCTGGACCGCCCAAACAAGTAGGCGGAGGGAATCAGAACGGGAGGTCGTCGCTCGCGCCTTCCTGTGCAGGGGCTGCCGGAGCTTCAGCTGCGAGGCCCTGAGGCTGCTGGTATGAGGTCTGGTACTGCTGCTGGTACTGGGGTGCCTGAGGTTGTCCGGAAGGCTCGCCGCGTTTTCCCAGGAGCTGCAGGTTGTCCACAATCACTTCAGTGGTGTAGTGCTTGTTCCCGGTCTGGTCATTCCACGAGCGTGTGCGGAGTTTCCCCTCGATGTAGAGCTGGGTACCTTTTCTGACGAATTTTTCGACAACATCGGCTGAGCGCCTCCAGGCTACGATGTTGTGCCATTCAGTGTTTTCATGAGGTTCACCGCTGCGGTCCCTGTACCTCTCGGTAGTCGCGAGGGTGAAAGAGGCCACTTTGGCATTGTCGGAGCTGTTCGGATTATTGTCAAGGTAACGTACCTCCGGATCTTTTCCAACGTTACCGATAAGCATTACTTTATTCAATGACATGATATGAAAGTTTTAGGGGCAAAGCGATCGTCGTTTTGCAAGCGCAATTTAAGCAAAAAAATTGAATTACAAAGAAATAGTCTCTGCCATCGCCTTCGCATCAGGGACTTCTCCGGTCATCAGGGCATATCCTGACACAGCCTGTCCGAGGAGCCATTGCTGCCCCGGGATGTACCGGCATCCTGAGCTGAGGAGCCTTTCGGCAATGCTTCCGGTAAAGGATGGAGACCTGTAATTCGCTTCAAGGACCATCTTGGGCACCTTTTTCCCCGCAGCCCCCTCATCCGTGACGAAATCCTGTTCTTCAAGGGATGCCAGCCCGTCCAGGGCGGCCGGAAGAGTATAGACAACCAGGTCGCATTCGCGGACAGCTCCCCTGAGGTCGCTTGTAGGAACGCATATGAATCCGTATTCCGGAAGCGACGCCGCGAGTTCCTGCGCTTTTTGGGGCGTCCGGTTCATAAGTGCGGTTGCAAAGCCCATCTCAGCCGTGGCGACAGCCGCAGCCCTCCCGGCCCCTCCGCATCCTATGACCAGTGCCTGCGGCCTTCCGCCGTAGTAATCGCATATGTTCTCCTTAATGAACTGGTGGACCTTTATATGCGCCCTGGCGCCCCAGACCCCCAGGCACTGTGCTGTAAGGCCGGGGAAACAGTTCTCCGCCACAGCCAGGATCACTCCGCTGAAATCGCTGTTATGGGCCGACAGGGACCCGTCTTCACCCTTGATAACCAGATTGGTGGCACCTGTCTTAAGGCAGGGACCGCTTATCTGGCCGTGCCCTTCGACAGCGGCCCGGACCACCTCCCTGTAGGCGTCGGTCTTGAATGGGGTGGTTATGTTTATGGCTTTGTAATCCGACAGGAAACGCTGCCAGGCCTGGCTGAAACTGTCATTTTCGATTAAATCATATGCCAGGCGTCCGCCGTAGGCGGCGGAGAATAATTCAGGGCTCCTCGAGTGTGAGATAGGATTGCCTATGAGACCGTATCTGTCCATGCTCAAATTTAAACAAATTTCATGTTTTTTTTCCGGGGATATGTAAAAACTATTGATTTATTAAATATCTTTGCACCGGAATAAGACAACGAACTATTAAAAGTCTAAACACGAAAATGCGGTGAGGAATTATTCATCCACTACCAGACAGCTGATCGATATGCTCAGCTCTGATGCAGTACTCAAAAAGGCGTTGACCGAGTCCATTGCCAAGGCAAAGGAACTCAATCCTGACAGGGACACCAATCCCGCTCAGAGCCTGGATGAATTCATAGATTTTGTCGAGTGGTCTACTACTACTCTTCCTCGTTTCCTTTTGAAGTTGCCGACGGGCAGGTCCCTCTACGATCATATGGATCAGGGAGTGGATTACCTGTATTTCCTCATAGACCAGCCTCTTGACATGTTCGCTGACAAGGGATGGTATTTCAATTCCGTCCAGTACTACGAACCGTTCGCTTCATGGATAAGGGATTATTGCCGCAAATGGGGCAGTTTCCTTTCTACCCCCGAGTCATGGAAACCAGAATATTCCGCGGATTTCTATGCCGACAGGGAATTCGGTGTCCCGGAAGGATGGTATGAAGACAGGTCCAACTGGATAACCTACAATGATTTCTTCTCCCGCCGTCTCAAAGACCCCTCACAGAGGCCGATTTCAGAACCTCAGGACAACTCCATGGTTGTTTCTCCGGTTGACGGCTGGCCTCAGGGTGTCTGGCCGATAGATGATGAAGGCTACATAGTCCAGAGACCAGGAGTCCTCCTCAAGTCCAAATATTTCAATTCGATTCCGGACCTCATCGGTCCTGACAGCAAGTGGAACGGCTGTTTCGCAGGAGGTACCCTGACCCATGTCTTCCTGGATGTGAACGATTACCATCGCTACCATTTCCCCGTTTCAGGGAAGATCCTGGAAATGAGAAAGATAGCCGGTGTGGATGCAGGAGGCGGCGTTTACCATTGGAGTCCCGCCCTCAAGAGATATTACCTCGAGAGCCGCAATCCGGGATGGGAGACCATAGAGACCAGAGCCTGTGTCATCCTTGACACAGAGGAGTACGGGCTGGTAGCCATGCTTCCGATCGGGATGTCGCAGATCTGCTCAGTGAATTTCTCTGACGGGCTGAAAGTGGGCGACTATGTGACAAAAGGACAGGAACTCGGTTATTTCCTCTTCGGAGGTTCCGATTTCGTGATCATATTCCAGAAAGGAGTGTCTTTCAAATGTACGGCTCCGCTTCAGTCCTCGTCACTGGCACCCGAGCAGCCTTCCGCCGATCCTAACTCCGACGCTTCATCGGCATATGCCCACATCCTGATGGGGCAGCCCTACGGACGCCTTTCGCGCGTCTGACCCTGACGCTGCCGCACGGCTTCGAACAGCAGGATGGCGGCAGACACAGAGACGTTAAGGGAATCCAGTCTCCCGAGCATCGGGATCAATATATGAGAATCCGCGGCCTCTCTCCACACCGGAGTGAGGCCGGTTGATTCCGTACCCATGACTATCGCGGTCGGACCTGTCATAGGCGTGTCGTAGTAGGGTGAGGAATCCTGCAGCTGGGCGGTAAGGATGCGTATCCCCTTGGATTTGAGCCATGATATGGCTTCGGCCGAAGTGCAGGCGACTGTCGGTACGGTGAAAACCGCGCCTATGCTGGAACGTACGACGTTGGGGTTGTAGAGGTCGGTCAGAGGGTCGCAGACTATCACGGCATCCGCGCCTGCGGCATCCGCGCTGCGGAGGACCGCACCGAGATTCCCCGGCTTTTCCACGGATTCGAGGACTATCACCAGAGGTTCTCCGGCAGGATGTATGTCGTCCAAGGTCCGGTCTTTCCACTCTACTTCCGCGAGGACTCCTTCAGTGCCTTCCCGATAGGCGATCTTGGCGTAAACTTCCGGAGTGAGGTCGAAGCATCTGCAATCCTGGTTGGCAGCCTCAGCCGCTTCGGCGATCGGCCTGAAAACATCATCTCTGATAGTGTCGGGGCAGCGGAATATCGTCCTGGGCCGGAATCCGGCTTCCAGGCAGTGCCCGAGTTCCCTGACACCTTCGACAAGGAAGAGACCCTTCTCCCGCCTGACTTTGGATTTGTAGCCCAGCGAAAGAGCCTCCCTTATCTTTGGGTTCTGTACGGAGGTGATGGTCTCGGTTCTCACTTCTCAGGCCTCATCTGGGGGAAGAAGAGGACGTCCTGGATAGTGCTCTGGTCGAGCATGAGCATGGCAAGGCGGTCGATGCCTATGCCGATGCCGGAAGTGGGGGGCATGCCATATTCAAGGGCGCGCACGAAGTCGTAGTCCACGTACATTGCCTCGTCGTCACCCTTCATCTTCAGCTTGGCTTCTTCCTTGAAGCGGTCCAGCTGGTCCACGGGGTCGTTGAGCTCTGAATAGGCGTTGGCGAGCTCATGCCCGTTCACGAAGAGCTCGAAGCGCTCGGTGAGGCGGTCGTCATAGCGGCATCTCTTGGTAAGGGGAGACATCTCAACAGGATAATCCGTAACGAATGTCGGCTGGATGAAATGGTCTTCGCAAAACTGTCCGAAGATTGCGTCGATCAGCTTTCCGCGTCCCATGGACGGGGTGGTTTCGACCTTGAGGGAAGCACAGGTAGCCCTGAGTTCATCCTCGTCCATATCCGAGACATCGACTCCTGCATATTCCTTGATAGCATCCAGTATCCTGATCCTTCTCCACGGAGCCTTGAAGTCGATATCCTTTCCGTCCGTGTGGACCACCGTAGTCCCGTGAAGCTTGACAGCGATCTTTTCGAGCATCTTCTCGGTGAAGTCCATCATCCATATGTAGTCCTTGTAAGCGGCATAGAGCTCCATCTGGGTGAACTCGGGATTGTGGGTACGGTCCATTCCTTCGTTGCGGAAGTCCTTGGCGAATTCGAAGACTCCGTCATATCCTCCGACGATGAGTTTCTTCAGGTAAAGCTCATCGGCGATCCTCAGATAGAGGGGAATGTCCAGTGCATTGTGGTGGGTGATGAAGGGCCTTGCGGTGGCACCTCCGGGAATTGACTGGAGGATAGGGGTTTCCACCTCCAGGTAGCCGGCGTCTGAGCAGTACTCCCTCATGGTGTTGATAATCTGTGTCCTCTTGACAAAGACCTCCCTTACCGCAGGGTTCACCATCAGGTCTACGTACCTCTGCCTGTAGCGGAGTTCCGGATCGGTGAAGGCGTCATGTACCTTTCCGTCGGCCTCCTTGACGATGGGAGGCACCCTGAGCGATTTGCTCAGGACGGTGAGCTCCTTGGCGTGGACGCTGAGCTGGCCCGTCTGGGTGTAGAAGGCGAAGCCCTTGATTCCGACTATATCACCTATGTCGAGCAGTTTCTTGAAGACAGTGTTGTACATGGTCTTGTCTTCACCTGGACAAAGTTCGTCACGTTTAGCATAGACCTGTATGCGGCCCGTGGCATCCTGAAGCTCGAAGAATGACGCGGCACCCATGATGCGGCGCGTCATCATCCTTCCGGCTATGCACACGTCCTGCATGTTGCCTTTCTCCGGGTCATAGTTTTCGGCTATGCTTTTGGCGGTAGCGTTGACAGGGTATTGCGGGGCGGGATACGGATTGATGCCCATCTCGCGCAGCTTCTGCATTGAATCCCTGCGCTGTTGTTCCTGTTCGTTGAACGTCTTTGTTTCCATTTTCTCTGCTTTCTGGTCTGTTTGAATCACAAAAATACCATAATTATTTTGATTCTCCGCATCCAATTTGACCGGGCAGCTTTGCTTGTCTGAAAAAAAGCGGTAAATTTGTGAACTATGGGCAAAGAGAAAAAATGGAATCTGAAACCTTCCGCGGACCGCGAGAAGGTGACGGTCCTTGCCACTCAGCTGGGCATAGACGAGGTCCTTGCCGAACTCCTGGTGAACAGGGGAGTGGAGACTTTCGAGCAGGCGAGGGTTTTCTTCAGGCCCAGTCTCGAAGACCTTCATGATCCTTTCCTGATGAAGGATATGGACAAGGCGGTCGAGAGAATACGCAAAGCCCTTATTTCAGAAGAAAAGATCCTGGTTTACGGCGATTACGATGTCGATGGCACTACTGCCGTCTCCCTCGTGTACTCCTTCCTGAGGCGCTACAGCCGCAACGTGGACTTCTACATCCCTGACCGTTACGATGAAGGGTACGGAGTTTCATTCAAGGGACTCGACTGGGCGGCCGACAACCATTTCACTCTCATAATCACCCTCGACTGCGGCATAAAGGCCAATGACAAGGTGGCATATGCTTCCGCCAAAGGAATGGATATGATCATATGCGACCATCACCTGCCGGAAGAAGAACTGCCCCCCGCAGTCGCGGTGCTTGATCCCAAGCGCGCCGACGACACATATCCTTTCGACGACTTGTGCGGCTGCGGAGTCGGTTTCAAGCTGGTCCAGGGCTATGCCCAGCGTTACGGGATCCCGTTCGAGACCCTGATGCCCTTCCTGGACCTGCTGGTGGTTAGCATAGCGTCGGACCTGGTGACCATAGTCGGGGAGAACAGGATCCTGGCCTATTACGGTCTCATACAGCTCAACAAGAGCCAGCGCAGGGGGATGCTTGCCCTGATCAACCTGGCGAAACTCGATCCGGGCCACGTTACCATAGACGACATAGTCTTCAAGATCGGTCCCAGGATCAATGCGGCCGGACGTATGGAAAGCGGAAGGATCGCAGTGGAGCTCCTTACCGCGGCAGACGACCAGACCGCATTCCGGATAGGGAACGAAATCAATGACAACAACAACGACCGCAAGAGCATAGACAGGGAAATCACCCAGCAGGCTCTCAACATGGCCGTCGACGGGCATGCGCTTGCAAACAAGCATGCGACCATAGTGTACAATCCTCAGTGGAACAAGGGCGTCGTGGGAATAGTGGCATCAAGACTTGTAGAGGCCTATTACAAGCCAACAGTGGTCCTGACCAAGTCCAACGGACTGGTTACCGGATCCGCCCGCAGCGTCAGGGGATTCGACCTGTACGCCAGCATCGAGAGCTGCGCCGACCTGCTGGAGAATTTCGGCGGACACGTGTATGCCGCCGGACTCACCCTCAAGGAAGAGAACCTGGCGGAATTCGCCAGGAGGATGGATGCATATGTAGGGGAACACTCTACAGATGAGATGCTTACGCCTGTAATCGACATAGACTCGAAACTGGATTTCTCCCGTATCACCCCGAAATTCCTGCGTATCCTCAAGCAGTTCCAGCCTTTCGGTCCGGGCAACTCCACCCCGGTCTTCCGTACGGACAATGTCTATGACGCCGGAAACGGACGTCTGGTCGGGGGCGGAGCTTCCCACATCAGGCTTGACCTCATCCAGGAAGACCAGCCTTACCACCCCATCCCGGCGATAGCGTTCAACATGGCCGGATTCTACGACTACATAAAGTCAGGGAATCCGGTGGACATATGCTATTCGATCGTGGAGAATTACTACCGGGGAAGTTCATCCCTCCAGCTCCGTATCAGGGACATGAAGGAGAGGGATGAGTTCATCTAGAGGGGACTCGTTGTTTTCAACCGTAATCTCAGCGCAGCGCGCATATGTTTCTTCCCTCTCTTCGAGTAGGGCTTCAATCCTCGTCCTCAGGTCCTGTCCGCCAAGCATCGGGCGGGATGACTGGGTACCTTCCAGGTTCCCGAGAAGGGTTTCGACGGAAGCTTTGAGATAGACGCACAGGGTCTTTTCCCTTACCAGCCTTTCACATTCCGGAGTCATCAGCGTGCCTCCTCCCAGAGCCAGAACAAGGTCGATCTTCCCGGATTTGGACTCATTCTCCAGCAGCTTTTCCAAGGCTTCGAGTTCAGCAGCCCTGAAGGCAGCTTCCCCTTGAGTTGCAAATATTTCCGGGATAGCCATCCCTTGGGCTTCCTCAATCACCTGGTCCAGGTCAAGGAAGGCGCAGCCCAGCCTTTCAGCGAGGATTTTACCTGTGGTCGTCTTGCCGCTTCCCATGAAGCCGGTGAGGGTGAGTACCATATCAGAACAGGGTAGGCTCCGGGTCGTTGGGATCGAATCCTCCGTTGTCCAGGTCGGCATCGATGTCTCCCGGATCGAGAGGAATCCCTTCACCGGTAGGATCAATGATGTCTGTGGCATCGATTGGAGCCGGTTCCGGCTTCGGTTCCGCTTTCTTCCTGGCCTGCGGTTTAGCCTTTGCCTTCGGTTTCGGTTCCGGTTGAGGCTCTGGCTGATGTTCATGCTCCAGGGGCAGGCCGGGTTCCGGAGCAGGCTGTGGTTCGGGTTCCGGAGCAGGCTGTGGTTCGGGTTCCGGAGTGGGTTCCGGTTGAGGCTCCGGCTGGGCCTCAGGTTCCTGAACCGGCTGGGCCTCAGGCTCCTGAACGGGTTCGGTATCCGGTTCCTGAGCGTCCTCGGAGTCGGTCTCCGGCTCGTCCTCTGCCTTCGGCGATTCCAGGAATTTGACGGAAACGACCTCGAGGGCGGAACACTTCTTACCCTTCGCTGTGTAGCCCTTCTTTCCTATGAAGGACTCGGCCTGGAGTATCTCGGGCTCATGTGCGGAAGATTTTCCGCCGAATGTGAGCTCGATGCGCGGCTCTTCATCCGCAGTGATTCCCACGAGGTAGGAACCCCTTTCCTTAGATATGAAGGACTGGGGGGTATTGTCGCTCTCCACAAAGGAGAACCTCTTGACGTAGAATGCTTTGGCCTTTCCGTCCCAGTAAGTCGCGGTGTAGGTGGCCTCCGGGTCGAACTTGCATATGTCCAGGACTTCGCCCTGATAGCGGTTGGACAGGTCGAAGGACGTAGTGTAGAAGGTGCCGTTTGTGAATATGGCGAGCACCTTGTCTTCGGCCTCGAATTCGCCGAGGAAGAGGCCGCGGGCGTCCTCGTTGAGCTTCTGTACATCGGCATCGTACCAGATCTTCTTGCCTCCGAGAGTGGACACTCCCTTGGCTTTCAGCTGGATACGGGCGATGGGATTCTTTGACACCACATTTCCCCTGGCACCCTTTCCCTTGACGGCAAGGGTCGAGAAATCGTATTCGAGGGTAGATTTCTTCAGCTTCGGACGCGGTCTGAGGGATATGCGGAGGACTTCGGCTTCTCCGTTGTGGTTGACCGTCATCCAGACAATCTGCGAACCGGGTTCACCGGTAGTGATGTCATATTCCTTGTCGCGTGTCAGTGAGGTAATTGCGAAGCGCTTGGCGTAATATGTTCCGCTCTTGCCGAGGCGGTAGACCACGTTGTAGATAGTGCGCTCGTCATCATGTCCCCACAGGCCTACATAGATGAGGTTCTTCCAGAAGAAGGCCTTGTCAGTGACCTTGGACACCTTGTACTTACCGTCCTTGGCGATGGTGATTATCTCGGAAATGTCGGAGCAATCGCATATGTACTGTCCGCCGTCATCCTTCTTGAGGCCTATGCCTACGAAGCCCTCTTCCATGTTGGCGTAGAGCTTGGCGTTCTTGTTGACCACCTTGGTGGCGGCAATCGCCTCGAAGGAAGTTATTTCCGTCTGGCGCGGATAGTCGTCTCCGTACTTTTTCTTGAGGTTCTTGAACCAGTCGATGGTGTAGCGGGTCAGGTGCTCCAGGTTGTTCTGGACCTTTGCCATCTCCTCCTCTATGGAACGGATCTTCTCATCAACGGCCTTGGTGTCGAACTTGGAGATCTTGCGGACCGGCTTCTCGACCAGCTTCATTATGTCCTCCATCGTGATCTCCCGCCTGACCCTGTCCTGGAATTCCTTCATCCTGGCCAGCACGTCATCCAGCTGGGCGTTCCAGGTCTTCTGGTCCTGCTCCAGGATCTTGTACACCCTTTCCTCGAAGAAGATCTTTTCCAGGGAGTTGTAGTGCCAGTCGTTCTCGAGTTCCCCGAGGCGGATCTTAAGCTGCTCTCCCAGAAGGTCGCGGGTGTGCCAGGTGTCGTATTCCAGGATGTCCTTTACAGAGAGGAACTGCGGCTTGTTGTCCACAATGACGCAGGCATTGGGAGCTATGGTCGTCTCGCAGTCCGTGAAGGCATACAAGGCGTCGATCGTCTTGTCCGGGGAGACATCTTTGGGAAGGCGTATGACTATGTCTACCTTGTCGGTAGTCATGTCCTCGATCTTGCTGATGCGGATCTTTCCCTTGTCCTTGGCCTTGAGGATAGAGTCGATCAGGATATGGGTGGTCTTCCCATATGGGATCTCGGTGATAGTGATGGTGTTCTTGTCGTTTTTCTCGATCTTGGCGCGCACCTTCACGCTTCCGCCCCTGCGTCCGTCGTTGTATTTGGAGCAGTCGGCATATCCTCCAGTCGGGAAGTCGGGATAGAGGTCATACGGTTCGTTCTTCAGGATGGCTATGGAGCTGTCCAGAAGCTCGTTGAAGTTGTGGGGGAGGATCTTGGACGCCATTCCGACGGCGATGCCCTCGGTGCCCTGTGCGAGAAGGAGGGGGAAACGGACGGGAAGCTCCGTCGGCTCCTGGTTCCTTCCGTCATATGAAGTCATCCAGTGGGTGATCTTGGGGTCGAAAACGACTTCTTTGGCGAACTTTGTCAGACGGCCTTCAATGTAACGCGGAGCGGCGTTGGAGTCACCTGTAAGGATGTTTCCCCAGTTTCCCTGGCCTTCCACTGTGAACCCTTTCTGACCGAGCTGGACGAGGGCTCCGAGAATCGAAGCGTCTCCGTGGGGATGGTACTGCATAGCCTGTCCCACGATGTTGGCGACCTTGTTGAAACGGCCGTCATCCATCCTGTACATGGCATGGAGGACCCTGCGCTGCACGGGTTTCAGACCGTCAACGATGTGCGGGACCGCCCTCTGGAGGATTACATATGACGAATAGTCCAGGAACCAGTCCTTGAACATTCCGGACAGCTTGTACTTCTTGCTGTCCTGCCCGAGAAGCCTGTCATATTTCCCCGAAGGCTGGGAGTCTTCGGCTAATGGGGCTTCTTCCAGCTGTTCTTCTTCCTGCAGTCCGTCTTCGATGTTCTCGTCGTCTTCTTTCATTTGGCCTCTTTAATCTTCGTATCCGAATCTTCTCATTTCCTTGCGGCTGTTCCTCCAGTCAGGATCCACCTTCACGAAAGTGCTGAGGAAGACTTTCTTCTGGAAGAAATCCTCCATGTCGATCCTGGCCTGGGTCGCAGTCCTCTTCAGGGCCGAACCGCCCTTGCCTATGATTATTCCCTTCTGGGAATCCCTCATCACGTAGATGACAGCGCTGATCTCGTAGCGCTCTTCCCCTTCCTTGAAAGCCTCGATCTCCACCTGGCAGCTGTAGGGAATCTCCTCGGAGTAGTTCTCGAATATCTTCTCCCGGAGGATTTCAGCTGCGAAGAAACGCAGGCTGCGGTCGGTGAAGACATCCTTGTCGTACCACTGGGGGGCTTCAGGCAGATTGGCCTTTACCGCCTCGAGAACGCTCTGGAGGTTGAATTTCTCCTTCGCCGAGATGGGGATCACAGTAGCGGCGGGAATCTCGTTCTGCCACCACTGCATCAGTTCCATCACCCGTTTCTGGTCGCTGACATCTATCTTGTTGATGACCAGGACCACCGGGCAGGTGACCTTCTTGAGCTTCTCTATGTAGGTGACGTTCTTGTCGGCTTTCTCCACTGTGTCAGTGACATAGAGGATGACGTCGGCGTCTCCGATCGCCGCATCCACGTAACCGAGCATGTTCTCCTGGAGCCTGTAGTTCGGTTTCAGGATGCCCGGGGTGTCTGACCACACGATCTGGAAGTCATCTCCGTTCACTATCCCCATGATACGGTTGCGGGTAGTCTGAGCCTTTGCCGTAACTATGGAGAGCTTTTCGCCCACGAGTGCATTCATGAGCGTAGATTTACCTACGTTAGGATTCCCTATTATGTTGACGAAACCGGATTTCATCACATGTAGGCTCCCATCTTGAGGATGTTGATCTCACCCTGGGTGAGGTAGCGCCATTCGCCCTTCTGGAGACCTTTCTTGGTCAGTCCTGCGAAATAGACGCGGTCCAGGGCACGGACATCATATCCGAGCGACTCGAAGATCCTGCGGACGATGCGGTTGCGTCCCGAGTGGATCTTGATCCCCAGCTTGCGGTGATCGTTCTCGTCGATGTACTCGAGCTCGTCAGCGGCGATGGTGCCGTCGTTAAGTTCGATTCCGGCCATGATCTTGTCGTGGTCTTCCTCCTTGAGATTGTGGTCGAGGATCACCTGGTAGATCTTTTTCTTGTCGTAGGAGGGATGGGTCAGTTTCTCGGCGATGTCGCCGTCGTTGGTGAACATCAGGACTCCCGTGGTGTTCTTGTCAAGCCTTCCGACCGGGAAAACCCTGGAGGTGCAGCCCTTGAGGAGTTCCATCACGGTGCGGTCGGCATGGGGGTCGCTGGCGGTAGTGACATAGCCCTTGGGCTTGTTCATCACAATGTAGATCTTCTCCTCGCCTTTGAGCCTCTCTCCGTTGAAACGGACATCATCAGTCAGGACGTTGATCTTGGTGCCGAGGGTGGTAACCACCTCTCCGTTCACAGTGACCACTCCGGCCTGGATAAACTGGTCAGCCTCCCTCCTGGAGCAGACTCCGGAGTTGGCGATGTATTTATTGAGGCGCTCCACTTCCTTGATGGGTGTTGCCACCTGGTCATTGTCGGAAAGGTTGATGTTCTGGGCGCTCGAGTTCATCATCTGGTTGACGGTCTCGTTGTTGTCGTTGAACATTCCGTCTTCCCTCCTTCCATAAGGCTTCTGGCCATATGGCTTGCGCTGGAAGCCGCCGCGTCCCTGCTGGGCGCCACGGTATCCGTAAGGACGGCGCTCGCCGTTGTCGGCGCTTTTCTGCCAGGGCTTGTGCTCGGACGGCCTGCCGCTGCGGTCAGGATACCTGTCTCCCTGACGGTCATATGACCTGGGAGCGCCATATGAGTTCCTCTGCTGGTCGTGTGTTCCGCGGGACGGTCTGCCCTGGTAGCCGCCCTGTGACGGCCTGTCGCCATAGCGGCGCGGCGCACCCTCCTCATGATCGGAACCCGAATGATGGGAATAGGACCTTGACGGAGCCCTGCGGTCGCCGTAAGGCCTTGGCCCATAGTTGCTTCTGTGTTCTGTGAAATTGCTGCGTGACGGTCTGTCACCGTAGTTGCGGGGTCTTTCTTCCTCTCCGCCCACTTTTCTCCTGGGCCTGAGACGCCTGCCTTCGGAGGTGTAGCCGGCATCATTGCCGTTCCTTCCGGATGTGTTCTGCGCGGATTGCCTTCCCGCGTTTTCGTAATGTTCTTCCATTTGTTTGCCCTTCACGGGTTTTTTTAATTGTTGGTAAAGGCCAGTCGTGACTCCCGTCACGGCCGTGGCCTGGGAAATTGTTTATTTGAGTTTGAAAATATATGTAATCGTGCCTTGCTGCTTGGCCCCGGCTTCAGTGCTGGTGTTGAAGACAGCTTTCAAAGCGGCGGCCCGTGCTGCAGCCCAGAGCCTCTCGTCAGTAACGGTTGTGCCCTGTCCTCCGGCCTTCGCATCAACCACTTTGCCGTACGGATCAACCCATATGTCCACGACAACGATACCTTCGTTCTGGACATTGTATTTCGGCAGCGGCAGGGAGCCCTTCAGGCTGCGTCCCTTGACATGGGCGTTGGCCGTACCGGCAGTCTTGCCCACGTCGGTGTTGCCCTTCGGCTGGCCGTCCTTGAAGTTGGACGAAGCCTCGCTCGCCGAGTGGGGAGCCGTCAGGCTGGTGTCTTTCTTCGCCATTCCCGGGAAGGAAGCCCTTGGATCGAGTTCCGGTTCCTGCTTGGGCTTCGGCGAAGGAGTCTCCACATCCCCGAAATTGTCCTGCTTGGTCTGCGGGGTGAGGTTGTTCTTGGCTATGGTCTCAGGGGATTCGGACCTCTGGACGAGTTCCACCGGCTTTGTGAGGTCGATTTCCTCGGCCTGGGGGACCGTCCCGTTGCGGTGCTGTACGAGGACCTGGGGCTCTTCCTGCTCGAAGTCAATGATGAATGTCTGCTCCTCCGGAGGCGGGTAGAGGTATTTTACGCCGGTGAAAACCAGCAGAATGGCGGCTGCGACATGCAGAACCGCCGCGAGGACGATTCCGAGCGTCTTCGCGAACTTCTCATGTGCTTGCCTTTCCCGCAGGTATGGTTTCATATCATTCCGGCTGTGTCGCCAGTATAACCTTGTAGTGGTCCCGTTTCGCTATGTTCATCAGTCCTACGATCTCCTTGATCGGGACGCTTTCGTCGGAGTAGATCACGAAGGTGGGGTCTTCTTCCGACTGGAGGAGGGAGATGAGCTGGTCTTCTACATCGACCAGGGCCGTCGGGGTCTCGTTGCCGTTGACATGGTAAGTGTAGCGGTCTTCACCCCAGTCCTTGATGGAGACGCTGACGGTCGGCTTGGCCGACACCTGCCCGGTGCTCTTGGGAAGCAGGAGCTTGAGGGCGTTGGGATTCACCAGCGTCGAAGTGATGAGGAAGAAGATCAGCAGCAGGAAAACGATGTCAGTCATCGACGTGGAGCCGATGTTGGCAGAAACCTGTGTCGTTCTTTTGAATGCCATATGACTACTCTTCGGATTGGTCTGCCGGCTCGTTGAGGAGGTCGGTGAAATCTATCGTTGCGCTCTCCATGCTGGCCACGATGCCGGAGATCCTGGCAGTCAGGTAGTTGTAGCCGAAATAGGCCAGGATACCTACGATGAGGCCGCCGACAGTGGTGATCATGGCGGTGTAGATACCGTTCGAGAGGAGGGATATGTCGATGTTGCTTCCAGCCTGGGACATGTTGAAGAATGCTTGGACCATACCGATGACGGTTCCGAGGAATCCGATCATAGGAGCACCTCCGGCGATGGTAGCAAGGTGGGGAAGTCCTTTCTCGAGGCGGGCGATCTCAGCGTTGCCGGTGTTCTCGACAGCTGTCTGGATGTCCTGCAGGGGCCTTCCGATACGGGCGATTCCTTTCTCGACCAGCCTTGCGACAGGGGAGTCATACCTCTGGCAGAGGGCTATCGCGGACTTGATCTTGCCTTCATGGATGTAGTCGCGGATGTCGTTCATGAAGTTCTTTTCGATCTTGGAAGCCTCATTGATCATCCACCACTTCTTGCCGAAGAGATAAATCGCGAGGATTGAGAGAAGGAGGAGAACCCACATCAACCAGCCGCCCTTGAGGAAAAGCTCGAAGAGCGAATAGGACATCTCTTGCGGAATAGGAGCAGCAGCAGAAGTGGATACGCTGTCCAGGGCCTGAGCCGCAGCGGCTATCGAGTCTGCCTGTAAAAGATTGAATAGCATATGTTTAACGTACGTTTAAAATAACCTTTTAATACAATTTGCAAATATAGTGCTTTTATGTGGAATTTCCTATCCCGGAAACGACAAAAATCAGACCTCAGGATAGGATGCGCCGCAGAAAAAGAGGGCATGCCCCGGCACGGATTCTCCCGCTGCGGAACGGGACCCTGAAACCATCACTTCCTTCATCCAGTCCGGCCCGTGCTTCCCGCGTCCGATCTCCAGAAGGGTCCCCACCACTGCCCTCACCATATTCCGGAGAAAACGGTCGGCGCATATGTCGAAAAACAGGTACGACGGATCGCCTTCAGCGCCCTTGCATATGGTCCTGAGGCATTTTCCGTCCTGGGGGATGAATCCGCTTACGCCGGCGTGGACCGGAGTATACGGGGTCCAGACTGCCTGCGTGACAGTGCATATGGATGTCTTTGTGTCAGTCCCTTTTTTCTGGAAACAGGCAAAGTCATGAGTGCCGAGAAGGAATGAAGCCGCGTCATTCATCGCATCCACGTCGAGGAAGTCGTAATCGAACCAGTAAGACCATTTCAGGGCGAACGGGTCTTTGTGACGGTGGATGAAATACTTGTACTCCCTGCCAGTAGCGTCGAACCTCGCGTGGAAGTCCTCAGAGGGGGCCGGAAGGACCTCGTGGACTACTATTGAAGGCGGTAGGATGGCATTCAATTTGTAGCATAGAGTGCGCGCGTCACGCAGAGGTTCCTGTGCCGTGTCAAAGTGCGCCAAGTAATTGACAGCGTTGACATTTGCATCAGTTCTCCCGGCACCGGTGACTGAAACAGCCCCGCCCAGGAGAGTTGACAGGGCGGCCTGGAGGCATTCTTGGATGGACTTCGCGTTAGGCTGGACCTGCCAGCCTGAGAAATCCGCCCCGTCATAGGAAAGTCTGACCGTGTAGCGCATATGCGATGATTTATATGCAAAAATAGAGATATTTATGGAGAATTCCGTCAACATCAAAGAACTCAACGACCGGATTGCGAAAGAGAGCCAGTTCGTGGACATGATCACCCTCGAGATGGGAAAGGTCATAGTAGGGCAGAAGGCCCTTGTGGAGAACCTCCTCATAGGTCTCCTGGCCAACGGACACATCCTTCTCGAAGGAGTTCCCGGACTTGCCAAGACCCTGGCCATCAACACCCTCGCCCAGTGTGTAAACGCCAAGTTCGCGAGGATCCAGTTTACTCCGGACCTCCTTCCGGCCGACCTTACCGGTACCCTTATCTACTCCCAGAAAGACGGCGATTTCCAGGTCCACAAGGGCCCGGTCTTCGCGAATTTCGTGCTTGCGGATGAGATCAACCGTTCTCCGGCCAAGGTCCAGAGCGCCCTTCTCGAGGCCATGCAGGAGAGGCAGGTTACCATTGGCGATGAAACCTACGCCCTTCCCCAGCCGTTCCTCGTGATGGCCACCCAGAACCCCATCGAGCAGGAAGGAACCTATCCTCTTCCGGAGGCCCAGGTGGACCGTTTCATGCTCAAGGTAGTAGTCGGCTATCCCAAGAAAGACGAGGAGAGGCAGATCATCCGCATGAACAACACCGGAGAGTTCCCGCGTGCCAACAAGGTGGTCGATCCCGAGGACATCATCCGCGCCCGCGAGGTAGTCAGGGATGTGTACATGGACGAAAAGATCGAGAAATACATAGTTGACATAGTATATGCCACCCGTACCCCGGAGGAATACGGCCTTTCATCCCTGAAGGACCTCATCACCTACGGCGCTTCGCCCCGTGCAAGCATCTCACTCAGTGCCGCTTCCAAGGCATATGCATTCATCAAGAGGCGCGGCTACGTGATTCCCGAGGATGTCCGCGCCGTCTGCAACGAAGTCCTCCGTCACCGCATCGGCCTGTCATATGAGGCCGAAGCCGAGAACGTCACTCCCGAAGAGATCATATCCCAGATCCTCAACGCAGTCATAGTACCGTAACGGATCCGGGTGACGTACAATAGACGAGGAAAAGACAGATGCCCCAGATAAACAGCGCAACCGAATTGCTGAAGAAGGTGCGGAAGATTGAAATCCGCACCCGGGCTTTGTCGCATCAGATATTCGCCGGAGAATACCACAGCGCATTCAAGGGCCGTGGTATGGCGTTCAGCGAAGTCCGTGAATACCAGTGGGGTGACGACCCCCGTTCAATGGACTGGAACGTGACCGCAAGGCTCCGCACCCCATATGTGAAAGTCTTCGAAGAGGAGCGCGAAATGACAGTGATGCTCCTTGTGGACATCAGCCGTTCGGGCCTTTTCGGAACCGAAGGAAAGACAAAGAGGGAACTCATAGCCGAGATAGCGGCCGTCCTCTCCTTCTCCGCCAGCATCAACAACGACAAGGTCGGGGCCCTCTTCTTCAGCGACCGGATAGAAGAGTTCATCCCTCCGAAAAAGGGCCGCAGCCACCTTCTCCGCATCATCCGCGAACTCATTGAGCTCAAACCGGCTTCGGACGGGACCGACATAGGACAGGCGCTCCGTTTCCTGACCAATGCCCTGAAGAAAAAGTGCACCGCATTCGTCCTCAGCGATATGCTCGACGTGGACGAAAACGGGACACCTCGGTACGAGGATGCCCTGAAGGTCGCGGCAGGCCGTCATGACATATCCATAATAAATGTCTTCGACCCCAGGGAGAGGACAATCCCCAATGTCGGACTCGTCCATGTGAAGGACTCCGAGTCGGGTGATGCCGGATGGATTGACACCGGTTCCAGAAAGGTACGTGCAGAATATGCGAAGTGGTTCTCACAGGCCGCGGCAAGTTCCCGCCAGCTGTGGAACCGCTACAGCATCGACAACGTAAGCATTTCTACTGCAGAAGATTATGTTAAAGGATTGTTAGGATTTTTCCAGACGAGATGAAGCGTGCGGTTCTTTACATATGCGTGATCATGTCCATGGCGGCTGCCTTTGCGCAGACGAGGACTTCTCCAGGAGGTACGGTGATCGAGTCCGGCGAAGCGTTCATCAGGCAGCTCACCCCCAGGGACTCGATCCTGATAGCCGACCAGCTCCTTTACGGTTTCTCCCTGAAGGACGTGTCGGACGGGACCCTGTTCGGTTTCCCCGACCTCTCCAAGGCCTCCAACGACACCATCACTGTGGTAAGGGGCTGGAAGATAGACACCTTGAAGGTGGTCCGCGACAAAGCCTCCAGGCACAGCCTTATTGACATGGAAGCAGGGATAGTTATCGCTCCTTTCGAGGAGGGAAGATACCAGCTCCCGCCCCTGGCTGTGCAGCGTATCCTTCCGGACGGAAGGATCGACACCCTGGTCTTCGCGGGCAAGTCAATGGAAGTCATGACAATGCCCGTTGACACTGCGACATTCGTCCCCCATGACATCAAGGGACAGATTCGTTATCCCCTGACATTCGCCGAGATCTTCCCGTACCTGGCCGGCTTCTGGGTGCTGACCCTCCTGGTCGCAGCCATATGCTGCCTGATCAGCATCCGCAGGAAGAGGGAGTCGGAAGGTCCCGTGATCAGGGAACCGGCCCACATAGTGGCCCTCCGCAAGCTTGACAAATTCCGCAGCAACAAGTACTGGGTTCCGGAGAAGCAGAAGGCTTTCTACTCCGGAATCACCGACACCGTCAGGGAATATATAGAGTCCCGTTACGGAATCGATGCCCTCAACATGACTACGGCCGAGATATTCGGCAGCCTGAAGGACGTGGACATCGACAAGGACCTTCTCGCGGAATCGGAAGAACTTTTCGAGCGTGCGGACCTGGTGAAATTCGCAAAATACACTGCGGATGATTCATGGAATGCAGCTGCCCTGCCCACGGCCGTAAGGTTCGTGACGAGCACTTATCAGTCACAGGTAGAAGAGGAGGCGGGAGATGTTCTTTGAGAATCCACAGTTACTCTGGCTGCTGGTAATTCCGGCACTCCTGGTGGCCCTCTACATCTGGGGGGAAGTCACCGGCAGGAATCCGCATATGCGCGTCTCGACTCTCACTCCGTGGAAAAAGGAGGGGAGGAACGTGCTGAATGTAATCAGGCATATGCCCGAGGCACTGCGTATCGCGGCTCTCTGCCTCATCATCATCGCCATCGCCAGGCCGAGGTCTTCCTCCGATGTAGAAAGAATTGACACTGAGGGTATTGATATCATTCTGGCGATGGACGTTTCGACCTCCATGCTGGCCCGCGACTTCAATCCTGACCGAATCAGCGCAGCGAAGGACATAGCCATACAGTTCATTTCGCAGAGGCCTTCGGACAGGATGGGGATAGTGGTCTTCGCCGGCGAGAGCTACACCCAGTGCCCCCTGACTACCGACAGGGCGACCCTCATCAATATGATGAAGGAGATCAGTACAGACCTCATCGAGGACGGAACGGCCATAGGTAACGGTCTGGCGACTGCGGTTGCCAGGATAAAGGATTCGGATGCCAAGAGCCGGGTGGTGATACTCCTTACCGACGGTGTGAACAACAGGGGAGAGATCTCTCCCGAGACTGCCGCCGAGATTGCCAAGACATATGGAATCAGGGTCTATACCATTGGCGTCGGTGCGAATGGCGAGGCCCCATATCCGGTGATGACCCCTTGGGGAGTCCAGATCCAGAATGTTAAGGTGGAGATAGACGAAAAGCTTCTCGGGACGATCGCTGAGGCCACCGGAGGACGTTATTTCCGCGCTACTGACAACACTAAGCTTGCCGAGATATACGGCGAGATCAACAAGATGGAGAAGGCCAAGACTACGATCGACAGCTTCCCCGTCTATAAGGAACTTTTCGGGGGATATGCTCTGGCCGCTCTGATCTGTCTGATGCTCGAGCTTCTCGCCAGGCTTTTATTGAGGAGGCTGCCGTAATGAACACGATGTTTTTCCTGCATAGTGAGTATCTGTGGCTCCTCCTTCTGGTGCCCCTGTTCCCGATTCTGTGGGGCGCCCTGCTCAGGCTGCGCCGCCGCAGGATCCGCGCATTCGGGGATGAAGACCTGGTGAATGCCCTGATGCCTCACTGGTCCAGGGCCAGGGGCTGGGTGAAGGTCATCCTCTTCTCCCTCGCCTTCATGTTCTTCGTTATAGGAATCTCCCGCCCCCAGATCGGAGCCAAGCTCCAGGAGCACAAGGCCCGCGGATGCGAGATCATGATCTGCCTTGACGTCTCCAACTCCATGCTGGCTGAGGACTATTCCCCGAACCGCCTGGAAAGGGCGAAACTGGCCATTTCCAGGATCACCGACAAGCTGAAGGAAGACCGCATAGGCCTGATCATATTTGCCGGAACCTCTTTCGTCCAGCTGCCTATCACAACCGATTACATCTCCGCCAGGATGTTCATGAACTCCATATCCACGGAGTCGATCCCGGTGCAGGGAACTGCGATTGGAGACGCGATCGCCACAGCGACCCGCAGCTTCAGCGCACAGAGCCGCAAGAGCCGCGCGATCATAGTGATTACGGATGGAGAGAACCATGAAGATGATGCCGTAGCGGCCGCCAAAGAGGCCGCCGAAGCCGGGGTCAAGGTTTACACCATAGGAGTCGGAAGCCCTGAAGGTCAGCCGATTCCCATGAAAGGGGAACTGCTTAAAGACCGTGAAGGGAACATAGTGGTGACCCGGCTCGACGAGGCCGCGCTCAAGGAAATAGCCGCCGCAGGAGGCGGAGCATATGTCCACGCGGGTAACGATGAATTCGGACTGAATCCCATAGTGAGCGACATCCAGAAGATGGATGCCGAGGAGTTCAGCAATGTGATATTCGAAGAATACGACGAGCAGTTCATGTACTTCTTCGCCATAGCCCTGGCCCTGTTCGTACTTGAGATGCTCATAGGTGACCGGAAATCTGACAGGAGGCTGTTCTCATGAGAAGGTTATATGTCGTTTCTGCTTTCCTGATGCTTCTGGGGTTCCTGACTCCGGCAGCCGCCCAGATGCTTGACCGCAGGGATGTCCGCAAGGGTAACCGGGACTTCAGGAAGGAAGACTGGAAGAATGCCGAGATAGACTACAGGAAGGCCCTGGTAAAGGATTCGACGTCGTTCGCGGCGAATTACAACCTGGCCAACACCCTGTACCGCCAGGGAGAATATGATGAAGCCGCAAAGAGCATGGAGAAGATCGGACAGGCCGCGGTGATGAATCCATATGCTTCCGATTATTATTTCAATGCCGGAGACATAGCCATCCAGCAGAAAGACTGGAAAAAGGCGGTGGATTCGTTCAGGCAGGCCTTGCTGAGGACTCCTGACGACCTGGACGCAAAGGAGAACTACATCTACGCCAAGAAGATGCTGGAGAACCAGCAGGGAGGCGGAGGCGGCGGCCAGAACAACCAGGACCAGAATCAGAACCAGGATCAGCAGCAGAACCAGCAGAATCAGGATCAGCAACAGGATCAGAATCAGCAACAGGATCAGAATCAAAACCAGAACCAGAACCAGGACCAGCAGAACCAGGATCAGCAGCAGGATCAGGGAGGGGAGTCACAGATAAGTCCCCAGCAGGCCCAGCAGATGCTCCAGGCCATCCAGGCCCGGGAGAAAGAGACACAGGACAAGGTGAACAAAGAGAAGGCGGCGGCCCTGAAGTCCCGCCAGAAAGAGAAGAATTGGTGATATGACTAGGTATTTCAGTATCAAACGACTGTTGGCGACTATGTGCTTTGCGCTTGTCGCCTTCGCCGCATATGCACAGGAGAGTATCCGGATCGAGTGCCCTAATCTGGTCGCCGTCGGCGAACAGTTCAATGTGACATTCGTCATAGAAGGGGAGAATGCCCCTTCCAGTTTCTCCTGGGAGCCCGGGTCTGATTTCCAGACTGTCTGGGGCCCGCAGAAAGGTACCTCCACCAGCATCCAGATCATCAACGGCAAACGCTCCCGTTCTTCCCAGACTACCTACACCTACATCCTTCTTCCCCGGTCCACCGGGCGCTTCACCCTTCCGGCGGCTACGGCCAGCGTAAAAGGGAAGAATATCTCATCCGGGCAGGCGACCGTAGAGGTCGTCTCCGACCAGTCATCCTCACGTAGCGGACAGGGCGGATCCCAGAGCGGTTCCTCCGGCAGTTCCCAGGGGAGTTCATCGTCCGGGAGCATATCTTCAGAGGACATGTTCCTCAGGCTCAGCCTCAGCCGCACTTCGGTTGTAGTCGGAGAGCCTGTGACCGCTACCCTCAAGCTCTGCTCCAGGGTGAACATATCCGGTTTCGATTCACCCAAGTTCCCAACCTTCAACGGTTTCTGGTCGCAGGAAGTTGAGGCTCCCACAAACATCCAGTTCCACCGGGAGAACATAGGGGACCGCATCTACGATGTGGCTACCCTCCGCCGCTGGGTGCTCATCCCGCAGCAGTCCGGCAGCATAAAGATCGATCCTGCCGAGCTCATATGCCTGGTCAATGTACGTTCCTCTTCAACCGGCAACAGCATCTTCGACAGTTTCTTCGACGACTACACTACAGTACGCAAGCGCCTCACCACCGGAGCGGCTACTGTCAACGTCAAGAGCCTCCCGTCCGGCGCTCCGGCTTCATTCGGAGGCGGGGTCGGGAACTTCAGCATGAACGTAAAGTTCAGCAAGGACAGTCTCCGTACCCATGATGCCGCATCCATACTGGTGACTGTAAGCGGCAAGGGAAACATCTCCCTCCTGACAGCTCCTTCGGTGCGTTTCCCGTCGGATTTCGATGTGTATGACACCAAGATCTCTGAAAACACGAACAAGGGAGACGGCAGGATTTCCGGGAGCAAGACTTTCGAGTATCCGTTCATCCCACGCAGTCACGGAGAGTTCGACATCCCGCCGATCGAGTACAGCTACTATGACATCAATGCCGGGAAGTATGTGACTCTCAAGTCCGATCCCATCCACCTGAATGTCGCAAGGGGAAGCGCACCCCAGACCACTTCCTCAGGAGAAGGGACTATCGTAGTGACAAGCAACAAGCAGGACGTGAAGAATCTCGGAAGCGATGTCCGCTACATCCATCCCAAGACTCCGGCCTTCAAACCGGTCGGGACCTTCTTCTTCGGATCCACCCTGTTCTGGGTCCTCTCCCTGCTGATACTGGCCTCCGGGCTGGCCGTGGCTGTCGCACTGAGGAAACTGGCAGCCATGCGTGCCGACGTGGCTATGACAAGGAACCGCAAGGCGACGAAGATGGCCCGCACCCGTCTTGCACAGGCAGGGAACTTCCTTTCCAAGGACCTCTACACTGCATTCTACGAGGAGCTCCACAAGGCGCTCCAGGGCTTTGTTTCGGACAAGCTGAACATGGATATGTCCGAGCTCAGCAAGGAGAACATATCCCAGGAACTCTCATCGAGGGGCGTCCCCGAGGAGTCCGTGAAGGCACTTACCGACCTTCTGGATGCATGTGAATATGCAAGGTATTCCCCGGATGCAGGCCACGATGCTATGCATGCCCATTATGATTCGGCTGTAAAGGTGATTTCCACAATAGATTCTCTGATGAAGTCAAAGAAAACTCTTTCCGGCACATCCGGAACTGCGATGTTGCTGATGCTGTGCATGCTCGTTCCTTTCCACGCCAAGGCGGAAGGGGAGGCATTCCTGGATTCCCTGTGGACCAAGGGCACTGAGGCATATGCTTCCGGTGACTGGGAAGGTGCCGTTTCGAGCTGGCAGACAATCGCGAATGCAGGGGTGGAGTCGGAGGAACTGTACTATAATCTCGGGAACGCCTGTTTCAAGGGCGGAGATTTCCCCCACGCGATCCTCTATTTCGAGAGGACCCTGAAGCTTGATCCGTCCCATTCCGATGCCAGGTTCAACCTGGAACTCGCGAACGCCATGATCCAGGACAAGATCGAGTCAGTGCCCCAGTTCGTGCTGTCCTCATGGGCCCGGAAAGTGTGCTGGTGGCTCAAGTCCGATGCATGGGCGATCCTGTTCCTGTTCCTGCTGGCCGGCGCCGTGGGAATGTTCCTCCTTTTCAGGTTGGCAGGAACTCCCGGAGCGCGCAAGCTGGGATTCTATTCAGCTATAGTCCTGATACTTCTGGCCCTGATGGCCTTCTTGTTCGCACGCTGGCAGCGCAGGGATTACTACAATGCCGACAGCGCCATAGTGATGCGTCCGGTTTCCTCGGTGAAGAGTTCCCCGTCGGATGATTCCTCATCAAAAGACCTGTTCGTCCTCCATGAAGGGACCAAGGTCAAGCTTCTGGATGAGGTAGGTTCCTGGAAGAATATCGAATTAGCCGACGGCCGCCAGGGATGGATCCCCGGCGGCGACGTTGAGGTTATTTAAAAATCAGCTTTTACAGTCCCCAATCCGAAGCCGTAAAGGAGGATTCGGGGGCGTTCGGCACATTCGTGAAGAAGTCAAAGCCTGTGAGTTCCTCCAGGTCGTCGATCGTCATCATTTCGGATTTGGTGACCGCTTGTCCTTTGATTCCGGGGGCATGGGCACGTACAAATGCTGCACACATCATTTCTGAAGCGGAGCAATCCTGCAGAGATTTTCCTGTATTCCCTCTCTTTGTGCGAAGCAGGGCATAATAGAATGCAGTTGGAATCTGGACATTTACTCCCATGAAGGAGGCAGTCTGCTTGGTTGCGGAGTTGTTGTAGCCATCTTTGAAGGCTTCAAAATAACATCCAATAACGACATAGAGCGTGTCAGAACATTCAAAACCGTCAACGAAGTCCTCAAGTATGTTCCAACCTCCTCCTCCCGTATTGAACCATGTTTGATTCTGCGGAGCGATATTAGTGTAGAACATTACCTGCCGATTCAATTCACGTGATCCCAAGCGCTCAGCAGAACCTAACATGTGGCCTTTGTTATAGCCGCTGCTAGCATCATCGTTTGCTTGTTGGACATTCGAGGGAATATCAGGGTCAGGATAATATGATTTAGTGCGTTCAACAACTTTTGTCGAATAAATAGAATGTCTCGGAGCAGCTACCCACACAGGGCAGTGATATGAGCCATTGTAACAGACAGTATAGTTTCTGCTTCCAACGTCTGCAATATGGTAAGCGTAATAGAGGTTCGGATTGTTGTCGTCAACCAGGTAGCCTTGGGTGTTCTTGGTGTAATTCATCACAGGAAGCTCGAACCATCCCTTCTGGTCGCCGTCATCTTCCGGGTTCGGGGACTTGGTCTTGAATGATCTGACCTCTCCGTAATAGAAGTGCGAGACACCGTCCTCAAGGACCCTGACATATGCACGGTAGTAGTAAGTCGTATTTGAAGCCAGGCCGGTGAGATCGGCTGTGAAATCGCCGCTGAGGGATGTCAGTGCGGTCTCGGACTGCTGGTCATTGGGATTCGAACCGATCACCTGGGCCTCAGAGGTACCCCATTGGAAGCCTTTATATGTCGGAACGGCTTTGGCGTTGGCATATGAACCGGAAAGACTGGCGCTTTCTGTGGTTATGCTGGATGCTCCGTCCGTGGTGACCGTAGTCTCGCCTGGCGTCGTGCCTCCGCCGGCGCCATCCTGGTACTGGATGGTGAAGCTCCTGCAGTAGAGTGAGTTGGCAGTTGCGCCGATGGTGATAACCACATCTTCACCGGGTGCGACTGTAGCGGGTGTCACTATCGGGAAGAGGTCCACGTAATCCTGTGCCCACTCACCGTTGAATGACTTGGTGTTGAAAGCAACTCCTGAAGAAGCGCTTCCAAGTGAGGAGATGGTCTTGTCCCCGACATTGACGGAATAATAGCCCGATCCGCTGCTCTTGTTCGACTTCATGCTGAGGATGATTCCGGTAATGGTCACGCCGTCATATCCTTTCAGCGTAAGGGTCATCGAGTTGCCCTCGGTCATCTGGTAAACAGAGCTATAAGTCGCCGAGTATGTCGCAGAGGAATTCTCCGGGTAGGTGAACTTGCTTTCATCTGTAGTGACGGAAGATGTGGTGGCAACGACGTACTGGGCCTCATAGGTCGGCGGGGCAGTCCAGGACAGGCCCTGGATCGTGCCTACGTTCTTTATGACACCGGGGGAGAAGGCCTTCAGGGTAGCACTGACACTGGCAGTGTAGCCGTCGGTAGCGACAATGGAGAGGGTGACCTTGCCTCCGGCATTCGGGAGAACCAGGAAGTAATAGTCTCCGTCAGCCAGGGCTCCGGATCCTGAAAGGGTCACGCTCCTCGATGACTCGCTTCCGGCAGCAGCCTCGATGTCAGAACCGTCATATGAGATCTTGACGTCCCCGGAAAGGGGATAATTCTCACTCGTGAGGGTGATGGAAGATATGCTGTGGCCTTCGAGCTTGCTGGCGTCCACAGTGACCTTCGCTGCGCTGAGCATGCTCTGGAACGGCAGGGCGGTCTTGCTGGTGGAGTAAGCGGCAAGTATCAGTTTCTCATCGGGGATGTTGCCGGTGACGGCAGCCTGGGTTCCGGGGACGGATGCATTTACGGAAACAATGCCGTCCTTGGCTGTGAAAGAAGCCGCGGAATTGTAAGGATACAGTGCGTAAAACTCTGTAGCGGAGCTGCTTACCTCTCCGGTTACAGGAGAGGTCGTCCCGGCTTTCTCAGTGGTGAATTCGCGAAGCGCGGTACCGTCATAGACCGCGATCTTCTCGCCTTCCTTCCAATTGAGGGAGAGCTTGTCGTCTCCGAGGACCAGCTTGGTTTCCTCGAAGGAAGCTGCCTCGGCATTGAATGTTACCTTTACCAGTTCGGCGTCACCTTCCTGGGTTGGCTGCGGAGCGTTGATCTCTTTTTCCGCGCAGGAGGTGAATGCCGTCAATATTGCTGCAAGTGCAGCGGTTTTGAATATGCGTTTCATCTTATGCGGGGAAAATTAAATCGTCCTCTTCAGTCATCTTGGGCGTCTGTGCCCCGCTTTGCGCGATAGTCTGCTCTGTCTGGATCAGCTGGATTTTGCAGACAGGTTCTGTGTAAATGAGCTTGGACATTGGTTATCAGTATGTGGGAATAAATTAGTATCTGTTGAGCGGCCTCCCGGCTGTCATGAAGTTCACCCTTCTCTTAACGGAGTCGAGAACAGCCTTGTGCTCAGCGAGTTCTGCAGCCTGTGCGGGAGTCGGCTCTACACCGGCTTTCAGGCTCAGTGCCTCGACATGCTTCGAACAGGAGGAGAGGACCTCGTCGATCAGGTTGACTATGTCGACCATGTCTTTCTCGATGAATCCCCTTGACGTGACCGCCGGGGTACCAATGCGAAGTCCGGAGGTCTGGAACGGGCTGCGGTCATCGAAGGGCACCATGTTCTTGTTGACAGTGATGTCCGCCTTCCCGAGCTGCTTCTCAGCGATGCGCCCGGTAAGTTTCGGGAAGTTCCCGCGGAGGTCTATGAGGACGAGGTGATTGTCCGTGCCTCCGGAAACCACTTTATAGCCCTTGGACATGAATGCCTTGCATATGGTCTGTGCGTTGGCTGCGACCTGCTTCTGGTAATCCTTGAATTCAGGCTGGAGAGCCTCAAAGAAAGCGACTGCCTTTGCGGCTATCACGTGCTCGAGGGGACCGCCCTGGACTCCCGGGAAAACGGAAGAATTGAGGATCTCGCTCATCTTCTTGACCTCTCCCTTGGTGTTGGTGATGCCCCAGGGATTGTCGAAATCCTTACCCATCAGGATGACACCACCACGGGGTCCGCGAAGGGTCTTGTGGGTGGTGGAAGTAACTATATGGGCGTATTTTACGGGGTTCTTAAGAAGTCCTGCGGCAATCAGTCCGGCAGTGTGTGCCATGTCGATCCAGAGGATGGCTCCGACCTCGTCCGCGATGGCGCGCATACGCTCGTAATCCCATTCGCGGGAATATGCGGAAGCACCTCCGATGATCAGCTTGGGCCTGGTCTCGAGAGCCGTCTTCTCCATGGCGTCGTAGTCGATCATTCCGGTTTCGGGATCAAGGCCGTAGGAGACGGCTTTGTAGAGGATTCCGGAAGCGTTGACCGGGGAACCGTGGGTAAGGTGTCCTCCCTGCGAGAGATCGAGTCCCATGAAGGTGTCGCCGGGCTTGAGGCATGCCATCTCCACCGCGAGGTTGGCCTGTGCACCGGAATGCGGCTGCACATTGGCATACTCTGCGTCGTAGAGGGCGCAGAGGCGGTCTATGGCCAGCTGCTCGATCTGGTCGACTACCTCGCATCCGCCATAGTAGCGTTTGCGCGGATAGCCTTCGGCGTATTTGTTGGTGAGGATGGAGCCCATGGCCTCCATGACCTGGTCGCTGACATAGTTTTCGGAAGCGATGAGTTCAAGGCCTGAGGACTGGCGCTCACGTTCTTTCTTGATAAGATCGAAGATCTCGAGATCTGACTTCATATGCTGAGTTAGTTGTTTGTTTTCAGATAAGACACAAAGATAATCTTTTTTACGGATTATGCCGCGGGTTAAGCAATCAATTGAGACGTGATGTGGACATATTGCACATCGTCATATGTAATCGACGCGGAAAGGGCCCCTTCGTCCGTGAGGGATATGCGCACATCGAAAGCCGGCGGATTCCCCGGTATGATGACGCTCGAGAAGCGGCAGAGCTTCACCTTGCTGTAGCTCAGACGCTTCCCGCTTATCCTCTCCGCGCATTCACGGATAATGCGCATTGAACACACCCCCGGCAGGATGGGATGTCCGGGGAAATGTCCCCGAAAGAGGGGACTCTCCGGATCGAGGCATATGCGGAAAACCGTCCCGTCCGGAGTCTCATGAGTGTCTGTGACAGTGTAGAAGGCAGCCATGGATGATGTGTTCTGTCCTGCGAATTTAGCATTAATTTGCTATTTTTGCCTTATGAAAGACAGAAAACTCCTGAATTTCGAACTTCACCGGATCACTCCTTCGCAGTACAGGGAACTCCCTTCTGCGGGGCTCGCCGTGGTTCTGGACAGTGTCCGGAGCGCATTCAACGTGGGGTCCGTGTTCCGCATCTGCGATGCTTTCAAGGTTGACCGCCTGATGCTTTGCGGCATATGCGCGGTGCCCCCGTCCGCGGAGATCCACAAGAGCGCCCTGGGAGCGGAGGACTCCGTCCCGTGGGAGTACTTCGGAAACACCCTTGACGCCATAGCCCGGCTCCGCAGCGAAGGCTGGAAGATTGTCAGCGTGGAGCAGACTGTAAACTCCCGAAAACTCGGCGAGTTCGTGCCCGAGGCAGGGGAGAGATATGCCCTAATATTCGGAAATGAAGTGGACGGAGTGTCCCAGGAAGTGGTTGACGCCTCCGACTTCTCGATAGAGATCCCGCAGTGGGGGACAAAGCATTCCCTCAACGTAGCCGTCTGCGCCGGAGTAGTCCTTTGGGAGTTCCATCGCGCAATGCAGTGAAACAGTTATAAATACATATGTTATGAAGAAATTTTTCATCATCCTTTTCGGTGTCCTCTGCCTTGGTATGAGCCAGGCTCAGGCCCAGTACAATCCCGCCAGCCTGACCTTCAGCAAAGGGCAGTTTTTCGATCAGAACGGGACTGTTTTGAATGTCGATCAGATCAGCCAGATAATCGGCAGTGATATTTTCAACGAGACCTACCTGGGCGCAATGAAGCAGTATAAGGCCGGTAAGAATCTGGTTACCGCCGGCGCCGTCGGCCTGGGAGTCGGAGTCGCCGCCGCCGTCGGATGCGTCGTTTCCGGAGACTGGTACAGTAAAATGTACGACGACGAGGAGGATTACACCCCGACCAACAGTGAAAAAACGCTTATGGCCGGATTCGTCGGAGGTGTCATCGTGGCCATATTGGGAGGTACTGCCCTTGATGTAGGTATCCCTCTGCTGTCCATCGGAAAAAGCCGTCTGAGCTGGATCGCCGACAACTACAATGAGACCAGAGGCGCCCAGAACACCGTCGCACTTCGCGTCACCGGTTGCTCCGCAGGCCCCGGAATAGGCGTTTCAATCGTCTTCTAGGGATTTTCCCGCAGCTATTTTTCCCGGACGTGCTTTCCGGACATATGATCTATCGAGATCTCCATTATCAGGGCATTGCGAGCGTTGTTGGCCATGTCCTTCTCGATGTCGTACCCCTCGGGGAAGTACTTAGCCCCGATCTGCCTCAGTAACCGGTCTTTCTCCTGACCATCAGTCACTTCCGCGATGCGCCCGAAGCATATGACACTGGTGAAGCAATTCCACCACTCTCCGGGATTCCTGACAGGCTCTGAAAGCACTGTGAAGCACACTTTGTCATCGGCCCGGACTGCATCCAGCTTATGTCCGGCCTTGGCGCAGTGGAAATAAATCTTCCCGTCCAGATAAACGTAATTCACTGGCAGCCCGTAAGGATAGCCGTTCTCACCGTGAACGGCCAGGATCCCCCGCTGAGCCGATTCCAGAACCGCCTCACACTCATCATGTGCAGCGGCCTGCTTGAAACGTCGAAGTTGTCTGAATTCAGTTTTTTCATAGCTTCCGTCAATCAGGGTCACTTGTTCCCCCGCCCGGACAAAACCCTCCCGGAACCACCGGTTTTCCTCCTTAAGAAAAGACGCATTACAACCCGAATCGTCCAGCCTATGCTCGATCACTGAGCCCTTGTCGATGATCTCATTGATATGCTCATCGATGTAATCATCCGTCATTGCAAGGCATATGAACCGGATGTCAGACAAATAGCTTTCAGTGAAGTCCTTCCTCCAATCATATGGGACATAGCATCCTTCGACGATGAGGTTCTGCCGGTTCTCGATGGCAGTCTTGATCATTTCGCGCACAATGGGCCACAGGTAACCCGTCAGTGCATCATCATCCATCGGCGTGAGGGTGGTGTTACCACTGCGGATAAGCCCCATCTTCAGATGGTCGATAGAGAGGTACGGATACTTGTACTTCTCAAGCATCCGCTGCGCCATGAGAGTCTTTCCCGTGTGCGAGGCTCCTGTTATCAAGATAATCATATGAAAACCCTACACTGAAGTGCTCCGTCTTCCGAAGTCAAAGTTAAACAAATGTTTACAGTGCCTAGGCTACCAGATATTTTCAGAGAAATCAATCATTTCGCCCCGGGCTTCTATATCCTTCATTTCCTGGAGAAGACTCCGTTCGAAGCCATTCTGAGGAGTTCTTGTGCCGGCGTGAAGGTAGAGCATAACTTCATAGGTGTCCAGATCCGGAGAGTTTACGTATGCCTCATAGGATTCATAGACGTTCCCGTCAGAGTCTATATAGGGTTTATCTTTCATAGATGGTATGTTTTGGCAAAAGTAATAACAATTTGATTATTCCGATGCAGATGTCAAATATAGATAGGTTAGTTCATCGCTGCAAGAAGAGCTGCAGATGTGTTTACTAATTAGACCTAAGCACAGAGACGCTTCTACGAAATAATGGCCGCTCCTTGCATAACAGAAGCCTTCGTCGGAATACTTAAACAGCTCTCTGAGGAGTCTTATGATAAAAACAATAAGTAAAAAACAACAATAGCCTTTTGCAAAATTTCATCACGCGGGGTGACATTTATACTGTTGACTCTTAAAGAATAGTCTTTCGATACTTTCTTTTTTATACATCCTGACTACATCTTGTATTCTAGACACTACAGGAAAAAATGATTATCTTTACAAAAAGGACAATTCAAGCATGAAAGACACTGGCTGCATTTACATCCTCACCAACCCATCCTTTCCGGAATATGTTAAGATTGGCTATGCCACCAACTTGGAAAACCGTCTAAAACAGCTCAACCGGAGCGAGACCATTCCTTATGCTTTCCGAGCGTACGCAATCTACGAGGTCGATAAAGCCCTCACCGACAAGGAACTTCACAAGCTGATTGATAAGCTGAATCCGGAACTTCGTGCCATCGATGAGTTTGATGGTAAGCCCCGTGTAAAAGAGTTCTATGCAATGACGAAAGAGGCTGCCTATGAGCTTCTGGAATGCATTGCCAAGATTTCCGGGACTATGGATCGTCTTAAGAAGGTTAAGCCGGAGGGTCATGAAATCGAGGATGAACAGATTGCCCAGGAGATAAAGGAAACCGCTCGCCGAGGTCCATTCAACTTCGGCGAGTGCGGGATTCCTGTGGGTGCCGAGTTGGTTTACGTTGAAAACGCATCTATCAAGGTAAAAGTCATCGATGACCGCCATATCGAATACCAGGGAGAAACAACTTCGCTATCTCGTCTTGCCCAGAGTCTCAAGGGCTTCAATCACCCTGTTCAGGGAACACTCTGGTTTACCTATAACGGGGAAATCTTGAACGCCCTTCGCGACCGTTTAGGCAAATAACAAGATTGTGGAGCCCAATAGTCACATATCGCCATTCATTTCAGAGCATGCAGACCTTAAAGTCGGCCTGAATCAACTTGGACTGCGAAATGCTCCGGAGATGCTTTTCACAGCATTGCTCCGTGGCCTCAACAACGTAACTGCCAGAATCCGTTACTATAGCTTTTATTGCTGGCTGATGGATGCCTTCTGTAGCCCTCATGCTTCAGTTGATCCGAAACAGCAGCCTAAGTTCATCCGAAAGGCGGAGTATCTTCTGGCACTCATTCAAACGCAGACTGACGATGCCCTCGGAATTCCGGGTATTAACTACGCCAGCGCCAAGGCCAGTGACTCAAACTCCTCGATTTTTGACCTTCAGAAAGGGACTTATAACGAGTCTGGTGGCACGAGGACAGGCACATACTTCGCTAATCCTGGCGGTGTTTTCGCTCAGTACTACGCTAGATCATTGAACGATATCAAGCTGATCGGCGAAAACGAAGTGTCGAAAAGGGATAAGCTGTATGTCGCATCCAATGGAGAAGGTTATCTCAACGGAAAAACACTTGCTAATGCATTTGCAGCCAGCATTGGGTCAGATAACATTTCTCTTTTTCTCCAATGCGTTGATGATGGTGTGGTCAGTCGAGATCAACTTGGTTCACTCAAAGAGAGATTCCGGATGAAATCCTTCGCCGATGCTGAAGAAGAAAGAGATTTGCTTATCAAACTTCTTTTGCAGGAGGACTTCCGAGGTTCTGACGAGGTTACTTATTACAGGAAAAACACCCTTCTTCTTTTCCTGGAATACATCAAGAATCAGCCTGGGAATGATCACAATGTTGATTTCCCGAAATATGTTTACCAACAATACATCAAGGCACCATCACAGGACCCGGTACACGCTGGTTGGTATGCTTATTATTTGGATGATAACTATCAATACCAAGCGTCCATTCTGCTGAAAAACATCCTTGGAATCCTCAACTCTGGTCCCTATAAAGATCTTTGGGTAGAACTAGAGGCATTGGTTCATGAGATTGCGAAAGGGATAACGGACGTCCTTTCGGCTCAGGGGTATTCCGGTACCGTTGAACATGTGTGCTCATTATTAAAAGGCGGAGAACCGCAGTGGCAGCAGAACAGGGGGGCTTATCCGGCGATGTCGGAGGCTTTGTTGAACTTGTTCTATCAAACTACGGTGAACGAGCCGTACTTAGAGTCTATAAAAGACATTCAGGCCCGTTATTTTGCGATGACTGGAGTGGATGATTTTTCTCGCTTCATCCAACTTTGCAAGGAACAGGCGCAGTGGCCATTAGAAGACTTCATCCATGATTTCCTGGAGAAACAAATCATAAGGAAGCATTTCCGCGTTGCTATGCGGAAGTACCATCAGACAGGTATTGCTTCTTACAAGTTCTTGCTGGAAGATGGATATATCAGGTTCCTTGATGGCGTTGAGGCTACCCACATGGACTCCCGAATCGGCACCGTTGCGGATTTCCTTCGAGAGCTGGAATTGTATGATAAAGACGGGCTTCTTCCTCTTGGAGAAGAGTGCCTCGAGTTGGAGGGCCGGCTATGAATACTCGATACTGCATCTTTGGTAGTATAGTTGAGAAGAGCGGCGTGAGTTATAACTCCGTCATTCTGACTACTTTTTCCTTTGACCCGGTGTTCTTCAATAATTATTACCTGCCGAAACTTCGCGCCGTCAATGCAACAAATATTCTTGTCCTCATAGACGCTGACCGTTATGATGAAGCGATGGAGCTAATTTACGGTGAGGATGGCTTGGCAAGCAATAATGCCTCGCTATCATTTACTCCAATTCGCATTAAGAGCCGCGGTAATGGCGTGTTCCATCCTAAGGTCGCTCTCTTTGTCGGGGAGTCTAAGTGTATGGCGCTGGTTGGGTCTGGTAATTTGACTTGTGGCGGAACCTCCTATAATGAAGAAGTCTGGAATGCCTTCTGTGCAGATAGTGCCACGTCTTCGGAGGCCCCAATCATCAACGCTGTGTGGCGATATATTAATTCGCTAATTGGAGATGATTCCGAAAATGTAAAGGAACAGCTCAAATGGGTTACTGCCTTCAGTGAGTTGATGCGCGGGATTTCAGAAAGCGTTCAGACCGTTCTCGAGAATGATGAAGAGCGAATATCTTTGTTATCAAACGAGCCGGGGTCTTCCATTTTTGCTCAATTAATGGCCGCCGTGGACGGTGTCACGGTAAAGAAGCTCTCCATGCTTGCACCATACTATGACACGAATGGAAGGGCCATTGCGGCGCTAATGGATACTTTTAACCCTGAGGCCGTTGATTGTTATGTGGATAACGAACGCGGCACGCTTCCCACTGGGCTTCCGGCATCCTACTTAGACCGCATCTCATTTCATAAGATTAAAGAAGATCGGACTCATGCCAAGATTCTACAATTGGAATCTGAATCAGAGACTTGGGTCCTCACGGGCAGCGCCAATATCACTCGGGCAGCGCTCGGATTGGATGGACAGCCGGGCAACGAAGAGGCATCTATCCTGCTTCAGGCAAAGGGTAAAGTGGATTACCTGAAGGAATTAGGCTTCGAGAAAAGCCCGATTGACATCTTGACTATAGCCCAAAAAGGTGGCAATAAATCGCTATCTAAAAGTCATAAAGAAGTATCTATTCATTGTTGTGAACTATGGGAAGGCACCTATCGTCTTAAGCTGAATAAAGATGTAGACAACGTAGATATCTGCATTTATCATCTTGTCGGAGTGCCGTCTATTCATCACTTCGATAGACTCACTTGTGTACAAGAAATGCCGGCATCCCTAATGCAGGATGCCATCTCCTTAGTGTTGCAGCGAGACGGCGTAAATATTTCCAATCGTATTTATATTCTGGACCAAGAGAGTATCCAGAAGGGCTGTCCAGATAAGGTGATTAAGCAGCTTGCAGATCTCTTCGGTAAATCTGAGGGGACAAACTGGTGGAATAAAATAGCAGGTATCCTGGGAAGTGTCTATGTAGATGAACCTTCATCCTCAACCAAGGATTATGCTGGGCGAATGGTATCACGGACGAGCAAAAGTAAAGAGGATACCAGCAGTGAAGATGAGGGCCTCGTATATGCTGCGGACTACGATAAGGTGGTTTTTAAACAGGACGGCTATTCCTCTCGTATTAACCAGCGTATTTTTGACTTCATCTTTTCAGGAATGCGCCAAGAATTTGAAGCAGAGGAATCGGATGAGAAGAATAGTATAAAGGAAGTGGAAGATGGAAAGGCTGCACGGGCTGAGAAAAAAAAGAGAGTTTTCATTGTTCATAGCCCCAGCGCAATAAATGCCACTATGAACTATTTAATGAGGCTGGAGAAAAAGTATATAGCACCCTTGAAGGAGTTTGACTCCACGGATCTTATTCCTATAACGCTTAATCCTGACCCTTATCAGAAGGGATATCCTCCTTTGCCTGCAAGTCTTACTCATTATTCTGCCATTTTAGTTGCGGTAGCTTTAATGATGAGAGTAAGCAATGATAATGAGGAAGAGAAAAAAGAAGACGTTAAGAGTAGGATTAAGTACTATGCTTTGTGTCTGCTCAACCGATTCCTTCTTACGTTTAGGCGCAGTATTACTGTATCTCAAGAGTATCGTTCAATCCAACTCCAGAGAATGCAGCGCGAGTTGTTTGCCCACGGCCTGATTCTTCTGGGCCATTATTCTTGGGATGTTTGGAAACTTACCATTACGGTTCTAAATCTGTGTGATACTTTTGACCCCACCCATCCGGAATTATTACAACAGGCAGTTTCGGCTTTTGAGAATGAAATCAAAGAAGACTACATGAGTCTCAATTCCGATACTCTGGCATATATTCATCGCCTATTATCAAAGTTTAAGACTGAAGGCAGAATGTGTGAAGTAATCAAGACTGTCTCGGCGCCTGGGAAGTTCATTTATTACAACAGGAAACTGGGATATCTTATCTGCGACTCGGTAAAGAGGGGTTATGGGAAAGATCCTTTTTACGGGCATATCACTACACCTGCGCTAAAGGAAGGCCAAATGGAAAGAGTTTATATTCCTGAAAGTATTCGGATGTTACCAGCTGATTTCTTAATTAGTACTACCTGACTAATTAGATATTTTTCAAATATAACCAACCCCCATTTTCTCACATTACGTCTAGTCGTTCAATACACTACGCCAGTGAGATCGTATGATGTAATGATAGGTGGATATGTGACGAAGTCGCGGACGGGAATTCGTTTTCTTGCTCAGCGATCAATCGCCACCTTGTACGATGTGTTGGATATGTTTGGCGTCATCATCGAATTCGATGCGCAGATGGTTGCCAATTAACTGGAGGCCTGCGATCTCTATCCCGATTCCTCCCTCGGCTATGCCATATATCTTTTATCCCTTTTGTCGCTCTCTTCTTATTTCGAGATTAGCCAATCTAGCTGTGATCTGGCCGAGACTCGTACCGAACAGTTCTGTGAAGAGATAACCGTCCCGAAGGAGATAGTTGCAACTCTATTGCTCGATGCCGGCGGAAAAGTGGTGTCAGCGTAGGGGGTGGCGGAGGTGGCTCCAACGATGATCTCACCAACTGGGACGGAACGAAGAAGAAGGGTAGGCATTTGTAGAAAGAGTCAATTACACAAACAGCGTGAGAAAGACGCGATAAGTCATTCTCGCTGACAATCATAGAAGAACATCGTAATCTATTATCTTTATTATTGAGGTTAAATCGGCGAAAAGCGTTAAATTTGCGAATAGCAAGAAAGCACTTTTACATAGCATATTATGGCTGAAGGCAAATTCAACGAGAACACTCGTGTTCAAGTTCCTGCTGCTTTGCACCTTGTCCGGTTGGGATACAAGTATCTGTCGCA